>NZ_JBPAXW010000002.1:0-767107 GCF_050877045.1 Nitratireductor sp. PBL-C9
GGCTCATAACCTGAAGGTCGCAGGTTCAAATCCTGCCCCCGCAACCAAATCAACGAACAAACCCCGCTGCACACGCCGCGGGGTTTTTTGCGTTCTAACGCTCCAGAAAACCGACCAGATTCCCAGAAACCCAAAGGCACGGGCACAGCTGACATGCGTTGCCCCGTCGCTCAGAGACGCTCCCGGGACGCTGAACCGCGCCTGTCCTCACCAAGCCCCGGACCACCCCGGTAAAGACGCTGAAGCGTCGAAACCATCTCCTCGAAACTCTTGTCCAGCTCAACGCAGCTCCGGCGCGTCGGGACAAGATGCGTCGAACGCCCGCTGCGCACTCGCTCCAGAAATCCAGAAGCCTCAAGCTCAAGGATCTTCCGGTGCGTCGTCGAAAGCGGAAGACCCAACGTCATCGAAAGCGAAGATAGATCGTAAAATCGACCCTCAATCTTCCCCGTGATGATCGTACGAACAATCAAAGCATCCAAAGGACCGCCCCACAAACCAGTCTCAATCGCATAAAAACGGTTGAGACATTCGATGATCTGGGCCTGAACGACCTGGCGGATTTCCGTTTCCTGCATGCGCGTTTCCCCCGCCATATCGAACCTTTCCATTCTGGAAACATCCGCCGGCGCTGCCTTTCTCCTGCATGCTAATCCTCTGAGATGACGGATCAAGATATCTGCGCCAGCTAAGTGAAAGCAGGGAGGTTAGCGTTGACCAAACATATACTTATCGTGGGAGGCGGCATCGGTGGCACGATGACGGCCAACAGCATCGTCGCCAAGATGTATCCCGAAATCGCGCGGGGAGAAATCAAGGTCACGCTCCTGTCCGATTCCCCATGGCACTACTACAAGCCAGCCTTCATGTATGTCGCTTTCGACATGTTCTTCGAGGGCGAGTTACGGCGCAAACAGCGCACGCTCCTGCGCCCCGAGATCACCTTCGAGGTGGACAAGGTGGTGCATTTCGACTTTGCGGGCTCCTCCGTGAAGACGCAGAGCGGAAAGACGATTGGCTACGACTACATCGTCGTTTCGACGGGCTGCCTGCCCGCACCCGAGCGCATTCCGGGCCTCAAGGAAGGCGGCGACTATTTCTATCAGTACGGCCCCGCGCGCCAGCTTGCCGAGAAGCTGCGCAATTTCGAGAAGGGGCGCATCTTCATCACCGTCAACTTCCCGAAGACGCCGAATGTGCCGCATCAGTGCGGCATCGCGCCGATGGAAACCACGCTGATGGTGGATGAATATCTGCGCCGCAAGGGCGTGCGCGAGCAGTGCGAAATCGTCTACACCTATCCAACCGTTTCGCAGCTTCTGCGCAACTGCCTGTTCCTGCAGCAGGAGGTGTGTGAGGTGCTGCCGCCGGTGTTCGAAGCCAAGGGCATCAAGTATCAGCGCGGCTTCACGCTGGACTCCGTGGACGCGGGCAAGAAGATCGCCCACTCGGAAGAGGGCGGTGAAGAGGCGTTCGATCTTCTCATGTGTACGCCGCCGATCCGCGCGGTCGATGCGGTTCTGGAAAGCGGCATTTCGCAGGCTCCGAACAATGAGGGCTGGCTGCCCACCGACCGCCAGACGCTGCAGCTCGAAGGCCACCCCAACGCCTACATCATGGGTGACACGGTCGATCTGCCGATCTCCAAGGCCGGCGGTTCCTGTCACAACCAGTGCCCGGTGATCGCCAACAACATCGCCGGCGACATCCGGCTTGGCCGCACGGTCGATGCCTATGACGGCAAGGTTCAGGCCGTGGCGCAGATGGGCCTCGAGGCCGGCATGCCGCTCTGGTACGACTATGACGAGGACGTGCATCCCACCCCGCCGACCAAGGTCGGGGGACTGCTCCGCAAGGCCTTCAATCGCGGAATCTACTGGTCCGTCGCGCGCGGCATCATCTGACAACGGCATCCGGAGGAAAACAATGAACGATACAGTCATGGACACGCCCGAAGCCGCTGCCGGAGCACCGAAGGCGCTCGCCGCAATGGATGAAGCCACCGAGCGCGGGCTCGTGGAGCTTCTCGAGAAGCTTGCACCGCTCCTGCAGGGCCGCCGTCTTCACAATCTGGTCGATCTCGCATCGCTTGCATCCGACGGCGTCGACATGTTCGACGACGCGATGGTGCAGAAACTGATGAAGGCCTATGAGGAAAGCGTGGGCGCTGCGTGGAACGTCGGCAATGCCGCGCGCTATGCCGCGACACAGACCGCACAGGCCCAGGTGCCATCCCTTCTCGGCCTGCTGCGCGTGGCCGGCAATGAGGATGTGCGGCGCGGGCTTTATTTTGCGCTGACCTTTCTGTCGGTTCTCGGCCGGCAGATGAAGGATGACAGCGTCGAATGAGCGCCGATGCGGACCTGGCCGCGCTCTATCAGCGCGGCCTGCGGGATCTGGCCGCCGGGGTTCGCACTGACAGGCGGCTCGTCCCGGCGGATGCCTCAATCACCCGGACGAGCCGCACCTGCGGCAGCACGGTAACGCTTGATGTGCAGTGGCGGGGCGATGCGATTGGCGCGCTTGGGTGGCGCACGCGCGCTTGCACACTCGGCATGGCGTCTACCGCCATCGTCGTGCGCCATGCCACTGGAGAGACCTGCGCCGGCGTCGGCGAGATTGCCGGTCTGCTGCGCCGCCTTCTGGCGGGAGAAGCGGTCACTTTTCCCGAACCCTGGCGGGATCTCGCCATGTTCGAGGCGGCGCGGGCGTTTCCAAGCCGTTTCGGATCGATCCTGCTGCCGTTCGAGGCAGTCGCCGGCGCATGTGCCGAGCGGGGGCAGCCCGGCACCGCGCTTTGACACGTTCAGAAGGCATGGGTTTTCCAAAGCCCGTTGTGCGGGGGAGGCCTCGGTCAGGCTGCCGTGCTCTGTGTCGGGTATGACGAATGGATCAGCGTTCTGGCGGCCTGTCCGGCGGCTTCCGCATAGTCTGCGTCGCGGTGCACCAGAAGCGTTGAGAATACGCCGTCGAGCAGAACCACAATCTGGCGGGCGATCGCCGCAGGATTGTCGATCCCGCTTTCGGTGAGTTCGCCTGAAAGCCAGTTCTCGAATTTCTTCTTGTGGCTCGCGCCGATCACCATGGCTGGGTGTCCCGGCAGATTGGCCAGCTCGGCTGCGGTGCGCAGGAAGCCGCAGCCGCGCCATGCGGGATGGCGCGCGGATCGGGCGACGCCCGTGAAAATCGCCTCAACCCGGTCCGCCACATCGCCTTCAGCACTCCTGAACCAGCTTTCGAACAGATCGAGATTTGGCTGGTCGCGGGAACTGAGATACTCGGCGACGAGGTCATCCTTGCTTCTGAAATGATAGTAGAAGGTCTTCTTGGTTACGCCCGCTTCCTCTGCAACGGCATCGACGCTGACGGCGCGAATCCCTTCCCGATAGAACAGCTTGCTTGCTGCATCGACGACCCGTTCGCGGGCCGGTTTGGGCTTCTGCTGTTTCGTGTTCATCGGATGCCGCAACCATGTATACTAACCAGTGAGTTTCCATGCAGCGTGCCCGGTCCTAACCTTTCTGTCAATTCAACTGGAGAGGCAGGAAAATGCAGAACACCGTGCTTTGCGAAAGGAAGGGGCGTATCGCGCTTCTGACGCTGAATCGCCCGTCGAAACTGAACGCTCTGAATTACGCGACCAATGATCGGCTGCTGTCCCTGCTCGATGAGATCGAGGCGGATGAGGCAATCGGCGCCGTGGTGGTGACAGGGGCGGGGGATCGGGCGTTTTCGGCTGGCGGAGACATTCATGAATTCGCCGAGAGCATAAGGCAGGGCGCAGAAGAAGCGGTGCGCGCCTTCTGTCGTCGCGGCCAGCAGATGACGGCGCGCTTCGAGGCGTTTTCCAAGCCGGTGATCGCGGCGGTCAATGGCATCGCCTTCGGAGGCGGCTGCGAGATCACCGAAGCGGTGCATCTGGCGGTTGCCTCCGAGCAGGCGATTTTCGCGAAACCGGAGATCAATATCGGCATTCCGCCGACATTTGGCGGCACGCAGCGCCTGTCGCGACTGGCGGGGCGAAAGCGCGCGCTGGAACTTCTTCTGACGGGAGATACGTTCGGGCCGCAGCGCGCCCATGAGCTGGGGCTGGTGAACAGGGTGGTGCCTGCGGAAGATCTGCTTCCTGCGGCGTTTGAGCTGGCGGAGCGCATCCTGCAGCATTCGCCACTGGCGGCCGCCCGGATCATCTCGGCCGTGACGCGGGGCATAAACACGACGATTGAAGAGGGGCTTCTGATCGAGCGCGAACAGTTTGCCCGCATGTGCGCGACGGCAGATGTGCATGAAGGGCTCGACGCATGGATCGAACGGCGTACGCCCGTCTATCAGGGAAGGTGAAGCAGATGACGCGTTACACCGGTTTCACCAAGGAGATCTGGGAGGCGTTTCGGGCGGATGCACGGCCGGGGCCGGTCCAGATGCTCAATCTCATCAAGCTGCGTGAGCGGGCGGATTATCCGGATGGCCGGGTGGCAAGCGGTCGGGACGCCTATGCGGAATACAGCCGGATCAGCGCGCCCGTTCTGGAACGGCTGGGCGGGCGCATCGTCTGGCGGGGCGGTTTCGAGCTGATGCTGATCGGCCCGCAGGCAGAGGCGTGGGACATCTGCTTCATTGCCGAATATCCATCGGTCGGCGCGTTTGCGCAGATGATGCGCGACCCGGCCTACCATGAAGCGCTGCCGCATCGTCAGGCCGGCGTTACGGACAGTCGGCTCGTCCGCTTCGCCCCGCAGCCCACCGGTGTGAATTTCGCCGGGGGCTGAAGGCGGCTTCCGGTTGCTAGAGCCCTGATCCTAGAGCAGTTTGTAGAACTTCTCGAAGGCGAGATAGGTCGACTTCACGTGCTGCCGGGCAAGCAGCTCCGCCTCGCGCGGGTCGCGCGCGGCAATCGCATCGGCAATCAGTTCGTGCTGCTTCTGAAAGAGAGCGGCTTCTTCGCGTGAGACGAACTGTGCAAAACGATGTGCGAAGTAATACTGCATGTTCTTCCTGATCGAATCGACCAGGCGTTCATTGCCCGAGGCGGCAAAGATCAGCCCGTGCAGTTCGCGGTTCGAGGTCAGGCGATCCGATATGTCTTCGAAGCCGAGTTCGGACCGCGCCCGCGTTGAAGCCACGATTGAGGCGATCTCTTCATCGCTTGCGCGAATGGCGGCCTGCGCCGTGGCGAAACCTTCGAGCGCCATGCGCACTTCATAGGATTCGCGAATCTGAACGAGGTCCAGCTTGCGGACTTCCCAGCCGCGCTTGCGGCGCGAGAGGAGCCCGTCGGCGGAAAGGCGCTGCATCGCCTCGCGCACCGGGGTGCGGCTGACGGCGAGCGCTTCGCCGATCTCCGCTTCGATCAACGGTGTGCCGGTGGACAGCGCGCCGGTGCGGATGGCGATGCGAAGCATCTCATAGACGAGCTCGACAAAGGGGACGGCCTGGGCGCCACCCTTTTCGGTATCCGCCTGCTGAGCCTCGCCCTGACGCAGCGCGCCAGCGATCTGCCAGAAATCATCGCCGGCAATGACGCGCTCCTCAAGCTTGCGCAGCCAAGAAGGTGCGGTCTGACCGGACGGCATCATGCGCTCGCGCGGCAAAGGCCCTTCGATGACCCAGGCTCCATTCATTTGATGCTGCTCCCTGAGGATATTCATGTGGCTCAAATCGCTCCCTGATCAACCTGAGGAGCCCGAACCGCCGAAGCACAACCAATATTCCATAAAGCGTGCTCCATTCAAACCTTTGTTTGCATCCCTTGACGTATTCGTTTTTGGATGCTTTTTTGTATGCAAACTTTGTAACCAATCATCGGCATAACAATCAATGACAATCTGGACGCTCGACGAAACGCATGATCCCAACGCGGAAAGCTGGGTTCCCAGCGCCAATCTGGAGACCTCGGCGTTCGGCCTGCAAAACCTGCCCTATGGCGTCGCCACGGCAGGGGATGATGCAGAAGCGGTGATTGTCGTTGCCATTGGCGACCAGGCGCTCAATCTGTCGGCCTGCGCCGCAGCGGGGCTTCTCGATGAAATCTTCGGCGCGGATGCGCGCGGCATTTTGTGTCGGGACGATCTGAATGCGCTGATGGCGCGTTCGCCGGCGGAATGGCGTGCGCTGCGCCTGTGGCTGCACCGCGCCCTGCGCGCCGGCTCCGAGATGCAGTCGAGCATCGAGGGGTTCCTTCTGCCGATTGAAACCCTGCAGATGCGCATGCCGGCGCGGATCGGCGACTACACGGATTTCTACTGCTCGGTCGAGCACGCCACCAATGTCGGCAAGCTGTTCCGGCCGGACAATCCGCTGCTTCCGAACTTCAAGAGCCTGCCGGTTGGCTATCACGGGCGCGCGTCCTCCATTGGTGTGTCGGGTGCAGAGGTGCGTCGTCCCAATGGCCAGATCCGGGTGGGTGGCGACATCGTTTTCGCGCCGAGCCGCATGCTCGATTACGAGCTGGAACTGGGCGCGTTCATCGGCGGCGGCAGAAACGACAGCGGCGTGCACCGTCTGCCGGAAGCGCGGGAACGGCTGTTTGGCGTGTGCCTCGTCAATGACTGGAGCGCGCGCGACATTCAGGCCTGGGAATACCAGCCGCTTGGTCCGTTCCTTTCCAAGAGCTTTTTAACGACCATCTCGCCCTGGGTGGTGACGATGGAAGCGCTGGCTCCTTTCCGGGTGGCGGCGCGCGAGAGGCTGGCGGACGATCCGCCGCTGCTCGACTATCTCGCCGATCAGGACGAGGCCGAGGGCGGCGCTCTGAACATCGATCTGACGGTGCGTCTTGAGAGCGCGGCGATGCGGGAGCGCGGCGATCAACCGCTCACCGTGACGCGCGCCAATGCGGCGGGGCTCTACTGGACCTTCGGACAGATGATCACGCACCACATGACCAATGGCTGCCCGATGATGCCGGGCGACATGATCGCCAGCGGCACGATCTCCGGCGAAAAGCCGGGGTCGCAGGGTTGCATGCTCGAGCTGACGCGCCGCGGCGCGGAGCCGCTGGATCTGGGCAATGGAGAGAGCCGCAGCTTTCTGCAGGACGGAGATGAAATCGTACTCGAAGGCCGATGCGAACGGGAGGGTTTCCGGGCAATTGGCTTTGGCGAGTGCCGTGGAGCCGTGCTCCCGGCATCTGACTGGTCGTAGGCAAAACAGGGAGGACCGAATGTTTAACGACTGCAAGACAATGGCACAGAAGGCATCGCGCTGGATGCGCCACATGGGCGTGGCGGCTGCCGCGCTCGCAATCACCGGCGGGGTCGCCATGGCCCAGGAGCTGAAGCAGGTCACGGTGGTTCTGCCGGGCTCTTCCGCGATGGCCTGGTATCCGATGATCGTTGCGCAGCAGCGCGGTTTCTTCGAGGAAGAAGGCCTCGAGGTCACGATCAAGAGCCTGGACGGATCGGGTGCCGTTCTTCAGGCCATGGAAGCTGGCCGCGCTGAATTCGGCGCACCTGGACCGGGCCCGGTGCTGAACGCCGTTGCGCGCGGCGCTGACGTAAAATTCTTCTACAACCTGTTCTCGCGCGGCCTGTTCGTGCTTGCCGGTGACCGCAATGACGGCATCGAAAGCGCAGAAGGCCTGCGTGGCACGCAGATCGGCGTGTCCACCGCCGACGGCGCCGAGGTTTCGTTCGCCCGCAGCGCGCTTGCATCCGTTGGTGTCGAGCCGGACGAATACAAGTTCGTGACCATCGGTCAGGAAGGCATGGCCGTGACGGCGTTCGATCGTGACACGATCCACGCTTTTGCAGCATCCTTCACCGGTATCGCGGTTCTGAAGGACCGTGGCGTCGATGTGATCGACCTCACGCCCGAGGGCCTCGACCTGTTCGGCAACGGTCTGGCTGTTCGCGGTGAGATCTACCGTGACAACCCGGAGATGGTGGCCGGCTTCGCTAAGGCGATCCACAAGGCAACCAAATGGGGCATGGAGAACCCGGAAGGCGTTCTCGAAGACGGCGAGACCTACAATCCGCAGGAAGTGGAACGCCGTGAATATGCGCGTGCTCTTCTCGAGACCGTGAACCAGCAGTATGCGCCCATCGGCGGCAACACGCTCGGCTACCTGCCGGAGAGCGGCTGGAATGCATGGCACAAGAGCCTGCTCGACACGGGCGAACTTGATGCAGCGATCGAGGATCTGTCGGTCGTCTACACCAATGAGTTCGTCGAAAACCTGGAGGCCAAGTGATGCATGATGTGCGGTCGGACGGGGACGCGATCCTTCGTCTTGATAATGTAAACAAGCATTACCGCCGCGCACGATCAGGCCAAGCCGACATCATCCATGCCGCCAAGGATGTGTCGTTTGAGCTGGAGAGGGGCCAAATGGCCTCTCTCGTCGGTGCGAGTGGGTGTGGCAAGTCGACTGTTCTGAAGATGATTGCCGGCCTGATCCCGCCGACGGGCGGAGAAATCACGCTCAGAGGCGAGGCTCTGACCGGGCCGAATGAGCATATCGGCATCATGTTCCAGCAGCCCACGCTTCTGCCGTGGCGCAGCGTGATGGAAAACGTGCTGCTGCCCATCGAAATCCGCGAGGGGCGGAATGCCGCGAATGCTGCGCGCGAACGCGCAACGCAACTTCTCGAGATGGCGGGACTTGCCGAGTTTGCCAATGCAGTGCCGGCAGAGCTTTCCGGCGGCATGGCGCAGCGCGCGGCCATTTGCCGGATGCTGGTGACCCAGCCGGAAATCCTGCTCCTGGACGAACCGTTCGGCGCGCTGGATGAATTTACGCGCGAGCAGATGAATGTGGAGTTCGAGCGGATCTGTCGTTCGCGCGAGGCCACGGCCATCATCGTTACGCACTCTATCCAGGAAGCGATCTTCCTGGCGGATTCCGTCTTCGTGATGTCACCGCGACCGGGCCGGATCGTCAAGCGCATCGACATTGATCTGCCGCGTCCGCGTACGCCCGACATGATTACCGGCAACCGCTTCAACGAATATGTCCGCGAAATTCACGACCTGTTGTTCGGAAGCGGAGAGGGGGCCAGCCATGACTGACAAGGAAACTGTCGATCCCGAGGTGCTGATCGCGCTTGCCGAAAATGAACGCAAGACGCTGATCGAGCGCACGCCGCAATGGCTGCTCGTGCTGCTGTTCGGTGCGGCCGTTGTCACGGTGTGGCACATGGCCGTCACCTATAGCGGCATCTCGCAGCTGGTTCTGCCGGGGCCCTATCAGGTTCTGCAGGACCTCATCTTCACGCTCAACAATCTGTTCACCGGCGGTTATGTGGCCCATGCCACATGGATCACGCTGGTCGAGGTTGTCTTCGGCTTTCTGCTGGCTTCGGCCATCGGCCTCACGCTCGGCATGATCATCGGCGCGACCACGCTGGGGCGCAAGGCTATCATGCCCTATGTGGTGGCGATCAACACGATGCCGAAGGTGGCCTTCGCGCCGCTGTTCGTGGCGTGGTTCGGCTTCGGCATCGAGTCGAAGATCATGATGGCCGCGTTCATCTCGTTCTTCCCCGTGACGATCAACACGGCGGCGGGCCTGGCGGCAACCGACAGCAACATGTCGATGCTGTTCAAATCTCTTGAGGCGAACCGCTGGCAGACGCTCATCAAGCTGCAGATGCCCTATGCGACGCCCTACATCTTCGCCGGTCTCAAGCTGGCGGCAGTGTGGAGCGTGATCGGCGTTGTCGTCGGCGAGTATATGGGCGGCGGCGAGGGCCTGGGCGAGCTGGTCCGTGTCGCGGCAAGTCAGCTGCGCGTTGGCCGTGTTTTCGCGCAGATCCTTCTGCTCAGCCTGATGGGTCTCTCGGTGTTCGGTTTCGTGACACTGCTCGAGCGCTATTTCGTGCGCTGGAGGCGTTAGATCGCCGCGCGTTCGTTCGGATGCACAAAGGACGATCGAAACACTTGATAGAGGATCGGACCGAAAACCGGTTTCCGCTTTTCGGTCCGATCCTCGAAATTTCTCCCCACAACATTGTTGTGTTTCCCAACTTGCACCCGCCTATCCGGCGGGTGTCTTTTTGTGTGGGAGCCGTTCTTTCGCGCAAACGCCATTCGCGGTTGCGTCGCGGTTCCTTCGCGGATAGGGTCGCCGCCGCATGCGGTTCCGCCTTTCGCGGATGAAAAGGGAACCCGGTGCGGTCTGCCAGACAGACCAATTCCGGGACTGCCCTCGCAACTGTAAGCGGCAAGTTCTTTCCAATGCCACTGGCGAAAGCCGGGAAGGCGGACCGAACGTTCGAGCCGCGAGTCAGGAGACCTGCCTCATGCATAGACCATGAACGCCGGACGAGGTGCGCCGGCAGGAGGCCCAGAATGCATGCAGGCGCTTTGCCGGCAATGAGTCCGTCTATCGGGACGTCACGTCTCCGATCCGTTTCCCGATTTCCTTCGGCGCAGGCCGAACTGAGCCGATTGTTCCAATGTGGTGCGCCGCATTCGGGCGGGTCGCGCCATGCGCGTTGATCTGGCAGGCTTTGCCCGTGAAGGCGCGCTTGGCGACCACCGGGCGCTGATGCGTCTTGTCGAACGGGCGGACGCGCTTGGTTTCGGCGGCGTCTGGTTCAACGAATTTCATTTCGGTCGCGAAACGCTGCCCTATCCGTCCACGCTTCTGCTTGGCGCGGAGGTTCTGGCGCGGACGGAGAGGCTGCGGTTCGGCACGTCGATCCTCGTTTTGCCGCTCTATCATCCGCTGCTGCTTGCCGAGCAGATCGCGCAGCTCGATTTTCAGAGCGGCGGGCGCGTGGATGTGGGGATCGGGCGCGGCACCGAGCCCGGCACATTCACCGCGCTCGAGATTTCGCGCGATGACGCATCAAGGCGGTTTGCCGAAGCGCTGAGGATCATGATCGACGCCTGGACGAAACCACATTGTTCGGCGGATGGCGGGCCGTGGCGTTTTTCCAACGTCTCCGTCGGGCCGCCGCCGGTGCAAAAGCCGCATCCGCCGATCTATGTCGCCGGCGTCTCGGAAGAGACGGTCGACATCGCCGCCAGGAACGGTTTTCCGCTTCTCCTGAGCCTCGAACCCAATGAAGCGCGGCAATTGCCCGTGTTTCATGCAGCACTTGATCGCCATGGTGGATCGCGCGCGCCGCTCGTTGCTTCATCGCTGTCGCGTTACGTGATGATCGCGCCGACCCGGGCGGAGGCCATGGAGCGGGTCGATGCGCTTCTGGAAAAGCTCAATGCACGGCGCGCGGCACGGGCGCTGGAGCGTGGAATGCAGCCGCCTGCGCTGCGTGATCGCGCCGCCATGCTGGCGGATTTCACCATCGCGGGAACGCCCGAGGATTGCCTTGCACAATTGCGCGCGCTCTCGGCGGAGACCGGCGCGAACAGCATTCGCTGCCTGTTCAGCGCCAACGGCCTGATCGCCAACGATGTGGCGCTCGCCGGCATGGAACTGTTTGCAGCGGAGGTCATGCCAGCGCTCGGCCAGCCAGAACAACCCCCATCCCCAGTTGAAAGCGCCGGCGGCATGCCGGCCATAGAAGGAGTGAATTGATGTCGCGATTAATCGGTCTGCGCGGGCTTGCGGTCGCAGGTTTCGTTCTGGTGTCTGCGCCCGCCTTTGCCGATGAGGCGGACTTTCCCTATACGGATGAGAATTGCGGCTACACCACCACCTATGAAGCGCCGCCGGCGCGGGCGGTGACGCTGAGCAACAACGCCACGGAGATGATGCTGGCGCTCGGTCTGGAAGACCGCATGGCCGGGACCTCCTATATGGCGAACCTCAAAATCAGCCCCCAATACGAGGCGGCGTACAACACGGTTCCCGTGCTTTCACCGCTGGTCGCCACTACCGAACAGCTCATCGAGGCGGAGGCCGATTTCGTCTATGCCGGTTATCCGGACGGGTTCAGCGAAAGCCGCCACACGCGCGATCAGCTTCACGATCTGGGCATGAAAACCCGCCTCAACACCGAGGGCTGCAATCTCGGCAAGTTCGGTTTCGACGAGCTTTATGCGGAAATCCGCTCCATGTCGGCAATCTTCGGCGTGCGCGAGCGCGGCGAGGCTTTGATCGCCGACATCGAGGAGCGCCTTTCCGAGGTGGAAGCAAAGCTCGATGGCGTTGAGGCCATGCCGGTGTTCATCTTCAATGGCGGCGAATCCGCACCGCGCGCCGTGCTCGGAAACACCATGCTTTCGCATGTGGTTGAGCGGGCCGGCGGGGCGAACATCTTTGGCGATGTGGCAAACCGCTATGGCCAGGTCTCCTGGGAGCAGATCGCCGAACGCGCGCCTGAATACATCGTTGTCTATTATTCAGGCACGGCCGGTGGCCAGGTGGTTGGCGATCCGGCCGGCGAACTGGGCCAGGCGCGCATCGAGATCCTGAAGGCCAACCCGACGGTGGAGAATGTGCCCGGCATTGCGGGCGAGAAATTCGTCACCATCGATTCCGTCTGGGGACAGCCGGGGCCGAGCTCCATCGATGCGGTGGAAAAGCTCGCACGGGCATTCCATCCCGACCGGATCGAAAAGTAGCCGGCTTAGATACGGTTTCTAACGATGCATGCACCGGCCTCCAGAGAGGAAAAGGCGAACAGCCATGAAGCGCTGATCGCCATTCTCCAGTCCGCGCCGCCCGCGCGGGGCGGGGCCGTGCAGCATGGTCTTGAGGGTGGGGCGTCGCGGCGTGGCGTTACCGGCTATGCGCTGGTCATCGTCTTCATGGTTGCGCTGCTTCTCGGCGTTTCTCTTGCCGGGCTGATGCTTGGCTCGGTGCATATCCCCGGCGGCACGGCGCTCGCCATTCTCGCCAATCTCGTGTTCGGCGACGGGCTTGTCGAACCGGACTGGCGCACGGCTTACGAAACCATCGTCGTTCAGACGCGCATGCCGCGCGTCTTCCTTGCGGCTCTTGTCGGGGCGAGCCTTGGCGTGACGGGCATGACGATCCAGTCCATCGTTCGCAACCCACTGGCGGGGCCGGGCATTCTGGGCGTTTCGTCCGGTGCGGCCACCGGTGCTGTGGTGGTGATGCGCTGGGGGCTTCTGGGATTTGGCGCGTTCACGCTGCATATTTCGGCCTTTCTGGGCGGGCTCGTCACGCTGTTTGTCGTGTTCTGGGTGGCGCGCACCGGCGGCCAGATGACCCCGACACGGCTTGTGCTCGCGGGCGTGGCGATGAGCGCCATTCTGAGCGCGCTGACGAGCCTGATCGTGCTGACATCGCCGGACCCGCAGCTTGCTTCCCGCGTCCTGTTCTGGACGCTGGGCGGTTTCGGTACGGCGCAATGGAAGCTCATTCCCATACCGCTTGCCGCCCTTGCGCTCGGGCTTGGCGTGATGCTGGTGCAGGCGCGCCGGCTGAACCTGCTGATGGCCGGAGACGAAAGCGCTGTGGCGCTCGGCCTCAATGTGCAGCGCTTTCGCCAGAGCATGTTCGTGCTGGCGGCAGCGCTCACCGGCATCACCGTGGCGGTGTCCGGTGTGATCGGCTTTGTCGGGCTCATCATGCCGCACATCGTGCGTTTCCTTGTCGGCGCGGATCATCGCCGCGCATTGCCGGCGGTGGCGCTTCTGGGGGCGAGCTTCACCATTGGCGCGGACCTCGTGGCGCGCACGGTCATCGCGCCGCTGGAGCTGCCGGTGGGCATCGTCACCGCGCTGGTGGGCGGGCCGTTCTTCATCTGGCTGCTGCGGCGCGATGCGCGCGCGCTTGGCGGTGCGCGATGAGCATGGAACCGGGAACGCTCGACCTGCGCTCGGTCACGTTTCGCGCGGGCGACAGGGTGCTGGTCGATGATGTGTCGATCAGCGTGGGCAAGGGCGAGATGGTCGGTCTTCTGGGGCCGAACGGCGCCGGAAAATCGAGCCTTCTGCGCACAATCTATCGCATCAACCGGCCGTCGTCCGGCTCGGTTTTCGTCGATGGCGAGGATGCCTGGCGGCAGCCGACCGAGTGGGTGGCGCGCAATGTGGGCGCGGTGCTGCAGGACATGCCGGCGGAATTTCCGCTGACCGTGCGCGATGTGGTGGCCATGGGGCGCTCCGCACACAAGCGGCTTCTGGAGGCAGACACGGCGCATGATCACGCGCTGATCGCGGCGGGGCTCGAACTCTTGGGGCTGACGGCGATGCAGGAGCGCGCGTTCCGCACGCTGTCGGGCGGCGAGCGGCAGCGCGTGCTCGTCGCGCGTGCGCTGGTGCAGCAGCCACGGCTTCTCGTTCTTGATGAGCCGACGAACCATCTCGACATTCACCACCAGCTCCAGCTCCTGCGTTTCATGCGCGGGCTGGGCACCACTGTGGTTGCCGCGCTGCACGATCTCAATCTGGCGGCCATGTTCTGCGACCGGCTGTGCGTTCTGGATCATGGCAGGCTGGTTGCAGCGGGCACGCCGGACGCGGTGCTCACACCGGCGCTTCTGAAGCGGGTCTACCGGATCGACGCGACAATAGGGCGGCATCCCGAAACGGGCACGGTGTGGGTGATGCCATCCGCCGCGCCTCCCATAGGCGCAAACGGCGTGGATCATAATTAACGCAGCCTTAAGCGGCGTCGCGCTTTATGGGGCAAGCGCAACAGGTTCTGATCCCGGTATGGCGAGCAACCCCGAACTTTCCCGATTGGCAGCCGTGACCTCCCAGGGGTCGCGCGGCAGCGGGCGCGGGTAGGCCATGAGCAGCACATATTCAGGGCCCTACGGGGCGGATGATTACAGTGCAGGCGCGCACCGCGCGGAGGCCAGCCGGAAGAAGCCCTCCTTCATCACGCGGATGGTTGCGACGGGGCAGCCCTCCACGGTCATTGCGGCGGTGCTCCTCACCATTCTGATGATTTCCTTCCGCCCGTTCCAGCCATCCGGGCCGCAGCTGAGCGGCAGCGGCGGCGACATCGTCAATCAGCTTGGCTTTGGCGGGCTTGGCGCGGTGGCGCTGGCCTCGCTGCTGATGCTCGTTGACCGGCGGGTGCTGGTGGCGCTCCTGAGCCCGTGGTGGCTTCTTCTGCTTGGCTTCCTCGCCATTGCCACGCTCAACACGCCGGTGCCCACCGACACGATGCGCACCGTGGCGTTCTCCCTCATCGGCATCCTGACCGTGGCGGCCATTCTGACGCTGCCGCGCGATGCGGATGCATTTTCGCGCGTGCTTGTCTTCGCCGGTTTCGTGATCCTCGGGCTTTCCTATTTCGGGGTCGTCGCCCTGCGCGATGTCGCGGTTCACCAGGCCTATGATGTCGAAGCGCAGCATGCGGGCCTGTGGCGCGGCGTCTTCACGCACAAGAACATTGCCGGTCCGGTCATGGCCGGCCTCTCCTTCGCCGGGCTCTATCTGTGGCGGCGCGGCTGGCGCTGGTCTGGCGGGGCGATTGCCGTTCTGGCGATGATCTTCGTCTTCCACACCGGCTCCAAGACCACCACGGCCACGGTGCCGCTGGCCGGTATGCTGGTGGCGCTGCCCGGTCTCTTCGGGCTGCGCTCGCTGGTGCCGGTTCTGGTGATCGCGGCGGTGGCAACGCTTGCCGTGGCCACGCTCGGCATTGTCTATATCGGGCCGGTGAAGGATCTTGCGGCAACGCTCGCGCCGGATCTCACCTATACCGGCCGCACGCCCATCTGGGATTATGCCGGAGACATGATCGCGAAGAAGCCATTGTTCGGCTACGGCTTCGAGAACTTCTGGCTCACGCAGACCGTGTTTTCCTCCGACCATCCATTTGATCGGTCGTGGGACATTCGCGGCACGGTTCACGGGCACAATGGCTATGTCGACATGGCGCTTGGCATGGGGCTTCTGGCGCTCTGCACCGCCATCATCACCTTTCTCTTCGTGCCGTTGCGCGACTTTGCGCGCACCCCGCCCTATCGCGAGAACATCTTTCTCGCCGATCTCTTCATGATGATCGTGACGTTCAGCCTGTTCAACGCGTTTCTGGAGAGCTTCTTCTTCCGCCGCACAGACCCGGTCTGGATGCTCTTCGTCATGTCCGTTCTAGGCCTGCGTCTCGTGGCGCGGTTCAGGGTGCCGACGCGCATAGAGCGCTGAGTTTTCCTTTCCGGTCAAAAGCTGACGTCCAGCCGACATGTCGGCGCGCTATGAAAGCGTGACGGCAATGGGCGCGCAGCCCCTGCTGCATAACGGCGCACCGTGTGCGGCAGGCTTGCGTTCGGAACGGCAGGGTTCTACACAAATTTCAGAAATTACTGAAATCAATGTCAGGTGTGTTCATCATGAACCTCCCGCCACTTTTGCAGTCCTTCGTGCTGCACTTTGGAGAAATGGGCAGCCGCTGGGGCATCAACCGCACGGTCGGGCAGATCTATGCACTGCTCTATGCTTCATCGAAGCCGCTCTGCGCGGATGACATTGTCGAAGCGCTTTCCATTTCGCGCTCGAATGTCTCGATGAGTCTGCGCGAGCTACAGGCTTGGAATCTCGTTCTTCTGAAACATATTCCAGGAGACCGGCGCGATTACTTCACGACGCCGGACGATGTCTGGCAGATTCTGCGCACCCTCGCCGAGGAGCGCAAGAAGCGCGAAGTCGACCCCACGCTTTCGGTGCTGCGCGAGCTTTTGATGCAGTCGCCGGGCAGCGAGGAAGAGCGTCATGCACAGGCCAAGCTGGCGGAAATGCAGACGCTCATTGAGCAACTGACGAAATGGTATGACGATGTGAAACATCTCGAGACGGAGCAGCTTGCGACATTGCTGAACCTCGGCTCCAAAGTGACGAAACTGATCGACACCAAGGACCGGATTGTTTCGCTCGGCCGCAAGCGCAAGGGATCGAAGACGTCATGACGAGTGTTGACGCGGCCCTTGAAGAGCGCTCCGCGCCCGCAGCCGGTCGCGCGGTTTCGCGCGCGCATCCGGCAGGACGGCAAGGCGACGCCGCGCAGGCAGAAAAGGGTGTCAGCCGCGCGGCGGTTCTTCTGCAGGTGACGGCTTCTCTCCTGTGGCTCCCGCAGGCGGCGCTTCTGGCCATGGCGGTTGGCGGCATTGCGGCGGGTGAGGGCGCATCGGCGGCGTGGCTTCCCGCCCTTGGCATTCTTGTTCTCGGTGTGGCCCGGTCAGTGGCCGATGGCGCTGGCAGTCGTCTGGCCTTCCGGCAGGCGCGCAGCCAGCTGAGCGCATTGCGCGTTCAGGCGGTGGCGGCGCTTTGCGAAACCTCGCCGCTCGATACGACGCGGCCCTCGTCGGGACTGGCCGCCAGCACGCTTGCGGAGCAGGCGGAAGCCATCGTTCCCTATGTGGCGCGTTTTCGCCCGGCGCGTCAGAAGGCGGCAATCGTGCCGCTTGCCATTCTCGCCTGCGTGTTCGTTTACTCCTGGGTGGCCGGGCTGGTGCTTCTGCTTGCCGCTCCGCTTATTCCCATCTTCATGGCGCTGGTCGGCTGGCGCGCCAAGCAGGCGAGCGAGGAACAGCTTGCCGAAATGGGCAGCATGAACGCGTTCCTGATGGACCGGCTGCGCGGCCTGACCACCATCCGCAGTTTCGACGCCGTGGACCGCACCGCCAACCGGCTGCGCGCCAGCGCCGAAGATCTGCGCCGCCGCACCATGGCGGTGCTGCGCATTGCCTTCCTGTCGTCTGCAGTGCTGGAACTCTTTGCCGCGCTCGGTGTGGCGATGGTCGCCGTCTATGTGGGGTTCCACCTGCTGGGCGAACTGAATTTCGGCGCATGGGGCGGCAAGCTGACCCTGGCCGAAGGGCTCTTCATCCTGCTTCTGGCCCCGTCCTTCTTCGAGCCGCTGCGCGATCTCTCCGCTGTCTGGCATGACCGGGCGTCCGGGCAGGCCGCGTTCGAGGCGCTGGAAAAACTGGCGCAGTCGGGCCGGCATCTGGTGGGCGCATCCGCCACGCCGACATCTTTGCGGGAGGGGCAGCCGGGTGCGCTCTCGCTTTCGGTCGAGGATCTGCGCTTCAGTCACACGGCCGAAGGCGCGCCGGTCTTCTCCGGTTTCGATCTCCATATCCAGCCCGGCGAACGGGTCGCGCTGATGGCTCCAAGCGGCGAGGGAAAGTCGACGCTCCTTGCCCTTATTGCGGGCCTGGTTGCGCCAGATGGCGGGACGATCCGCATCGATGGACGCACACTGGACGATGCCGGTGCGGCAGATCTGCGTAGGGCAATCGCCTGGATCGGGCAGGATCCGCACATTTTCCCCGGCACGATCTCCAGCAATGTCGCACTGGGCCGCGAAGGCGTGGGACCGAAGCAGGTTTCCCATGCGCTTGAGGCGGTCAGCCTGTCGCGGCTTGCCGCTGCGCGTGGTCCGGCCATGATCGGCGAAGGCGGTTTCGGCCTGTCGGGCGGTGAGGCGCTGCGGCTCGCGCTGGCGCGCGCGGCGGCAACGCCCGAGACCGGCCTCGTGCTCGCCGACGAACCGACAGCGCATCTCGACCGGGAAACGGCGCAAGAGATTGCCGACAGCCTTCTGCGCATCAGCGCGGGCAAGACGCTGGTGGTCGCCACGCACGATCCGGTGCTGGCGAGCCGCATGGATCGCGTGATCACGCTGCAGACGCCGCAGACTGCAGGAGGCGCGTTATGACCCGCAGCCGCAATCTTCGCGCGGTGGCCGCGCTTTTCTGGGCGGGCAACCGCAACAAGCTTCTCGCCGGCGCGCTGCTGTCGCTCGCCACGGTTCTGTGCGGCATCGCGCTTCTCGGTCTGTCGGGCTGGTTTATCGCCGCCACGGCCATTGCCGGGCTTTCCGTGGCGACTGCGCTCGCCTTTGACGTTTTTGCGCCCTCCGCCGGCATTCGCTTTCTCGCACTCGCACGCACCGCATCGCGCTATGGCGAGCGGATCGTCACCCATGACGCGACGCTGGAAGTGCTTGCCGAACTGCGCGAGAGACTGTTTCGCGGCTGGGCCGTTGCGGGTGCCGCCCGCGCCATGATGGCGCGTCCCGCGCGTCTGCTGTTCCGGCTGACCATCGATATCGACGCACTGGACTCGCTCTATCTCAGGGTGATGGTGCCGCTGTTTTCCGCCGCCGGCGCTGCGCTTGTCGCGGGGCTTGCGCTCGGCTTCATCGATGTTCGCCTCGGCCTCGGCGTGGCGCTGTTTCTTCTGGCGGTCGGGCTTGGTGTGCCGGCTTTTGCCGCGCGTCACGCGGAACGCCCGGCGCGCCGGCGGGCCCATGCACTTGAGGTTTTGCGCGCGCGCAGCATTGATCTCGTGCGCGGTCAGGGCGAGCTTGTCATGGCAGGCCGCCTCGACGCCCAGAGCATGTCCATTGCCGAAGCGGATGCACGGCTTGCCGATGCCGACGACGCCATGAACCGCACGGAAACCGGCGTCAGTGTCGCGCTCGGCGTGGCCGGGGCCGTCTTGCTGGCGGCAGTCCTTCTCGTCGTCGCGACGCTGGCCGAGGCCGGCCAGATCGGCGCGCCGGTCGCAGCGCTGGCGCTTCTGGTCGCGCTGACGGCAACCGAGCCCTTCGCGGCCCTGCGGCGTGGCGCAGTGGAACTTGGCCGAACGCTGATGGCCGTGCGCCGTGTCGGCCCGCGCCTCAATGGCGAAGAAAATGCGCCGGAAAATAAAATCCCGCAGGATGCCGGCATTGCCATTCGTCTGGAAGGCGTGACCGCACGCCATCCGGGCGCTGCGGAGGTTGCGCTTGCGGATGTATCGCTGCGCATCGACCGTGGCGAGCGCATCGCGCTGGTGGGGCAGAGCGGGGCAGGCAAGTCCTCCCTTCTTTCGGTGATCGCCGGCGAGCTGGCAGCCGATCAGGGCGATGTGGCCAGCCTGCCGGCCACGCTGTTCACCCAGCGCACGGAACTCTTTCACGACACGCTGCGCGGCAATCTCGCGCTCGCCAATCCGGTTGCGGATGACGACGCCATGCTGGCGGCGCTGGGGGCTGCGGGTCTTTCACGTCACCTAGCGAACCTGCCTGCCGGGCTCGACACGTGGCTTGGTGAAGGCGGTGCGGGCTTCTCTTCCGGTCAGGCGCGCCGGCTTGCCATGGCGCGGCTGGTGCTGCGCGATGCGCCGGTCTGGCTCCTTGATGAGCCGACAGAAGGGCTTGATCGTGAGACAGCAAACGACGTGATCGCGCGGGTCGCCAATTATGCCTCGGGCAAGACCCTGATGGTATCGACGCATATACGGCGCGAAGCAGAAGGGGCGGATCGCATCCTTCACATGAACAATGGCCGGATCGTCGCCGATGTGCGGCGTGGCACGGCCGACTATGAAAGTCTGCTCGACGGTCTGAGACCGGATTGAGCGCTTCCCCCGAAGACCAAAGGAGCCGGAAAGCCGGATGAAACAATGGAACTGAACATCGTTGATCTCTCGCGGTTGCAGTTTGCGATTACCGCGCTCTATCACTTTCTGTTCGTCCCGCTGACGCTTGGGCTGTCGGTGCTGATCGCCATCATGGAGACGGTCTACGTGATGACCGGCCGCACCATATGGCGGCAGATGACAAAGTTCTGGGGCACGCTTTTCGGCATCAACTTCGTGCTGGGCGTCGCCACCGGTATCGTGATGGAATTCCAGTTCGGCATGAACTGGAGCTATTACAGCCACTATGTGGGCGACATCTTCGGCGCGCCGCTTGCCATTGAGGGCCTGATGGCCTTCTTCCTGGAAGCGACCTTTGTCGGGTTGTTCTTCTTCGGTTGGGACAAGCTTTCAAGGCTCGGGCACCTGGCCGCCACCTGGGCGGTGGCTATCGGCTCAAACTTCTCGGCGCTGTGGATCCTCATCGCCAATGGCTGGATGCAGAACCCGGTCGGCTCTGCCTTCAACCCGCAGACCATGCGCATGGAAGTAACCGACTTCTTCGCGGTACTCACCAACCCGGTGGCGCAGGCGAAATTCGTTCACACGGTCTCCGCCGGCTATGTCACGGCTTCCGTTTTTGTGCTCGGCGTGTCCGCCTGGTACCTGCTCAAGGACCGGCACAGGGATCTGGCCAAGCGCTCGATGACGGTTGCGGCCTCGTTCGGTCTCGCCTCCGCGCTGTCGGTCGTGGTTCTGGGCGATGAGAGCGGCTATCTCGAAGGCGAGCATCAGAAGATGAAGCTCGCGGCCATTGAGGCCATGTGGGAGACGGAGCCCGCACCGGCATCCTTCACCGCTTTCGGCTTCCCCGATCAGGAGGCCCGCAAGACGCATTACGCCGTTCACATTCCATGGGTGATGGGCATCATCGCGACACGCTCGCTCACCACCGAGATCCCCGGCATCGTGGAACTGGTGGAGCATGCCGAGGAGCGCATCAGACAGGGCATCATCGCCTATGACGCGCTGCAGGACATTCGCGCGGCAGGCAGCACGGCCGCCATCCCGGATGAAGCCCGCGAGGCGTTTGAGGAGAATGGCGGGAACCTCGGCTATGCGCTGCTCCTGAAGCCCTATGTGGACGATCCGCGCGAGGCCACGGATGCACAGATCGCACAGGCGGCGAATGACACGGTTCCAAACGTGCCGACGCTGTTCTGGACCTTCCGCATCATGGTCGGGCTCGGCTTCTCCTTCATCGCGCTGATGGGCGTGTTCTTCTACCTGTCCGCACGTCACAGGCTGGATCGCTATCCGTTCCTGCTGCGCCTTGCGGTGATCGCGATCCCGCTGCCGTGGATCGCTGCCGAATGCGGCTGGATCGTCGCGGAGTTTGGCCGTCAGCCGTGGATCATCGAGGGCATCCTGCCCACCGCCGCCGCCGTGTCGAACCTTGGCGCTTCGACGGTGCTGATGACGATCATCGGCTTCTCGGCAATCTACACCGTGCTCTTCATTGTCGAGATGACGCTCATGCTGCGCGCCATCCGGAAGGGCCCCGAACCCGATGATGAGCCGGAGGCCGCGTTCGGTCCCCGCGCCTTCGTTCCGGCGGAGTAAAGATCATGATCCTTCACACGCTTATCGACTATGAAACCCTGCGCGTGATCTGGTGGCTGCTGCTTGGCGTGCTGCTGATCGGCTTCGCCGTCACTGACGGTTTCGATCTGGGAACGGGGGCGCTCCTGCCCTTCGTGGCCAAGACGGACACGGAGCGCCGTGTCGTCATCAACGCGGTCGGCCCGGTCTGGGAAGGCAACCAGGTCTGGCTGATCCTGGGTGGCGGCGCGATCTTCGCCGCCTGGCCGCCGCTCTATGCGGTGTCCTTCTCGGGCTTCTATCTCGCCATGTTCGCCATCCTGTTCGCGCTCATCCTGCGTCCGGTCGCCTTCAAGTACCGGTCCAAGCGCGAAAACCCGACCTGGCGGGCGACCTGGGACTGGGCGCTGTTCATCGGTGGCTTCGTGCCGTCGCTGATCTTCGGTGTGGCCGTGGGCAATGTCCTGCAGGGCGTGCCGTTCCGGCTCGAAAACGATCTGCGCATTTTCTATGAGGGCACGACGCTCATCGAGCTGCTCAACCCGTTTGCGCTTCTTTGCGGCCTTCTGTCGGTTTCGATGCTGGTCATGCATGGCGCGTCCTGGCTGATGGTCAAGACGTCTGGTCCGATTGCCGATCGCGCCCGCGCCTTCGGCAGCATCGCTGCGGTCGCGACCATCGTGCTGTTCGCGCTCGGCGGGCTGTGGCTGTGGGCCGGCATCGACGGATACCGCATCACCAGCGCCATCGTCACGGACGGTCCGTCCAACCCGCTCGCCAAAACGGTGGAGCAGGCAGGCGGCGCATGGTTTGCCAATTATGCCGCGCATCCATGGATGATGGCCGCGCCCGCGTTCGGCTTTCTCGGCGCAACGCTCGCCCTGATCCTGTTCCGCGCACGGCGCGAGGTGACGACGCTTCTTTCCAGTGCGCTGTCGGTGCTGGGCATCATCTCCACCGTTGGTGTGTCGATGTTTCCCTTCATCCTGCCGTCCTCCATCGCACCGGGTGCGAGCCTGACGGTGTGGGACGCTTCGTCCAGCCACCTCACCCTGTTCATCATGCTGGTGGTGACGGGCATCTTCGTGCCGCTGATCGTTGCCTATACGAGCTGGGTCTACAAGGTGCTGTGGGGCAAGGTCGACGAAGAGGAAATTCGCGAAGGCAAGGGCCACGCTTACTGAGCGGGCCGCGCGACAAAGACAAGGAGATCAGGACATGTGGTATTTCGCATGGTTGCTCGGACTTCCCCTCGCTGCGGCTTTCGCCGTGCTGAACGCGATGTGGTACGAGCTGATGGACGATGCAGCGAAGAAGAAGGAAGCCGGAGAGTAATCTTCGCGCCCTTTGCATCACGGATGAACATCGAAACGCCGGCCCCGCGCCGGCGTTTTGCTTTTCAGGCTCAGTCCCCGGTGGCGGGTCTCGCAGGACCGGTCGGAGGCTGCTTCATGATCACCTCGCGGTGCGGATAGGGGATCTCGATGCCGTTTTCCTTCAGCGTGTCCCACAGCGCGAGCAGCACCTTGCCGCGCACATTGGTCAGGCCCTGCTGCGGGTCGCGGATCCAGAACCGCAGAACGAAGTCGAGTGAGGAATCGCCAAAACCGGTGAGCCAGCAGACGGGCCGGCGGTCGGCATCCACGCGCCCCACGCTGATTGCCGCTTCGATGGCAAGCGCGGAAACCTGATGCGGATCGGCTTCGTAGGATACGCCGAAGGGCACGTCGAGGCGCACCATCTCGTCGCTGAACGACCAGTTGATGACCTGCTGCGTGATGAAGTCCTCATTGGGGATCAGATATTCGCGCCCGTCGCGGGTGATGACGGAGACGAAACGCGCCCTCAGTTCGCGGATCCAGCCGAATGTGTCGCCGAGCGTGATCGTGTCGCCCGGTTTGATGGACTTGTCGAGCAGGATGATGATGCCCGAAATGAAATTGGAGACGACCTTTTGCAGGCCGAAGCCGAGGCCCACGCCAATGGCGCCGGAAAACACGGTGAGCGCCGTCAGGTCCACGCCGACGGAGGAAAGGGCGATGCCGCCGGCGGCGATCACCAGCCCGATCTTGACCAGCTTGCCGAGCAGGACGCGGATCGACGGCGTGAGTTCGTCGGAGCGCTGGACGCGCTCATCAAAGTAATTGCCGATGACGATGGCGAGCCAGACGGTGGCGGTGAGAAGCACTGCCGCCTTCAATAGCACCAGCGCGCTCAGTCGCGTCTTGCCGAGCGGCAGGGCCAGCGTGTCGAGAAAGGCGGCAGCCTCGTCATTGACGCCCAGAATGACGATGGCCGCGTAGGTCCAGGCGATCCAGCCGATGGTCCGGGCAAGCAGGCGGTTGCGGATGATGCGCGAGACGACCGAGGTGAACAGCCAGGCAAGCGACAGCGACAGCGTCAGCGAGATCAGAACGGTGCGGCTTGGCCAGGTGCTGGCGCGCAGCACGGTCAGCACGATGAAAAGCAGTATGACGAAGAGAATCCAGTCCGTGCGCCGCATCAGCGCGATGATCACGCGCAGAAGCCCCTGATGCCCCTTGATGCGCCGGGCGCGGGCCTCCAGCCGGTTCTCCAGTCCCTGCGAAGAGAGCTTCGCGACAATGAACAGGATCGCAATGATTGCGAGCTGGTAGAAGGTCCAGGGGTTGGCGAGATTGATGAGCTCGGTCCGCACCCAGTTCGCAATCTCGATCAGGATATCCACGAACGCCATGGCTAACAGTAGAGCATTTTTGGCCTGTGCGGAATGCTCGCCTCCGGTGTCGGGCGGATCGGTCGTTCGGCAAAAGAGTGGCTCAACCTTGCTTCACGTTGAAACTTCTTCGCCATCCGGCGAATTGACCGCGTGACGCTGGCGTGGTGAAAGCAGTGCATCATTTCTGACATCGGGAAGAGGAGTGTCTGCCAAATGGAAAATCGCGTTGAGCTTCATGGGTTGAAGGTTGCGGAAGAGCTGCGTGATTTCGCCGTAAAAGAGGCACTGCCCGGCACGGGCATCGAGCCCGACAGGTTCTGGAAAGCGCTGGCGGAGATCGTGAACGATCTCGCCCCGAAGAACCGCGCGCTGCTGGCCAAGCGCGACGCGCTGCAGGAAAAGATCGACGCCTGGTACAGGGAAAACGGCGCGCCCGCCGATCAGGAAGCCTATCAGGCGTTCCTGCGCGAGATCGGTTATCTGCTGCCGGAAGGCGAGGCCTTCTCGGTCTCCACGGAGAATGTCGATCCGGAAATCGCCACCGTCGCCGGGCCGCAGCTCGTCGTTCCGGTGATGAATGCGCGCTATGCGCTCAACGCGGCCAATGCACGCTGGGGCTCGCTCTACGATGCGCTTTACGGCACGGACGCCATCTCCGACGATGACGGCGCGGAAAAGGGCAAGGGCTACAATCCGAAGCGCGGCGAAAAGGTCATCGCCTGGGCGCGCGCCTTCCTTGATGGCAGCGCGCCGCTCGACGGTGCTTCCTGGACGGACGTCACCGGGCTTTCGGTTGTCGACGGTCAGCTCGTGGCGAAAACCGCGGGTGGTGAAGCGCGCCTGAAGGACGCCGCGAAGTTCACCGGTTATCGCGGCGAAGCCGATCAGCCGACCGCCGTTCTGCTCGCCACCAATGGCATGCATGCGGAAGTCGTGATCGACCGCACGCACCCGATCGGCAAGACCGATGCGGCGGGCATTGCCGATGTGGTGCTGGAATCGGCGCTGACCACGATCCAGGATTGCGAGGATTCCGTCGCCGCCGTGGACGCGGAAGACAAAATTGTCGTCTACCGCAACTGGCTCGGCCTGATGAAAGGCGACCTCGAAGAACAGGTGACGAAGGGCGACAAGACCTTCACCCGCCGCCTGAACCCCGACCGCGAATACACCGCGCCCGATGGCGGCACGCTCACGCTGCCCGGCCGTTCGCTGATGCTGGTGCGCAATGTCGGTCACCTGATGACCAACCCGGCCATCCTGGACGCCGATGGCAATGAAGTGCCGGAAGGCATCATGGACGCGCTGTTCACCGCAGCCATCGCGCTGCACGATGTCGGCGCAGACGGTCGCCGCATGAACAGCCGCGCGGGCTCCATGTATGTGGTGAAGCCGAAGATGCACGGCCCTGAAGAAGTGGCCTTCGCGGTGGAACTGTTCGGTCGCGCCGAGGAAGCGCTCGGCATGGCGCCGAACACCATGAAAATGGGCATCATGGATGAGGAGCGCCGCACCACGATCAATCTGAAGGAGTGCATCCGCGCCGCGCGCGAGCGGGTGGTCTTCATCAACACCGGCTTCCTCGACCGCACCGGCGACGAGATCCACACCTCCATGGAAGCCGGCCCGATGATCCGCAAGGGCGACATGAAACAGGCCGCCTGGATCGCGGCCTATGAGAACTGGAATGTCGATATCGGTCTGGAATGCGGCCTTTCCGGACACGCACAGATCGGCAAGGGCATGTGGGCCATGCCGGATCTGATGGCGGAAATGCTGGTGCAGAAGATCGGCCATCCGAAGGCCGGTGCGAACACCGCCTGGGTGCCGTCGCCAACGGCAGCCACGCTCCACGCCATGCATTACCACACGGTTGATGTGCATGCGGTGCAGGCTGAATTGAAGAACCGCAAGCGCGCAGCGCTTTCCGATATCCTTTCGGTGCCGGTCGCCACGCGGCCCAACTGGACGCCGGAGGAAATCCAGAAGGAGCTCGACAACAACGCGCAGGGCATTCTGGGCTATGTGGTGCGCTGGATCGATCAGGGCGTCGGCTGTTCCAAGGTGCCGGACATCAACGATGTGGGCCTGATGGAAGACCGCGCAACGCTGCGGATTTCCGCACAGCACATGGCAAACTGGTTACACCATGGTGTCGCCAGCGAAGCGCAGGTGATGGAAACGATGAAGCGCATGGCGGCTGTCGTTGACCGGCAGAATGAAGGCGATCCACTCTATCGCCCGATGGCTTCGGATTTCGATGGTTCCATCGCTTTCCAGGCGGCCTGCGACCTTGTGTTCAAGGGACGGGAGCAGCCCAATGGCTACACCGAGCCGGTTCTGCATGCGCGCCGTCTTGAACTCAAGGCGGCGGACAGGGCAAATAGGGCTTCCTGACCCGCTGATGGCGCATCGGATTCGCCGGCGGTTTGAAACGAAAAGGACGCCGGGCTGACGTCTCGATGAACATTCTTGCAATCGACACTGCGGCGGCGCTCTGCGCCGCCTGCGTTTATGACACCGATAAGGACCGCGAACTCGGCCGGCATGTGCTGGATCTGGGCAAGGGGCATGCCGAACATGTCATGTCCGTGATCGAGCAGACGCTTGCGAGCGCGGGCCTTGGCTATGACGCGCTTGGGGCGGTGGCCGTTTCGGTCGGGCCGGGCTCGTTCACCGGTGTGCGCGTGGGCGTTTCGGCAGCGCGCGGGTTGGCGCTGGCGCTCAAGGTTCCGGCCATCGGCGTTTCCACGCTGGAGGCGCTTGGAGCCGAGGCGCATGCAGCCATTCCCGGCCGTCCCGTTCTGGTGGCGCTGGGGCAGCGGGTGCAGAATTTGTTTGCCGCCGGTTACGACAGCGAAGGCCGCGCCGTTTTGGCGCCGGAAAGCCTGCCGGTGGAGGCGCTTGCCGAATGGGCGCTGCGCGAAAACGCCGTCGTCTATGGCGCTGCAGCGGCGCTGGTCGCCGAGGCTGCGCCATCCGCTCTTGATGTTCATTCTGCCGGAGCAACGGCTGACATTGCCACCTTTGCCCGACTGGCGGCGGCCAAGGGGCCGGGCAGCGAGCCGCCCAGGCCACTTTACCTGCGCGCGCCGGAAGCGGCTCCCCAGCAGAATTTCGCCCTGCCGCGAAAGGAAGGCTGATGGCGCTTTTTCCAAGACGGCGTGAGTTCGTCGTGCGGCCGCTGGAAGTGGCCGACAGTCTGGTTCTGGCTGACATGCATGCGGAGGGCTACGCCCGCCCGTGGAGCGATGCCGAGTTTGAATCTCTCCTCACGCAGGAGGGCGTGTTCGGCTTTGCGGTCGTGGAAGTGGGGCGAAAGCCCGGGCAGATGGCCGGCTTCGTGCTTGCGCGTCAGGCGGCGGATGAAGGCGAGATCCTAACCATTCTCGTGACGCGCAGTCACAGACGCCAGGGCCTTGGCCGGCAACTGATGGATGCGGTTCTGTTCCGGCTGCATGGCGACCGTGTGTCGGCGCTCTTCCTCGAAGTGGACGAAACCAACACGGCGGCAATCGCGCTTTACCGCCGGCTCGGTTTCCTGCAGGTGGGCGGCCGACCGGACTATTACCGCGATGCGAGCGGCAAGCGCACCAGCGCGCTGGTGATGCGCCGTGATCTTTAGACGGTTTCTGCCAGCGCGGTGTTTCCCCCCGGCGGAGAAATGCTGTAAGCGTCCATCCCTCGCAAGGGGGCCGCATTGGGCCGCAGAGAGGGGCTGATCAAGGGCTGATGTTCAGCACGTTTCGTTTCGTCATCGCGATCCTGGTGATCGCGTTCTACACGCTTCCGCTCATGGTGGTGCAGGAAATCGCGCTGCGCACACCGCTCCTCAGCGACCGCATCGTGCCGCGCCTGTGGCACCGGCTCACCCTGCGCATGCTTGGCGTTCGGGTGCGCATGGAAGGCAGCCCGGCGAAAGACCGGCCGTTGATGATCGTCGCCAACCATGTGTCATGGCTCGACATTCTGGTGCTTGGTTCGCTCGATGGCGTGCACTTCATTGCCAAGTCGGAAATGCGCACATGGCCGATCCTCGGCACGTTCGCCAGGCAGCAGCGCTCCGTTTTTGTCGAGCGTGAGCGCCGTCGCTCCTCGCCGGAACAGGCGCGCGAGATCGCCGAACGGCTGGCCGATGGCGATCCGATGGTGCTTTTTGCCGAGGGCACGACCGGCGACGGAAACCGGGTGCTGCCCTTCAAGAGCACGCTGTTTGGCGCGGCACAGCTGGCGCTTGCCAGCGACAGGGCCGACAGCGTCACGCTGCAGCCGGTGGCGCTCATCTATGTGAGCAAGGGCGGGCTCCGGCTCGACCGGCGCGAGCGCGCGGCCATTTCGTGGATCGGCGACACCGACCTTCTGCCCAATCTGATCACGCTCTGGCAGTCACGGCCTATCGATATCGCTGTGCGCTATGGCGATCCGATCCCGTTTCTGGCAAAAGGCGACCGCAAGACCGTCACGCGGGAAGCCGAGGCGCAGGTGCGCGCCATGCTTACGGCAGGCTTACGCGGCACCGAAATTTGACGGATTCATCACACAGCGAAGAATCGTCTGTTTTTTGACACGCAAAAACGTTAGGAAACCGGCATGGAAGAGAATATCGCGCCGGAAATTGGCGGCACCGAAAACACTGGCAACGCATCCGAAATGCGCCCCGCCGACAAGAAGGTTTTCGTAAAAACCTACGGCTGCCAGATGAATGTCTACGATTCGCAGCGCATGTCGGATGCGCTGGCGGCGGATGGCTATGCGCCAACGGACCAGATCGAAGAGGCGGACCTCGTTCTCCTCAACACCTGCCATATCCGCGAAAAAGCGGCGGAAAAGGTGTATTCGGAGCTTGGTCGTCTGCGCGTGCTCAAGGAAGAGCGCAGCCAGGCCGGCCGCGAAACAGTGATCGGCGTTGCCGGTTGCGTTGCGCAGGCCGAGGGGCAGGAAATCCTGCGCCGTGCGCCCGCCGTCGATCTGGTGATCGGGCCGCAGACCTATCATCGCCTGCCCAAGGTGGTGAAACGCGCGCTCGGCGGCGAGAAGATCGTCGAGACCGAATACGCCATCGAAGACAAGTTCGAGCATCTGCCGCAGCCGCAGAAGCGCGTGGTGCGCAATCGTGGCGTGACGGCGTTTCTGACCGTGCAGGAAGGCTGCGACAAGTTCTGCACCTTCTGCGTCGTGCCCTATACGCGCGGTTCGGAAGTGTCGCGCCCGGTGGCGCAGATCGTTGCCGAGGCGGAGCGCCTTGCCGAGGGCGGCGTGCGCGAAGTCACGCTGCTTGGCCAGAACGTCAACGCCTGGCATGGCGAGGGCGCGGATGGCCGCGAATGGGGGCTCGGCGAGCTTCTGTTCCGGCTGGCGGAAATCCCCGGTCTTGACCGGCTTCGCTACACGACAAGCCATCCGCGCGACATGGATGATGCGCTGATCGCGGCCCATCGCGATCTGCCCAAGCTGATGCCCTATCTGCATTTGCCGGTTCAGTCGGGCTCCGACCGCATCCTCAAGGCCATGAACCGCAAGCACACGGGCGACGATTACCGCCGCCTGATCGACCGCATTCGTGCGGCGCGTCCCGATATCGCCATGTCGGGCGATTTCATCGTCGGCTTCCCCGGCGAGACGGATCAGGATTTCGAGGACACGATGCAGCTCGTGCGCGACGTGACCTATGCGCAGGCCTTTTCGTTCAAATATTCGCCGCGGCCGGGAACGCCGGGTGCGGATCTTGGCGATCAGGTGCCGGAGGCGGTCAAGGACGAGCGGCTTCAGGCGCTTCAGGCGCTGCTCATCGAGCAGCAGCGCGGTTTTGCCAAAAGCCTGATCGGTCGTGAGATGGACGTGCTTCTGGAGAAGCCCGGCCGTCAGCCCGGTCAGCGCGTCGGGCGTTCGCCATGGCTCCAGCCTGTGATTGTTGATGAAAAGGCCGGCGAAATCGGCGACATTGTTTCTGTTAGAATCACGGAAGCGGGACCGAACAGCCTGTTTGCCGAACCGGTGTTGTAAAGGAGGGGCGCTTGACCGCCAGCACTGAGTTGAAGAACCAGCCCTCCGGGGCGTCGGACATGGCGCACATCGTGCTGACCTTCGATGACAACAAGCTGGCCAGCGCCCTTTACGGGCCTTTCGACGAGAATCTGGCCCAGATCGAGCAGCGGCTTGGCGTCGACATTCGCTCCAAGGGCAATGAGCTCTCGGTGAAGGGAGACAGCGTTGCAACGGCGCAGGCGCGCCGTGCGCTCGACTATCTCTATGATCTTCTCCAGAAGGGCACGGAGCTTGCTCCATCCGACGTGGACGGGGCCGTGCGCCTCGCCATTGCCGCCGATGAGCAACTGACCCTTCCGACGATGGAGGCAAAGGGAAAGCTCGCCGCGGCGCAGATTTCCACGCGCAAGCGCACCGTGTACGCCCGCTCGGCCAATCAGGACGCCTATATGCGCGCTCTGGAGCGTTCGGAGCTGGTGTTCGGCATCGGGCCGGCCGGCACGGGCAAGACCTTCCTTGCCGTCGCCTATGCCGCCATGCTTCTGGAGCGCGGCGTTGTGGATCGCATCATCCTCTCGCGCCCGGCGGTTGAGGCGGGTGAGCGGCTGGGCTTCCTGCCCGGCGACATGCGCGAGAAGGTCGATCCCTATCTGCGCCCGCTCTATGACGCGCTTTACGACATGATCCCGGCGGAAAAGGTGGAACGCGCGCTGGCAGCCGACGTGATCGAGATCGCGCCGCTCGCCTTCATGCGCGGCCGCACGCTGGCCAATTCGGTGGTCATCCTCGATGAGGCGCAGAACACCACGCCGATGCAGATGAAAATGTTCCTGACGCGGCTTGGCGAGAATGCGCGCATGATCGTGACCGGCGATCCGAGCCAGATCGACCTGCCGCCCAACACCAAGTCGGGCCTGGTCGAAGCACTTGAGGTTCTGGGCGACGTGCCTGGCATCGTTACGGTTCGCTTCGGAGAGAAGGATGTGGTGCGCCATCCGCTGGTGGCAGCCATTGTCCGGGCCTACGACAAGAAGACGCGGGACTGATCCGCACAAGCCGATGACTGAAGTTTCCCCTGCCGGTGAGATCCCGGCAATCGACATTGAAATCACCGTTGAAGCCGGTGACTGGGCGCCTGAGGCCGCGCTTCAGGCGCTGGCCGAGCGCGCCATCGGGGCTGCGGCCGCGACAATCGCGCTTCAGCCCGACGAGAGTGGCGCGGTGAGCCTGCTGTTTACGGGCGACGCCGAGATCCGCGTTCTCAATCGTGAATGGCGCGGCAAGGACAAGCCGACCAATGTGCTTTCGTTTCCGGCCCCCGACATGATCAATCCGGGACCGGAACTGCCGCCTCTCGGCGACATCATCATCGCCCATGAAACCGTTGCGCGAGAAGCTGCGGAAGAGGCGAAAACGTTCGATCATCACCTCACCCACCTCATCATTCACGGTTTTTTGCATATCATGGGATATGATCATGAGACCGATGAAGAGGCGGAAGAGATGGAAGATCTGGAACGCAAAGCGTTGCAGACCCTTGCCATTGATGATCCCTATGCCTAACTGAAGGTCTCAATTGAACAAACGGCCATGACAGAAAACACGATGATCGCAACAGGCGACGCGCCTGGAGGCGAGACGAGATCCCCCGAGGAGGGGGAAGAGGGGTCTAGTAGACCTCCCCCGCGAAGCTCCGGAAGCCGCCTGTCCCTCTGGGAGAGAATGATGGCTGCACTTGGCATTCGAAACGGATCTTCGATCCGCGAAGACCTTGCAGACGCGCTCGACGAGCAGACCCACGACACTGCTGCCTTCTCGCCCGGCGAACGGGCGATGCTCAAGAACATCCTGAGGCTGCGCGAACTACGCGTCGAGGATGTGATGGTGCCGCGCGCCGATATCGAAGCCATCGAACTCGGCACCACGCTTGGCGAACTGCTCAACGCGTTTGAGAAGTCCGGACATTCCCGCATGCCGGTCTATGGCGAGACGCTGGATGATCCGCGCGGCATGGTGCACATTCGTGATGTGGTCAGCCACATCACCAAGACCGCGCGTGCGAAGAGAAGCCGCAGCCGCAAAACCCCGGAACCGGTGGCTTTTGACCTCGCAAAGGTGGATCTGGATCGCACGATCGGCGATCTCAGCCTTCTGCGCTCGATCCTGTTCGTCCCGCCGTCCATGCTGGCGTCCGACCTGATGGCGCGCATGCAGGCCTCCCGCACGCAGATGGCGCTCGTCATCGATGAGTATGGCGGCACCGACGGTCTCGTATCGCTGGAAGACATTGTCGAAATGGTTGTCGGCGATATCGAGGACGAGCACGATGACGACGCCCCGCTGATCGAGCAGATCGGCGAGGATGCGTTTGTCGTGGACGCCAAGGCGGAGATCGAGGACGTCGCGGAGGTGATCGGCGACGAGTTCCACGCCGAGGAGCACTCCGAGGACGTGGACACGATTGGCGGCGTGATCTTCAATACGCTGGGCCGCGTGCCCGCGCGTGGCGAAGTCGTGCAGGCCATCCCGGGCTTTGAATTCCAGGTGCTCGATGCCGATCCGCGCCGCGTCAAACGTGTCCGTATTGTACACAATCGGGCGGCTGAGCGGCGTCGGCGTGCCACGCGCGCGCCCGAAAACGGGGTGGATCAGGCCTCCTGACCACCGCGTTTACCCCCTGAAACAGGCCCTTATGCACACGAAACAGTTTGCCGAAACGGTTTCAAACCTCGGCAATCTGTAGATACTTCAGCTACGTATGATTCGTGTTGCGCGGGTGGTTTGATGGAAAGCGTCGCCGGACGGCTGATTTTGCTTAGCGGATGGCGGCGCTATTTTGTCGCACTTTTGGCCGGCGGGCTGGCTGCATTTGCGCAGCCGCCGTTTGATTTTTTCGCCGCCTGCTTTGTTTCTTTCCCGATTCTTGTCTGGCTTCTCGATGGCGCGGTTGGCGACGGTCGGGGGCTTCTGGCGCGGCTGCTGCCGGCATTCAAAATCGGTTGGTGGTTCGGCTTCGGCTATTTTCTGTTCGGGCTCTGGTGGATCGGCAATGCATTGCTGGTCGAAGCAGAGAACTTTGCCTGGCTCTTGCCGTTTGCTGTCGTCGGACTGCCGGCAGTTCTTGCTGTCTTTTACGGATTGGCTGCAGCGCTTGCGCGATCATTCTGGTCGGACGGAATTTTCAGGCTCGTTGCTCTCGCCTTTGCTTTCGGCGTCATCGAATGGATTAGAAGCGTCGTCCTGACGGGCTTTCCGTGGCATGCAATTGGTTATGCCGCCATGCCGACTTTGCTGACGATGCAATCGGCTAAGCTGGTCGGATTAGCCGGGATGAATTTCCTTTCAGTCCTTGTATTTTCCATGCCCGCATTGCTTGGCACGCGACGTCATCTCTTCGTCGGAATGAGTATTGCGATTGGTCTTGTCGCTATACATTTGGTCTATGGATACATAAGTCTTTCTACTTCCAGTGATGCCGAGAAGACCATCGCCGTTCGCATGGTCCAGCCGTCAATAATGCAGACCGAGAAATGGGACGCCGAGGAGCAGGCGCGCATCTTCGATCTGCTGCTTAGCCTGTCCCGTCAGCCTGCAATCGACGATGCTCCAAAGCCAAGCGTCATCATCTGGCCCGAGACCGCGGTGCCTTTCCTGTTCACCGATCGCCCCGAAGCGCTGGCGGAACTGGGCGACCTTCTGGACGAGGGGCAGATTCTGATCACGGGGGCGGTGCGCTCGGAGCCGGGCGAAACGCTGGCCGCGACGCGTTACTACAATTCAGTGGTGGCGATCGGGCCGGACGGTTCGATCCTCGATGCGGTCGACAAGGTCCATCTGGTGCCGTTCGGCGAATATGTGCCGCTCGCCAACTTGTTGAATAAGCTTGGAATTGAAGAGCTCGTGCAGTCGGCAGGGCCGTTTACCGCCGGCGGATCCCGGCACGCGATCTCGCTCAATTCGGATGTTAATGCTTTACCTTTTGTTTGCTATGAAATCATTTTCCCGTGGCTTGTCGATGGCGCTGCAGAAAAGGCGGATGTCCTTCTGAACGTGACCAATGATGCATGGTTTGGCGTGTCGCCGGGGCCCTATCAGCACTTCCGCCAGGCACGCCTGCGCGCAATCGAAAACGGCGTTCCACTGGTGCGTTCGGCCAATTCAGGCATCTCGGCCGTCGTGGATTCAACGGGCCGCATAGTCGATGCATTCGACCTGAATGTCGTCGGTGTTATGGATGTCGCGGTCCCCCTCGATAGAAATAATCAATTTAAATTTTTAAAACCGGGAACCAACTGGCTGTTTATCGCGTTTGGTTTTGGGTTCCTGCTTTTGATGTCAAGTATTGTTCGGCGGCTGAGGGCGAATTGACATCGCCCCTTTCAGCTACGCATAGTGCATAAGCCGACTACATCGCAGTTCGATTTTCGCAGGCTTGGGGCTCTGTGAGTCGGGCTGGTACGTCGGTCAATGGCAACCCCGTGCCGGACGGCGAGGGAAGTGATGAACAAAAACAAGAAAAAACCGAATCCGATCGATATTCATGTTGGTGGTCGGATCAGGCTTCGTAGAAACATGCTTGGTATGAGCCAGGAGAAACTTGGCGAGAGTCTGGGCATAACGTTTCAACAAATTCAGAAATACGAGAAGGGCACAAACCGCGTCGGTGCGAGCCGGCTTCAGGCCATTGCTTCGGTCTTAAGCGCGCCGGTGTCGTTTTTCTTTGAGGGCGCACCGGGCGAAGACACAGAGTCCGCGAAGGGCATGGGCGAGGAGAGCGCCGACTTCGTTGTAGACTTCCTCAACAGCAGCGAAGGCGTTCAGCTGAATCGTGCTTTCGTGAAAATTTCGGACCCCAAGGTCCGCCGGCGGGTCATTGACCTCGTCAAGGTTCTGGCCACCGAAAACCAGGATTGAGCCAGGCTCGATCTCATCCATTCAAACAGTTCGATGGATTGATCACGACCCAGGTGCGGGGAGTGGGCGTATGTCCACTTCCCGTTTTGACTCGTGTGACCGCCGTTTTGCTTGACGTTTGAGGCAGAGCTTGGCTAACAGGGGGCGCCTGTTGCCGGCATATTGACCGGCTTCTTCTCAGAGGGGATACCCGTGGCGCGCAAGAACTATCTCTTTACAAGTGAATCCGTTTCCGAAGGCCATCCGGACAAGGTGTGTGATCGCATCTCGGACGAGATCGTCGATCTGGTCTATCGGGAAGCCAAGAAGTGCGGCATGGATCCGTGGAAGGTCCGTGTTGCGTGCGAAACGCTGGCCACGACCAACCGCGTCGTGATCGCCGGTGAGGTTCGCGTCCCCGAGACGCTGCTCAAGCGGGACAAGCAGACCGGCGAGATCGCCACGGATTCCCAGGGCAATCCGCTGATCAACCCGTCGCGCTTCCGTTCGGCTGCGCGCCGCGCAATCCGCGCCATTGGCTATGAGCAGGACGGTTTTCACTGGAAGACCGCGAAGATCGACGTGCTGCTGCACGGCCAGTCTCCCGACATCGGCCAGGGCGTCGACAATGCCGCCGACCGTCAGGGCGAAGAAGGCGCTGGCGACCAGGGCATCATGTTCGGTTACGCCTGCCGCGAGACGCCGGACCTGATGCCGGCGCCGATCTACTATTCGCACAAGATCCTTCAGCTTCTGGCCGATGCCCGCAAGGCGGGTGAAGGCGATGCCGGCAAGCTTGGCCCGGATGCGAAGGCGCAGGTTACCGTCCGTTACGTGGATGGCATGCCCAAGGAAGTGACGGAAATCGTTCTGTCCACCCAGCATCTCGATCCTTCCTGGAACAGCGCCAAGGTGCGTGAAGTCGTCGAGCCTTACATTCATGAGGCGCTTTCTTCCGGCGGCATCGGAATCGCGGCTGACTGCAACTGGTACATCAACCCGACCGGCAAGTTCGTCATTGGCGGCCCGGACGGCGATGCAGGTCTCACCGGCCGCAAGATCATCGTCGACACCTATGGCGGCGCAGCGCCCCATGGCGGCGGCGCGTTCTCCGGCAAGGACACCACCAAGGTGGACCGTTCCGCAGCTTACGCCGCGCGTTACCTGGCGAAGAATGTCGTTGCGGCCAATCTTGCCGAGCGTTGCACCATCCAGCTTTCCTACGCCATCGGCGTTGCCCAGCCCCTGTCGGTCTATGTGGATCTGCATGGCACAGGCCGCGTCTCCGAGGAGGAGCTGGAAGTGGCAATCCGTGAGGTGATGGATCTGTCGCCGAGCGGCATTCGCCGTCATCTCGACCTGAACCGCCCGATCTACGCCAAGACCGCAGCCTATGGTCATTTCGGTCGCAAGGCAGGGCGTGACGGTTCGTTCTCCTGGGAGCGCACCGATCTGGTGAAGGCTCTCAAGCAGGCAGTCGCAAAAGCCGCTTAAGGCGGCTTTTGCTGGATTTTTCGGAACGACACATGGCTGAAGAACGGCGCACACGATCAACGGAAGCCTTTTTCGGCCGTCGTCACGGAAAGCGGCTGCGTCCCAGGCAGGACGCAGCCCTTGCCGCCCTTCTGGACGGCGCATTGATTGATCTGGGTGAGGCGGCGCCTGCCGATGTGCGGGCGCTGTTTCCCGGTTCGGTCGAAAATGTGCGGCTGGAGATCGGTTTCGGCGGTGGCGAGCACCTGCTTAGCGAGCTGGCGCGTCATCCGCAGAGCGGTTTCATCGGTGTGGAGCCCTTCGTCAACGGCATGGCCAAGCTGGCCTCGGCGGTCGATGAGGCCGGCGGCGTACCGTCCAATCTGCGGATTTACAATGATGACGCGACGGAGCTTCTGGACTGGCTTCCCGAGGCGTCCATAAGCGGGATCGATCTGCTTTATCCCGACCCGTGGCCGAAGAAGAAGCACTGGAAGCGGCGGTTCGTGAACCCGCTCAATCTGGACCGGTTCGCACGCGTGCTGAAACCCGGTGGCCGGTTCCGGTTTGCGTCCGATATCGACACCTATGTCGACTGGACCTTGCTGCACTGCGATGCGCATCCGGCTTTCACCTGGCCGGCGCAGAGTGCGGATGACTGGCGCGAGCCCTATGAAGGCTGGCCGGGAACGCGTTACGAGGCGAAAGCCATCCGTGAGGGCAGAACGCCTGCCTATCTCACTTTTCTCAGGGTCTAGGCTGGGGCCATTCTCAGGCCCGTGAGCATTGTGCCGTCAGGTGGTGTCGCCTGACCGGCAGCAATTCCAGGAAAAGTGGGAACCGGTTTTCCGTCCGGAATTGCGTAAAGACAATGAGTCAGGGCATTCTCGCGTTTCAACGAAAAGCGGAAATGCTCTAGCACAGGGTAACAGGCCTGAACGGCCGCGTTCTTAACGGTTGCGCGTGGCGTAAAACTGCTCGGGATCAATGCCGAGACGGCGCAAATCGGCATCCGGTGCGCGACGGCGATTGCGGACTGCGGACGACACGGCGACCGCGCTTTCAATAACGCCGAAAAATTCACCGATTCCAGACACGAAGCTGCGTGCGGACATCTCTCTGCTCCTTCAATTGTGCGATGCAGCATAGTTAGGCCGCAGCCGGAGATTTGGGAACCGACGTTACGGCAGGGCTGCCATGCATTTGTGCGGTGCAACAATTGCGCGCCGGGTTGCCAGCAGCGCGCCGGCAAATGCAGCGCGGGCCTTGAAAAGAAGCAGCGTCTCGGCTATATGAAATTCAAATTCTTGGTCGATATGACGGAGAGTGGGTCCCGCCGGTCCCGCTCTTTTTTGTTAGATACGACCGTCCGGAGGTTGGATGACGGCAATTTCAGAAGACAGGAACGACGATGATCGGCTGATCCGCGAAAGCGGAATCGAGGCGCGCGTTGCTGCGATCATCATCCCTGTTCTTGGGGCAATCGGCTATCGTCTGGTGCGCGTCCGTATGACCGCGCAGGACGGTGCGACGCTGCAGATCATGGCCGAGCGGCCCGACGGCACGATGACCGTCGAGGATTGCGAGGAAGTCAGCCGGGCGCTTTCGCCCGTGCTTGATGTGGAAGATCCCATCGATACGGCCTATCAGCTTGAGATCTCTTCGCCGGGCATCGACCGCCCGCTGGTGCGCAAGGAAGATTTCGCTGCGGGTGAAGGGCATCTGGTCAAAATCGAAACCTCGATCCTGCTCGACGGGCGCAAGCGCTTCCGCGGCTTCATCGTCGAGAACGACGAGGAAACCGTGACGATCGAGCCGGAAACGGTCGAGGAAGATGGGGACGAGGATGTCCTCTTTGGTATCCCCTTTGAGGCGATTGCCGAGGCACGGCTTGTCCTGACGGACGATCTGGTGCGCGACGCCCTGAAGCAGGAAAAGGAAGAGCGCCGCGAGCGCAAGCGCAATCGCCGCCCTTCCGCATCGGAAAGGGCCGCGCAGCGGTCCGCCAAACAAGACGCAACTGAGCCGGCCGGGGACGAAGAACCCGGAACCCACGCCGAAGGAGAGTGATATGGCAGTCAGTGCGAACAGGCTGGAGCTTCTCCAGATCGCCGACGCGGTGGCCCGCGAGAAGTCCATCGACAAGCAGATCGTCATCGCCGCCATGGCCGATGCCATCCAGAAGGCCGCGCGGTCGCGCTATGGTCAGGAGACCAATATCCGCGCCGACATCAACCCGCAGACGGGTGAGATGAAGCTGCAGCGCCTGATGGAAGTCGTCGAGAATGTCGAAGAGCCGGCACGCGAGATTTCCATGCGCGATGCCCGCACGCGCAATCCGGACGCACAGCCCGGCGATTTCCTCGCCGAGCAGCTTCCGCCCATGGATTTCGGCCGCATCGCCGCACAGTCCGCCAAGCAGGTGATCGTGCAGAAGGTGCGCGAGGCCGAGCGCGACCGTCAGTATGACGAGTACAAGGATCGCATCGGCGAGATCGTCAACGGCACCGTCAAGCGCGTCGAATATGGCAATGTCATCGTCGATCTGGGCCGTGGCGAAGCGATCATCCGTCGCGACGAGCTGATCCCCCGCGAAATCTTCAAATATGGCGACCGCGTCCGCGCCTATGTCTATGACGTGCGGCGCGAGCAGCGCGGCCCGCAGATCTTCCTGTCGCGCACGCATCCGCAGTTCATGGCGAAGCTCTTCACCATGGAAGTGCCGGAAATCTACGACGGCATCATCGAGATCCGTTCGGTGGCCCGCGATCCGGGCTCGCGCGCGAAGATCGCGGTCATCAGCCACGATTCCTCGATCGATCCGGTCGGCGCCTGTGTGGGTATGCGTGGTAGCCGCGTTCAGGCGGTTGTCGGCGAGCTTCAGGGCGAGAAGATCGACATCATTCCGTGGAACGAGAACGCCGCTTCCTTCATCGTCAACGCACTGCAGCCGGCCGAAGTCGCCAAGGTGGTGCTGGATGAGGACGCAGAGCGCATCGAGGTTGTGGTGCCGGACGACCAGCTTTCGCTGGCCATTGGCCGCCGCGGTCAGAACGTGCGCCTGGCGTCGCAGCTCACCGGCTGGGACATCGACATCCTGACCGAGGAAGAAGAGTCGGGCCGCCGCCAGAAGGAATTCACCGAGCGTTCGTCGCTCTTCATGGATGCGCTGAACGTCGACGAGATGGTTGGCCAGGTGCTCGCTTCCGAAGGCTTCAGCAGCGTCGAGGAAGTGGCTTACGTGGACTCCGGCGAGATTGCCTCCATCGATGGCTTCGACGAGGAAACAGCCGAAGAGATCCAGATGCGCGCCCGCGAATATCTCGAGCGCATCGAGGCCGAGTTCGACGCCAAGCGCAAGGAGCTGGGCGTTGAGGACGAGCTGCGGGAGATCCCGGGCATCACCACCGCGATGATGGTTGCCGTCGGCGAAGACGACGTGAAGACCATCGAGGACTTCGCAGGCTACGCCGTCGACGATCTGGTTGGCTGGAAAGAGCGCAAGGACGGCGAGACCAAATTCGAGCCGGGCGTTCTGTCCAAGTTCGACGTTTCGCGCGCCGAGGCCGAGCAGATGGTTGTGGCCGCCCGTCTGAAGATGGGCTGGATTTCCGAGGAAGACCTCGTGACCGAGGCTGAGGAAGAGGCAGAAGCCTCTGCTGAGGTTGAGGCCGAGGCTGTGGAAGGCACTGAAGAAGCTGCCGTCGAGGGTGCGGAAGCGCCCGAGAAGGCAGAAGGCGCAGAGGCCTGATATGATGGCTGCAGAGCGCGTGACGGTCCCCGTGACACATGCAGCGCGCTCTGCAAACCTGTTTGATCGTGGTCCTGTGGAGCCGCGCTGCGATGCGCGTTAGCAGGATGTTCTGGAGATATCGTGGAAGACATGAACGACCGCAAATGCATTGTCTCGCGCGAGGCGCGACCTGCGGAGGACCTGATCCGGTTCGTCGCGGGCCCGGACGGCATGGTCGTTCCCGATCTGAAGCGCAATCTACCGGGACGCGGGTGCTGGGTCACTGCTGACCGCGCCCATGTCGACAAGGCAGCGGAGAAGAACCTTTTCGCCCGTGCCTTGAAAACTTCGGTCAGACCGCCAGATAATCTCGGCGCTCTGGTCGATGAATTGCTCTCAAAAGCCGCTCTCGGCTCTCTTGGGCTTGCGCGCAAGGCCGGAGCCGTGGCATTGGGTGCGGCGAAGGTTGAGGCTTCGGTGCGCAGTGGCAAGGCCTATGGCGTGTTGCATGCCCGCGAAGGCTCGCATGACGGGGTTCGCAAGATCACCGCTGCCCGACGCGCGGTGGTTCATATGGGCGGACCAGCGATACCGGCTTACAAACTCTTTTCCGAAGAAGAAATGAGTTTGGCATTGGGAGCCACAAATGTGATACATGCTGCCGTGTTCGGGCGGGACGCGGGCAAGGCGGCGCTGAAACGCGTAAATGCGCTCGGGACTTTTCGAGGCGAAAGCGCGGACAAACCGGCAGCGGTTGCACTGGGCACCGCAGAGGATGTGGAATGACGGATACGAAAACCGGTGACGACAAGACGCTGAGCGTCGAGAAGAAGAAAACACTGACGCTGAAGCGGCCCTCCGTTGAGCAGGGCACCGTGCGCCAGAGCTTCTCGCATGGACGCTCCAAGTCTGTCGTCGTCGAGACGAAGAAGCGAAAGTTCTCGCGGCCTGACGAACGCGGCGAGGCGGCTCCGGCGCCGACACCCGCACCGGCCCCGACTCCGGCGGCGGCAAAGCCGAAGCCGGCTGCGCCCAAGCCTGCGCCGCAGCGCCATCGTGAGCGTCCGCGTCCGCCGCAGGGCGGCAACCGTTCCGGCGTGGTTCTGAACGAACTCTCCAAGGAAGAGCTGGAAGCGCGCCGTCGCGCCCTTCAGGATTCCAAGGTTCGTGAGGCCGAGGAGCGCAAGCGCGCTGCCGAGGACGCCAAGCGCCGGGCAGAAGAAGAAGAGCGCCGTGAGCGCGAGCGGGCAGAGTCCGCACGCCGCCAGGCCGAAGAAGAAGAGCGTCTCAAGGCCGAAGCCGAAGCGCGTCGTCGCGCCGAGGAAGAAGCCAGCCGCCGCGCACCGCCGGCTCCCGCCGCAGAGGCGACGCCCGCCCCGGCGCCGAGCGACGATGGCGATGCCCGCTCCAAGAGCAAGGGCACGCCGATCAAGCGCGCCGCGCCCAAGGTTGAAGCTCCGCGCACGCCTGCAAAGCCGCGCACCGACGATCAGCGTCGCCGTGGCAAGCTCACGCTCAATCGCGCGCTTTCCGACGATGGCGAGACGCGCGGACGTTCGCTCTCCTCGATGCGTCGCCGCCAGGAGAAGTTCAAGCGCGCCCAGCATCAGGAGCCGCGTGAGAAGATCGCCCGCGAGGTGGTTGTTCCCGAGACGATCACCATTCAGGAACTCGCCCAGCGTATGGCCGAGCGCGCCGTGGACGTGATCAAGTTCTTCATGAAGCAGGGCCAGATGTTGAAGCCCGGCGACGTGATCGACGCTGACACCGCCGAGCTGGTGGCCGAGGAGTTTGGCCACACCGTGAAGCGCGTTGCCGAGTCCGATGTGGAAGAGGGCCTCTTCAACATTGAGGACAAGACCGAGGACCTGAAGTCGCGTCCGCCGGTCGTGACCATCATGGGCCACGTCGACCACGGCAAGACCTCGCTTCTCGACGCGATCCGCAAGGCGAACGTCGTTTCGGGCGAAGCCGGTGGCATCACCCAGCATATCGGCGCATATCAGGTCGAGCAGGACGGTCAGAAGATCACCTTCATCGATACGCCCGGTCACGCCGCCTTTACCGCGATGCGCGCCCGTGGTGCGGAAGCCACCGACATCGCCATCCTCGTGGTGGCGGCTGACGACAGCGTGATGCCGCAGACCATCGAGTCCATCAATCACGCCAAGGCTGCCGGCGTTCCGATCATTGTTGCCATCAACAAGGTCGACAAGCCGGAAGCAGACCCGAACAAGGTCCGCACCGAGCTGCTGCAGCACGAGGTGTTTGTGGAATCCATGGGTGGTGAAGTCCTCGACGTCGAGGTCTCCGCCGTCAAGGGAACCAACCTCGACAAGCTGCTCGAAGCCGTTCTGCTGCAGTCCGAGGTTCTGGAACTCAAGGCCAACCCGGATCGCTCCGCCGAAGGCGTCGTCATCGAAGCCAAGCTCGACCGCGGTCGTGGCTCGGTCGCCACCGTGCTGGTGCAGGCCGGCACGCTCAAGACCGGTGACATCATTGTTGCCGGCAATGAGTGGGGCCGCGTGCGTGCGCTGATCGACGATCATGGCGACCAGGTGAAGGAAGCTCCGCCCTCCATGCCGGTTGAGGTTCTGGGTCTTCAGGGCCCGCCGCAGGCCGGTGACCGCATTGCGGTTGTCGAGAGCGAAGCCCGCGCCCGCGAGATCTCCGAATACCGCCAGCGTCTGGCGCGCGAGAAGTCCGTTGCCCGCCAGGCGGGTCAGCGCGGTTCGCTCGAGCAGATGATGTCGCAGCTGCAGGACACGGGCCTGAAAGAGTTCCCGCTCATCGTCAAGGGCGACGTGCAGGGCTCCATCGAAGCCATTGCCGGCGCGCTCGACAAGCTGGGCACCGACGAGGTTCGCGCACGCATCGTTCACTCGGGTGCCGGCGCGATTACGGAAAGCGACGTGTCGCTGGCCGAGACCTCGGGCGCCGCGATCATCGGCTTCAACGTTCGCGCCAACAAGCAGGCGCGCGACGCAGCCGAGGATGCAGGCATCGAGATCCGCTACTACAACATCATCTACGACCTCGTGGATGACATCAAAGCGGCCATGTCCGGCCTTCTGTCGCCGGAGCGTCGCGAGACCTTCCTCGGCAACGCCGAGATCCTGGAAACCTTCAACGTCACGAAGGTCGGCAAGGTTGCCGGTTGCCGTGTCACCGAAGGCAAGGTCGAGCGTGGCGCCGGCGTGCGTCTCATCCGCGACAGCGTGGTGATCCACGAAGGCAAGCTGAAGACGCTCAAGCGCTTCAAGGACGAGGTTTCCGAAGTGCCTGCCGGTCAGGAATGCGGCATGGCGTTCGAGAACTACGAAGACATTCGCCCCGGCGATGTCATCGAGGCCTATCGCGTCGAGATGGTCACGCGCTCGCTCTAGGTCGTCGTGCGTCCATCCGGACGCACAAAGGACGATCCGGATTGTTGATGGAGCATCGGAACTGCCGAAAACCGGTTTTCACTTTTCGGTCCGATGCTCTGGTGCGCGTACGTTTGGAACGTGGAAGATGGGGCACTTGATGCCCCATCTCTCATTCCGGCGTCTGACGTTCCGCTTTCATAATTTGCCGATATCCGCGATGCGGATACAATAGGGCTTTCCCCGCAAGAAGGTGCTCCATGCCGTCTTCCGCTCCCTCACAACGCCAGCTCCGCGTCGGCGAGCAGGTCCGTCATGCAATCTCGCAGGCGCTGCAGCGCGGCGATGTCAGCGACGATGCGCTCGCCAATACGGTGATTTCGGTTTCCGAGGTGCGCATGTCGCCGGACCTCAAGATCGCCACGGCCTATGTTTCGCCGCTGGGCGCTGCCGACAAGGATGTGGTCGTCGCGGCGCTCAACCGCCATGCGCGCTACATTCGCGGCCGTATCACCCCGGCCCTGCGGCAGATGAAATACATGCCGGAGCTGCGGTTCCGGGTGGATGACAGTTTCGAGAATTTCAACAAGATCGATCGCCTTCTGAAGTCGCCGGAAGTGGCCCGCGACCTGGGGGACGACGACGGCAATGAGGATGATCTTTGATGGCGCGACGCGGTAAGCGAAAGGGACGTCGTATCAATGGCTGGCTGATTCTGGACAAGACAGCCAATATGGGGTCCACCAACGCCGTTTCGAAGATCAAGTGGTTGTTCAATGCGGAGAAAGCGGGCCATGCAGGCACGCTCGATCCGCTGGCTTCCGGCATGCTGCCCATCGCGCTTGGCGATGCGACCAAGACCGTTCCCTTCGTCATGGACGGCGCGAAGGTCTATCGCTTCAAGGTTGCCTGGGGCGAGGAGCGCTCCACCGACGATCTTGAGGGTCCGGTCACCCAGACATCCGACGAGCGCCCGACCGAAGAGGCCGTGCGCGCGCTTCTGCCGAACTACACCGGCATCATCATGCAGACGCCGCCTCAATATTCCGCCGTGAAGATCGGCGGCGAGCGTGCTTACGATCTTGCCCGCGAGGGCGAGACGGTGGAAATCGCCGCGCGCGAAATCGAGATCGGCCGGCTAGACCTGGTTTCGTTCACGCCGGATGAGGCGGTTTTCGAGGTCGAATGCGGCAAGGGCACCTATGTGCGCAGCCTCGCACGCGACATGGGGCGCGATCTGGGTTGCTACGGCCACATCGCCGAACTGCGCCGTACCGAGGTCTATCCGTTCGTGGACGAACAGCTCGTCACGCTGGAAGCCCTTGAGGAAGCGCTGGAAGACTGCGACCGCGAGGCTGGCGACTTTGCAGCGCTCGACGCCTATCTTCTCGACATTGCAACGGCGCTCGAAGGGCTGCCGGAAGTTGCCGTCACCGATGACGCCGCAGCGCGTCTCAGGCTCGGCAATCCGGTGATCGTGCGCGGACGCGATGCGCCGGTGGAAGCGCCCGAAGCCTGGGCAAGCGCCCGCGGACGCCTTGTGGCGCTTGGCGCCGTCGAGGCCGGCATGTTCAAGCCGAAGCGCGTTTTCGCCGCCTGAAGCTGCCGGCCCGACCACTCCGATCTCAATCCGGCAACAGAACGATTTCTGCAATTCGCCGCGCAACCCTTGGCCGTTTCGTGCATTGTGTACACAAACAAGGCTAGGGTCGGGCGAATTGCATGCAGTCAACGGATAGCGCGTCTCGGGGAACACTGTCTGAGCGCATAGGGGCGTTTGTCTCAGGTCCCAAACCAATCAGCTTCTTTCTGTTCCTCCTGATCGCGGTCACCATCATCCCCGCGATCGGGGTTTCGGTCGTTCTGCTTCAACGCAACAATGAAGCACAGCGCGAAGTGGTGACGACACTGGCCGAAGCCATGGCCGGTTCCATCGCCGAGGCGGTGGACCGCGAATTGAGCGGCATGAACACCACGCTGCGCGTCCTCTCCACCACGCCGTCGCTGACCGAGGGCGACATGGAGGACTTTTACTACCGCGCCAAGCTTGCCCTGGCGGGCAGTGGCTCCAACCTGCGCGTGCTGGACGAAAACTTCAAACCGCTCCTCAACACGAATGTGCCGTTTGGCGAGGCTTTGCAGCCCTTTGATGATCCTCTGGTCGCCGAGGCGGCATTGAAGGGCAAGGCCACGGTCACCTCGGGCGTTCTGTTCGGCAAGCTCGCCGGCAAGTGGAGCTTCAAGGTGGTCAAGCCGTTCTTTCCCGATTCCGGACCACCGCGCACGCTCGTGATGACGCGCTATGCGGATACGCTGACGGACGTGCTGTCCCAGCAGATGCTGCGTGGCGGCTGGAACGCCTCGGTGGTGGACAAGAACAACACCGTTGTCGCTTCGTCCTTCATGTCTTCGGAGGTCGGGAAGCCGTTCTTCCTGGATCTGGAGGGCGATGGCATCTACCGCGAGGCGGAGCCAGCGGAGGGCCGGGAGGGCGGCACCTATATCACGATCATCGATGAATCGGGCTTCAGCGGCTGGAAATCCGTGGTCTGGGCTTCCACCACGACGATCGAGGAGCCCATGCGCTATTCGCTGCGCATGCTTCTGGCTGGCGGTCTTCTGGTCATCGCCATCGGCGCATTCGCGGCATGGCTTCTCGGTCGGCAGATCGCCGGGCCGGTGCGCCGGCTTGCACGTGATGCGCGACGGCTGGGGGCGGGCGAACCGGTCCACGCCATCGAATATCCGATTGCCGAGGTCGCAACCGTGTCCTCTGCACTTGCCGAAGCCGCGCTTGACCGAGAGCAGGCGGAAAACGAGATCCGTCTTCTCATGCGCGAGGTGGCGCATCGCTCGAAGAACCAGCTCACCGTGGTTTCGTCCATGGCCAAGCAGACGGCGCGCAGTTCGCGCACCTTCGCCGGTTTCCAGGATGCGTTCCAGAAGCGTCTGTACGGTCTTGCGCGGTCCACCGATCTGCTCATCGCCGGCGGTGCGGCCGGCGTGGAACTCCATGAACTTCTGTCGGTGCAGGTCGATCCGTTCCGCCCCGACAGCCCTGATCGCCTGACGATGAACGGTCCGAAATTCCGTCTCGCAAACCAGCCGGCCCAGACTATTGGTCTTGCCGTGCACGAACTGGCGACCAACGCCGCCAAGTATGGTGCGTTTTCGAACAATGACGGGCGTCTCGACATCACCTGGAAAATCAGGGACGACATGCTGGTCATCAACTGGCGTGAACATGTGGCGCGGGCGCGCCGGCGCACAAACCGTCGCGGTTTCGGCACGGAGATCATCGATCGCATGGTGGGCGGTACGCTGGACGCGGAGATTTCACGTGTCTTCCACCGTGACGGGCTGGAATGCGTGTTCAAGATTCCGGTCGACAGGCTCGAGCCGGATCTCACCAAAGCGGCGCGCGGCGAGGAGCCCCAGGGCTGAGCGGCGGGCTGAGCGGCGGCGCAACGGACAATGTTTGGGCTGGTAATCGCATGCGATTTCGCCTATATGCCAGCCATCATTGCGCCTTGAGTGCGCATTGTTGAATGGCCCCGGCTGGACGACATCCCGGCTGAGGGCGACCCTTTTCCCTAAATTCCAGAAAGGAAGCCGATGTCGATTACTGCAGAGCGCAAACAGGATTTGCTGAAAGAATTTGCCACCGTTCAGGGCGACACGGGTTCTCCGGAAGTCCAGGTCGCTATTCTGACCGAGCGGATCAAGAACCTCACCGAGCACTTCAAGGACCACAAGAAGGACAATCACTCCCGTCGTGGCCTCCTGAAGCTCGTCTCCCAGCGTCGCCGTCTTCTGGACTATCTGAAGAAGAAGGACGAAGGCCGCTACAAGACGCTGATCGAGAAGCTCGGACTGCGGCGCTAAGCTGATTTGGCCGGCGGATACCAAGGGGTGTCCGCCGGTCTCATTTGGGCATGCGAAAGATTTGCATGTCTCACGGCTCCGGCCAGGCATGATTGCGACGGCGGCTTTGCCGCCATCTCATGCCTGCAAGACCGGATAGCCGAGGCCCTAATGGACAGGTCATGGGGCAGGATTGCAGGATGCTTGCGGCACAGAGCCGGCCAAACCCAAGCCTCCCGTTGTCTTGCCCGTGGCTCGTCCGACAACGAAGCAGAGCCGGAGAGACGCGCAGCCAGGCGTTGGCGCACCCTTCGGCGCAAAAGGACAAGATATGTTCAAGCACCACAAAGTTGAGATCGAATGGGGCGGTCGTCCGCTCATTCTTGAGACCGGCCAGATTGCCCGTCAGGCAGACGGCGCAGTGCTCGCCACCTATGGCGAGACCGTTGTTCTCGCAACCGTCGTTTCCGCGAAAGAGCCGAAGCCGGGCTTCGACTTCTTCCCGCTGACCGTCAACTACCAGGAAAAGACCTTTGCCGCCGGCAAGATCCCGGGTGGCTACTTCAAGCGCGAAGGCCGTCCGAGCGAGAAGGAGACGCTGGTCTCCCGCCTGATCGACCGTCCGATCCGCCCGCTCTTCGTCGATGGCTACAAGAACGACACCCAGGTCATCGCCACCGTGCTGCAGCACGATCTGGAGAATGATCCGGACATCGTCGCCATGGTTGCCGTTTCCGCAGCGCTCACGCTCTCCGGTGTTCCCTTCATGGGCCCGATCGGCGCAGCGCGCGTTGGCTACATCGGTGGTGAGTACGTCCTCAACCCGCATGTCGACGAGATGGAAGAGACCAAGCTCGACCTCGTCGTCGCCGGTACGGGCGATGCCGTTCTGATGGTGGAATCGGAAGCTCAGCAGCTCCCCGAGGACGTCATGCTCGGCGCCGTCATGTTCGGCCACAAGAACTTCCAGCCGGTCATCGACGCGGTCATCAAGCTCGCCGAAGTTGCCGCCAAGGAACCCCGCGACTTCACGCCGCCGGATCTCTCCGAGCTCGAAGGCGAGATGCTCAAGATCGTCGAAAGCGATCTGCGCGAAGCCTACAAGATCACCGACAAGCAGAAGCGCTACGATGCCGTTGACGCCGCCAAGGCGAAGGTGAAAGAGACGCTCCTGCCGGAAGGCGAGGAAGAGACCAAGTGGTCGGCCGAGCAGGTCAACACGGTCTTCAAGAGCCTGCAGGGCAAGATCGTTCGCTGGAACATCCTCGACACCGGCGGCCGCATCGACGGACGCGACCTGAAGACGGTTCGCCCGATCGCAGCCCAGGCAGGCCTTCTGCCGCGCACGCACGGTTCCGCGCTCTTCACCCGTGGTGAGACGCAGGCCCTCGTGGTTGCAACGCTGGGCACCGGCGAAGACGAGCAGTTCATCGACTCGCTCACCGGCACCTACAAGGAGGCTTTCCTCCTGCACTACAACTTCCCGCCCTACTCCGTGGGCGAGACGGGCCGCATGGGTTCGCCCGGCCGTCGTGAGATCGGTCATGGCAAGCTCGCATGGCGCGCCATCCACCCGATGCTGCCGGAAGCGGACCAGTTCCCCTACACGCTGCGCGTCGTTTCCGAGGTCACCGAGTCCAACGGTTCGTCCTCCATGGCAACCGTCTGCGGCACCTCGCTGGCCCTCATGGACGCCGGCGTGCCGCTGGCAAAGCCGGTTGCCGGCATCGCCATGGGCCTGATCAAGGAAGACGAGCGCTTCGCCGTTCTCTCCGACATCCTGGGTGACGAAGATCACCTCGGCGACATGGACTTCAAGGTCGCCGGCACGGATGAGGGCATCACCTCGCTCCAGATGGACATCAAGATCGATGGCATCACCGAGGAGATCATGCAGATCGCCCTCGACCAGGCCAAGGACGGCCGTCTGCACATTCTCGGCGAGATGGCCAAGGCCCTTTCCGAGAGCCGTGGTGAGCTGGGTGAGTTCGCTCCGCGCATCGAGGTCATGCAGATCCCGACCGACAAAATCCGCGACGTGATCGGTTCCGGCGGCAAGGTGATCCGCGAGATCGTCGAGAAGACCGGCGCCAAGATCAACATCGAGGACGACGGCACCGTGAAGATCGCTTCTTCCAACGCCAAGGAAATCGAGGCAGCGAAGAAGTGGATCCACTCCATCACGGCAGAGCCGGAAGTGGGCGAGATCTACGAAGGCACGGTCGTCAAGACCGCCGACTTCGGCGCATTCGTGAACTTCTTCGGTCCGCGCGACGGTCTGGTGCACATCTCGCAGCTCGCGCAGGAGCGCGTTGGCAAGACCACCGATGTCGTCAAGGAAGGTGACAAGGTGTTCGTGAAGCTGATGGGCTTCGATGAGCGCGGCAAGGTTCGCCTCTCCATGAAGGTCGTCGACCAGGAGACGGGCAAGGAAATCGTCCGCGAGAAGAAGAAGGAAGAGGCCGAGGACGCCGAGGGCTGATCCCGCTTCCCTTCTGAACCAACATGCGGGCGCGGCCATTCAGGTCGCGCCCGTTTTCATATCCGGAACCGCATCCATGACCGACACACCGCTTCCCACCCTTCTGTTTCCATTCGAGCGCGGGCTGATCGATCCGCCGGGCGAGGGGGAGCGTGTGCTTTTTCTGGGCGCACCGGGCGGCCTGCTGCTGCCATCCGACTTCTCGGGAAGTCTCACGGCCATTCAGGGCTATCGGCCCGACTATCTGGCGCTCAGCCAGGCTGGCGTGACCGTGGAGCCGGAGCCGGTGGGCGAGGGCTATGACATGGCGCTTGTCCTGCTTGGCAGGCACCGGCGTGAGAACGAACAGCGCCTTGCCGAGGCCTTGAACCGGACACGCGCCGGCGCGCTCATCATTGCGGCCTGCGCCAAGAAAGACGGCGGCGGCAGCGTGCGCAAGCGCATGGCGTCGCTGGTGGAGCTTGAGGATCATGCCTCCAAGCATCATGGTGTCGTGTTCTGGTTGCGCCGGCCTGAGCGGCTGGAGCCTGCGCTGATGGCCGAGCTGAGCGCCGGCGACAGCGAGGCGGACGGTTTCGCCACCGCAGCCGGCGGCTTTTCCGATGACGGCATTGATCCGGGCTCGGCGCTTCTCGTTGAATGCCTGCCGGACAATCTGTCAGGCGCGATAGCTGATTTCGCGGCCGGCTGGGGCTATCTTTCCGTTGCCGCGGCCGAGCGCGCACCGGAGGTGAAGAGTATCGATCTCTATGAGGCGCATCACGCGTCTCTGGAGGCGGCGCGGCGCAACATGGCCGCAAGGGCGCCGCAGATGCCGGCGCGCTTCTTCTGGCAGGACCTTCTGGGAGAGCCGGTGAACGAGCGCTATGACGTGATCCTGATGAACCCGCCTTTCCATCGCAGCCGGGCTGCGGAGCCCGATATGGGCCATGCGATGATCGCGGCGGCGGCAAAGGCGCTCAAGCCGCGCGGGCGGCTGTTCCTCGTCGCCAACAGGCAGCTTCCCTATGAAGAGAGCCTCCAAAAGCATTTCGCGGCACAGGGTGAGCTGCGCCGCGATACGGTGTTCAAGGTTTTGTGGGCCCGCAAGTAGCGGGCCGATCTGTTCCGGTTCAGTCGTCGCCGGTGGCGGCGCTGATCCGCTTCAGCTCTTCCATGGTGGGCATGGAAACGGTGTTGTAGCCGGAATCCACATAGTGGATTTCGCCGGTCACGCCGGACGACAGGTCGGACAGGAGGTAAAGCGCCGATCCGCCGATCTCGTCGATCACCACAGTGCGCCGCAGCGGCGCATTGCGCTGCTGGTAGGAGAACATGTAGCGGGCGTCGGAGATGCCGGCACCAGCCAGGGTGCGCACCGGGCCTGCCGAGATCGCGTTGACGCGGATGTTGCGCGGGCCGTAGTCGCTCGCCAGATAGCGCACGCTTGCCTCAAGACCGGCCTTGGCCACGCCCATCACGTTGTAATTGGGCATGACGCGGGTGGAACCCGCATAGGTCAGCGTCAGCATCTGCCCGCCATTGTCCATCATTTCAGCCGCCTTGCGGGCAACTTCCGTGAAGGAATAGCAGGAGATCACCATGGTGCGCACGAAGTTCTCGCGCGTGGTGTTGGCGTAGAGGCCCTTCAGCTCGTTGCGGTCGGAGAAACCGATCGCGTGAACGATGAAGTCGAGAGAACCCCACTCTTCCTTCAGACCGTCGAAGACGGAGTTGATGGAAGCGCTGTCTTCCACGTCGCACGGGAAGAGCAGCTTGGAGTTCACTTTCTCGGCCAGCGGCTTCACACGGCGGCCAAAAGCATCGCCCTGATAGGTGAAGGCAAGCTCCGCGCCCTGTTCGGCAAGCTTCTTGGCAATGCCCCAGGCAATCGAATGGTCGTTGGCGACCCCCATAATGAGGCCGCGCTTACCCTTCATCAAACCGTCCATGGACCTTATCTCAACCTGCGTAGCGCTGGAAAACCAGCGTGGCGTTGGTGCCGCCAAAGCCGAAGGAGTTGGAAAGCACAGTATCGATCTTGGCGTTGTCGATGCGCTTGCGCACGATCGGCGCGCCCTCGAACTCGGGGTCGAGCTCGGTGATGTGCGCGCTCTCGCCAATGAATCCTGCCTGCATCATCAGGATCGAATAGATCGATTCCTGTGCGCCTGCGCCGCCGAGCGAGTGACCGGTCAGCGACTTGGTCGATGCGATGTGCGGGATCTTGTCGCCAAACACCTGGCGGATCGCTTCGATCTCGCGGGAATCGCCCACCGGCGTCGCCGTGCCATGCGTGTTGATGTAATCGACATCGCCGGTCACCGTGGAGAGCGCCTGCTTCATGCAGCGCACCGCGCCTTCACCCGAAGGAGCAACCATGTCGAAACCGTCGGAGGTCGCGCCATAGCCGGTCAGCTCGGCATAGATCTTCGCACCGCGCGCCTTGGCGTGCTCGAGCTCTTCCAGAACCAGAACGCCCGCGCCGCCAGCGATGACGAAGCCGTCACGCGTCGCGTCATAGGCACGTGAGGCCGTGGCCGGCGTGTCGTTGTGCTTGGAGGACATGGCGCCCATGGCGTCGAAGAGGTTCGACATGGTCCAGTCGAGATCTTCGTGGCCGCCGGCGAACATGATGTCCTGCTTGCCCCACTGGATCAATTCCGCCGCATTGCCGATGCAGTGTGCGGAGGTCGAGCAGGCCGACGAGATCGAGTAGTTCACGCCGTGGATCTTGAACCAGGTGGCGAGCGTCGCCGACGCCGTCGAAGACATGGCCTTCGGCACGGCGAACGGTCCGATGCGCTTGGGCGAGCCCTTTTCGATGGTCGTCTGCGCGGCTTCAAAGATGGTGCGGGTGGACGGACCGCCCGAACCCATGATGATGCCGGTGCGCTCGTTGGTGATGTCGCCTTCCTCGAGGCCGGAGTCGGCAATCGCCTGCTCCATGGCCACGTGGTTCCATGCGCCGCCCTTCGAGAGGAAGCGCATGGCGCGGCGGTCGACGACCTCAGCCGGATCGAGCGTCGGTGCGCCCCATACCTGGCAACGGAAGCCGTGTTCGGCGAAATCTTCCGAGAACGAAATGCCCGATTTTGCATCGCGCAGCGAGGCGGTTACCTCGTCTGCGTCGTTGCCAATCGAGGATACGATTCCGAGACCGGTGACGACGACACGTCTCATGATGCTCTCCTTGGGCCGAACGTCGGCCGCCAGTCAGTGATTGAAAATCAGGCTTCCTGCTTGGCCAGGCCGACGCGCAGGTCGGTTGCCTTGTAGATCTGTTCGCCATCGGCCTTGAGCCAGCCATCAGCGATGCCGAGCACGAGGCGGCCCTTCATCACCCGCTTGAAGTCGATGCCGTATTCGACCTTCTTCACGTCAGGCGTGACCATGCCCTTGAACTTCACTTCCCCGGTGGAGAGCGCCATGCCCTTGCCGGGTAAGCCAAGCCAGCCGAGGTAGAAGCCGGTCAGCTGCCACATGGCGTCGAGGCCAAGGCAGCCAGGCATCACCGGGTTGCCGATGAAGTGGCAGGGGAAGAACCAGAGGTCCGGCTTGATGTCGAACTCGGCGCGGGCATAGCCCTTTCCGAACTCACCGCCCTCTTCCTGAATGTCGGTGATGCGGTCGAACATCAACATGGGCGGAGCAGGCAACTGGGCGTTGCCGGGTCCAAAAAGTTCACCCCGGCCGCAGGCCAGGAGATCTTCGTAGTCGTAGCTGTTCTTCGTTTGCGCCATCAAAAGCCATCCCGTCCATGGTCCGGTCGTGCCGAAACCTTTCTTGTCATTGTGCGCTCTCCCTATCACAGCTTGTTTCTTGCTGGAAACAGCCGTTGTGGGAATTTGCAAAACCGGCCATGACTGCCCCCGAAAAACTGCCGCTATTGATCGCTTTGAATGGAGCGAATATATGTCGGATGAAGAAAATGCTGCAGCCAGAGCCGGGAAATACAATCCGGGGCTCATGCAACAGGAAAGACGGACGGTTTCATTGTCTATCTCGAACGAAGGACAGAACGTCACGCTGGAAGAGCGTTTGAGGAATGCGGGCCTGCGCCCGACACGCCAGCGCATCGCGCTCGCCGATCTCCTCTTCGCCTCCGGCGACCGCCATGTCTCGGCCGAGGCACTGCATGAGGAAGCCCAGCATGCCGGCTTCTCCGTTTCGCTTGCCACCGTCTACAACACGCTGCACCAGTTCACCGAGGCGGGCATGCTGCGCATCGTTCAGGTGGAAGGCGCACGCACCTATTTCGACACCAATGTGTCCGATCACCATCACTTCTTCTTCGAGGAAGACGAGACGGTGTTCGACATTCCCTCGCGTGGCGTCGAGGTCCGCAACCTTCCCGAACCGCCGGAAGGTATGGAAATCGCGAATGTCGATATCGTTGTGAGACTGCGCCGCAAGCGCCACTAGAGCAATTCCAGGAAAAGTGGGAACCGGTTGTCCGTCCGGAATTGCGCAAAAACAAGCATTCGAGCGTTTTTGCAATTCCAGGAAGAGCGGGAACGCTCTGGATCGCCGTGCATCCAGTCGGATGCACGAAGGACGCGCCAGCCCCCCTGCTTTCACTTTTCAGTCCGATATTCTGAGGCTGCGGCGTTCGCCGCCCGCGATCAATCCTTGATCGTTTCGCCGGGATAAGCGCCCCAGATCTGCGACTGGTTCACCCAGCCCGAATAACCGGCGAATTCCATTTCGCACCAGTCTCCGTTGCAGAGCTTGATGGAGCCGATCGCGCCGGGCTCGATATGGGCCACGAGGCGCGCGTCTTCCTGCGGGTCTGCGCGCAGTTCGATATCGGCTTCCTTGCCCTTGAACCACGGGGCCGCGATGGCCGTGCGGCGGCCTGAAAGCAGCGCCTGGTTGATCCAGCCTTCCGCGCCATCGGCGTCGCGCACGCGCCGCCAGTTGTCGTATTCCTGGATGATCTCCATCGGTAGACCGGACTTCATGTACATCCAGTTCACCGCGTAGCTCAGCCCGGGGCCGACGCGCATGTTCACGCGGCTCGATTTCAGGCTGACGAAACGGGGCAGGGGCAGCCCGCTCGGGCCGACCTTCTCATTCGGTTCAGTGTTTGCCTGTGCATGTGTCGTCATTGGCGTCGCAACCAGCATGGCGACGGCAAGGGCTGCAAACAGTGAACGGAATGGCGCGTTGGCCGGCATTGCGGAACTCCCGGTAACCTTGTTCTGGCGGAACGAGCGCTTCCACCCTTTTTCTTTGTCTTGGCCGCCACCGCTTGATAGAGAGAAGGCAGCCCGGCTCGGCATTGCAGTGTCGCGTATCTTGGTTAAAGAGGTATCAACAGGGCGTTATTTTGGAGACCATATGACCGTCAGGAAGAAGCCTCTCGTCGTCATCACCCGCAAGCTGCCGGATCAGGTCGAAACGCGCATGCGCGAACTGTTCGACGCGCGCCTCAATCTCGACGACAGGCGGATGACGCAGCCCGAACTGGTGGCTGCGGTCAAGGAAGCCGACGTTCTTGTTCCCACGATCACGGACCGGATCGACGCCGCCCTCATCGCGCAGGCCGGCGATCAGCTCAAGCTGATCGCCAATTTCGGCAATGGCGTCGACAATGTCGATGTGGTGGCCGCCGCCAAGAAGGGCATCACCGTCACCAACACGCCCAATGTTCTCAATGAAGACACGGCCGACATGACCATGGCGCTCATGCTCGCCGTGCCGCGCCGTCTGACCGAGGGCGCAGAGGTTCTGCGCAGCGGCGGCAAGTGGGATGGCTGGTCGCCCACATGGATGCTGGGGCACCGCATCTGGGGCAAGCGTCTTGGCATTGTCGGCATGGGCCGCGTCGGCACCGCCGTGGCGCGGCGCGCAAAGGCGTTCGGCCTGTCGATCCATTATCACAACCGTCAGCGGGTTTCCCCGGCCATCGAAGACGAGCTGGAGGCAACCTATTGGGACAGCCTCGACCAGATGCTGGCCCGCATGGACATCATCTCCGTCAACTGCCCTTCAACGCCTGCAACCTTCCATCTCCTGTCGGCGCGCCGGCTGGAGCTGATGCAGCCGCGCGCCTATCTGGTGAACACGGCCCGCGGCGATGTGGTGGATGAGGATGCGCTGATCCGCCTGGTCGAAGAGGGCAAGCTGGCAGGCGCAGGGCTCGACGTCTTCGAGCATGAGCCGTCGGTCAATCCCAAGCTTCTCAAGCTCGCGAAGAAGAACAAGATCGTGATTCTGCCGCATATGGGCTCGGCGACCATCGAGGGTCGCATCGACATGGGCGAGAAGGTCATCATCAACATCCGCACCTTCTTCGATGGTCATCGCCCGCCGGACCGGGTTCTGCCGAAAAACGTCTGAGCAGACGACTCATTGCCTTGTGGGCTTGATCACTGCGTGGCGTGCGCCGCGCAGCGATTTCGTTTGCCCAAGGTTTCCTGACCGTCGCGTGGTGCGTGGTTCGACAAGCTCACCATGAGGGACGGGGGGCTGTGTAGACGGGGTGGTGAACTGCCCCGAGTATTCGAACCGGCCTCCCTGCCAGACACAACGACCCTCATGGTGAGCTTGTCGAACCACGCAGGGTCTCACTGCAACGGGTAAGCGGTAATCTCAGCCCGCACGCCGCCGGTATTTCACGGTTTCAAAACGGGCTGCCAGCGCATCGTAAAGCAGCAGGCGGCCGATCAGCGGTTCACCCGCTCCGGTGATGAGCTTGATCACCTCCATCGCCTCCAGCGTTCCCATCACGCCGGTCAGCGCGCCGACAATGCCGGCTTCCGCGCAGCCTGGCACCAGTCCCGCCGGCGGCGGTTCGGGAAAGAGATCGCGATAGCCCGGCAGCGGGTTGCCGTCGCCGTCCCGCTCGAAGGGCTTGAGCACGGTCAGCGACCCGTCGAAGCGGCCCACCGCCGCCGTCACGAGCGGGCGCTCCACCGCCGCGCATGTGTCGGCCAGAAGGTAGCGCGTGGCGAAATTGTCCGAGCCGTCCACCACGATGTCATAGGCGGCGATGATGCCGGCGGCATTCTCCGTATCAAGCCGCTTCACATGCGTTTCGACCGTCACATGCGGGTTGATGCGGAGAATGCTTGCCCGGGCGCTCTCCACCTTTTCCATGCCGACACTGCCCGTGTCGTGGATCACCTGACGCTGCAGGTTGGAGAGCGACACCGTGTCGTCGTCGATCACGCCCAGCGTGCCTATGCCGGCAGCCGCCAGATAGCTCAGAACCGGTGCGCCGAGCCCACCTGCGCCAATCACCAGAACCCGCGCCTTCTTGAGTTTTTGCTGCCCGGCGCCGCCGATCTCCGGCAGAACGATATGGCGGGCATAGCGCTCCAGCTCGGTGTCGGAAAGTGCGGTGGGGGATGTGGTTGTCTCGGTCATGCGGCGATCTTATCCAGCAGGAGAGAGGGTGTCAGCGTGGTTCGTGGATCGCGCCGGCCGATACGGAGAAAAACTGCGCGCGGCCTTCGATGGCCGAGAACAGGCTTGCCTCCGTGCCGGTCATGAAGGCCTGACAGTTCAGCTCTTCCAGAATCGAGAAGAGCGCTGCCCGCCGGTCCGGGTCGAAATGCGCGGAGATCTCGTCCAGCAGAAGGATGGGCGCGCTGCCCGAAAGCTCGCCGGTCAGGCGCGCATGAGCGAGAATCAGCCCCACGAGCAGCGCCTTCTGCTCGCCGGTGGAACAGCGTGCGGCGGGCATGTCCTTGGGGACGTGGCGCACCAGAAGCTCGCTGCGGTGCGGGCCTTCCAGCGTGCGCCCGGCAGCGCGGTCGCGCGGGCGGTGGTCGCGCAGGAGCCGGCGGAACATTTCCTCGACATCCACGGCGGCGTTCTGGCCGATCTCCGCATCAATCGTGCCTTCGAGCGCAATCTCGGCGGTGGGGAAGGGGCCATCGGCGGGCAGGCGTTCATTCATCGCCGCCAGAAGGCGCACCATCTCGGCGCGGGCCGCTGCAATCGCCACGCCGGTTTCGGCCATCTGGGTCTCGATGGCGTCGAACCAGCCGGCATCGCGCGAATCCTCCGACAGAAGGCGGTTGCGCGCCCGCATTGCCTTCTCATAGTCGAGCGCGCGACGGCCATGGGCCGGGTCGATGGCCAGAACGAGACGGTCGAGAAAGCGGCGGCGGTCGCCGGCAGGCCCGGTGAACAGCGCATCCATGGCCGGTGTCAGCCACAGAACGCGCACCCATTCGAGCATGGCGTCGGCGGTTCGCGCGGTTTCGCCATTGATGCGCAGGCGGCGGCCGGTTTCAGCGCCCGGCTGCATTCCGGCAGTGCCGGTGCCGATCTCGCATTCGCCGAAAGGCCCTTCAAGCCTTGCATGGATGGCAAAGCCCGTTTCAGCGCCCACGCGCGCAACATCGTCGAACTTGGCGCGGCGCAGGCCACGGCCGGGGGAGAGGAAGGAAACGGCTTCGAGCAGGTTCGTCTTGCCGGCGCCGTTCTCGCCGGTCAAAACCACGGCGCCCGGCGCGAGATCCAGCGCCAGGGCGTGATAATTGCGGAAGTCGGTCAGGCTAAGCCTGGTTACGTGAACCTGGGCTACGGGCTGCCTGCCGGATGTCTGCTCGACCAAGGGAGAGCCATCGACGCCTAGACGCGCATCGGCATCAGAACGTAGAGCGTGCTTTCGTCGCCTTCATCCTGCACGAGGGTCGGCGAACCGGCATCGGCCAGGAGGAAGCGTGCATTGCCACCCGAAAGCTGCGCCGCCACATCCAGAAGATAGCGGGCGTTGAAGCCGATCTCGATGGGGTCGGATTCGTAATCCGCCGCCAGCTCTTCCGTTGCCGAGCCCGAATCCGGGTTGTTGACGGTGAGCGTCACCTGGCCCTCGGCGATGGTCAGCTTCACGGCGCGGCCGCGCTCGGAAGAGATGGTCGAAACGCGGTCCACTGCAGAAGCGAAGGTCTGGCGGTCGATCACCAGCTGCTTGTCATTGCCGGTCGGTATCACGCGCTGATAGTCGGGGAAGGTGCCGTCGATCAGTTTCGAAGTCAGGATCACGCTGCCGATTGTGAAGCGGATCTTCGTGTCCGAAAGCTCAACCGTCACGGCCACGTCAGGCGCGTCCACCAGCTTCTGCAGCTCACCCACGGTCTTGCGCGGAATGATGATGCCCGGCATGCCTTCGGAGCCGGCCGGCGCTTCCATCTCGGCGCGTGCAAGGCGGTGTCCGTCGGTTGCCACGGAGCGCAGCTTGAGGCTGCCCTCGGACTCGATCGTGTGCAGGAAGATACCGTTCAGATAATAGCGCGTCTCCTCGGTGGAGATGGCGAACTGCGTCTTCTCGATCAGCGCCTTCAGATCCGCCGAGTCGAGGCGGAAGATGTGCGAGAAATTACCGGCGGAAAGCTCGGGGAAGTCAGACTGCGGCAGGCACTGGAGGCGGAAGCTGGAACGTCCGGCCATCACCGACATGGCATTGCCGTCTTCGTCCGTCTTCAGCATGACCTCTGCGCCGTCCGGCAGCTTGCGCACGATGTCGTAGAGCAGGTGCGCGGGCACGGTCGTCGCGCCGGCCTGCTCGATTGTCGCACCCGCTGCCTCGGTCACTTCGAGGTCGAGGTCGGTCGCCTTCAATTGCAGGCTCGCGCCGTCAGCGCTCAGAAGCACGTTGGACAGAATCGGGATGGTGTTGCGGCGCTCCACCACGCGATGAACATGGTTCAGGGACTTCAAAAGGGTGGAGCGTTCCAGAATAACACGCATGACCAATCAATCTCACTTGAATGAAGAATAGCCCGGCAAACATGACGCATGTCCAGGACAGCCGTGAACAGGCTTGATTTGACCCAAAATGACAGGAAATCAACGGGAAACGCAAGCCTGTCATGGGCTTACGCGCTCGTTCGCCGCGCATTCTGGGGAAAAGAAGGCTCCTGGCGGCGTTGCGCCGCGCCGCCCTGGCTGCGATGCGCCCCCTGCCGGGAACAAAAGAGCGCCTTTCCGGCTGGCGGCGGCGCTCCAAAAGGAAAATGCCGGCAGGCTCGAAAACCTGCCGGCCTGTCCGGTTAAGCCTGGTCGCTGATCAGGCGCTTCAGGAGTTCGATCTCCTGTGCAAGCTGCCTGTCGCCATCAGTCAGACCCTCGATCTTGCGCACCGCATGCAGCACCGTCGTGTGGTCACGCCCGCCGAAGCGGCGGCCGATCTCGGGCAGCGAGCGCGGCGTCATGACCTTGGAGAGGTACATGGCCACCTGGCGCGGTTTCACGATGGTCCGCGTGCGGCGGTTGGACAGAAGCTCCGTCTTCGACACGTTGTAGTGCCGTGCGACGATGCGCTGGATGTCCTCGATGCGCACACGTTTGGGCTCGCCTGCACGGCACACATGGCCGAGGATCTCGTCGATCCGGTCAATGGTGATCTGCGGCTCGAAGGAGTGGCGGAACAGAAGCTGGTTGAACGCGCCTTCCAGTTCGCGACCGCTGCCGGTCACGGAACGTGCGACATGGACCAGGATCTCCTCCGGGATATCCAGCGATGCGTCCTCGGCCTGCGCGCTCTCAAGGCGCTGCTTCAGGATCGAAAGGCGCATGGCGAAATCCGGTGCGCCGATCTCCAGCGAAACGCCGCCATTGAGGCGCGACTTCACGCGCGGCTCAAGCGATTCCAGCTCTGAGGGCGGCCGGTCTGCGGCCACCACCACCTGACGGGCGCTGTCGAGCAGCATGTTCAGGAGATGGCAGAACTCGTTCTGGATCGACTTGCCCTGCAGGAACTGCATGTCATCGATGATGAGAAGATCGATGTCGCGCAGCTGCTCCTTCAGGGTCAGCGCATTGTTGTCGCGGATCGCGGTTGCGAAGCGCCACATGAAGTATTCCGCCGTCAGGTAGACGACACGTGCCTGCGGCTTGCGGCGCAGCGATTCTGCAGCGATTGCCTGCAGCATGTGCGTCTTGCCGAGGCCGACGGATGCGTGGAGAAACAGCGGGTTGAAGCGAACTGCATTGGAATCGGATTCCGCAACAGTGCGCGCCGCCGCGCATGCCACGCGGTTGGATGTGCCCTCGATGAGGGATTCAAACGTGTACCGGCTATCGAGAGGAGACCCCAGAATGTTGGAGCGTCCCTCAAGGTCCGGCATCTGCGCGGGAGCGGACCGTGCGGCCGGGTTCGCCGAAAGCGTTCCCGTGGCCAGTGCGGTCTGCGGCCGGGTCGAAACCTTGCGCGCTGCCGCCGGCTTGCTGTCCTGGGAGGTGCGTACATTGCGCGTTGCCGTGCGTACGACGATCTCCACCTTCAGCGTGTCTGGCGATTCTTTCTTCCAGAGCTCGGTAATGAGGTCCAGATAATGCCCGTTGATCCAAGAGCGCAGGAAGGCGGTCGGAACCGAGATGCGCACGGAGCCCTTGGAGGCTTCCATGAGCTTCATACGACCGAACCAGCTGGAGTAGACCTCACTGCCCAGACGTGCACGGAGCTGCGTTTTAACGCGCTCGAATACTGCGTCGGAAGGTCCTGCCTTGCTGTCGCTGTTGCCTGCTTCTTTGGTCTCAGTGTCCTTCTGAGACATCTGCTCTTGAAAAGAAAATCCCCCCGAAACTTCCCTTTCAGCGCCGCTTTGCATTCCTTGTGTCCCTGTCGCTTTGAGTGGTGTTTTTACGGAAGAGCCCACCTGAGTTAATTGCCCCTGCTCATTCCGTATCTTTTTGATTGGTGTGTTTGTTCCAGTCAGTGTTGCTCGTCTGACTTTCGGCCCCAAACGCTCCTTTTGCTTTCTACAGGCGTAAACTGCAGTTCCAATTAATGTGCGCAGCCACCGGATGATAAAATCGCCGGCGGCAGCATAGCCTTGCGCTCGCTTGAGCAAGTGGCGCGGATGCGCCTCGATCGGTCCCCGACAGACAAGCGGGCAGGGCTGTTTCGAGAGCGCACGAAGCCCCTGCGCAGAATCGGGATTCCGCGTTTCAGTAGGTGCCGATTTGGGCTTAAATTCGTTGGGCTCTGTCCGCCCTCTCGATGGCCTGACATTACCGAAATCCTTGTGGAAAGGGCAAGGGCGAGACTGCCGCTTTTTTGTCGAATCTGCTCTTGTTTCCCGCGCTGAAATCGGCATCGCCCAAGGGGTGTGGCGATAAGCTGTTTGGATTCAAGAGCCTTTTTCATTTGCCGCGTGACCGAGTCGGGGCGGAAAAAAATCTCAAAAAATAACTTGACATTTCAGGGTCTCTCCGGCGTCGGGGATGACATGGATAACCTGTGGATAAAGGTTTGTAAAACACTGAAATAAAAGGGGAATATTGAATGGCGACCGTTGGATGGCGTTCGGTATGTGACGGCTTTGCACGATTCCCGGCCGTCTTCCTTCAAGAAAAGAAAAAGGCCGGTCTCAAACGTCGGTGACGTGCTGAGAGCCAACCTTTTGATGGGCAAAGAAAAACCCGGCACATGGCCGGGTTTCTCAGGAATATCTAAGCGATATATCAGGCGCTAAGCGATTTCACGCGCGCGGCAAGGCGGGACACTTTCCGCGATGCCGTGTTGCGGTGAAGGACGCCCTTGCCGGCAGCGCGCATCAGCTCGGGCTGTGCTGCCTTGAAGGCGGTTTCCGCTGCAGCCTTGTCGCCAGCGGCCAGCGCTTCTTCGACCTTGCGAACGAAGCTGCGCACGCGCGAGCGACGGTTCTTGTTAACCGCAGTACGGCGAGCAATCTTGCGAACCGCCTTCTTGGCCGAAGTCGTGTTGGCCATGTTTCCTCTCTCGTCTCTACAGATTTTGCCGCGAAGTCTCTCGCGGACGCAAAACAAAAAGGGCAGCCGCAGGGCCACCACAGTCGTGGCGGCTTATAGTAGAGCTTTCGGGCAACGTCAACGCCTATTGCCCTTCAAACCGCCCCGGACTGCATGTCTGCGGCCAACCGACCGCCTCAGGTGCGGTTCCGCAGCATTGCCGCGGAACCTGATGGCCGCACTTCTCAGCGATTCTTGAAGTTCGCGGAGCGCTTTTCGGTGAACGCCGACATGCCTTCCTTCTGGTCGTCCAGGGCAAACATGGCGTGGAACACGCGCCGTTCGAACCGCAGGCCTTCGGCAAGCGTCGTCTCATAGGCGCGGTTGACGGCTTCCTTGGTCATCATCACGGCCGGAAGCGAGAAATCGGCGATCTTGTCGGCGGCCTTGAGCGCCTCCTCGATCAACTCGCCCGGCGGAACCACGCGCGACACGAGGCCGGAGCGCTCCGCCTCGGCGGCGTCCATCATGCGGCCGGTCAGGCACATATCCATCGCCTTGGATTTGCCGACAAAGCGGGTGAGGCGCTGAGAGCCGCCCATGCCGGGCATGACGCCGAGCGTGATCTCGGGCTGGCCGAACTTTGCGTTGTCCGCCGCGATGATGAAATCGCACATCATGGCCAGCTCGCAACCGCCGCCGAGCGCATAGCCCGAAACCGCCGCAATGACCGGCTTGCGCACGCGCGTCAGCCCTTCCCAGCCAGCAAAGAGGTCTTCCAGATAGGCGTCGACATAGTTCTTCGAGGCCATTTCCTTGATGTCGGCGCCGGCGGCAAAGGCCTTCTCCGAACCGGTGAGCACGATGGCGCCAACGCGCGGGTTCTCGTCAAAGGCTTTAGCCGCTGCGACGACTTCCTCGAGCACCTTCGAGTTCAGGGCGTTGAGCGCTTTGGGGCGGTTCAGCGTGATCAATCCCACGCGCTCCCGCGTTTCCACCAGGATCGTTTCATAGGCCATGGTCTGTTTTCCTCTCCGTGTTCGTGAAAAGAGCTAGCGCTGGCAGGACGGGCAGAAGAATGTGGAGCGCCCGGCCTGAACGATCCGCCGGACCGTGCCGCCGCATTCTTCGCGCTGGCAGGGTTGTCCCTCCCGGTCATAGACCTTGAAGGCGTGTTGGAAATATCCAAGCGAGCCATCCGCCTTCACATAGTCGCGCAATGATGAGCCGCCGGCTGCTATCGCCTCGGCAATGACCGCACGAATGGCTGTGGCGAGCCGCTCGCACCGCTCAGACGTTCCCCGCTTCGAAACGATGGACGCGGCTGTGCGCCTTGGCGAGAGCCGGGCGCGCCACAGAGCCTCGCACACATAGATGTTGCCCAGCCCGGCGATGATGCGTTGGTCGAGCAATGCCGCTTTCAGGGAGGTTCTCTTCCCGCGCAGGCGTTCCGCCAGTTCCGCACCGTCCAGCGCATTGCCCGTCGGTTCGATCCCGAGCCCGGCCAGAAGCGGGTGACTGTCGAGCCGTCCATCGTCATGTAAGAGCATGAAGCCGAAACGGCGCGGGTCGTTGTAGACGACGCGAATATTGCGCCCGTCGACGCCTTTCAGGTGGAAAACGGCATGATCGTGTTTCTCGGCCTTCGAGCGTTCATGATGAAACTTGCCGGGGGCGGGGTGTTCCTCTTCCTCATCCTGATCGACGCGGAACGAGCCGGACATGCCGAGATGGCAAAGCACCACGTCGGAGGTTTCCAGGTGGATGAGCAGGTACTTTGCGCGGCGGCCAAGAGCGATGATCTCCTGACCGGCGAGACGCTTGTTGAAATCCGGCGGAAACGGAAAACGCAGGTTCGGACGGCGCAGCTCGACGGAATCGATATGCGCCCCCTCCATGACCGGCTGCAGCCCACGGCGGACCGTTTCGACCTCTGGCAATTCAGGCATGTGTGGAATGCTCGCTGAAGAAGTATGGGCTCTGATGCCGGGCACGCGGCTGAGGGAGCGGTATCCTGCAAGCGCCGTAAAGCGTTGAACCGCCCCGCAGGAGGCAGTTCACGCCGGTCGAGCCGGAGCTTTCATGAATGAAAAGGAATGCGCGCGCCATGCCCGGTTCTCATTGCTCCCGTTCACCAAGACATAGAAGGGTGGCCGGGGCTTTGCAATCGGACAGAACATCGCCCTTTGGCGATCATAAACGGGCAGGCGCGTATTCAGCAGTCCGAGCAGGGAATGGAGCTGCTCATGCGCGGGCGCAGATAATAGCGCTCGCTCATCTGCAGATTGTCGAGACCCGCCATCGCGGTGATGCCGAGCGACTTCTGACCATTGCTCGACCAGGTGATGATCGGCTTATAACCAAGCGATGTGGTCGCCCATATATAGAACGCGCCCTTTTTCATGAGTTCCTGGGGGATCGTGGTGATGCTGCCCTTGGGCAGGCCAGGCCCGGTGGAGCCGTTCTTCAGCTCACGCGACCAGACGACCCTCACCTCCGGTGTGTCTTCATCGGTCACCTCGATCGCGGTCAGGGTGATGTTTGGCTCGGAGCGGTTGTAAGGTTTTAGGATCGCGCCGCCGATCTTCATGATCGCATCGGCCTCACTCGGCGTGATCGAAGGCTGCTGGGCTGCCAGATCGCCGATCATGCTGGCGGCGCGGCTTATCTTCTTGTTGGCGTTGATCGCCTGACCGAATTCCAGGGTCAGGAAATACATGGCGAACAGGATCGGCGCGACGATCGCGAATTCGATGGCCGCCACGCCGCGTCTGTCGCGCAGGAAGTCGCGTATTGCAATCATGAGCCCCATCCTGCCGCCGTCCGTCTTCTGGTGGTGTTTCATCTCGGTTTCCCCGCGCCTCTGCCAGAGTTTCGACTGCATCAGAATGGCTCGTTCTGCCAGGTGCTGGTCGAGTAGAGCAGCATCTTCCCGTCTGGCAGCCGCTCGGCCAGAATGTTGGTCACCACGGGCCAGTGGTAGAAGACGCGCAGCATGTTTTTGGACAGTGCCGGCCCCAGATCGACCTCTGTGTTGATCGAGCCGTCAGCATTGAGGGCGAGCGCCGCCTTGGCGGCGTCCTCGAATGTGTCGAACTGGCGAAGATCGACTTCAAGGCCGGGACAGGTGTTCGACATGAGGATGGAGATGCGATCGCAGATCAACTGGCGGAGCTTGGTCTCGTCGAGCGTTACCCGCTGCTCCTGTCCTGTCCGGAAAAGCCGCGCCACGTCATCAGTTGCGTTGGTCAGCAATTGCTGCGCTGCAAAGGCGATGCTGGATTCCAGGATCACGAAGATCAGAAAGAAGAAGGGTATGCCGAGAAAGGCGAACTCGATGGCCGTCGCGCCTTCGTCGTTTTTGATGAAGCGCCGTAAGACGCGGCGTCCCAGACGCGCTCCGATACCGTTCTGCTTTTTCCGCTCGCCCATTTCCGGCCCCTGAGGTGAAAACCCAACGGGACGAACATTAGCGCGTTCAGGTTGCATTCCGGTTTTGACGACCAGTCGAATTGAAGCGCAAGGTTTCAGGTTTTGTAAACCATGCACTTGCCGCTTTTCGAAAAGCGGGGAGGTGCTACTGGCTGGAGTTCAGCTCGGCTTCGGAAAGGCGTTCGGCCTCGGTCTTGTAGGCGCTCTCGCAATAGGGCGTGCAGGACAGCGTCTGCACATTGGCGCGGCGATAGATGCGAACCGAATCCACGGTCTGCCGGCTGACCACCACCTGCTCGTCAACGACGGGTTGCCCGTCAATGTCGAGCACGACGAGGTTGGTCACGCCGAAGCCCTTGCCGGTGAGAACGATCGTGGTGGCGTCCTGCACGGCGGCGTCCGCAATTTCCGGGTTGCCGATGACGATCGTGTCGGCAGGGCGGGCCAGCTTCACGATCTTCGCCTGGTTCATCACCACTTCGATGGAGGATGTGTCTGCGAGGGTTGTGGCTGGCATCGCGACCAGCCCCGCAAGCAGTGCGACCGATTTCAAGGCCATTCCGGATTTCGAAAATGCGTGGCGCATCGCCCTGCTCCCCAAGTCAAGCTGAAGAGACCATGAACCATATTGGTGAACCAAGGGTTAAGTGCGCCGCCCCGTGGTTGCAGAACCGGTCGCAGAAGGCCGTCCCGTGCGGGTGTATATATAATGTCACAAAACGGCCCTGGGTTGCGTATGTGTGATTATGCAACTGTTAACCATTGAGGGCGCTTTGGGGCAGCAAGGTTTTGGTAAGGCTGTTTCTTAAGCTGGTTGAAAGAGCTCCTTCGTATGTTCTGCACATCCGATCAACACACGAAAAAACGTTGACGGTCTTGCTGAACAAAAACGCGGAAGAGGAGTTTTACAAAATGGCTAATCTGTTTGCACGTTTCCTGAAGGACGAGTCCGGCGCAACCGCAATCGAATACGGTCTGCTTGCCGCTCTGATCGCTGTGGGCATCATCACGGCTGCTGGTAGCCTTGGCACGAGCATCTCGGGCCTCTTTACCGACATCGGCGGTGAACTCGACGCTGCAGTGGCCAACTAAGCCACGCTTTCGGGGGATAGTCTCCCAAACGAAACCGCCTCTCGCAAGGGAGGCGGTTTTTTTGTTTCTGGAGCGGTATCGCAGGGTGCTCTCGCGCATTTCACCAAGTCTTAAGGCCGCTCGCGCAGAATGCTCAAAAATCGGGGCAAGGTCATATGCTTGAAGCGGCAATTTTCGTCATATTTCCATTCTGCATGGTGTTTGCGGCGGTCTCGGACATTCTCTCCATGACCATCGCCAATCGTGTTTCGCTGATCCTTCTGGCGGCCTTTGCCGTCATCGCGCCTTTCACCGGCATGGACTGGTCGCAGATCGGTCTTCACATGGCCGCTGGTGCGCTGGTGCTGAGCGTCACATTCGTTCTGTTCGCGGTTGGCGGCATGGGGGGCGGGGATGCGAAGCTGATGGCGGCCACCGCCATATGGTTTGGGCTGAGTGTGGCGCTCGTCCAGTATCTTGTCTTCGCGGCGATCTTCGGCGGCGTCCTGACGCTGGCGCTTGTCTATTTCAGGAATTCCCCCTTGGCCCATTTTGCCGGAGGCAATGCGCTCCTGCAGCATCTGGCCAATGGCAAGGCAGGCATTCCCTATGGCATCGCGCTCGGGATTGCGGGGCTGGTCTCCTATCCGGAAACACCGATCATGCAATGGGCCGTTGCCCGACTGGCAGGCGGTTAGTCCTTCGCCCCACAGCTTTGACGGATATGCAGATACCCTGGTGTTTCACCGGGGTATTTTTTTGGGGAGCGAAGCGGCATCCGACGACCGGTCAACACTAAATTAATAACGTCTGTAAGCTTCACGTTAACCATAATTTGACGATTGGAAGCCCATTGTCCGCTTCACGCAAGGTAAGTCCGAGCACGAGGGGCGGAAGTCATGAGCAAATCCCGGATCGTCATTTTGGGTGTGGCCGTACTGGCTGCTCTCGGCGCCGGATATGTGGCCAAAAACCTGACTGCGCCGCAACCGCAGCAGCCGGCCGTGCAGGCCAGCGTGCCGGAACCGACGGTCGATCTCGTCGATGTGCTGGTCATCGGCCAGGACGTTCCCATGGGCTCGGAACTGGGCAGCGGGCTGAACTGGCAGTCCTGGCCCAGAGAGAACATCAACGCAAACATGATCGTTCGTGACCAGAGCCCCGAGGCTCTGGAGGAACTGCGCAACTCCATCGCCCGCGTAAACCTCTATACGGGTGAGCCGCTGCGGCGTTCCAAGCTGATCGGCGAAGGCATGAGCTTCATGTCGGCGATTCTGCCATCGGGAAAGCGCGCCGTCGCCACGCAGATCGCAGCCGACACGTCGGCCGGTGGTTTCATTCTGCCCAATGATTTCGTTGACGTGATCATGACCCGGAGGGCCGAGGACAAAGATTCGGCCAATGGCTTCATCACCGAGACCATCCTCAAGAACATCAAGATCCTCGCCATCGACCAGACCATTCAGGAAGATGAGGAAGGCCGCCGCGTGAAGGTCGGTGAGACCGCCACGCTGGAGCTCACGCCGGAGCAGGCCGAAATCATCACCGTGGCGCAGCAGATGGCCGACCGCCTTACGCTTTCGCTGAGAGCAATTACCGACACCGGCGAAGAGGCGGACGCCAGCGGCGCTTACCTCGTGTCCGGTCGGGGCCGTGGCAACAGTGTCCGCCTTATCAAGTCGGGTGAAGTGACCGAAGTGGGGACCCGTAAATGATCAGGCGCGCCAGCAGGGGAACTTCCGTGAAAAATACGGGCGTTAAAAAAACGGGGCGGATTATGGGCACAAAATCACGACTGACCGCACGTGTTCTTCTGGGCTGCGCAGCAGCGTTGTCCCTGCAGATCGCCATGCCCGCGAGCGAGGCATATGCGGCTCAGAACACGGTCAAGGCGAGGGCCAGCAGCGCCACACAGCGCATACAGCTCGGTCTCAACAAGTCGCTGGTGCTGGACCTGCCAAGCGACGCCTATGACATTCTCGTCGCCAATCCAGCCGTTGCAGACGCCGTCACGCGTACCGCGCGCCGGATCTATCTGTTCGGCAAACAGGTGGGCGAAACGAACATCTTCGTCTTCGGAGCGAATGGCGAGCAGATCGCCAGCCTCGACGTTGCGGTCGAGCGCGATGTCGCGGGTCTGGAAGACTATCTGAAACGCTTCATCCCGAACTCCGACATCGATGTCGAACTCATCAACGACAATGTGGTGCTGACCGGAACGGTCGAGACGCCACTCGATGCATCGCGCGCCGCACAGCTGGCGCAGATCTTCGTGACCGGCGGTGAAGCGACAACAGGTCAGTATTCACAGAGCGCCGCCGCGCCGACCGATGGTGGCGGTGTCGCCATCAACAACCCGGACAAACAGCGTCAGCAAAGCCGCATCGTCAACATGCTGCAGATCATCGGCGAGGACCAGGTCACGCTCAAGGTGACAGTTGCCGAGGTCAGCCGCTCCGTCATGAAGCAGCTCGGCGTGAACATGATTGGCTCGGGCAACGTCGACGGCATCACCTGGGGAGCGATCAGTGACAATTTCGCCGGTCTGGGCAAGTCGCTGTCGCACAGTGGCTTCTCTGTCGGCGGCTCGCTGATTGACGCTTATGTCAATGCGATGGAACAGGCAGGTGTCATGAAGACTCTGGCTGAACCAGCGCTGACCGCCGTGTCCGGCGAGAAGGCGACGTTCCGCGTCGGCGGTGAGTTCAACCTTGTCACAGGTGTGGACTCTGCCGTTTCCGACGAGAACAAGACGGGCCAGACGAAGTACGACATTCAGAAAGTCGAATACGGTATCGGCCTTGAGTTCCTGCCGACGGTTCTCTCTGCCGGCCGGATCAGCCTGAAGATAAGGACACAGGTTTCCGAACCCACCACGCAGGGCTCGGTTGCCATGTCCCAGGGCGTCCGGTCGAAGGGAACGAACATCATTTCCATCCGCAAGCGACTGGCCGACACCACTGTCGAGTTACCGTCGGGCGGTTCGATGATGATTGCCGGCCTGGTGCAGGACGATGTGCGTCAGGCGTTCACCGGTGTGCCAGGCCTCTCAAAAGTGCCGGTGCTTGGCGCACTGTTCCGGAGCCGCGACTTCGTGCGCAACGAGACCGAACTGGTGATCATCGTCACGCCTTATCTGTCGAAGCCCACGGCGCGCACCGCGCTTGCCAAGCCGGATGACAATTTCACGCCGGCCAGCGATGGCGCGGGCATGTTCCTGGGGCGGGTCAACCGCGTCTACGGAACCATGAAAACCGATCTGCCCAATGGCCGCTATCACGGCGTTGTCGGCTACATCTACAAGTGAGCGGGGAGAAGGTCATGTCGGGGGTGGTCATGATGAAACATGAGACTGGAAATACCGCACGGCTTAAAACGACCGGTGCTGTCCTCCTCATCGGCGCTGCCGCCCTGCTGGCTGGCTGTGCCGCGAAGCGGGACTCGGTGATTGTGGGCTCCATTCCGGATGACTACCGCACCAACCACCCGATCGTGATCTCCGAGAAGGATCAGAAGATCGATTTGCCGGTCGCTGTCTCGGCCAAAAGCATGACGCGTGGCCAGGCCGGCACGCTCGCCGGCTTCATGAGCGGTTATGACCGGCGGTCCGGCGGCACGGTCACGGTGCTGGTTCCGACCGGCTCCGTCAATGAGCGCGGGGCGTCCAACATCGCTTCCCAGATTACGCGGCAGCTGCAGAAGCATGGCGTGCCGCCCGAGAACATTGCGGTCGTTTCCTACCGGGCGCCATCGGCAGATACTGCGCCGCCGATCCGCGTGTCCTATCCCGCGATCAGGGCTTCCACCAACCAGTGTGGCCGGTGGCCAGAAGACATTCTCGACACCACGGATAACAAGCATTACGCGAATTTCGGCTGTTCCTATCAGAACAATCTCGCCGCGCAGGTGGCTAATCCCAACGATTTCCTCGGTCCGCGTCAGCAGACGCCCATCGATGCGGAAAACCGGATGGGAGTGATCGACAAGTATCGTGGTTCGGAAAGCAGTTACGAAGCCGGCAAGGTTTCCAAGGAATTCCGCGGCAACCGAGAAGTCCAGTACTAGGCGGGGGCAAGAGGCATAAAATGAGCAATCTGGCCTATGAAACGGATCACGAGGCATTCACTGCGAATGCGCCCGATCCCAATCTGCAGTCCCTTCGCCCGATCCCCAGGATCTCGATCCAGGCGTTTTGCGACACCGAGAGCGTGTCCAATCCGATCGAACGGGCCGGTGAGGATCGCCGCATGGCGAAAACGCACCTCAAGGTCCACATGGGGGGCGTTGCCACTGCGGTGGAGTTCTACCAGACGGCGGCAACGCCGAACCTGGTGATCGTGGAATCATCCGCCGAGCCGCGCGAAATGCTCGCCTCGCTGGAGCAGCTTGCCGAAGTCTGCGACCCGAGCACCAAGGTCATCATTGTCGGGCACTACAATGATGTGTGGCTCTATCGTGAGCTGATGCGCGCCGGCATCTCGGAATATGTGGTCGCGCCGATCTCGATGGCCGACATTGTGAGCGTCATCGCCAACATCTTTGTCGATCCGACGGCCGAGCCTCTCGGCCATTCCATTGCGTTTGTCGGAGCCAAGGGCGGCGTCGGCTCGTCCACCATCGCGCACAATGTGGCCTGGGCCATTTCCAACCTGTTCGAGAACGAGGTTGTGGTGGCCGACCTGGATCTGCCTTTCGGCACGGCCAACATCAATTTCGATCAGGACCCGCCGCAGGGCATCGCCGAAGCCGTGTTCTCGCCGGAACGGATCGATGAGGTCTATCTCGACCGTCTTCTGTCGCAGTGCGCCGAGCGTCTTTCGCTTCTGGCAGCGCCGTCGACACTCGACCGGGTCTATGATTTCGACCCGGAGGCATTTGCCCAGATCATCGACACCACGCAGCGCACCGCGCCGGTTCTGATCCTGGATGTGCCCCATGTCTGGAATGGCTGGACGAGAACGACGCTTGCGCAGGCCGATGAGGTGGTCATCACGGCGACGCCGGATCTGGCCAATCTGCGCAACACGAAAAACCTGATCGATACGCTGAAGCAGTTGCGCCCGAACGACAAGCCGCCGGTGCTGCTGCTCAATCAGGCGGGCATCCCCAAACGTCCGGAAATCTCGCTGGAAGATTTCGCCGAACCGCTCGGCGTGACGCCGGCGGCGACGATCATGTTCGAGCCGCAGCTGTTCGGCAATGCGGCCAATAACGGGCGCATGCTCGGCGAGATGGATGCCAAGAGCCCGATCGTGGAAACGATCAACGAGCTGGCCCATGTGCTGACCGGCCGTCGCGAGGTGAAGCCGCAGAAAAAGAGCGGCCTGTCCAGCATTCTGGAACGGCTGAAACGCAAAAGCTGATACGGATTGGTAGCGTCAGATGTTCGGAAAGAGAGGGGCCGGCGTCCCGCATTCTGCAACGCCGCATATTGAGATCCCGAAACCCGTTTCGGGTGATGCGGCTGTCATGACGCCGGAGCGCCCGGAAGCACCACGGGCCTCCAAACCCGATCTTCCGCCATCCGCCGCCACGGCCAGGCCGCGTCAGGAGCCTGCCCGGACCGAGAAACCTTCATCGGCAAAGCCGGCCTCGTCGACACGCACGCGCAGCGAAGCCTATTACGACACGAAGAGCCAGGTTTTCTCGGCGCTGATCGAGACCATTGACCTCTCGCAGCTCGCCAATCTCGATCCGGACAGTGCGCGTGAGGAAATCCGCGACATCGTCAACGACATCATTGCGATCAAGAATTTCGCGATGTCGATTTCCGAGCAGGAAGAACTGCTTGAGGATATCTGTAACGATGTACTCGGTTACGGCCCGCTGGAACCGCTTCTCGCCCGCGACGACATCGCCGACATCATGGTGAATGGCGCGGAGAGCGTGTACATCGAAGTGAACGGCAAGGTCGAGCAGACCGGCGTGCGCTTCCGCGACAACCAGCAGCTTCTCAACATCTGTCAGCGCATTGTGAGCCAGGTCGGCCGCCGTGTGGATGAGTCGAGCCCGATCTGTGACGCGCGTCTGCCGGACGGTTCGCGTGTCAACGTCATCGCGCCGCCGCTGGCCATTGATGGCGCATCGCTCACCATCCGCAAGTTCAAGAAGGACAAGCTGACGCTCGATCAGCTGGTCCGTTTCGGCGCGATTTCGCCGGAAGGCGCCGAACTCCTCAAGATCATTGGCCGCGTCCGCTGCAACATCCTGATCTCAGGCGGCACGGGTTCGGGCAAGACGACGCTGCTCAACTGCCTGACGAATTTCATCGACGCCGATGAGCGCATCATCACCTGTGAGGACTCCGCCGAGCTTCAGCTTCAGCAGCCGCATGTGGTCCGGCTTGAAACCCGCCCGCCCAATCTGGAAGGCGAGGGCGAGGTGACGATGCGTGACCTGGTGCGCAACTGTCTGCGCATGCGTCCCGAACGCATCATCGTCGGCGAGGTCCGTGGCTCCGAGGTTTTCGACCTTTTGCAGGCCATGAACACCGGTCACGACGGTTCCATGGGAACCATCCACGCCAACAACCCACGTGAATGCCTGAACCGTATCGAATCCATGGTGGCCATGGGCGGATTCACGCTGCCGCAGCGCACCGTGCGCGAGATCGTCGTCGGTTCGGTGGACGTGATCATTCAGGCGAGCCGCCTGCGCGATGGTTCGCGCCGCATCACGCACATCACCGAGGTGATTGGCATGGAAGGCGATGTGATCATCACGCAGGATCTGATGCTCTACGACATGAAGGGCGAGGACGCGAACGGCAAGATCATCGGCGATCATGTCTCGACCGGCATCGCCCGCCCGCACTTCTGGGATCGCGCCCGCTATTACGGTGAGGAGCAGCGTCTCGCGACGGCGCTGGAGGGCATGGAAAGGAAGACTGGCTGACATGACCGCAGCTTCCGATTTCTCAGGCGACAGGGGGTAGGCGATGTTCGGCCTGGACATAACCATGATCGCCTTCATTCTGCTGGCCGGTTGCAGCGCCGGGGCGGTGGCCTATGCGCTGATGTTCAACAACATCGCCAGCGAAAAGAAGGTCGACCGCCGGCTTGAAACGGTCAAGAAGGCGCAGACCGACCAGTCCGCGATCAAGGCATCGCGGGATCGCGTCGCCGAAGTGGCGAAGCGGCGCAAATCCATTCAGGATTCGCTCAAGGAACTCGACGACCGGCAAAAGAAGCGCGACAGCAAGGTTCGCAAGCCGCCGCTGAAAATGCAGCTGAAACAGGCCGGCATGGAGATCACGCCGGAGCGCTTTCATGTCGTTTCGGGCGTCAGTGGCGTGGTTCTCACGCTCATTGCCTTCATCCTCGGCGTGCCGCTTCTGGTCCTGCCCGGCATACTGATCGTGGGCGTGCTCGGGTTTCCGCGCTGGTTCGTCGCCTTCAAGCGGCGCAGCCGCGTGAAAGCCTTCCTCAACGAGTTCCCGAACGCGCTCGATGTGATCGTGCGTGCGGTCAAATCCGGTCTGCCCATCAATGACGGCATCCGCCTGATCGCCAGTGAATCGCAGGAGCCGGTCCGCACGGAGTTCCGGCGCATTGTTGAGGCCCAGCAGATGGGCATCTCGACGCCGGAAGCCTGCCTGCGCATGGGGGAGACCATGCCCTGCCCTGAAGCGAATTTCTTCGGCATCGTGATCCAGATTCAGGCTCAGGCGGGCGGCAATCTTTCCGAAGCGCTGGCCAACCTTTCGCGGGTGTTGCGCAATCGAAAGAAGATGAAAGCAAAGGTGCAGGCGCTTTCCATGGAAGCCAAGGCATCCGCAGTGATCATCGGCGCCCTGCCGTTTGTCGTTGCGTTCCTGGTCTATCTCACAAGCCCGACCTACATCACCCCGCTCTTCACGACGAGCACCGGCCACCTGATCCTCGGCTTCTCGGGGCTCTGGATGACAATCGGCATTATCGTGATGCGGAACATGATCAACTTCGAGGTTTAGGCAATGCCCGCAGACGCCATTGGAAGTATCATCGATCCAAGCTTCCTGATCGCGATACTGGTCGCGGTCGCGGTTTTTGCGACCGTGTTCACCCTTTTGCCTGCCTTTGGCGGGGACCCGCTCAAATCGCGCATGAAGAATGTGGCGCTGGAGCGCGAGGAACTGCGCGCCCGCCAGCGCGCCCGTCTCGCGGCTGAAGCAGACCAGCGCCGCCGGGGCCTGCGCGAAAAGCAGTCCGTGGGCATGCGGGCCATCGTCGACAAGCTCGATCTGCGCCGCGCGCTTGCCGACGAGACCACCATGGCCAAGCTTCGCACGGCCGGTTTCCGCGGACAGAACCCGCTTACCAAGTTTCTGTTTTTCCGTGCTACGCTGCCTTTCGCTACGCTGGCGCTGGCAGGCATCTACGTTTTCGGCATGGGAGCGCTTCCGGAACAGCCCTTCTTCGTGAAACTGTTCGTCTGCCTCATCGCCGCCTATGCCGGCTTCTATGCGCCCGTGCTCTATGTCAGCAATCTGGCGACCAAGCGCAAAAAGTCGATCCAGCTCGCATGGCCCGACGCGCTGGACCTGATGCTGATCTGCGTTGAGTCGGGCATGTCCACCGAGGCTGCGTTCCGCAGGGTCTCGGACGAGATCGGCGCGCAGTCGGTCGCGCTGGCCGAGGAGCTGGTGCTCACCACTGCCGAACTGTCGTTCCTGCAGGAGCGCCGGCAGGCCTATGAGAATTTCGCCGCGCGCACCGGGCTCGAAACCGTCAAGAGCGTCACACAGGCCCTGATCCAGGCCGAGCGCTACGGCACGCCCGTCAGCCATGCGCTCCGGGTTCTGGCGGACGAAAGCCGCGAAATGCGCATGAACGAGGCGGAGAAGAAAGCGGCTGCGCTGCCGCCGAAGCTCACCGTGCCGATGATCCTCTTCTTCATCCCCGTGCTGTTCGCCGTCATTCTCGGACCGGCAGGCATCCAGATCAAACAGCAGGGGCTGTTCTAGGGCGCCTGCCTTCAAAGCGCTCAAAAATAAAGGCCGCATCAAGCGGCCTTTTTTCGTGTGCGGTGCGCGGCTGGGTCAGTTGCGCTTTTTCTTCTTGTCGGAAAGCTGGCTCCAGGCATTCTGCTGCGAAAGCATGGCGCGCAGATAGGCCACATTGGCTTCTGCCTGATCGGGCGAAAGCTCCTGCCGGGCAAGCTGCTCGGCCTCGCCGAACCGGCCCTGAAGGCCGACCACCAGCGCCAGATTCTGGCGCACGCGGCTGTCTGCGCCGGGGCTCTGCGCCGCCTGACGCATGTAGTGCTCGGCGGATTTGAGATTGCCTTCCAAGAGATAGGACATGCCCATATTGGAAAGGATGGACGGCTCATTCGGCTGCAGGTTAAGCGCCCGGGTGTAGAGGGCGCGTGCGGCGTCCTTCTGGCCGAGCTGGTCGAGAATCGCACCCTCGGCAGACTGGAGACGCCAGTCCGGATATTCCGGCGTCTGGGCGCGGCGTACGGCGTCGAGCGCCGGCTGTAATTCGCCGGCGGCAGCCAGCGCCTTGCCATAGGCTGCCAGCACCTGGCGATCCTGCGGATGGTCGATGGCGAGCTTGCGCATCACGGCAAGCGACTGATCGGCGCGGCCGGTCATTTGCAAAACCGATGCGTAGCGCAGGGCGGTCGCTTTGTCCTTGGTGTTCTTGGTGTAGGCGCGGCCCAGCGAGTCTGCGGCGCTGCGCAACTGCGGTTCGGTCATGCTGGCCACATTGGTCGCAGCACCTGGCGTGCTTCGGCTGACAGACCCGGTGGTCATCCGGTCCTTGCTGGCGCAGCCGGCCATCGCCGTTGCCATAACGAGCGCCAGGGCCGTCATGGTTATCCTGTTTGCGGTTGCATTCGTGCGCTGTTCGGTAAACATCTGCGCGCGCCCTCCGATTGGCTTCGGCCGCCCTCCGGCCAACTCTCATCAGAGAGCAATATTCTGTTAACCCTAACGGAGCGTTAAAACGCTTCGTGAAACGTAAACGTGGAGACAAGAAATGCCCGTCACGCTCCTGAGTTCGAAAGAGGCTACATCGCTGCCGGTCTATGCGGTTGAGACGGAGGGCCTCGACAGGTCCGGCGCGCCCGAAGCGGCAATCGCCTGGGCCAGATCGAACGGTTTCACGGGCGCTGCGGGCAAGGTTTTGTCGATCCCGGGTGAGAATGGCGCGCTGGCCGGCGCGTTCTTCGGCCTTGGCAAGCTTGACGCCGCAAACCCGCTTGCTGCCGGTGCGCTGGCGCGTCACCTGCCGGAAGGCGACTGGCATTTCGCGGGCAAGCCGGCCGAGCCCGAGCTCGCGGCACTTGGCCTGATGCTCGGCTCCTACACCTTCACGCGCTATGGCAAGAAGCCGCGCAACGCGCTTCGTTTCGCGCTGCCGGAAGGCGTGGACGCCGAGCGCGTCCAGCGTCTTGCCGACGGCAGCTTCCTCGCGCGCGATCTGATCAACACGCCGGCAGGCGACATGGACCCAGACGCGCTGGAAGCGGCAATGCGCACGCTGGCCGACCAGCACGGTGCGGCGATGACCGTCATCGCCGGCGACGATCTCCTCAAGGAAAACCTGCCGATGATCCATGCGGTTGGCCGCGCTGCCGAAGCCGCGCCGCGCTTGCTCGACATGCGCTGGGGGCGGGACGATGCGCCGAAGGTCACGCTGGTCGGGAAGGGCGTGTGCTTTGATACGGGTGGTCTCGACCTCAAGCCCGCCGCCGGCATGCTGCTCATGAAGAAGGACATGGGCGGCGCGGCCAATGTTCTGGGGCTCGCCTCGATGATCATGGGGTCGAAACTCGACATCCGGCTGCGCGTGCTCATCCCGGCGGTGGAAAACGCCGTGGCGGGCAATGCCTTTCGCCCGGGTGATGTACTGACCAGCCGCAAGGGCCTCACCATCGAAGTCGGCAACACCGATGCCGAGGGCCGGCTGGTGCTGGCCGATGCGCTGACGCTGGCCGATGAGGAAGAGCCGGAACTCCTGATCGACATGGCAACGCTGACGGGCGCCGCGCGCGTGGCGCTCGGGCCGGATGTGCCGCCGTTCTACACCGATGACGAGGCGCTGGCCGGTGCGCTGGCCGAAGCCTCCGAAGCGGTGTCTGATCCGCTCTGGCGCATGCCGCTGTGGAAGCCCTACCTGCCGCGTCTCGATTCCAAAATCGCAGACATGAACAATGTCTCGCTCGACGGTTTTGCGGGCTCGCCCATTGCCGGCCTGTTTTTGGGGCGCTTCGTGGAGAAGGCGAAGAGCTGGGCGCATTTCGACATTTACGGTTGGAACCCGTCCGACAAGCCCTATTCGGCCATCGGCGGCGAGGCGCAGGGCATTCGCGCCATCGAACGCGTTCTGGCAGACCGTTACGGCAAGTAGGTCAGGTTCAGCGGGGCGAGCGCATGGAGCGCTTGCCTCGGCGCGCCTTTCACGGCATGAATGAAACGGAACCGAAACGGTTTTGTTTCATCGCGAAAGCGCGCTGGCCCGGTGGCCGGCCCGGAAGCCGTCATGAAGGCAGGTCCTGATATGTCCGTTCAGCTGAGGCCAAGCCAGGCGCTGCGTCTGTGGCAGCAGGTCAGCCTCACCGAGGTGCAGGGCAAGGAGCCCGACCTCACCGAGCGCCAGCTTGCGATCCTGCTGACGATCTATCTGGACCCACCGCCGCACACCGTGCGGGGGCTGGCCGAAAAACTGGATGTCTCGAAACCGGTCATTACCCGCGCCCTCGATACGATGGGCGCACTGAAACTCGTTTCACGCCACCGCGATCCAAGCGACCGCCGCAATGTCCTGATCAAGCGCACCGTCGAAGGCGCGCTTTTCGTGGAGCGGTTCGGAGATGTGGTGGTGGCCAAAGCTGCGGAGCTACCCCTATGACGACACTCGACCGCCGTCTTCACGCCCACCGGGCGGACCTTGCCGATGCCCGCCTTGAGGGCACGGTGGAAGCGGAGCGTTTCACCGCCGGCACGCCTGCGCGTGTCAGCGCGCCTGTCATCGACGTGCACAGCGCGCCGCGCGCCGATGCCGGCATCGACACCCAGTTCCTCTACGGAGACACGGTGCGTGTTTTCGAGCAGCTTGAAGGCTGGGCCTGGGTGCAGGCCGACCATGACGGCTATGTGGGCTATGTGGACGCCACGTCGCTTGCCACGGATGCGGCAGCGCCCACGCACCGCGTGACCGCGCAGCGCAGTTTCGTCTATCCCGAGCCGGAACTGAAAAAACCGGCTGTCGCCGCCCATAGCCTTGGCGCGGGAGTGAAAGTTGCCGGGATGGTCGAGAACCGCGGCACGCGCTATGCGGTCCTTTCCACGGGCGGGGCGATGTTCGCGGGCCATCTGCAGGCGATCGACGATCATCAGGATGATTACGTCTCGGTCGCGGAAACCTTCCTGCACACGCCCTATCTCTGGGGCGGCACGAGCGGCTTCGGCATCGATTGTTCGGGGCTGGTGCAGACATCCATGCGCATGACCGGGCAGACGGTGCTGCGCGATACCGACATGCAGGCCGAGAGCATCGGCGTTCTGATCGAGCCCGGCGAGAATGGCCTTCGGCGCGGCGATCTCGTGTTCTGGAAAGGGCATGTCGCGATCATGCTGGATCACGAGATGATGCTGCACGCCAATGGCAACACCATGACCGTCGCGCGCGAACCGCTGCAAGACGCCATCGAGCGGATCGAGCGTCTTTATGGCCGGCCAACCCACTACCGCCGGCCGGGTGTATCGGCGGATTAGCAACTCCAGGAAAAGCCGAAGCACTCTGGCCTGATGACGGCTTCCTTCTCCCCGCGCGCGGGGAGAAGGTCCCGGCAGGGGGATGAGGGGCTGACGCGGCGCATGAAAATCTCGCCGTATTGTGTGGTTCGCCGAACCTGGCGCTCGCCCCTCATCCTCACATTCTCCCCGCTTGCGGGGAGAAGGGGGCCTCGAAGTCGGCACCCGGATTTACGCAAAAGAACGAATTGGCGCGTTTTCGCGATTCAACGAAAAGCGGAAGCGCTCTGGCCGGATGACGGCTTCCTTCTCCCCGCAAGCGGGGAGAAGGTCCCGGCAGGGGGATGAGGGGCTGATGCGGCGCATGAAAATCTCGCCATATTGTGTGGTTCGCCGAACCTGGCGTTCGCCCCTCATCCTCACCTTCTCCCCGCCTGCGGGGAGAAGGGGGCCTCGAAGTCGATGCCCGGAATTGCGCAAAAGAATGACCGGAGCGTTCTCGCGCTTCAACGAAAAGCCGAAGCTCTCTGGCCGGATGACGGCCCCCTTCTCCCCGCAAGCGGGGAGAAGGTTCCGGCAGGGGGATGAGGGGCTGACGCGGCGCACGAAAATCTCGCCGTATTGTGTGGTTCGCCGAACCTGGCGCTCGCCCCTCATCCTCACCTTCTCCCCGCTTGCGGGGAGAAGGGGGCCTCGAAGTCGGCACCCGGATTTACGCAAAAGAATGAACTGGCGCGTTTTCGCGCCTCAACGAAAAGCGGAAGCGCTCTGGCCGGATGACGGCTTCCTTCTCCCCGCAAGCGGGGAGAAGGTCCCGGCAGGGGGATGAGGGGCTGACACCGCGCACGAAAATCTCGCCGTATTGTGTGGTTCGCCGAACCTGGCGTTCGCCCCTCATCCTCACCTTCTCCCCGCTTGCGGGGAGAAGGGGGCCTCGAAGCCGATGCCCGGAATTGCGCAAAAGAATGACCGGAGCGTTCTCGCGCTTCAACGAAAAGCCGAAGCGCTTTGGCCGGATGACGGCTTCCTTCTCCCCGCAAGCGGGGAGAAGGTCCCGGCAGGGGGATGAGGGGCTGACACGGCGCATGAAAATCTCGCCGTATTGTGGAATCGGAGACGTTGGCGCTCGCCCCTCATCCTCACCTTCTCCCCGCTTGCGGGGAGAAGGGGACTTTGAAGCCGGCACCCGGAATTGCGCAGGAGAATGAATTGGAGCGCTTTCGCGATCCAACGAAAAGCGGAAGCGCGCTTAGTAACCGGCCTTGCGGTCGACGAGGTTTTCAAGCGGCTCGCCGCGTTCGAATGCATCCATCTGACGCAGCATTGGCGGTGCCAGATGGGCCGGGTCGGATGTGGCCGCAGCATGCGGTGTCACAAAGACGCGCGGATGCTCCCAGAGAGGACTTTCGGATGCGAGGGGCTCGCTCTCGAACACGTCGAGGCTTGCTTCCTTCAGTACACCGTCTTCCAGCGCGCGCAGAATGTCGGCTTCACGCTGGAGTTTGCCGCGGCCGGCGTTGATAAGGCAGGGGCCGCCGAGCGGGCCATCCTGGCGCAGGCGTGACAGCAGCCCGTAATTCACGATGCCGTCGGTCGCAGGCGTGAGCGGCAGAAGCACGACCAGAATGTCGGTGGCGTTCAGGAAAGGCGTGAGGCCATCCTCGCCATGATAGGAGGCGATGCCGTCGATCTCCTTGGGCGTGCGGCTCCAGCCATTCACCGAGAAGCCGAGCGCCAGAAGCGCCTCGGCGGCGCGCGTGCCAAGCTGGCCAAGCCCCATAATGCCGACCGAAACTTCGTTCGCGGGCGGTTGCCGCGGCTCGTGCCAGACCTTCTTCGTCTGCTGCGTGCGATAGAGCGCGCCCTGGCGGTGATGATCGAGCACCCGCCAGTTCACATATTCGCACATATACTGGGTAAGGTTTTCCGCCACCACGCGAACGATCGGCACATCCGGCACCTGATCGTCATTGAAAATGTGGTCCACGCCTGCGCCGATGGAGAAGATCACCTTCAGGTTCGGCAGTTTGGCGAGCACACCGGGCTGCTGTTTCCAGACCACCGCATAGTCGATGGACGGATCCTCCGCGCCGTCGGGTTCGAGAACGACGTCCCGTTCCTGCGAAAGAAGATCATACCAGCGCTGCGGATTGAAGCCGGTAACAGACAGTAAGACGCGACCGCGCTGCGGTGTGCTCATGGCGTGCCCCTTGGATTTATTCGCTGACCACGCCTCCGGGCGTGGCTTCGATGTTGAACGCGGCTGCGATCAGCGCGCGTGTATAGTCGGTCTGCGGGGCATCGAAAATCTGCTCCGCCGGACCGGCCTCCACCACCTTGCCGGCGCGCATGACGATCACCTCATTGGCGAGCGCGCGCACCACTTTCAGGTCGTGACTGATAAAGAGATAGGCCAGATTGTGCCGCTTCTGCAAATCGCGCAGAAGATCGACCACCTGCGCCTGAACGCTCATGTCGAGCGCGGAGGTGGGCTCGTCCAGCATCACGAAGCGCGGCTTCAGAACCATGGCGCGGGCGATGGCGATGCGCTGGCGCTGGCCGCCGGAGAATTCATGCGGATAACGGAAGCGGGATTCGGGATCGAGGTCCACTTCCTTCAAGACGTCGACGACCATCGCATCGCGCTCTTCCGCCGAAAGGCCGGGCTGGTGGATGCGCAGGCCTTCCTGAATGATTTCAGCGACAGACATGCGCGGGCTGAGCGAGCCATACGGGTCCTGGAAGACCACCTGCAGCGCATGCCGGTGCGGGCGCATCTGGCGGAAGCTCAGCCTGTCGATTTCCTGTCCGTCAAAGCGGATTTCGCCCTTCGAGGCGATCATGCGGGCAAGCGCCAGACCGAGCGTCGTCTTGCCGGAACCGGACTCGCCCACCACGCCAAGCGTCTGGCCGGCGCGCACCGTGACGTCGACCCCGTCGACGCCCTTGATGTAATCGACCGTGCGGCGCATGAGCCCCTTTTTCACGGGGAACCAGACCTTGATGTCGTCGCCCTGCATCACCGTTTCCGCGTTCGGATCGGCCTTTGGCGGGCGGCCCTTGGGCTCGGCGGCGATGAGATGGCGCGTGTATTCGTGCTGCGGGTTGGTGAAGATCTGCTCCGTCGGCCCGCTTTCCACGATCTTGCCGTCGGTCATCACGCAGACGCGGTCGGCCACCTTTCGCACGATGCCGAGATCATGGGTGATGAACAGCATCGACATGGACTTCTTGCGCCGCAGGTCGGCCAGAAGCTCGAGGATCTGCGCCTGCACCGTCACGTCGAGCGCGGTGGTCGGTTCGTCGGCGATCAGGAGGTCGGGCTCGTTGGCGAGCGCCATGGCGATCATCACGCGCTGGCGCTGTCCGCCGGAAAGCTGATGCGGGAAGGAATCGAGCCGCTTTTCAGGATCGCGGATGCCGACCTGGGTGAGAAGCTCAAGCGTGCGGTCGCGCGCGGCCTTGTCGCCCATGCCGCGATGGAGCTTCAGCGTCTCGCCGATCTGCCGCTCGATCGTGTGCAGCGGGTTCAGCGAGGTCATCGGCTCCTGAAAGATCATGGAGATCTCGTTGCCGCGCACCTTGCGCTGTGTCGCCTCGTCGGCGGCCAGAATGTCGACGCCATTGTAGAAAATCTGGCCGGAAGGGTGGCTGGCAGCCGGGTAGGGCAGGAGCCGCAGCACGGACAGCGCCGAGACTGATTTGCCCGAGCCGGATTCGCCCACCAGCGCAACGGTCTCGCCGCGCCCGATATCGAACGAGATATGGTCGACGGCAAGCGTCTCCTGCGCCCCTTGTGTGAAGGAAACGGAGAGATCGCGGATCGAAAGAAGAGGCTGCTCGCTCATTTGAACGTCTTCCGCGGGTCGAAGGCGTCGCGCACCGCTTCGCCGATGAAGATCAGCAGCGACAGCATGATGGAGAGGCTCAGGAAGCCGGCAATGCCGAGCCACGGGGCGTTCAGATTGCGCTGGCCCTGACGCAGCAGCTCACCCAGCGAGGGCGAGCCCGGCGGCAGGCCGAAGCCGAGGAAGTCGAGCGAAGTCAAGGTTGTGATCGAACCGTTCAGGATGAAGGGCAGGAAGGTGAGCGTGGCGACCATGGCGTTCGGCAGAAGATGCCGGAAGATGATCGTGCGGTTGGAAACGCCGAGCGCGCGGGCCGCGCTGACATATTCGAAATTGCGCGCGCGCAGGAACTCGGCGCGCACCACGCCGACGAAGGCCACCCAGGAAAACAGAAGCATGATGCCGAGCAGGATGAAGAATCCCGGCGGCAGCACGGCGGCGATGATCAGGATCAGGTAGAGAACCGGAATGGACGACCAGATCTCGATGAAGCGCTGGAACAGAAGGTCCGTCCAGCCGCCGAAATAGCCCTGGATCGCACCGGCGCTGACGCCGATGAGCGCCGAGGCGGCGGTCAGGATGAGACCGAACAGAACCGAGATGCGGAAACCGTAGATCACCCGCGCAAGCACGTCGCGCGCCTGATCGTCGGTGCCGAGCCAGTTCCAGTTTCCGGGTGTGCAGGCGGGGTCATCCACGCCCAGCGGATACCGCTCGCAGCGCACTTCCTTCGTGTACATCCAGGAGGGTTTGGCCGGAGCCGCCTCGGGAATCTCGTTGTTCACCGTGCGATAGGAGTAGCGGATCGGCGGCCAGACCATCCAGCCATTCGCATCGATCTCCTCGGAGATGATCGGATCGCGATAGTCCGTCACGGCCAGGAAGCCGCCGAACTTTTCCTCGGGATAATCGACCAGAACCGGGTAGAGCACCTCGCCCTTGTAATAGGCGAGGATCGGCTTGTCGTTGGCGAGAAATTCCGCAAACAGCGACAGCACGAAGAGGATCAGGAAGATCCACAGCGACCAGTAGCCACGCCGGTTGGCGCAGAAATTCTGCCAGCGGCGCTTGTTGATCGGCGAAAGCCATGGCCGCGACTGCGGGCGGCGCGCCGTCGCCACCTCGCTTTGCACCTGCACGTCCGACATCACACATCCCTCCGCTCGAAGTCGATGCGTGGATCGATCAGCGTGTAGGTCACGTCGGAAATCAGGCTGATGAGAAGGCCCATGAGCGAGAAGATGTAGAGGTTGGCGAACACCACGGGGTAATCGCGGTCAATGACCGACCGGAAACCGAGCAGGCCAAGCCCGTCCAGCGAGAAGATGCTCTCGATCAGAAGCGAGCCGGTGAAGAAGGCCGAGATGAACGCGCCCGGAAAACCGGCGATGATGATCAGCATGGCGTTGCGGAACACATGCCCGTAAAGCACCTGCCGTTCCGAAAGCCCCTTGGAGCGCGCGGTGGTCACGTATTGCTTCCGGATTTCGTCAAGGAACGAGTTCTTGGTCAGAAGCGTCGTCGTGGCGAAGGCAGACAGCACCATGGCCGTGAGCGGCAGGGCAAGGTGCCAGAAATAGTCGAGAATGCGCGCCGGCCAGGAAAGGCTTTCCCAATTGTCGGAGGTCAGGCCGCGCAGCGGGAACCAGTCGAAGAAGGAGCCACCGGCAAACAGCACCATCAGCAGGATGGCGAACAGGAAGCCGGGAATGGCGTAGGCGACAATCACCACGCCGCTGGTCCACACGTCGAAGGGCGAGCCGTCCTTCACCGCCTTGCGGATGCCGAGCGGAATGGAAATGCCGTAGGAGATCAGCGTGATCCAGAGCCCCAGCGAGATGGAGACGGGCATCTTTTCAAGGATAAGGTCGATCACGGAGATGTCGCGGAAATAGCTCTCGCCGAAGTCGAAGCGGGCATAGTTCCAGATCATCAGGCCAAAGCGTTCGAGCGGCGGCTTGTCGAAGCCGAACTGCTTTTCGAGCGAGGCGATGAATTCCGGGTCGAGGCCCTGTGCGCCGCGATATTTCGAGGTCGCGCCGCTGCTTTCGACCGAGCTGCCGTCAAAGCCCTGATTGCCGAAATCGCCGCCACCGCCGGAGATGCGCGCATCGGCGCCCCCGGCCTGACCGGTGATCTGCGCGATGACCTGTTCCACCGGGCCGCCGGGCGCGAACTGCACGACAATGAAGGAGATGGCCATGATGCCGAGCAGGGTCGGGATCATCAGCAACAGGCGACGGAGAATATACGCGCCCATCAGTCTGCTGCTTTCTTCGTGTTCAGGAGTGCTGGGAGTTTTGCCACGCCGTCCTTACGCCTTGCCAATCGCTTTCGCCTTTTCTTCATCGAACCACCAGAGAGCCTCCGCAGGGAAGAAGTAGTCCGGCTTGTTGTCGCTGTAGCCGAACATGTCCCAGTGGGCCACACGGTGATTCGTCAGGTGCCAATTTGGAATCCAGTCGCGCCGCGCGCGCAAGACCCTGTCCAGCACCTTTAGCGTTACGTTCAGGTCGTCACGGTTCTCGGCCTTGCCGGCGATCTCGATCAGTTCGTCGACCACCGGGTCGGTGATGCCCGCAAAGTTGTAGGAGCCTTCCAGAGCCGCCGTTCGCGAATGGAAAAGCTGTTCCAGCCCTTCCTCGTCGGGGGTGGCGTCCATGCCGATCGCCGCGGAGATCATGTCGAAATCGAAGGCGCTCTGGCGGCTTTGATATTGCGATGCGTCGACAAGCCGCGTCGAAGCGTCAATGCCGATGGCGCGCAGATTCTCGCCGAAGCTCGCATCCTGCCGCAGGAAGATCTCGTCCCGCACCAGATATTCAAGCGTGAGGCGGGTGCCTCTTTCGTTGTGGAGAACGCCATCGCGCGGCGTCCAGCCGGCCTCTGTCAAAAGCTGCCGTGCGCGCCGCAGATTGTTGCGGTCGCGGCCCGATCCGTCCGAAACGGGCTGCATCACCGCTTCGCCAAAGGCCGCCTCCGGCGCTTCGCCACGGAAGCGGGCAAGAAGCGCCTCTTCTTCCGGCGAAGGTGCGCCCTCGGCCATGAAGGGCGCTCGCTCGAAGAAGGAATGCGAACGCGTATAGGCGTCGTAGAAGAGGTTGCGGTTGGTCCATTCGAAGTCGAAACACAGGCTGATGGCCTCGCGCACCCGCACATCGCGAAACTGCTCACGCCGCTGGTTCAGCACCAGGCCATAAAGCTGCCCGCGCTTCTCGCCGGGAATCTCCGTCTTCAGAACGCGCCCTTCGCGCATGGCCGGAAAATCATAGCCCGTCGCCCAGATGCGGGAGGTGAATTCCTGTCGCCAGTTGACGTCGCCCTTCTTGAAGGCTTCGAAACCGGCATTGCGGTCGCGATAGAAATCGATGCGGACCGTGTCGAAATGGTTGAAACCCTTGAGCGGCCCCAGATCACGCGCCCAGTAGTCCTCCACCCGCTTGTATTCAACAAAACGCCCGGCGGAGAAATTCCCCACCCTGTAGGGCCCCGAGCCGAGCAGCGGCACGATGCGGGAACTGTCGAAGCCATTCTCCTCGACAAAGGCCTTTGAGAAAATGGGGAAGGTGGCGACGGTCAGGATGTTGCGCCGCGACTGCTGGCCGGAAAACCGCAGGTGCACGCTGTGCGGCCCATCCGCCCGCGCTTCGGTCAACTCGGCGAGCGGCAGCAGAAGCTGGGGGTGCCCCTTCTCCTTGAGCAGCGTGTAGGTGAACGCGACGTCCTCGGCGGTGATCGGCGAACCGTCATGAAACCGCGCTTCCGGCCGCAGCGCGAAGGTGAAGCCATTCCGGTCTTCGGAAAGCGTCACGCTTTCGGCGAGAAAGCCGTAGATCGCGTCCGGCTCGTCATAGGCGCGCGTCATCAGCGAGGCGAAGCACATCTCCATGCGCGGCGGGGCGTCGCCCGTGCGCACGAAAGCGTTCAGCGTGTTGAAGGTCAAAACGTTCTGATTGTAGTACCAGTAGCCCGGCTGGAAATTGAACGTTCCGCCCTTCGGGGCATCCGGACTGGCATAGTCGAAATGGCTGAAACCGGGGGCGTATTTGAGATCGCCGAAGGCCGACAGGCCATGAAGCGGCTTGCCGGTCTCGACGCTGGCAAATACGTCGTGCGGCAGAAGGGGGGCAGCCACCGCTGCCCCGGCAAGGGCCAGAAAAGTGCGGCGCGATGCGCCGCACTGTCGGGCCGCAGGGCGGCTCAATTCTGGCTCCGATACTTGGCGGCCAGCGCCTCTTCAAGCTTGGGATCGATCCACCAGGATTCCAGATCCACACCGGTATATTCCGGCTGTTTCTCCGGAATGCCGAACTTGTTCCAGTAGGCGATGCGAATATAGGGCGCATGCCACTGCGGCACCCAGTAGTAGTTCCACAGGAGCACGCGGTCGAGCGCGCGGCTGGCCGCAACCAGCTCCTCGCGGTCCTGCGCGTAGATGATCTTCTCGACCAGCGCATCAACGGTCGGATCCTTCACACCCGCCAGATTACGCGAACCGGGAATGTCGGCCGCCTTGGCGCCCCAGTATTCGCGTTGTTCATTGCCCGGCGAAAGCGAGTTGACGAAAATGCTCGCCACGGCGTCGAAGTCGAAATTGCGGATGCGGTTCACATATTGCGAGGGATCGATGATGCGCAGCGACACGTCGATGCCGATCTTGCGGAGCGCGGCCATATAGGGACCGGTGGTGATCTCGTCGGTGGGGCTGTTGCCGAGGAACTCGATGGTGAACTGCTGGCCGGTGCCATTGTTCGTCATCTTGCCGCCCTTGATGCTCCAGCCAGCCTCGGAGAAGAGTTTGATGGCTTCACGCAGATAGGTGCGCTCGGCCTGCGGATTGTCGTAGACCGGGAGCCTGAATTCCTCGGTGAAGAGTTCTGCCGGCAGCTTGTCCTTGAACTCTTCGAGGATTTCCAGTTCGCGCCCTTCCGGCAGGCCGGTCGCGGCCAGTTCCGAACCCTCGAAATAGCTGTCGGTACGGGTGTAGCTGTCGAAGAACAGCGTGCGGTTCATGTCTTCGAAGTTGAAGGCGAGCGTCAGCGCCTCGCGAATGCGCCGATCCTGGAATTTCGGACGCCGAGTGTTGAGCACGAAGCCCTGCATCGGTTCCGCACCGCCCGTCGGGAATTCGCGCTTGATGACATCGCCATCCTTGAAGGCCGGGAAATTGTATTCGGTCGCCCACCGCCGGGAGCGGTTTTCTATGCGGATGTCCTGCAGCCCGCCTTTGGTGAAGGCCAGCCAGGCGGCGTTCTCGTCCTGAATATAGGTGTATCGGCGGCGATCCATATTGTAGCGCCCGACATTCACCGGCAGGTCGGCGGCCCAGTAATCTTCCACGCGTTTCCAGACGACTTCCGAGCCCGGCTTGAAGCTCTCGATCTGGTATGGCCCGCTGCCCAGCGGCTTTTCCAGGGTCGGCTGGGTGAAATTGCGCTTCTTGCCGTCGGCGTCCGTGCCTTCCCACCAGTGCTTTGGCAGAACCGGCAGGTCGCCCATGATGTGTGGCAGCTCCTTGTTGCCCTTCTGGTCGAAGCGGAACTCCACCTCGCGCTCGGAAAGGGCCACGGCCTCCACCACGCTGGAGAAATAGCGGGTGTGCTGCGGGCTGTGCTTTTTGAGCATGTTCAGCGTCCAGACCACATCTTCGGCGGTGATCGGCTTGCCGTCATGCCAGCGTGCGCGCGGATCGATGCGGTAGGTCGCGGATGAATTGTCTTCGGGATGCTTGAACGCCTCGGCGATCAGCGGATAGCTGGTGCTCGGCTCGGTCAGCGACTGCTGCATGAGCGTGTCCCAGAGCAGCCCGCCGAAATAGTTCAGTCCGGCAGCCTGCGTGCCGCGCACGATGAACGGGTTGAAACTGTCAAACGTGCCCAGCGCCACGGAATTGAGCGTGCCGCCCTTGGGGGCGTCCGGGTTCACATAGTCGTATCGCTCAAAGTCACCTGTCTGGCCTTCGGGCTCGATCAGGGACGAACTGGTGAGCCATTCGTCTTCGGCGCTTGCGGGTGTGCCGGCGAACAAGAGTGCCACGGCCATGCAGGCCGCCCTTGTTGCTGTTGCACCGATTACCCGCATGGCATTCTCCTCATAATTGTTTTTCGTTCCCAGCCGAAAGGTAGACCATCGCCCGCACATGGCAAGGGCCATGTGGATTTCCGGAAACTATATGTTCGGACAACAAAAAAGCCGGTCGAAACCGGCTTTTTCAAGTTCCACGAAATTAAATTTTCGTTAGTTGGCGGTTGCTTCGCCTTCGGTCTCGTCGGCCGAAGCTTCCTCGCCCGTGGCCGGGTCGTCGCTGACGCCTGCGGGAAGCGAAGCATCTTCGTCTTCCACGGTCAGGTCCGTGCGCTCATCCGGCGAAAGCGGCTCTTCGAAAGAAGCCTCGTCCTCGGGCTCCGGATCGGGCAGGGCAACCGGGGTCGCAGCGTTCTCACGCAGATAGGCGATCAGGTTGGCGCGGTCCTCGATCTTCTTCAGACCGGCGAAAGCCATCGCCGTGCCGGAGACGAAACCCTTCGGGTTGGTCAGGAAGTGGTCGAGATTCTCGTAGGTCCAGGTCACGGTGCCGCCCTGAGAGAATTCTTCCATGGCCGCCGAGTAGCCAAAGCCTTCGTGGCCGGCGATCGGGCGGTCGACGATTTCCCAGAGGTTCGGGCCGACCTTGTTGGCGCCACCGTCATCAACGGTGTGACAGGCCTGGCAGCGCTTGAAGATGTTCTCGCCCTTGGCGACATCGGCAGAGGCGAGCAGCGGCGCGATGGATTCCGGTTCGGCCGGTTCTGCAGGCGCGCCCGATCCGTCGTCCTCAGCAACCTCGATCGCGTAGCCCGGTGTGGCAGGCGGCGGCGAAGCGAAGATCGCATCCGAGAGAAGGCTGACCGAGAAGACCACGAAAACGGCGGCAAGCAGCGCGCCGAGGATTTTGTTGAGTTCGAAAGAGTTCATACGCCCTGAGGCTCCCTATTCCGGACGCTCGCGGCGGCGTGAAGATCCAAACTTCCGCGCCGGTGTCCCCCGCGTTCGACCGATGCCGGTAAAATCGCGCGGAAACTAGGGCTTTTGCTCCGCGCATGCAACACATATAAGGCACTTCCCTGTGAGACTTTTTGCCACTTTATCATTTCAAAAGAGTTCGCGCCCCAATGTCCAGCCTCATCATAATCCCCGCGCGCATGGCGTCTACCCGTCTTCCGGGCAAGCCTCTGGCCGATATTGCGGGGCGTCCGATGATCGTGCACGTGGCCGAACGGGCGCGTGAAAGCGGCATTGGCCGGGTGGCGGTCGCCACCGACACGCAGGAAGTGGCCGATGCGGTGGAGAAGGCCGGTTTCGATGCGGTGATGACCCGTTCCGACCATGAATCCGGCTCTGACCGCATTTTTGAGGCGCTGGGCAAGCTCGATCCGCAGGGCGTGTGCGAACGCGTCATCAACCTACAGGGCGATCTGCCGACCATCGCGCCGGAAGATATCCGCGCTGTTGCCGGTCCGCTGGATGATCCCGGGATCGACATCGCGACGCTTGGCGTCGAGATCACCGATGAGGCGGAAAAGACCAATCCGAATGTTGTGAAGATCGTTGGCGCGCCGCTCCCGGCAGACGCCAGCCGGCTTCGCGCACTCTATTTTACGCGCGCCACCGCGCCATGGGGCGAAGGGCCGCTCTACCATCATGTGGGCATCTATGCGTATCGTCGCGCCGCACTCGAGCGCTTCGTTTCGCTTCCGCCTTCGGTGCTGGAGCGGCGCGAACGCCTTGAGCAGTTGCGCGCACTCGAGGCCGGCATGCGCATCGTTGCGCAGATCGTGGCCTCGGTGCCGCTGGGCGTGGACACGCCCGAAGACCTGGAAAAAGCCAGGACCAGACTTTTAGCAGAAACGGACATGTGAAGATGGCAGCCAAGACCAACAAGATCGCCTTCCAGGGCGAACCCGGTGCAAATTCAGACACGGCCTGCCGCAACATGTTTCCGGACATGGAGCCGCTGCCCTGTCCGACATTCGAGGACTGCTTCAACGCGGTCGAAACGGGTGCTGCCGATCTGGCGATGATCCCGATCGAGAACACGATTGCCGGCCGCGTTGCCGACATTCACCATCTCCTGCCGCGCTCCAAGCTGCACATTGTCGGCGAATATTTCCTGCCGATCCATTTTCAGCTCATGGTTCTTCCGGGCGTGAAAACGGAGGAGATCAAGACGGTCTACAGCCACATCCACGCGCTGGGGCAGTGCCGGGAGATCATCCGCCAGAAGCGCTGGAAGGGCATGGTCGCCGGCGATACGGCGGGCGCCGCGCGTCTTGTGGCCGAGATGGGCGAGCGTTCCAACGCCGCGCTGGCGCCGCTTCTGGCAGCCGATCTCTACGGTCTCGATATCGCCATGGAGAATGTCGAGGACACGGACAACAACGTCACCCGTTTTGTCGTACTCTCCAAGGAGCAGAAATGGGCCGCGCGTTCCTCGCCTGACCAGACCATGGTCACCACGTTCGTGTTCCGTGTGCGCAACGTGCCGGCGGCGCTCTACAAGGCGATGGGCGGGTTTGCCACCAATGGCGTCAACATGACCAAGCTGGAGAGCTATCAGCTCGGCGGCAAGTTCTTCTCGACGCTGTTCTACGCAGACGTTCAGGGGCATCCGGACGACCGCAATGTGGCGCTGGCGCTGGAAGAGCTTGGCTTCTTCTCACGCGAAGTGCGCATTCTGGGCGTCTATGAAGGGCACCCGTTCCGCGCCATGCAGAGCGAAGACGAGGACTAGCAATTCCAGGAAAGGCGCAAGCGCTCTAGCTCTCCGTCGCGAGCGCCCAGTCGCGGATGAGCGTGTTGGCGATGGCGCCTTTCGGGGGCACACGGTAGCCCCCGGGATGCGCGCCTTCGAGCATCTGGCGCACTTCGGCGCGCGAAAACCAGCGGCATTCCTCCAGCTCGTTCTCGTCCATGGCGATCTCCTCGCTCATGGCCTCGCCGTAGCAGCCGATCATCAGCGAATAGGGAAACGGCCAGGGCTGGCTGGCGTGATAGGCGACCGTGCCGACTTCGATGTTTGATTCTTCGCGTGTTTCGCGGCGCACTGCGGCTTCTATGGTCTCGCCCGGCTCCACGAAGCCGGCAAGGCACGACACGACCCCCGGAGCGAAATGGGGGCTGCGGCCCATGAGGCAGCGCTCGCCGCGGATCGCCAGCATGATCACCACCGGGTCGGTGCGCGGAAAGTGGTCGCGTCCGCAGGCCGGGCAGTGCCGTTTGTAGCCGCCGTCGCGCATTTCGCTCTCGCTGCCGCAGCGCCCGCAAAAACGGTGATTGGCGTGCCACGCCAAAAGCGATGCGCCTTGCGCCATCGCGCCGAGCGCATCGGCGTCCAGCAGTCCCTGCATGTAGATCGAGCGATAGTCGATGGCCTTGAGGTGGTCGGGCAATGTCTCGGGGTCCGCCGTCGCCGGCACGGCCAGAACCGGAACGCTTTCCTGATGCCCCAGAAGCACCGCGCGCTCCAGATCGGGTGCGCAGGCCGCACGATCCGCCGGCGATAGATAAGGGTCGAATGCGTCTTCCCCAGCGACCCGCAGGAAAAGCCGTCCCTCGCCGAAAAGCATCACGCGCGCCCGTTCGTCCCTGAGCGCCTTCAGCGCATCATCGTCGGTGCGCGCCTCGGACTGCCGGTCGATGGAGTTTCCGGAAAAGGCGACGCGTTGGCTGGCTTCGTCGCGCCGTTCGTCGAAAAATGGGAAGGTCATGGAAGAGGGAAGTCCGTTTTCAGGAAAAGGTCAGAGTTTGCCGCGAATCGTTTCGGCGAGCTGATGCAGGTCTTCGCGGCGATAGGGCTCACGTACGCCATGGCCCCAGATGGGGCCGGGCCAGCCGGGGTCGCCTTCATTGCGGGCAACCACATGGATATGCAGTTGCCGGACGACATTGCCGAGGGCGGCGGTGTTGATCTTGGTGCAGCCCGTCATGTCCTTGAGCGCCTGGGCGACGAGATTGGTCTCGAAGCTCACCATGGCCTGATCGAGTGGGGTCAGCTCGTGAATCTCTTCCGCGCCGGGGCGCTGCGGAATCAGCATGAGCCAGGGCCAGCGACGGTCGTCGCAAAGGCGCAGCTCGCAAAGGCCGAGCCATGTAACGTGAAGGCTTTCAGCCTCCAGCCGTGGATTGAGCTCGAAACCCTGCTTGGCGTCCGGCAGCATCGCTTTTCCTCATGATGACAATCAAGGCTAGATTATTTTGCGGTCGGGCGAAATCACCTCATACCGCATAATTGAGCATATCAGGCAGTTCGCCGTTTCGGTTAACCCGTAGGCCGGCCCGGATGCGGGCGCGGCGGTTGCAGGCAATCGGCCGGTCATCGACAGGAAAGCGAAACTCCTCCCTTGCATTTGGCTTCACAATTTCCGATATGGGGGCCGGGAGGTTGGTGGTGGACGAGCCACTCGCCAACCGGGTCAGGTCCGGAAGGAAGCAGCCCTAACGAGCCAGGCACGGGTCGCCGTGCCAGCCTCCCACCTTCTTCTTGCTTTTCTAAGCCGCATTCACCGGAATCCAGCCTTGCCGTCCAGATTGTCCATTGACGCACAACCTCGTCCAAGGGGACACTGGAAGCGTCAGGGCAAAACACGGAGCGCGACAGGGCAATGACCGACGCCGGCACGAACGCAAGCGACAAGGCCGGCAGCGCCTACAGGGTTCTGGCCCGCAAGTACCGTCCAAGCGATTTCACGGGACTGATCGGCCAGGAGCCGATGGTCCGCACGCTCACCAATGCATTTGGCGCTGGGCGCATCGCGCAGGCGTGGATGCTCACCGGCGTGCGCGGTGTGGGCAAGACCACGACGGCGCGCATTCTGGCGCGTGCGCTCAACTACAAGACAGACACCATCGATGCGCCAACGGTCGATCTGACCGTTGAGGGCGAGCATTGCCGCGCCATTCTCGAAGGCCGCCACGTCGACGTGGTGGAGATGGACGCGGCCTCGCACACCGGCATCGACGATATTCGCGACATCATCGATCAGGTGCGCTACGCGCCGGTCTCCGCGCGCTACAAGGTCTTCATCATCGATGAGGTCCACATGCTCTCCAATCAGGCCTTCAACGGCCTGTTGAAGACGCTCGAGGAGCCGCCGCCGCATGTGAAGTTCATCTTCGCGACGACGGAAATCCGCAAGGTTCCGATCACCATCCTGTCGCGCTGCCAGCGCTTTGATCTGCGCCGCATCGATGCAGCCATGATCAAGGCAGACCTCGCCCGCATCGGCGGGCTGGAGGGCGTGGAGGCGGAAGACGAGGCGCTGGCGATGATCGCGCGCGCGTCCGAAGGCTCTATGCGTGACGCCCAGTCGATCTTCGATCAGGCGATTGCCCATTCCTCCGGTCAGGTCACGGCGGAAACCGTGCGTGACATGCTGGGACTGGCGGATCGCAGCCGCATCATCGGCCTGTTCGAAAACCTGATGAAGGGCGATGTCGCCGCCGCGCTGGCCGAGTTCCGCGCGCAATACGATGTCGGCGCAGACCCGGCGACCGTGCTGAACGATCTCGCCGAATTCAATCATCTGGTCACGCGGCTGCGCTTCGTGCCCGAGGCGGCTGAAGACGCCTCGCTGTCGGAAGACGAGCGCGCCCGCGGCCTCGAATTTTCCAAAACGCTTTCCGTGCGTGTTCTCTCGCGCGCCTGGCAAATGCTGCTCAAGGGCATTCAGGAAGTGCAGTCTTCCGGCCGGCCGGTGGCCGCCGGCGAGATGGTGCTTATCCGCATCGCCCACGCAGCGAATCTGCCGACGCTCGATGAAGCGATGAAGCGGCTCGACGACATGCCTGCCGGCAATGGTCAGGGCCAGCCCTCCGGCCATGGCGCGCCTGCGCCTTCGGGCAATGGTGCTGGTGGGGGCGCTGGCGGCGGTGGATCAATGGGTTCGGCAGTGGCCACCCAGCATGTTTCCGTGTCCGGCGGCGGTGGCGGCCAGACCATGCGTCTTGTCCAGTCCGCACCCGAAAGCGCGCCTGCGCCCATGCAGCAGCAGGCCGTGCATGAAGAGGCCGAGGCGGACGCCGTGCCGCTGCGCTCGCTTGAAGACATCGCAAAGCTTGCCGACGCCAATCGCGACATGGCGTTCAAGGTTCGCTTCAAGAGCTATGTGCGCCTCGTCTCGATCGAGCCCGGCCGGCTTGAGGTCAATCTCGCCGCCGATGCGCCCAAAACGCTGATGGGCGACCTGACCAACCGGCTCAAGGAGTGGACCGGGCGGCGCTGGATCGTCATGCTTTCCAGCGAGGCCGGCGGCCCCACGCTTTCCGAGGTGGAAGAGGGGCGGCGCGAAAGCGCCATGGCCGACGCGAAGGCGGACCCCGCCGTCGCAGCCATACTGGACAAGTTTCCCGGCTCTAAGATCATCGATATCCGCATCCCCGACGCGACCGACCCGGATGCGATCGACGATGCATCCGGTCCCGTCGAGGCGGTCGATCTGGATGATGATGACGACGACGATTTCTGATTGAATTGGAGACCAAAATGCGCGATCTGATGGGCCTTATGGGCAAGGCCAAGGAGATGCAGGCCAAGTTTCAGGCCATGCAGGAAGAAATGGCCCAGATGGAAGTCCAGGGCCAGGCTGCCGGCGGCTCCGTCACGGTAACGCTTAGCGGCAAGTCCGAGATGAAGGCGCTCAAGATCGACCCGTCGCTCTTCAAGGAAGACGATGTGGAGATCCTCGAGGACCTGATTCTGGCGGCGCACAACGATGCGAAGACCAAGCTCGAAGCCACCATGCAGGAAAAGACCCAGGAAATGACGGCTGGCCTGCCCATTCCTCCGGGCATGAAGCTGCCTTTCTAGGCATCGCCCCGAAAATCGGGATTGATTTTCGGAAAGCACGATGCGTGGATTCAATAGGTTGGAGCGTCCTATGTGCGTCCGAATGGACGCACGGCGCTCCAGGACAGGAGAACGGGCGTTGATCCGCAATCGGATCAGCCCCTCAATGGTATCCTTGCATGTCAAAATCCATCGCCGGGCCTGAAATCGAGCGTCTTATCCAGCTTCTGGCGCGTGTGCCGGGGCTCGGGCCGCGCTCGGCCCGGCGCGCGGCGCTGCATCTGATCAAGAAAAAGGATCAGCTCTTCGCGCCGCTCACTGCCGCCATGTCGGATGCGCTGGACAAGGTCCGGATCTGTTCCACCTGCGGCAATGTCGATACGCACGATCCCTGCACCATCTGCACCGATCCGCGCCGCGATGGCAGCACCATCATCGTTGTCGAGGATGTGTCGGATCTCTGGGCGCTTGAGCGCGCCGGCGCGATGAGCGCACGCTATCACGTGCTTGGCGGCACGCTGTCGCCGCTCGATGGCGTCGGGCCGGGCGATCTCAATATTGCGGGGCTCGTCAGCCGGGTTTCCGAAGGCGGGGTGTCCGAGCTCATTCTTGCCGTCAATGCGACGGTCGAGGGGCAGACCACCGCCCATTACATCACCGATCAGGTGGCCGGGATGGAAATCAAGGTCACGCGCCTTGCGCACGGCGTGCCGGTGGGTGGCGAACTCGACTATCTGGACGAGGGAACGCTGTCGGCGGCGCTCAAATCGCGTACCAGTTTCTAGGAGAAGCGGAAGCGCTCTGGCCGGATGACAGCCTCCTTCTCCCCGCGAGCGGGGAGAAGGTCCCGGCAGGGGGATGAGGGGCTGACGCCGTGCGTGAAAATCTAGCCGCATTGTGGGTTCGCAGAACTTTGCGCTCGCCCCTCATCCTCACCTTCTCTCTGCGAGCGGGGAGAAGGGGGCCTCGAAGTCGGCGCCCGGAATTGCACAAGACCAGTGAATGAGAGCGTTTTCACGATTCAACGAGAAGTGGACGCGATCTAGCCAGCGCGGCGGTTGTGCCGCTACCATGCTATCAGACGATCAAACGCCCATTGCGGCGACGGGAGAGACGCCTTGATGTTCCAGCGCATGATCCGCCTTCTTGTCATTCTGAGCGTTTCGCTTGCCGCGGGCGCGGCTGCGGCGCAGTCCGTCGAGACGCAGTTCCGCAACTGGCTCGCCAGCGATCTGTGGCCGGAGGCGCAGCGCCGGGGCATTTCGGCCAACACTTTCAACGCTGCCTTCGCCAATGTGTCACCCAATCTGAAACTGCCGGACCTCGTCTTGCCGGGCGAGAGCAAGCCGCGCAGCGACAGGCAGCATCAGGCGGAATTCCGTGCGCCATCGGCTTATTTCAAGCATATCGGGGGCGTCGTCTCCGGCGGGCGCGCGCGGGCTGGAAAGCTCAATGGCGTGCTGTCGGCCATCGAAAAGCGCTATGGCGTTCCGCGTGGCGTCGTGCTCGCCGTCTGGGGGCGGGAATCCGGCTTTGGCGGGGCAAAAATTCCCTATGACGCGTTCGAGGTTCTCGGCACCAAGGCCTTTCTCGCCACCCGCAAGGCGATGTTCCGTGAAGAGGTTCTGGCAGCGCTCGAAATGGTGGAGCGTCGCGGCGTCTCGCCCCGCGCCATGCGCTCATCCTGGGCCGGCGCCATGGGGCAGCCGCAGTTCATGCCGACCTCCTACCTGAAATATGCCGTCGATGGCGATGGCAATGGCAGCGCCGACATCTGGAATTCGCAGGCCGACACGCTTGCCTCCATCGCCAATTATCTGGCGCAGCATGGCTGGGTGCGCGGGCGCGACTGGGGCTTTGAAGTGACCGTTCCGCAGGGCGTTTCCTGCGCGCTCGAGGGCCCGGATCGCGGCAAGAGCATTGCAGACTGGCAGGCGCTCGGCATCCGCCGGGTTGGTGGCAAGGCGTTTCCCGAGCATGAGCTGCGCGGCGAGGGCTATCTGATGATGCCTGCCGGCCGCTTTGGTCCGGCCTTCATCGTCACGCCCAATTTCTACCGCCTCAAGGACTACAACGAGAGCGACCTCTACGCGCTTTTCGTGGGCCATGCGGGCGACCGCATCATGTATGGCAACAATGAATTCGCCACCTCGTGGGGCCGTGTCGGCGGCTTCAATCGCAGCGATGTGGCGGGCATGCAGCGCGGGCTTGAAAGGCTTGGCTACGATGTCGGCGGGGCCGATGGTCTGGTCGGCTTCAAGACGCGCCGCTCCATCGGCGAGTGGCAGCAGAAAAACGGGGTCTCTCCGACCTGCTTCCCGGAAAGCCAGACCGTGCGCCGCCTGCAATAGCAGTAAAACCGTCTTCGGCTGCGGGCCGGAAGCATAGCATCTCTCGATACACTGGTGACTTCTTCAAAATCGTCTAATCTGCGCATGGGGATTGCGCCGGGAGCCGGCGTCAATATTTGAAAGAGAGAGGGTCTCGCGGTGTCTTTTGCAAAAATTCTGTCCCGTGTCGGCGCGCTTGCGGGCGCAGCCGTCATTCTGGCGAGCTGTACGGTGGTTGTTGAAGAGGGGCCGAACCGTCCGCGTCCACCGCGTCCGGATCGCCCGCAGGTCTGCACGATGGAATTCCAGCCGGTCTGTGCGCGGCGGGGTGATCGTCAGCGCACCTTTGCCAATGCCTGCACGGCGCGCGCCGCCGGCTATCGCATCGTTCGGCCGGGTGAGTGCCGGGCACAGTCCAACCGGCCCGAGCGTCCGCAGATCTGCACCCGCGAATACCGCCCGGTATGCGCACGCAAGAACGGCCAGCGTCGCACCTTCGGCAATGCCTGCTCGGCACAGGCCGCCGGCTACCGGATCGTTCGCCCCGGCCAGTGCTGATCTGACGGGAAGTTCAGCCCCGCCGCCTTTCCAGAGGGGCTGCCGGCACTCAAAACAGCACTGAAAATGCAGGCGCGTGTGAGGCGGGCAGCTTCACCCGCGTTTTCTTTTGTGCGGGCCTTGGACCACACTCGGTGCTTCCGGCATTTCCGCTCAGGTTTCATGCGCAAATGGCAGGCTGGCATAACGAAGCATCGCATGACTGGCCTGCCCCGCCTGGGTTAGGCTCCGGGCCAACCAAACTGAGATAAGCGGGGGTATTCCACCAATGGCGCTAACCGAAACGGGCAGCATGGATTTCAAAAACTACATTGCCGGCGAATGGATTGACGGCGACAGCCAGGTCGAGAACATCAATCCGTCGGACACGCGCGATGTGGTGGGCCTGGCGGCGCGCTCCGGCGCTGCGGATCTCGACCGCGCCATCGATGCCGCACATGATGCCGCGCCAGGCTGGGGGCGTTCCACGCCGCAGCAGCGCTTCGACATTCTCGACGCTGTCGGCAATGAGATCATCGCCCGCAAGGACGAGCTCGGCCACCTGCTTTCGCGTGAGGAAGGCAAGATCCTGCCGGAAGGCATTGGCGAGGTTGTGCGCGCCGGTCAGGTGTTCAAGTTCTTTGCCGGCGAAGCCCTTCGACTGCCGGGTGAACGCCTCGATTCCATCCGTCCGGGCGTTGAGGTGGACATGCGCCGCGAGCCGATGGGCGTGATCGGTCTCATCACCCCGTGGAACTTCCCCATCGCCATTCCCGCCTGGAAGATCGCGCCCGCGCTTGCCTATGGCAACACGATCGTGCTCAAGCCGGCCGAGCTGGTTCCGGGTTCGGCATGGGCGCTGGCGGAGATCCTGTCCCGCGCCGGTCTGCCGGAAGGCGTGTTCAACATGGTTGCCGGTCGCGGTTCCGAGCTTGGTCCGCGCATGATCGAGAACCCGAAGGTTCGCGCCATCTCCTTCACCGGCTCCGTGCCCACCGGCCGTGGCATCGCCGCTGCCTGCGGACAGCATCTCAAGAAGGTGCAGCTTGAAATGGGCGGCAAGAACCCGCTGGTGGTTCTCGACGATGCCGATCTGGATGTGGCAGTCTCCGCCGCTCTCAACGGTGCATTCTTCTCCACCGGCCAGCGCTGCACCGCTTCCAGCCGCCTTGTCGTGGCCGATGGCATTCATGACCGGTTCGTCTCCGCGCTCACCGACAAGCTCAAGGCGCTTGTGGTTGGTGATGCGCTCGACCCCAGGACCCAGATGGGGCCGGTGGTCGATGAGAAGCAGCTTGAGCAGGATCTCTCCTATGTGGAGATCGCCGGCCAGGAAGGCGGCAGGCTTGCCTTTGGCGGCGAGCGCCTGACGCTCGACAAGCCCGGCTTCTACATGGCGCCGGCGCTCTTCACCGAAACCCGCAACGATATGCGCATCAACCGTGAAGAGGTCTTCGGCCCGGTCGCCAGCGTCGTCCGCGTGAAGGATTACGAGGAAGCGCTGCACGTCGCCAATGACACCAGCTTCGGCCTTTCCTCGGGCATCTGCACGACCTCGCTGAAATATGCGAGCGACTTCAAGCAAAAGTCCCAGGCCGGCATGGTCATGGTCAATCTGCCGACCGCCGGCGTCGACTATAATGCGCCGTTCGGCGGCACCAAGGGCTCGAGCTTCGGCTCGCGTGAGCAGGGGCGTTATGCCGTCGAGTTCTACACCACGGTGAAGACCGCCTACACACAGCCCTGATCGTCAGGGCGCTGACAGAATACCGACGTCGCCATCTTTGGTGGCGGCATCCCCGGCGCGGTGTCCGTATCGCTTTTTCGATCATGCTGTCATGACCCAAAGGCGCCGGATTCCGGGTGTTCTGGGTGATGCTTACAATTTTAGGAAAAGTTTACCCTGTTGCCTGAATGTGGCTGAAGCGCCTCATTTCTCGGAACAAATCCACAACTCGGGATTTTATCTCACGAGTGCGATTTGCAACATCGAGCAAGGACAATGACGCAACAGGACAAACGACAGGAGCGCCGGAGCGACGCATATCGCGCTGACACTGCGCGCAGTGTCAGACAGCGTCTTGGGCAGCCCGAAAACACGCGGTTTCTGAACAAATTGCCGCATTTTTCGCTGGATTCGGAAATTCCGGACGAATTTCAGGATCTTTTGGGAAAGCTGGACGAAGCCGAGAGCCGCGCAGGCTGAACTGCCGGCCCGGGCATCGGGACGAAGCGTGTAATCCGATTATTCCGATGCGCCATCAATGGCTTGGACCGATTGCAATGCATCCGGGTGGGCGCAGGGCAATCCCATAATCCAAAAAACAAAACAGGGACGGGGCCAAAGCCGCACCGTCCCTGTCTCGTAAATTCACAAAAACCAGGCTTGCCTGGCATCAGCCCTTAGGCTGCGCGGCGCTTCTTCGGCAGAAGGCCTTCGCGCTGAGCCTGCTTGCGGGCCAGCTTGCGAGCGCGGCGGACAGCTTCGGCACGCTGGCGTGCGCGCTTCTCCGACGGCTTTTCATAAGAACGACGGGCTTTCATTTCCCGGAAAACACCCTCGCGCTGGAGCTTTTTCTTGAGCACTTTGAGGGCCTGATCGACATTGTTGTCGCGAACGATAACCTGCAATGGACTTCCTTCTTCAGTTGGCGTTTCAGTGATTGAGCCTGGCCAGGGCGCTCGAAAGCGCGAAGGGCAACTCACGTTCAATCTTATTCCACATCGGTGCGGGAGCCTGGCATCAGCCGGCGCAGAGATGCAAAAGCGCCCGTCAAAGGGGCGACTCAAGATGGGGCGCACCATAACAGAAGTTCTGCCGAATGCACCCCTGAGGTCTTAATATAGGGATAATCCCCTGAAAAGCGAGCCAAAATCCCGCAAAACAGCGCGATAACCGTGATTTGCAGCCCTGATTCCGGGTGATTCAGGCCGAAACCCGCCGCCATGCATAGGAGCCGGGCGCTGCGGCCGCTTTCGCCGCCGGCTGGTAGTAAAGCGGAATGCCCGCTTCCCGGCCGGACTGGAGCTGCTCCAGCGTGCGCGGATTGGCGATTTCCAGGCTGGAGAAGCCGACCCGAAGCATATGCGCGACCTGATCGATCAACACATCGCCCGTGGCGCGGATTTCACCGCGATAGCCATGGCGCGTGCGCAGGAGTTCGGCCTTGGAATAGCTTCGCCCGTCATTGAAGGCGGGAAAGGCGAGCGCCACCAGCGGCAGACGCGCAAGATGCGGCAGGAGCGCATCCAGCGCATCGCCTGGCTGAAGCTCCACGCCAATGCGGTCGGCCGCCTTTGTGCGTGTCTCGTCGTCAAGATCGAGAAAGGCTGCAAGTGACAGGATCACATGCGCGCTGGCATCAAGTGCCGAACCGTCTTCGGCCTTCTGCCAGCGGTCGTCCTGAAAGCCGTCTGCGGTCCAGAGGCGAATATCGGTCGTGTTCATGAAAAACTCCTATCCCGATGCCGTCGAGAGCGTGTCTTCGAGGCCGGGCAGATGGATGCCGCATTCGGTCTTGGCATGACCGGCCCAGCGGCCTGAACGCGGGTCTTCGCCGGGCTTTACGGGGCTCGTGCAGGGAAAACAGCCGATCGACAGATAGCCGAACGCCACCAGCGGGTTCTGGCGCAGTCCGTGCCGGCGCATATAGGCGGCCTGATCTTCGGTCGACCAGCGCGCCAGCGGGTTGACGCGGATGCGCGGACCAACGGCCTCGAACACCGGCATCTCGGCGCGGGTCGACGCCTGACCACGCTTGCGGCCGGTGAACCAGGCGCGATAGGGCGCGATGGCGCGGGCCATGGGCTCCACCTTGCGGATCGCGCAGCAGCGGTCGGTGTCACTCTGGTGCAGGATGCCATCGGGATCGTCAGCGGCAAGAGCATCCTCAAGCGGCCTGATGATCTCGACATTGGTCAGGCCCAGATCGTCCGCGAGCTGATCGCGGTATTCAAGCGTTTCGCCAAAGTGCTGGCCGGTGTCGAGGAAGGTGATCGGCAGGCCGGGAGCAGCTTCTGCGATCAGGTGAAGCAGCGCTGCGGAATCGGCACCGAAGGAGGATGTGGCGGCAATGCCGCCCGCATCCGCGAAGAGATCGATTGCCACGGCAATGATCTCCTCGGCGGGCAGGTGTCCGTAGCGCAGGTTCAGCGCAGCCGCGAGGTCGCCCGTGTCGCCACTGGCGGCAAAGTCGCGGTCAAGCTGCCTTGGCTTCGTGGCCATAAAGGGCCTCCTTGAACGGCGCCGGTCCGAGCCGGCGATAGGCTTCGAGGAAGGTCTCGTCGCGGTTTTCGCGCTTTGCGAGATAGGTGTCGACAATGGTTTCCACCGCGTCGGTGATTTCCTCCGGCGCAAAGCCACGCCCGATGATCTCGCCGATGGTCGAACCCTCGCGCGCCGAACCGCCAAGCGTCACCTGATAGAGCTCCGTGCCCTTCTTCTCGACGCCCAGAATGCCGATATGGCCGACATGGTGATGGCCGCAGGCATTGATGCAGCCGGAAATCTTGATTTGCAGATCGCCGATCTCGTCCTGCCGGGCCTGGGTTGCGAAACGCTGCGAAATTTCCTGCGCCACCGGAATGGAGCGGGCATTGGCGAGCGCGCAGTAATCGAGGCCGGGGCAGGCGATGATGTCGGTGATGAGACCGGCATTGGAGGTCGCAAGACCAATCTCGACAAGCCTCGCATGAACCGCAGGAAGATCGGCGCGCGCCACATGGGGCAGGATCAGGTTCTGCTCATGGCTCACGCGGATTTCGTCATTGCCGTACCGCTCCGCCAGATCCGCAATGGCGTCCATCTGTACATCGGTGGCGTCGCCCGGCACCTCGCCAATGCCCTTGAGCGACACGGTCACGGAGGCATAGTCGGGGTTGCGGTGCGTGTGCGCATTGCGGCGCAGCCAGTCGGCAAAGCCGGGATCGGCCTTGACCACCTTGCTCACTGCTGCGTCGCCTTCCGGGCGGGGTTTGAGCTTCGGGGGCGCGAAATAGGTTTCGATGGCGCGAATGTCGGCATCGGGGAGCTTCAGCTCGCTTTCCTTCAGCGCGGCGAATTCCTTTTCCACCTGCGCTGTCAGTTCCCCGGTGCCGGTCTCGTGGACCAGAATCTTGATGCGCGCCTTGTACTTGTTGTCGCGGCGTCCGTTCAGATTGTAGACGCGCAGGATCGCCGTCACATAGGAGAGCAGGTCCTGCTCTGGCAGGAAGTCGCGGATCTTCTTGGCGACCATGGGCGTGCGGCCAAGGCCACCGCCGACGAACACGGCAAAGCCCAGCGCGCCTTCCTCGTTCTTTTTCAGGTGCAGGCCGATGTCGTGCACCTCGATGGCGGCGCGGTCGCGCTCTGCGCCCGTAACGGCAATCTTGAACTTGCGCGGCAGATAGGAGAACTCCGGATGGAGCGACGACCATTGCCGCAGGATCTCCGCATAGGGGCGCGGGTCCGCCACCTCGTCTGCGGCGGCGCCTGCAAAATGGTCTGCCGTCACATTGCGAATGCAGTTGCCGGAGGTCTGGATGGCGTGCATTTCCACTTCCGCCAGCTCTTCGAGCACACGCGGAATGTCGGTCAGCTTCGGCCAGTGGAACTGCAGGTTCTGGCGCGTGGTGAAATGGCCATAGCCCTTGTCATAGGTGCGCGCGATATGGGCCAGCCTGCGCATCTGGCGCGCGGTCAGCGAGCCATAGGGAATGGCGATGCGCAGCATGTAGGCGTGAAGCTGAAGATAGACGCCGTTCATCAGCCTTAACGGCTTGAACTGGTCTTCCGTCAGCTCGCCGGAAAGGCGGCGCTCCACCTGGTCGCGAAACTCTGCAACGCGGGCCTGCACGAAGGCATGATCGAATTCGTCGTAACGGTACATGGGACGTGGCCTGACGTTAGGCGGCGTGCTGCGCGGCGTTGCGCGCCTGCTTGCCGATCTCGGGGTGAATGGAAGGCCCGCCGGCGCGGATGCGTTCGCGCAGGCGCTTGGGGAGGATGCGGCCTTCGGCGATGTCCACGTCGACCAGTGTGACGTCGATCACGATGTTGGCGGCGAGCGCGGCGCTGCCGGCAGCGGCGATGCGCGCTTCGTCTTCGGCGTCGCGCGCCACATGGGCGGCGTCGATCGTATCGACCCAGCGGTCGCCTGCGCCCAGCCATACGGTTTCGCCATCGGTCAGGCGATTGGCGGCTACTATCTTCATCACGCGCGCTCCAGCTGGTGCTTATAGGTTGCGAGCGCTTCGGAGCGCTCGAAGTTTGCGCCAGCCACGGCGTCGCCGATCAGCGTCATCACGGGGCCGGTCAGTTCGCTGCGGTCGGCAAGCGAAGGCAGGTCGCTCAGCGTTCCATGCAGCAGGCGTTTGTCGTCGCGGCTGGCGTTCTCGATCACGGCCACGGCGGTGTCCGGCGAGAGGCCGGCCTCGATGAGACGCCCAGCCACATCGGCAGCCACGGAGCGCCCCATATAGACGGCGATGGTCGCACCGGAGACGGCAAGGCTCGCCCAGTCCGGCAGGGTGCGGCCCTTCAGGTCGTGGCCGGTGGTGAACACGATGGAGGAGGCGATGCCGCGAAGCGTCAGCGGCAGCTCGAAATCGGCGGCGGCCGCAAAGGCGGCGGTGACGCCGGGCACGACCTCGTAGGACACGCCTGCTTCACGCAGTGCCGCCATTTCCTCGCCCGCACGACCGAAGATCAGCGGGTCGCCGGACTTCAACCGCACCACACGCTTGCCCTCGCGGCCAAGCGTGACCAGAAGATCGTTGATCTGTTCCTGGCTCTTGGAGTGGCAGCCCTTGCGCTTGCCGACGGAAATGCGTTCCGCATCGCGGCGGCCCATGGCAACCACGGCCTCGGGCACGAGCGCGTCGTAGACAATGACATCGGCTTCCATGAGCAGGCGCTGGGCGCGCAGCGTCAGCAGATCTTCCGCGCCGGGGCCTGCGCCCACAAGCGCGATGTGGCCGGGAATGTCGCTGCCGGAGGCCAGCAGGCTGGAGGCGCTGCGGCGGGCTGCCGCCGTGTCGCCCCGGGCCATGGCATGTGCCGTGTCGCCGGTGAAGAAGGCTTTCCAGAAGCGGCGGCGGGCGAGCCCGCGCGGCACCAGCCGGTCGACGGCGTCGCGATATTGCGTGGCGAGATGGGCGAGCGCGCCCAGCGACGGGGAGAGCATCTGATCCACGCGCGCCCGCACCATCTGCGCCAACACGGGGCCGGCTCCCTCTGTGCCGATGGCGACGGCGAGCGGCGCACGGTTCACCAGAGCCGGTGTGTAGAAATCGCAAAGTTCGGGCCGGTCCACCGCATTGGCGGGGATGGAGCGCGCCCGTGCATCGGCAATGATGGCGCGGTCCTGCGCCTCATCATCGGTGGCGGCGAACACCAGTGCTGCATTGTCGAGATAACGCGGCGCGTAGGGCGCGCGGATGAGATGCGCTCCGTTGGCCTTCGCCCAGGAGACGAGGGCGTCTTCGGGCGCATCGGCGACAAGCGTGAGTGCTGCGCGCGACTGGCCAAGAAGGCGGGCCTTGGCAAGCGCCTCTTCTCCATTGCCGACGATGACGACGGCGCGGTTCTCCACCCGCATGAACACGGGAAAAGCCGCAAGCTTTTGAGTGTCTGTCGCCATGATCGCGAGCCTTGTTGAAAGATGCCCGGAATAATGGCGGTTTGCATGGGTTCCTGAGAAGAAATACACTCACCGTGGCACAGGGGTGCGACAAGATTGCTTTTCCGCAGCGTCGCTTTTCCGCAGGAAATCCTTCCCCGGCTTCGCTGCGATACCCATATCAGTTTTGTGGGAACGGGAAGCGCCAGCCCGCGTTTCCCGGAGACCGACTTGAGCAATGGAGATCGAAATGGCTGAGTTCCGGCTTGTACACGATACATGGGTTGTGGTCGCTGATGGTGAGAAGGCGCTGTTCCTTCGCAATGAAGGCGACGCCACCTATCCCAACCTTCAGGTCGTGCGTTTGATGCAGGAAGAGAACCCGCCAAGCCGGGAGCAGGGCACCGACAGGCCGGGACGTCTCAATGACGGCAATGGCGGGCACCGCAGCGCCGTGGACGAGACCGACTGGCACCGCATCGAGAAAGAGCGCTTTGCCGGCGATGTCGCCGAGCGCCTCTACAAGCTTGCGCACAAGGGCAAGTACAGCAAGCTCGTGCTGGTCGCCCCGCCATTGGTGCTGGGCGAGCTGCGCAAGGAAATGCACAAGGAAGTGGAAGACAAGGTGATCGGCGAGATCGCCAAGACGCTGACCAATCACACGGTGAGCGACATCGAGAAAGTGCTGCTTCAATAGCAGCTTGTGCGCCGTTGCAGCGTTTCCCGGAAACGCTGCAACGTTTGTTACACCTCACGCGGCGTGGGATGTTTTAGACGTGCTGGCCACCATTGATGTGGATTTCCGAGCCGGACACGTAGGACGACTGATCCGAGCACAGGAAGAAGATCGTGTCGGCGACTTCCGAGGTCTGGCCGAGGCGGCGCAGCGGAATGCCTTCAACAATCTTGTCGGTGCCGGGAGAAAGGATCGAGGTTTCGATCTCGCCCGGCGCAATGGCGTTGACGCGGACGCCATGGGGGCCGAAATCGGCTGCCATTTCGCGGGTCAGCGCCACGAGAGCGGCCTTGGACGTGGCGTAGGCGGTTCCGGCAAAGGGGTGGACGCGGCTGCCGACGATGGACGTGACATTCACGATGGAGCCCTTCGCATTGCCAAGCTCGCGGAAGAGGCCGCGCGCCAGCATGATGGGGGCGAAGAAATTCACCTGAAACACATCGCGCCACACATGCATGGGCGTGTCGATGGAGTTCATGCGCTTGCCGCCCTCAAGCTTGGGCGAGATGGCCGCATTGTTCACCAGCGCGTCGAGCCGGCCGCCATTGGCCTCCAGACGGTGCCGGATCTCGGCGACCGCGATGCCCACGTCTTCCTGGTCGGAAAGGTCTACCTTGATGTGATCTTCCGGGCCGGCGGGCCATGGACAGTCATCGGCGAACGCCTGCCGCGAGCAGGTGATGACGCGCCAGCCCTCGCGGGAAAAACGCTTCACCGTCGCGTGGCCAATGCCCCGGCTTGCGCCGGTTAAAACCAGTGTCTTCCGCTCGTCCGCCATGCCCTTCTCCCTGTTCCGTTCCTATGTAGGCGACAGCGCAGGGGAAAGCGATAGGCAAAGCGGATGGCGGCACTCTAATTTCCCAGAATGATGTCGAGGATGGAGGTCTGGCTGCGCTGCGGCGCACCGCCGACATCCGCCGGTGGCACGGGACGGCGCACGGAGGCCGTGTGGTCGGGGTTTCCGCCGCCGGGTGCGGGCACTGGGGCTGGCACTGGGGCGGGCGGTGTAGGCCGGGCCTCAGAGGCCTGCGACGCTTGTGTGTTGGCGCCGCCATTACCGCCAGAGCCAACAGCGACTTGCGGGACGGGGCGCTCCTGAGGCTGCGCGGCGACGCCGCCGCCGAAGGATGCGCCGGGCGACCAGGAGCCGGGCAGGCGCTTTACGGGGCGGCCCTTTTCGGCTTCTTCCATGAAAGCCTTCCATGCCGGCACTGGCAGGGAGCTGCCCGTCGCCCTGGTGGATTTGGACGTGTCGTTGCCGAACCACACGCCGGTCACCAGATCGGCGGTGTAACCCACGAACCACGCATCGCGCGACTGCTGCGTGGTGCCGGTCTTGCCAGCGGCGGGGCGACCGATGGCGGCTGCGCGGGCGCTGCCGTTTTCCACCACGCCCTGCATCATCGAATTCATCATGCCGATCACTTCCGCGCTTGCCACGCGCGTCATGCGTGGCCGGTCATGCTGATAGAGCACCTTGCCGGAGGAGGTGGTCACGCGGGTGACGAAATGGACCTCCGGGCGCAGTCCGCCGGTGGCGAAGGGAAGGTAGGCCGCCGTCAATTCCAGCGGCGTGACCTCGGAGGTGCCGAGCGCGATGGAGGCGTTGGCCTTGAGGTCGGACTCGATGCCCATGCGTTGCGCCAGCTCCACCACGGATTTGGGACCGGCTTCCATGGCAAGCTGCGCTGCAACGGAGTTGAGCGAGCGGGCCAGCGCTTCCGACAGGGTGACGGGGCCGTAATACTTGCCCTTGTAGTTTTCCGGCTTCCATTTGCCGATCCTGATCGGCGCGTCATTGCGCACGCTGTCGGGGCGTCGACCCTGTTCCAGCGCGGCCATGTAGACGAAGGGCTTGAAGGCGGAGCCCGGCTGCCGGCGCGCCTCGGAGGCGCGGTCGAACTGGCTGTTGGCGTAGTCGTAGCCGCCCACCATGGCGCGCACTGCGCCCGTGGTGTCGATGGAGACGAGCGCGCCCTGGCTGACCGCCAGCTTGCCGCCCTTCTCGTCGATCAGGCTGCGGATGGTCTTTTCGGCCTGTTTCTGAAGCCGGAAGTCCACCGTCGCCTCGACGATGATGTCGTTTTTCACATCGCCGATGAGGCCGGGGAGTTCTTCCATCACACGGTCGGCGAAATAGTGTTCGGACCCGGTCCAGTAGGCGGCGGCGCGGGTGGCGGGCCGGCTCATGGCGGTGGTCATCTCGCTGTCGCCGATCATGCCCTGGTCGCGCATGGCGGTCAGCACCACCTGCGCGCGGGTTTCGGCGGCCTGCGGATCGCGCGCCGGCGAAAGGCGCGAGGGCGCTTTCAGAAGGCCCGCGAGGAGGGCGGCTTCCGACAGGGTGACGTCGCGCGCGGACTTGTTGAAATAGCGCCGCGAGGCTGCCTCGACGCCATAGGAGCCGGAGCCGAAATAGACCCGGTTCAGATACATTTCGAGGATCTGATCCTTGGAGTGCTTCTGCTCCAGCCATAAGGCGAGCAGCACTTCCTGCACCTTGCGCTCAATGGTGCGGTCGGGCTTCAGGAACAGGTTCTTGGCAAGCTGCTGGGTGAGCGTGGAGCCGCCCTGGGTCAGCCGCCCGGCCAGAAGGTTTTCCGACATGGCGCGCGCAAGGCCGATGGGGTCGACGCCGAAATGCGAATAGAAACGGCGGTCCTCGATGGCGATCACGGCCTGCGGGATGAAGGGCGACATTTCGTGCAGGCCAACGGCCTCGCCGCCGGTCATGCCGCGATTGGCGATCAGCCCGCCATCGGCGGAGACGATCTTCACATTGGGTGGCCGGTCGGGGATTTCCCAGGTGGTGGCGGAGGGCATTTTCGCGCCGTAATAGGCGGTGATGCCCACGGCGGCGATGCCGCCCCACAGCGCCAGCACGAATGACCAGTAGACGGCGGTGCGCAGGAAGCCGAAGAAACCGCCACCACCACTACCACCGGCACCGCTACCACCGGCACCGCTCTTGCGGCGCGGGCTTGCGCGGCGGGCGCTTTTTCCGCCTTTGGTGCTCTTGCCCTTTGCGGGCTTGCGCCGCTGGCGCGAGGGCACGACGCGATCGGCGTCACCGAGCTTGAGATCATCGCCGCCTCGGCGCGCTGCGGGCGCGTCGAATGTCGGTTCGATCCTTCGGTTTTTCGTCTTACGCGCCATACAGCCTGTTGCCCCGTGATCCTGTGCCCGCATTGCCAAGTGCGGGCACAGTAAAGGGCAGCGGTTTAAGGCGCAGTTAAGTCAAATTAAACGAAATCGACCGGGTTGCGCTCAGCTGTGGGCAAAAATGTCGGCTTCTTCCCAGCCCATCAGGTCCAGCTTGGCGCGGGTGGGCAGGAAGCGGAAGCAGGCCTCGGCCTCGCGTGTGCGCTTCTCGCGCTCCAGACGCACGATCAGCTTTTCGCGCAGCTGGTGCAGGTAGAGCACGTCGGATGCCGCATATTCGAGCTGTTCGGGCGAAAGCGTCTCGGCGGCCCAGTCGGACGACTGCTGCGCCTTGGACAGGCTGACGCCGAGCAGCTCGTTGCACAGATCCTTCAGGCCGTGACGGTCGGTATAGGTGCGGGTGAGGCGCGAGGCGATCTTGGAGCAGAACACCGGCTCCGCCATGACGCCGAAGCTGTGATAGAGCACGGCCAGATCGAAGCGCGCATAGTGGAACAGCTTGGTGATCTTGCGGTTCTTCAGAAGGGCGACGAGGTTCGGCGCCTCCTTCTGCCCGGCATCGATCTGCACCACATCGGCGGTGCCGTCGCCCGGCGAAAGCTGGACGACGCAAAGCCGGTCGCGATGCGGTTTCAGGCCCAGCGTCTCGGTGTCGATGGCCACGGCGTCGACATCGTAATTGCTGAGATCCGGCAGATCGTTCTTGTGAAAGCGGATGGTCATGTCTTCTTCTTCCCGGCTTACTGCTTGCTCAGGGCATCAAGAATGCGGGCCCAGGAGCGCTGGCCGCGGTGGAACGAGTTGAGGTCGTATTTCTCGTTGGGTGAGTGGATGCGGTCATCCTGCAGGCCAAAGCCCACAAGCAGCGTCTCCATGTCGAGCATGCGGCGGAATTCGCCGGCAATCGGAATGGAGCCGCCCATGGCGATGGCCACCGCCGGCTTGGACCACTCGTCGGTCAGCGCGGCCTGCGCCCTGGTGACAAGCGGCATGTCATAGTCGAGCTGGAAGGCGGGCGAGCCGCCATGCGGATGGAACTCCACCCGGCAGTCGTCGGGCAGCCGCTCCTCGACAAAGGCGCGGAAGGCGGCGCGGATCTTTTCAGGATCCTGCTTGTGTACGAGACGGAAGGAAACCTTCGTCGAGGCTTCGGCCGGGATGACCGTCTTGAAGCCTTCGCCGGTGTAGCCGCCGGTGATGCCGTTCACCTCTGCCGTCGGGCGTGCCCAGACCAGCTCCAGCGCGGAACGGTCCTTCTCGCCGAACAGTTTGGAAAGGCCGATGGGGCCGAGGAAATCCTCGGTGGTCTCGCCGAGACCTTCCCAGGTTTTCAGGATCTCTGCCGGCGTTTCTTCCACGCCTTCATAGAAACCGGGCACGGTGACGCGGCCATTCTCGTCGTGCAGGTCGCCGAGGATGCGCGCCAGAACCGTGATCGGGTTGGCGGCGGCGCCGCCGAAGAAGCCCGAATGCAGATCGCGGTCGGCGGCCTTGATGGTGATCTCCTCACCGACCAGGCCACGCAGGCCAACGCAGACCGCCGGCGTATCGCGGTCCCACATGGCGGTGTCGCAGACCAGCGCAAACTCTGCGGAAAGCTCTTCGCGGTTTGCTTCCAGGAAGGGGCGCAGCGACGGGGAACCGGATTCCTCCTCACCCTCGAACAGGATGGTGATTTTGCAGGGCAGCTTGCCGTGAACCGCCTTATAGGCGCGGCAGGCTTCCACGAAGGTCATGAGCTGGCCCTTGTCGTCGGAAGAACCGCGACCGAGGATCGCCTTGCGGCCCGGCTCGATCTCCTTGATCGACGGGGAGAACGGGTCTTCGTCCCACAGCTCCAGCGGATCGACCGGCTGCACATCGTAATGGCCGTAGAACAGCACGTGCGGGCCTTCGCCATCATGATGCGCCACCACCATGGGGTGACCTTCAGTGTCGCGCACGCTGGCGTCGAAACCGATGGAGTTCAGATCGTCCACCAGCCATTCGGCAGCCTTGCGGCAGTCGGCGGTGAAGGCCGGATCGGTCGAGATCGACTTGATCTTCAGAAGGTGGAAAAGCCGCTCCAGACTCTGATCGATGGAACGATCGAGCTGATCGAGAACCGGGGCGAGATCGGACATGGAAAGCTCCTGAAGACTGTACGGAGAAAATATGGAAGCGGCCTAACACATTCCGGCCGCGGAGAGGAAAGGAAAAAGGGCCGCACGGGCGGCCCTTTGGAATGTGTCGCCGGAGCGAAAGCGCTGCCTCAATAGGGGCAGGCGTTGTCGCTCAGGAAGTTGTGCACCACGATCTCGCCGTCGATGATCTTCTGCTTGGCTGCCTCGACGGTGGCCTTCATCTCGTCGGTCACGAGGTCCTTGTTGTTGTCGTCCATGGCGTAGCCGACACCGTCTTCGGCAAGGCCGAGATCCTGAAGGCCGTAGCTGAACTCACCGTTCTTGGCGTCCATGAAGGCATTGTAGACGGCGACGTCCACCTGCTTGACCATGGAGGTGAGAACCTTGCCCGGATGCAGGCCGTTCTGGTTGGAATCGACGCCGATGCCGAGCTTGCCGGCATCCGCCGCAGCCTGGAGAACGCCAACGCCCGTGCCGCCAGCGGCGTGATAGACCACGTCTGCGCCCTGGTCGATCTGCGTGCGGGTGATCTCGCCGCCCTTTGTCGGGTCGTTCCACGCCGATGGCGTGTCGCCGGTGTAATTGCGAATGACCTTGGCGTCTGCATTGGCTGCCTTCGCGCCGCCCACATAGCCGCACTCGAACTTGCCGATCAGCGGAACCTGCATGCCGCCGACGAAGCCGACCGTGCCGGTTTCGGAAGCGAGCGCTGCCAGCATGCCGACCAGATAGGAGCCTTCCTGCTCCTTGAAGGTCACCGAGCGCACATTGGGCGCATCCACCGCATCATCGATGATGGTGAAGTCGGTGTCGGGATATTCTGCGGCGACCTTTTTCAGGTAATCCACCCAGGTGAAGCCGGCCATGACGATCGGGTTGCGGCCGTTCTCGGCGAAGCGGCGCAGGGCCTGCTCGCGCTGGGCGTCGTTGGAGATTTCGAACTCCACATATTCGATGCCGGTTTCTTCCTTGAACCGCTCGGCGCCATTATAGGCTGCCTCGTTGAAGGATTTGTCGAACTTGCCTCCCAGATCGTAGATGAGAGCCGGAGCGATCTCATCCGCAAATGCGCTTGCGGACATCGCGGTTGCGGCCAGAAGGCCGAGGACAATACGCTTCATGTGATCCACACCCTGTCGGTTATCCTGTCTCTTTTGCCTGTGCCGCAGAAGCGGATACCGGAACCAAGGCCCGTTCGCTCCCGCGCCCTTGCGAGCATCCCGTAACCGGCCGTGGACCAGCGGGGACGGCATGAGGAAAGCAAATTACTCTCCTCTTGCCAGCACTCTTGCATGGCTGAATTCAAATTTCACGTGGAATTTTGACCGTTCGGAAAAACGACTTTGGATAGTCTTGCCGGGGTTCAGTGGAGAGCATCGGGCCGAAAAGTGGAATCCGGTTTTCGGCCCTATCAATAGTTCGGAGCGCGCGTTTTGTGGCCGCACGAAAGCGGGCGATCTGCTGCCTGGCTGTGCGGTCTCTTTCCGCGCGCCTTATGAGAAGGCGTGGCGTTTGCGCCGGTATCCGATGGCGTGAAAGAGAAGCGCGAGCACGGCGAAGACCAGCCAGCCCGGCAGGGTGAGAATGTAGATGATGGCCGGATCCCAGATGACGGGGAAGGTGTAGCGCTGGATCAGCGCCTGGCTGAGATTGAGCGTATCGGGCGAGACCGAAAACCAGCTTTCACCCAGCGGGGTGATGATGAGCGCGGAAGCGGCGATGGAGCGTGTGGCGTCGATCACCGCCATCACGACGGCGACGGCCAGGGCAAACAGGGCCAGGATTCGAAAGATCAAGCGAAACATCGCTTCCCCTTGGGTGTGTTCGCGCGGTGCATTTGAAACTACCTGTCGAGACATAGGCTGCGGTGCGCGGGATGGCAATTGCGCTACGGAAAGTTGAGCGTTTGTGAACTCCGGACACAGGAAAATGCGTCAAATTGCAAATCTGTCACAGACTGGTCTTGGCATTCGCGATCAGATCGACTAGATGAGCGTCGCGTAGCTGAAAAATGCAGCGCCGTGGAGAGGTGGCCGAGTGGTTGAAGGCGCACGCCTGGAACGCGTGTATACGGGAAACCGTATCGAGGGTTCGAATCCCTCTCTCTCCGCCATATTCAGCTGATTGTAGCCGGCCGTCGCTTTCTGGATTTTTGTCAGCGCTTTTTAGACCAGTCACAGTTTCTTGAAGCCCCTCAAAGGGTGTTTGAAGGGACCTCCTGCTTAGCCCTGATCCTCGACCGAGGAAATGATCAGCTCCTTCGCCTTCGTGCCGGTGCCGGCGGAGATGGAATAGTTCAGCTGGGCACCCTCCAGATCAATCCGCGATGATAACAGCTGCCGGATCTGCGTCATATCGTTGCTCGGCAGGGGGGATGTCGCTTCAACTGGCCACGGTGCAGATGGAGTGATGGGGAGTGGTCGCTAGTGAGTTGCATGTTTTTTCCTTAGAGAATCAGACACACTCCATACGCTCGAAGGAGCGGCGGGTGCGATAGTTGTACTGTCGTACGGAATTGGTTTGGTGATTACCTGTCGTCGGGGCTTTCCGACTCTGTCTCATCTTAAGACGAAAAGGAACAGTGCTATGGGTGCAAAGGGAGAAAACTCTGCTTTGGGGAAGATGTCGGGGGGAGCTTCGTCGGTTACTACGCGACCTACAACTGGTGGCGAAACTGCGTCAGCAAAGCCTCCGACAATGGTTAAACCCAACCCGCCGGCTCCCAAGAAGTAGCTATTCTTTTCCGAAGTGCCATGTGACGCGTTGGATTTCGGAGCGCGGAATGTAGTCGAGACTGAAGTCATTGTCATGCGCAGTGAAGGCGACGCTTGTGCCGTCAGCTCGATAAAATTTCGTGACAGGCAATGCCATTCCGTCTTCGGCTACATAAAGATCGTGCGCGCGACTGGCGGCTCCTGTTTCGGCATAATTGCACTCCAGAACTGAACCATCCTTCAGATGTATATGGATGGTGTGCCGCTTGTCTTTTATCTCATTGATCGAACGCCAAGACGAAGTCTGATGATCATCGTAGTAAACGCCTAGCCACGCCATGAGATCGCCCCAGAGAGGGCGGATAATCGACCTCCATGCGATCGCAATGATCACGGCAGAACCAATGGTGGATACAGCGACTGCTGCGAAAGTTATACCTTCGGTCATCTCTGGGGCGAATGCCAGTGCCATGGAAGAAGCAGAGCGGGCGACGATGCTGTATAGGAGAATTTGAAGCGCCATGTCAGCGGGGCTGTTCTGCCGGTTCCCAATGGTCGCAATCCACCAGCCGAGATAGCCAGCAGCTATGGATATCTGCAATTCCAATGGGGTGCTGAGCAGGGCTTCCATATCTGATCTCCTGAAGTAGTGTCGATTGGTGCGCTGTTGAGCAAAAATAGCAAGCGGTTTGTCTCACGCCTTTCCGGTTTCCGGTGCCTTCAGCTCAGCTGCGTGAGGTGTCCGGCAAGATCGGTTGCTTCGCCGCCGGCGTTGACGGTGTCGAAATAATCGTGCCAGCCCGATTGCGCGATGCCGGATACGAGCGCATCGAGCGCCGCATCGTCGGGGCCGCGCCATATGGCGAAGAATGTCTGTGGCGCGGCGTGCAGTTTGGTCTGATCGACCTTGCCGAGTGCAAGAGCCTCCACGCCGAGGGCGGACAGGGCCGGAACGGCCGAGCCGATGCCGGCGAAGAATTGCTGGCGTTCGCTCTCGGAAAGGTCGAGCCAGGCGGGTTTCGGGGTGTAGAGTTCGGCGAGATAGTGCGCCATGGTTCACTTCCGGTTCAACGTTGGAGATCGGGTTTGATCGAGCGAAGGGCGCGCTTGCAGATGCGGGCTGTCGCAGGTGTCGGGCTTTCGGCGGACCACCGGGCGCACAGGGCCTGAACCCAGTCCGGCCGGTCTTTTCCGGCGTCGTTCAGCCAGTTGCCAACCGAGTCCTGCACATAGCCGGAAGGGTCCGCTCGAAGCGGTTCGAGGACCGGAAGCCCAAGCTGTGGCTGTGTCTTCAGCGCGCCGATATGCGTGCACCACACGCCGCGCGGGCGGATAGCCTCCGAGGCAAAGCGCCGGACGCGCTCCGACGGATCTGCGCTCCACGCGGCCAGCATCGCGATGGCGCTTTCGAGTTCGGCGGCGAGATGCCGGCGGACGGCCATCCACGACCATTCCCGCACGCCGAAATGCCGGTCGTCGGCATAGGGCCGTATCGCCGCAAGCCTGTCGTGAAGGGGCATTTGGGCCGCGCCGACCATGAAGCAGGCCCAGCCGCGCGCGGTGTCGGAAGGGTGCTGCCCAAGCCGGTCCAATGCGGTGTCGCCAAGCTCCTGCCGGATCAATTGCGCGGCAAGCGCCATGCGTCTTGATATGCCTTGCGCTGCGCTCTGTTTCATTTCGGCCAGGGCGTCCGCGCCGATTTCCGGCAGGACATTGCCCATGAGCACGGCAAAATCGACGGCGAGACACTCGGTGAGCGTCGCGGCTTCAATCTCTCCGGCATTGAGGCGGGCGAGGCGATCCGGGCTTATATCCCTGACGCCGCGCCCTGCGGGCTTTGCCGCGCTCATGCGCGCGCATCCTTTGGCTGGCCCGCCTGTGGTCTGCCGGCTTCCAGATTTTGCCAGATGCGTTGCAGGAGCATGTTCAGCGTTTTGCGCTCATCGTCGGCGAAGCCTTCAAACAGCGAAGCGACCCATTCGGTGTGTTCGTTGAACAGGTCACGCGCCGTTTTTTGTCCTGCTTCGGTCAGGTTGACGGCGACCTTCCGCCGGTCATCAAGGCCGCCGCGGCGGGCGATGAAGCCGTCGCGTTCGAGGCCATCGAGAAGTCCGGTGATCGTTGCGCGCGTCACGCCCGCACGTTCCGCCAGCTCATGCGGCGAAAGCCCCTCGGGCTTGTCGTGCAGGAGAAAAAGCAGGACGAACTTGCTTTCGGAAAGCCGGTGCGGCGCGAGCCGGGCGGCGCAGTCGCGATCAATCGCGCCGGCCAGTGTCAGCAGCTCGAAACATGCGCGGATGTTGTGCGTGGGGGCGGTGGCGCGGCGCTCGGCTTCGTTCAGCAGCGCCAGGTGTTTCTGTTCAAGCATCTCATTCATATGGCGGCATATAATATGGTGGCTAATTATAGTCAATAATCTTTGGGCGGTGGCGTTTGCGTGGATTTCGGTTTCATGGTCTTCGGCGGGGTATCCACCAATTCCTGCTCTCTCCATCCGGCCCGCAACCACAGGCTTGTCGTGATCGCCGGGCTCTGTCATTAAGGTTGTGTTTCCGCGCGGTTATCCGGGATGCAGGCCATGGGTTTTCTCAAGACGCTTGAAAAGAGCGCCCGGAATTTTCGGGACGAACGCATCATCAAGCCGCTCATTCGTTCGCGGTATTTTCAGCGGCATCTTTATGAAGAAGCGGGCGCGCTGATCGTCGAGCTCGATGATCACCGATGTGCGGTCAGCATTCAGGACCAGTGTATCGGAAAAGCCATTCGGCAGGAGAAGGGCTGGTTTCGGGAAGAAACCATGGCGGTGTTCGAGGCGGCGGCGCGGCGCGGGATCTTTGTCGATGTCGGTGCGAATATCGGAACCCAGACGATCTATGCGCTCAAGTTCGGCGGCTTCGAACGGGCGATCTGCTTTGAGCCGCACCCGGAACATCTGTGGATCCTCAAGGCCAACATGGCCATCAACGATCTGACCGACCGGGTGACGATCATGGAAGCGGCGGCCGGCAGGGAGCCCGGTGAGGCCCGGCTTTTTCTGAACACGCTCAACACCGGCGCGAGCAGCCTTCTGCATGATGGCGGCAGCGGCGTTGCCGTCGATGTGCCTGTCGTGCGCATCGAGGGCGTGATGGCCGATCTGGGCGTGTCACCGGATGAGATCGGGCTGGTCTGGATGGATGTGGAAGGCTTCGAGGGGGACGCCATCGCCGGCTGGCCCTCCATGGCGGGGCTGCCGTTCTGCGTAGAATATTCGCCGGCTATCCGTCGCCTTTCAAATGACGTTTTTGCGTGCTGGAAGGAGTGGGCCGTCGTTCATAAGGACGGCGTTATTTGGAACTCAATGCCCGAGTTCGATATTTCGAAATTTGATCGGCAAGTGGACTTTCTTTTCAGATAGGAAACGGAAGCCTTGCCCGTTCTGAGGCAAGGTTTTGAACGCTTTCTATTTTGTCGTCGATGAGGGGATGTGCTGCATTGCCAGCGCGCAGGCCCTGCATATTGCGCGCAGCTGGGGCTGCGATGTGCATGTCTTTGTCGAAAGGCGTGATCCCGCAGCCGCCGTACGGCAGGTCGAGCATGAAGGGCGTATTCACTATCATTTCGACGCGTTGATGCCCTGTCTTCCGGAAGGGCTGCCGAGCAGCCGCAGCTGGCCGCATATCGTTTATCTCCGGCTGTTTGCTCCGGCGCGCCTGCAGCAATATAGCCGGCTGATTTATCTCGATGCCGACGTCCTGAGCATGAAGCCCGATCATGCGATCTGGGACGTGGCTCTGCCGTCCGGTCTTGCCGCCGTGGAAGATTACGGAACGCTTTTCGAGCTGCCGCCAACGGCCGAAAATCTGTGCCGGGAGGGCTGGCTGGAGACGCTGGGCATTTCATCCGGTCGTGGCTTCAACTCGGGCGTTCTGGTTATCGACCCGCAGCGCTGGCGGGAGCATGACTTTGCCGGCAGGCTTGTCGAATATTTTGAAAAATATCCGCAGGCCGAGCGTTTCGATCAGGATTTTCTTGCCTGGCTCTTCGATGGCGCATGGACGGAGCTGAGCCCGCGTTTCAATTTTCAGGCGTCGGTGCTCGGTTTCGGCATGTTTGCGGCCATTGATCCGGTGTTCGTGCATTTCTGTCAGTATGAAAAGCCCTGGTTCGACCGCCGGGGCGACGCCGCGACCAATATCGATGAAGCCATCATCGATGTGTACGATGCGCTTCTGGAAGATGCCGGCTGCGACGCCGCAGCGCTGGCGCGCCCGCTCACACTGACGGGGCCGCAGCGCTTCAAATTCTGGCTGCGCAGAAAGATGGCGGCGCACGGTTTTCCCTCACGCAAGGAGCGGCGCGTGGGGCGGGAAAGGCAGCGCCGCATCGGTGTGTTCGCCGACTATGTTTCCGCGCGCCTTTCCGAAGGGCGCTTCGCCGACATGACGGCCAAGGCGCTGCCCGATATCCGCGACGAGACCTATTTCGACGGCCGCTTCTTCAGGACGCGCCTCGACAGGGATGCGCTGCTTGCGAAGCAGAGTGCGTCCTGAACGCTCCCTCTCTCCCTAGCCACGCCCCCTGTAGGGCGGGACGCCCTGATCGGGGATCCACACGCCCTTTGGAGGTTCTCCGGTCTGGTAGAACACGTCGATGGGCATGCCGCCGCGCGGATACCAGTAGCCGCCGATGCGCAGCCAGTGGGGTTCCAGAAGGTCGCAGAGGCGGCGGCCTATGGAGACGGTGCAGTCTTCGTGAAACGCGCCGTGATTGCGAAACGCGCCGAGATAAAGCTTTAGCGATTTGCTCTCCACCAGCCAGCCGGCCGGCACATAATCGATCACCAGATGGGCGAAGTCGGGCTGGCCCGTGAGCGGGCAGAGCGAGGTGAATTCCGGCGCAGTGAAGCGCACGGCGTAGAGCGCATCCTCCTGCGGGTTGGGCACGCGTTCGAGCACGGCTTCTTCGGGGGATGCGGGCAGTTCGGTCTTGCCGCCCAGAAGGGTCAGATTGTCGTAGATGGTCTTGTCGGTCATTGCGGTCGCTTCCTTTCAGACGCCGCGCCGGTTGCCCCACAGGAGCACGTGAAGCTGCGGCAGGATGTGGGGGGAGAACCAGCGGTCGGCAACGGTGCGGTCCACCAGCCAGCGCATGCGCTCCAGAACGCCTTCCATGTCGATGGCGGCATCCTCGGCCTCGGTCTCTGGCGGCGGCGGGGTGTGGTTGCAGGGCTGGAGGTAGAGGGGCAGGGCGGGGTAGCGGTCCGCCACATGCCGCGCCCAGCGATAATCGGCCTCGTCGAAGATGACGATCTTCATCGCCATGGGCGCATCGCCGGCGGCGGCGATGCACGCGTCGAAACGCTCCCAGTTCACCGTCTCGCCGGAGGAGGGCGGCTTGGGGCTCAGAACCAGCATGTCGAGCTTTGCGAACCAGTCGCGGGCGACGGAGCCCTGCGTTTCGAGCGCGAAGCGATAGCCCTCGGCGCGGCCCGTATCGATCAGCCGTTCGAAGGGTTGGATCGCCGGGTTGCCGCCGGACAGTGAAACCATGACGGGCGTGCCGCCGGAGAGGTCCCTTATGCGGTCCATTACATCCTTGCTTTGCATCGGCAGCCAGTCATGACGATAGGCGTTGTCGACGGCGTGGAGGCTGTCGCACCAGCGGCAGCGATAGTCGCAGCCACCGGCGCGGACGAACACGGTCGGCATGCCGATCAATGCGCCTTCGCCCTGGATCGTGGGGCCGAAAATCTCGGCAATGCGCAGCGTGCTCATGGGCGGTATTCCGCCCAGGTCTTGGGCGTCTCGCTCACGCGCACCGCTGTCACCTCGCTCCAGCGCGTCCGGCACCAGTCGAAAAGCGCCTTGGCCAGAAACTCGGCGGTGACGCCGTCATGGCCGAACACCTCGTTCAGGTGCCGGTGGTCGAGCGTGTCGTCGATATGGTCTTTAAGGGGCTTGAGCTCGCGGTAGTCGCGGACGAAGCCGTGATTGTCGAGCCGCTCGCCGGCCAGTTCCACCACCACGATGTAATTGTGCCCGTGCAGCCGCGCGCAAGGGTGGTCGTCGGGCAGGTTCGTCAGGCGGTGCGAGGCGGAGAAATGAAACTCCTTGCTGACCCTATACATGGTCTGCCTCCCCAGTGGGCTGTCGTGCGGCGGTCTGCCGGCCGGTGGCGGCAAGCCAGAAGTCCGGATCGTCATAGAGGGTGGGGTCTGGAACGCCGGCCTCGTGGAAGGCCTCGCGCCGCTCCACGCAGGTGCCGCAGCGCCCGCAATGGTTTTCGCCGCCCTTGTAGCAGGACCAGGTCTCGGCAAAGGGCGTTTCAGCGCGTGCGCCCTCGCGCACGATGTCGCCCTTGGAGCCGGTCACGAAGGGCGTGTAGAGGCTGACCGCGCCCATGCCTTCGAGCGCAGCGTCCTGCATGGCCTGAAACGCATCGATGAAGCCCGGCCGGCAATCGGGATAGATGAAGTGATCGCCGCCATGAACGGCTGCGGCCACGGCATCGGCCCCGCGCGCTGCGGCAATGCCGAAGGCGATGGTGAGCATGATGGCGTTTCGGTTGGGCACCACCGTCACGCGCATGGTCTCCTCGGCGTAGTGACCATCCGGCACGTCGATGGCGTCGGTGAGGGCGGAGCCCGCCAGATGCCGGCCGATGGCGGAGATGTCGAGAAGGTCGTGGGGGACGCCGAGCCGGGCGGCTGCCTTTGCCGCGAAATCCAGCTCCTTGCGATGTCTCTGGCCGTAATCGAAGGAGATCAGGCCAATAAGGTTTTGTTCCCGCGCCACCTTGTGGGCAAGGGAAACGGAATCGAGTCCGCCTGAGCAGACGACGAGCGTTTTCATGATCGGGTTCCTTGTTTTAATGACCGGGTAGGCTGCGACCGGTGCCGGAACTCTCCGGCGGCTGGAGGCGTATCAGACCTTCAGCCCAAAGAAAAGCGGCGATCGGTTTCCCGACCGCCGCCTGGTTTTGTGAGCCTCTATCCGCGCAGCTGCGCGGTGCGCGGCAGGTCGGAGAGGATCTCCGCACCGTCGGCGCGCATGATGACGATCTCCTCCAGCCGCAGGCCGAACTTGCCGGGCAGATAGATGCCGGGCTCGATGGAGAACACCATGCCTTCGTCCAGAACCGTCTCGGAGGTGGCGGTCATGTAGGGCGGCTCGTGAATGTCGATGCCGAGCCCGTGGCCGGTGCGGTGGGGGAAAAAGTCGCCATAACCGGCCTCGGTGATCACGTCGCGCGCGGCCTTGTCGATGGTCTTTGCGGTGACGCCGGGCTTTGCAGCGGCAAGAGCCGCGGCAACCGCCTGCTCGACGATGGCGTAGACCTTCTCAAACTCCGCATCGGGCTTTCCGTAGTAGCCGACGCGCGTCATGTCGGAGGGGTAGCCGTCCAGCCGGCCGCCGGTGTCGATGAGAACCGCGTCGCCTTCCTTCAGCTTCGTGTCGCCGGTGTGGTGATGCGGGAATGCGCCATTGCCGGCAAAGCAGACGCTGGTGAACACCGGCACCGCACCCGCCGCCTTGTAGACGTCGCGGATGGCTGCGGAGATTTCCAGCTCGGTGACGCCGGGCTTCAGCGCATCGAAACCGGCCATGGCGGCCTTGTCGTTGAGCACCGCGCTCGCCTTCAGGCGCTTGTACTCGTCTTCGTCCTTGCGGGCGCGCAGATGGCCGACCGTGTCGTCGGTGAAGCGGCGCTTTGCGCCCGGCAGCGCGTCGAGCAGGAGCAGCGCGAAATCGGCGCGCATCGTCTCGTCGATCACCACGCTCGGGGTCTCCGGCAGGTTCGATGCCTTGAGAAGCCCGGCAAGGGCGGCGTCCGGGCCGTCATCGTCGCGCCAGGGGAAGAAGGGCAGGTCGGTCTTCTGGCGCGAGCTGTCGACATTGAGCGCGGGCATCAGGAAGCCGGCATGATCCTTCGAGATCAGAAGCATGACGGGGCGTTCGTCGCCGTGCGGGTCGAGGCCGGCAAGGTAGACCATGTGGCTGGACGGGCCGATGGCCACCAGGTCGGTGCCGGTTTCGCTCATGCGCTGGCGCAGTGCCTCAAGCCGCCGGGCGGAGGTGTTGGACATCAGAAACTCCTGAAAAGAATGGCGCTATGCAAAGGAAAGAGGCCGCCCCGGCTGGCGGGGCGGCCTCGATTGGTGCGGCGTTCGTCAGTCTTTCGTGACGAGCCTATAGTAGACGAAGTCGGAGGTGGCGCCGTTGACGTAGCCGTTCACCTTCTCGTCCATGGCGACCTGGTAGGCAGCCTGGAACATGATGACGATCGGCGACTTGGCCTGCACTTCCTTCTGCAGCTCGACATACATCTCGTTGCGCTTGTCAGCGTCGGATTCGGCCAGAGCGGCAGCGGTCTTGTCGTTCATCTCCGTCGGCACGGCCCAGGCGTTCCGCCATGTGGTGGTGGCCTGGTAATTGTCGTCGGAATTGTCGCGGTTATAGGCGAAGGCCTTCGCGTTGGAGTGCGGATCCATGAAGTCCGGGCCCCAGTAGAGCAGCATCGCCTCGTGGCTGCGCTCACGGTACTTGGTGATGACCTGCGAGCCCGTGCCGGGGATGATGTCGAAGTTGATGCCGGCTTCCGCGAAGCTTGCCTGCAACGACTGCGCCATGTCGGTGAACGGCGTCGAGTTGATGACGTCGAGCGTGACCTTGATCGGCGTTTCAATGCCGGCGTCGGCGAGGATCTGCTTCGCCTTTTCCGGATCGTAGGTGTAGGGCGTCTCGTCATAGGAGCCGGGGAAGCCCTTCGGCCAGAAGGCCTGGTGGATTTCCATCTGTCCCTTGAGGAAGCTGTCGGCCATGCCCTCATAGTTCACGAGGTAGCGCGCGGCCTCCCAGACGGCTTCCGGCTGCAGCGCTTCGGTCTTCTGGTTGAAGGACACGAAGTGCACGGCGGCCTGCGGGTAGGTCTCGACCTTGATGTTGTCGGCCTTGATGCCGTTGATCTGGTCCGGCGTCAGGTTGCGGGCCATGTCCACGTCGCCCGACTGCAGGAGAAGCTGCTGGGTCGCTGCTTCGGCCACGTGACGGATGATGACGTTCTCGACCTTCGGCGCACCCTTGAAGTAGTCGGCGTTGGCGCCCATGCGCACCAGCTCGCCCGGGCGGTAGGCGGTCAGCTTGAACGGGCCGGAACCGGCGGAGTTCGCGTTGAGCCACTTGTTGCCCATGTCGCCGTTTTCTTCATGCTCCATGACCGTCTTTTCATCGACGACGGAGGCAGGGCGGGCGGCCAGAACGTTCAGCACGAAGGCGGGGGAGAAGTCGCCCTCATATTTCACGACGACCTTGTCGCCATCGGCGGTGACCATCGCGTCGACATTCTCCGGCGTCCAGCCGAGCTGGGTGAGAATGAAGGCCGGGGTCAGGTTCAGCTTGATGACGCGGGCGAACGAGAACGCCACGTCTTCCGCGCGGACCGGATTGCCCGAATGGAAGGTCGCGCCGTCGCGCATGGTGAAGGTGATCGTCTTGGCTTCCGGATCGGCTTCCCACTCGGCTGCGAGGCCGGGAGCGAGCACCGTCGGGTCTTCGGCGTCGTACTGCACGAGACGGTCATAGATGTTGGTGACCAGCTCGCCCGACGAGAACTCGTAGGCCTGCGCCGGATCGATGGCGACGATGTCGTCGATGTTCTGCGCGACGACCAGAACATTGTCCGGCGTGGCTGCGAGCACATGCTGCGACAGCGGCATGGTGAGAGCGGCGGCAAGGAGCGCCGTTTTGAAGAGCTTCATTGTTTTCTCCTCCTTATGGATCAGGAATTGCTCTTGGTCTTGCTGGTTGACGAACCGGTTCCCGACCGGGAGCCTTTGGGGCTGCCCTTGTCCGGAGAAACCAGTTCAATGCGGTTGGTCGCCTGGCCATTGGCGCCGAACACGGTCAGCGTGCCGGTCCACAACAGGCGTGCGGGACTGTCGGTGCCGTTCTTCCAGGCGTGCGGGGTGTTGCCCCGGTAATGCAGGCTGTCGCCGGCCTTCATCTCCATCTCTTCGCCATCGAGATACTGGGTGATGGAGCCTTCGAGGACGTAGATCATCTCTTCGCCCTCATGGCTCACCGTCTCCGAGGCGTAGCCGGGCGGTACGGTGAGGAGGAAGGAAGAAAGCTGGCTGCCGGGAAACTCGGTCCCGAGCCGCTCATAGACGATGGGCGATCCGGCGATGGAAAACTGCGGGCGGCTTTCGGCCCGCGTCAGGCCGTCTTCGGCGCGGGGCTGGGAGACGAAATAGTCGAGGCCGACGCCAAGCGCGCGGGCAATGCCGGCAAGCGAACCGAGCGTCGGCGTGGCGTTGTCGCGCTCCACCTGGCTCAGATACCCAACGGAAAGACCGGCCGCCTTGCCAAGCTGCTGAAGCGTGAGGCCGAGCTGGCGGCGGCGTGCACGAATAAGCACACCAATCCTGGTGTCGACTTCGGGTGTGGCGCGGACCGTCGGGCTGCTCAAAGATTTTTCCCCCACAAAAATTTTTTTGATGTAATCAGATTTTTTTGTATGATCCAAGCACTTTTTTGACTGACTTGGCAGGGCGCGGGACGAGTTTGAGCGCCCCAAAGTTGCATGAAAACAAGACGTTGGCGTCTGGTTTGTCTCACGGCAGGCCTGCCGGCCAGCCAAGGGACAGGAGGCGCGTTTGGGGCGTCCATCAACAAAAACAGCGGCCAGAGAGCAAACAAGCCATGGCATTTGAACCATCCACAGGGGCTGCCAGCGCGCGTTTGAGCATGCTGGCCGGCCGTGCCTGGGAAGGCGTTGCGAGCGTCCTGCGTTTCGCCGTCGTCGTCGCCGGCACTTTTCTCGGCCTTCTGGCCATCACCTTCTTCATCGGTCGTGTCGTGCCGATCGATCCCGTGCTCTCGGTCGTTGGCGACCGGGCGACACAGGAAGTCTATGAGGCGGCGCGTCAGGCCATGGGGCTCGACCGGCCGCTCATCGTGCAGTTCTTCGCCTATGTGGGCGACGTTCTGACGGGCGATCTCGGCATGTCGATCTCCACCGGGCGTCCGGTGGTCGACGATCTGGCGCGCGTCTTCCCCGCGACGCTGGAAATGGCCACCATCGGCATCATCATCGGCGTCGTGCTGGGCGTGCCCATGGGCGTTGTCGCCGCCACGCATCAGGGCAGCTGGATCGACCAGGTGATCCGCGTGCTCGGCCTGCTCGGCTATTCGGTGCCGGCCTTCTGGCTCGGCCTTGTCGGTCTGGCGATATTCTATGCGGGGCTTGGCTGGGTTGCCGGTCCGGGCCGCGTCGATATCTTCTATGACGGCCTGCTCGATCCCGTGACCGGGCTCTATCTGGTCGACAGCGTGATCGCCGGTGAGTGGGATATCTTCTGGAACGCGCTCGACCATCTGATGCTGCCGGCGTCGATCCTCGGCTTCTTCTCGCTGGCCTATATCGCCCGCATGACGCGCTCCTTCATGCTCGACCAGCTCGGGCAGGAATATGTGACGACCGCGCGGGTTAAAGGCGTGTCCGAGCGCCGCGTCATCTGGCGGCATGCGTTCTATCCGATCCGCATCCAGCTCATCACCGTGATCGGCCTGTCCTATGCGGCGCTGCTGGAAGGTTCGGTGATGATCGAGACCGTGTTCTCGTGGCCGGGCATCGGCAACTATCTCACGACCGCGCTTCTGACCGCCGACATGAACGCCGTTCTCGGCGCGACGCTGGTGATTGGCGCCGTCTTCATCATGATCAACAAGATTTCCGATGTGCTTTACCGCATCCTCGACCCGAGGGCACGCCGATGATTGACTGGCTTCTCGACGATTCCCCGACTTCGCGCCTGCAGGCCAATATGGGCCGCGCATGGCGCGTCTGGACCGCACTGTTACGCAATCCGCTCGCCGTTGTCGGCGCGCTGATCGTGCTGGTGCTGGTCGTCATGGCGATCTTCGCACCGCTGATTGCGCCCTACTCCCCCGTTGGGCAGGATCTCGCAAACCGCCTCATGCCGCCCTCCGCCGAACACTGGATGGGCACGGATGAGCTTGGCCGCGATATCTATTCGCGCGTCGTCTACGGTGCGCGCATCACGCTTTTGATCGTCACCATGGTGGCCGTCATCGCCGCTCCCATCGGCCTCGTGGTCGGTGCGGTGTCCGGCTATTTCGGCGGCTGGGTCGACCGCGTCCTGATGGGCGTGACCGATATCTTCCTGTCGATGCCGAAGCTCATTCTGGCGCTCGCCTTCGTGGCGGCGCTTGGACCGGGCATCGAAAACGCCATCATCGCCATCGCCATCACCGCATGGCCGGTCTATGCGCGCATCGCACGCGCAGAGACGATCACCTTCCGGGATTCGGAATTCATCTCGGCGGTCAGGCTGCAGGGCGCTTCGGCGACGCGGGTCATCCTGCGTCACGTGCTGCCGCTCTGCGCGTCCTCGACCATCGTGCGCGTGACGCTCGACATGGCGGGCATCATCCTCACCGCCGCCGGCCTCGGCTTCCTCGGCCTCGGCGCGCAGCCGCCGCTTCCCGAATGGGGCGCGATGATCTCGCGCGGGCGCAACTTCATCCTCGATCAGTGGTGGGTCGCCACCATGCCGGGCTTTGCGATCATTCTCGTCAGCCTCGGCTTCTGCTTCCTGGGTGACGGTCTGCGTGACGTGCTCGATCCCAAGCAGGGAGAAAAGCAATGAGCGCACCGCTGCTTGAAATCGAAAACCTGACAGTCACCTTCCCGACGTCCAGGGGACCGGTCGACGTGGTGAAGGGCATTTCCTTCTCGCTTGGCCGCGAGCGCCTGGGCATCGTCGGCGAATCCGGTTCCGGCAAGTCGATGACGGGCCGGTCGATCCTGCGGCTCATCCGCAAGCCGGGCCGCGTGACGGCGGACCGGATGACCTTCGACGGCATCGACCTTCTGTCGCAGAGCGAACGGCAGATGCGCGAGCTTCGCGGCGCGCGCATCTCCATGGTGATGCAGGACCCGAAGTTCTCGCTGAACCCGGTGATGACCATCGGCGAGCAGATCGGCGAGGCGCTGCTCACCCACAAGAAGCTGCCGCGCAGCGAGCTGAAGGCGCGGGTGCTTGCCATGCTGGAAGCCGTGCGCATCAACGAGCCGGAGCGGGTGGCGAACCTCTATCCGCACGAGGTTTCGGGCGGCATGGGCCAGCGCGTCATGATCGCCATGATGCTCATCCCCGAACCCGACCTTCTGATCGCCGACGAGCCGACTTCAGCGCTCGATGTTTCGGTGCAGGCGCAGGTGCTCGACATCATCGACGATCTCGTGACCGGCAAGGGCATGGGGCTGATCCTCATCAGCCACGATCTGAACCTCGTCTCGCGCTATTGCGACCGCATTCTCGTGATGAACAGCGGCGAGATCGTTGAATCGTGCAAGGCCAGCGATCTGCACAAGGCGACGCACCCCTATACGAGGGGGCTTCTTGCGGCCATGCCGCGCATGAACGAGGACCGCGACGAACTGCCGGTTCTCGACCGCAGCACCTGGACCACGGGAGCGGGCACATGAAGAACGCCGCAATTCATCTCGAAAACCTGTCGATCAGCTACGGCAAGACGCCGGTGGTGTTCGATGTCAATTTCTCGGTGTCCGAGGGCGAGAGCTTCGCGCTGGTGGGCGAGTCGGGTTCCGGCAAGTCGACCATCCTGAAGGCGATCAGCGGGCTTGCGCCCGACTGGACCGGCAAGATCTCCGTGCTTGGAAAGCCGCGTGGCCATGCGCCGGACCGCGCGTTCGCAAAAGTCTGCCAGATGGTGTTTCAGGATCCGTACGGATCGCTGCATCCGCGCAAGACGGTGGATGACTGCCTGGCCGAGCCGCTTGCCGTGCATGGCATCGGCGGACGCGACACGCGCGTGAAGGACATGCTCGATGCGGTCGGTCTCGACCAGCGTTTCCGTTTCCGCTTTCCGCACCAGCTTTCGGGTGGCCAGCGGCAGCGCGTGGCGATTGCCCGTGCGCTGATGCTGGAGCCGCGCGTGATGCTGCTCGACGAGCCCACCTCGGCGCTCGACGTGTCGGTGCAGGCGGAAATCCTCAACCTCCTGAAGAAGCTTCGCCGCGAGCAGGGGCTCACCTATCTGATGGTGACCCACAACCTGCCCGTGGTCTCCTTCCTCTGCGACCGGATGGCGGTCATGCGTCATGGCCGTGTTGTCGAGATCGCAGAGGTGGATGCGTTGAAGACGGGTCGGCTTTCCGATCCCTATTCGCGCGAACTCTACGCCGCCAGTGGCGGCACGCTCCAACCCGCATAACAGAGACTGAAAATGACCGACTACACCGGCCCGCTGGCCGAATTCGACCGTGCGCTTTCACTCGCCACGACCCCGGATGCACCCTTCGATGCGCTGCTGGAGCTGACGCGTGCCGTGGTCGGCACGAAGCTGTTCACCTTCATGACGGCAGACATGAAGACGGAAACGGCAAGCCGTTCCTACACCTCGCATCCGGAAGAATATCCGGTGTCCGGCACCAAGCCGATCCACTATGACCGGTGGTTCGAGACCGTGCACAAGAAGCGCGAATGCTTCGTCGCCAACACGCTGGCCGACATCGACACCGTGTTCCCCGACGCCACGCTGATCGGTGAACTCGGCTGCGGTTCGGTCATCAACCTGCCGGTGGTGCTGGGCGATACGCTGGTTGGCACCGTCAACATCCTCGATGTCGAGCATCACTACACGCCCGAGCGCGTGGCGCTTGCGAAGGCCTGGCTCTCGGTGCCGGCAAAGGCTGCGTATCTCGCCAGCCGCCAGCTGCAGGGCTGACACTGTTTCCGCCCTCATGGTCAGCCTGTCGGACCATGAGGGCGGAATTTCTTTACGACACCGTGCGGTGTGAAACGGGCATCAGATCCTGGATCGCCCGGAACCGGTCAAAGTCCTTGCGCTCACTTGCCGACCACGCCGTCTCGGCCATGGCGGAGATGCGCGGATAGACCAGATGTGCGAAGAGGCCGGGCGTCGCCAGGTTCTCCGACCAGAGGCACGTCTGCACACCGGCGAGCTGATCTTTCAGTGCATCCGGCCAGTCGCCGCCCGGCTCATAGTCATAGGCGTCGCGCAGCGTCACGGTTCCGGCCCAGCTTGCGCCGGGCTCCCACCATTCCGTCGAACGGGCAATGTCGAGATAGTAATGCTCGGCAGGGGCCAGCACGACCTGATAGCCCTGTTCGGCCAGAGCGCGGCCGCTCTTCGATTCCTTCCATGCGACAAGCAGCGCGCCGTCCACATCGAGACCGCCGCCAAGCGCACCCTCTTCCCATACGGCGATATCGCGACCGCGCTCGCGCAGCATCTCCTGCACGCGTTTCAGGAAATGGGACTGCAGCGAGAAGGTCTCGACCTTGCCGAACAGTTTTTCGCCCAGCGCGCGGGCGAGCGGGGATTCCAGCCATGCGCCCTCGGCCACTTCGTCTGCGCCGGCGTGGATGTAGCGTGCCGGGAAGATGTCCACCAGCGTGTCGAACACATCGCCGAGGAAGGTCCAGGTGGCGTCGACCGCGGGGTTGAGCGCGTTGTTCGGGAAGTATTGCACCGAGCGATAGTAGATGCGGTTCTCACCCGGATCGCAGAGCTGGGGCAGCGCGCGCAGCACGCAGTAGCAATGGCCGGGAATGTCGATCTCGGGAATGATCTCGATGCCGAGCCCCGCGCCATGGGCGACCAGCGCGCGCATGTCGTCGCCGGTGTAGAAACCGCCGGAACGCTCTGCCGGCGTGCCGAGAAGCGGCGGCAGGATTTCGTTGCCGCCGCGAAACGCGGTGCGCTCTGTCAGCGCGGGCCAGCCCGGAATTTCAAGACGCCACGCCTCGTCATCGTTCAGGTGGATGTGGAAGTGGTTCAGCTTGTTCCAGGCGAGGCAGTCGAGGAAGTCGTTGAGGTCCTGCATCGGATAGAACTGGCGGGCGACATCGAGATGTGCGCCGCGCCAGCCGAAACGCGGCCTGTCGTTGATCGCGCCGCTGGCCGGCAGGGTGAACTCGTCCGGGCGCTGGCGCGCGCCGCGCAGCATCTGTCCCAGCGTGATGAGGCCGTGGCGGAAGCCGTTTTCATCACCGGCGCTGAGCGCGATGTCTTCCGCGTTGAAAGTGATCGCATAGGCGCCATCGCCCAGATCGGGACCGGCCGTTGTCGTCACCACATGTCCGCCGTCGTGGCCGAACAGCGCCTCCTCACCGGCGAAGAGGCGGCCTGCAAGCGCGCTGACCACCGAGAACGCTTTCTGCGCATCCGGTGTGGCCCCGGCTGCGAGCACGAAGGGGGCAACCGTGTCACGCCGGCCATCCACCTGAACGTCCAGCGGTGCGGGAATGACGGAGACGGGGGCCGCCCCTTCCGGCAGCGCGGTCGGCTCGAGTTTCTCCCAGTTCGGTTCGCCGGGAACGCCATTCAGCGTCATTGGTTCGACGTCCACGGGGCAGGTGGTTCCGTCTTTCAGAATGAGATGTGCGCTCTTGGGGCCATAGGTGTAGTGGCGCAGCACATGGCTCAGCCGGTCTGCCCGAATGACCCAGCTTTCGCCCGGCGCAAGCACTGCGCCGCTCGGCTGGAGGAACACGTGGTAGTTGGAAAGCTGGTCGGCAAGCGTCGCCCCCTCGATCTCGCAATCGGGATGAATGCGGAAGAGCGAGGTGGTGGCGAGCTGCGCGCCGCTGATGGGCGCGCCTTCGGTCATTTCGAGCTTCAGCTCGATCACGCGGCGCTCTGCGTCCCAATTGGTCAGCAGGCGGCAGGCATGGCTGTTCGGCATCGGTGTTCCTCCCGAAAAAAGAATGCGTGGATTGATGGATTTCAGAGATCGGCGGCGGTGGGCTGGTCCTGCCGCTGCCGGGGTGAGTTGGCGATCCGCAGATGCTCGCGCAGGCGCGCGAGATCGGCGGCGAGTTTCTGCGCTTCGGCCTGCCGGTCGGCAGCCTCCGCGCGGGCAAGGGTGAACTCGGCCGAGCGCACCACATCGCGCCAGCGCGGGTTGAGAGGCAGCGTTTCGATCAGCAGATATTTGTCGAGCGTGCGGGTCTGCAGCGATGTCTTGTCGAGGCTGACGCGCCAGATGCCGCTCTCCTCGGCAAATTCGATCCGCTCCTTGCCGGTCACGTCGCGCCACAGGTTGAGGCTGCCCGTCATCACCTGAACGATGAGGGCACGATAGGCTTCATCCGATGCCGGGCCCGGCTCGGCCTGCGCTTCGCCGGCCATTACCGGCAGCGCGCTGTCGATGGCTCCGCGCACCGAAACGAGCAGGTTCTCGGCCTCCAGCGAGGCGTCGCTCAGAACGAGCGCCATACCCGCGCCCGCTTCGGGCTCCAGCTCGAACGCATTGATGGTGAATTCGCGTCCGCCCAGATGCAGCGTGGCGCTGCTTTCGCCATCCACCCGGCACTGGCTGTCGAGCAGCGCGGCCATGTCCGACGGCAGCAGGAGAGACAGGGGCGTGGCGCGGTCGAGCGGGCGACCGAAGATCGTCTCCGCAGCCCGGTTGGCATAGGTGATGATCGTCTTGTCGTTGACGCAGACAAGACCGGCTTCCAGCGCGTCGAGCAGGCGCGCCATGCGGCGCTGCGACAGGCGCAATGCGTCTTCGACCTGGATGCGGCGATCCACCTCGTCGCGCAGTTCCTGATTTTCCTCCGCACGGCTGCGGGCGCGCGAGGCGTCGATCAGGGTGGAGATGCGCGTCAGAAGCTCATCCTTGACGAAGGGCTTCACCACATAGTCGTTCGCACCCGCCTCGAAGCCGGCGATCATGTCGCGCGTGCGGCTGCGCGCCGTCACCATGATGATGGGCAGGTCGATCAGCGAGAACTGGCGGCGCAGCCTGCGCGCCACTTCGAGGCCCGAGAGATCGTCCATCATTACGTCGAGGATGAGAAGGTCGGGCTTGTGTTCCAGAACGGCCTCGATGCCGTCGCGGCCATTGTCGGCGCAGATGACGCGATAGCCCTGCGGCAGGAGCACGTTGCGCAGAACCTGTAAATTGATCGGCTCGTCATCCACCACAACGATGGTCTGCGCATTGGCGTCGCCGCGCTCGGAGACGGAGGTTTCGAAGGCATCGAGCGCGTTGATGGTCTGGTGCAGGCCGCCGGGATATTTCCCGCGCGCCTGTTCTGCGGCATCGGCGCTGGCGGCGGGTAGCTGCAACACGAAGCGCGAGCCCTTGCCCGGCTCGCTGGTCGCGGTCAGCGTGCCGCCAAGCAGGGCTGCAAGATTGCGCGCGATGGCGAGGCCGAGGCCGGTCCCGCTCTTCTTCTGCGTGACGTCGCCGGATTCGGCCTGTTCGAGCGGCTGGAAGATGCGTTCCAGATTCTCGGGCGAGATGCCGCGTCCGGTGTCTTCCACGGCGACGGAGACGGTCGCGCTGTCGCCTTCGCCCTCGTGCCATGCGGTGACGTGGATGTGCCCGTCATCGACATATTTGATGGCGTTGCCGATGAGATTGTAGAGGATCTGCTCAAAGCGCACCGGGTCGGCGATCACCGGCGGCGTCACATCGGGAATGTCCACCCTGAGGCTCACCGGCTCGCCGGAAAGCAGCGGCTCTGACAGGAGCAGAACCTGGCGCACGCTGGTGGCCACATCGACGCCCTGAATGTCGAGCCGCATGCGGCCCTGACGGATGCGGTAGAGGTCGAGCAAATCGTCCACGAGGCGCGACAGGCGGCGCGCCGAGAAGGTGATGAGCTGAAGCTGGTTGCGTTGTGTCGGTGCGATGTCGCCGGCCGCACCCGCAGCCAGTGTTTCGGAGATGCCGATAATGCCGTTGAGCGGTGTTCTCAGCTCATGCGAGGTGTTTGCGAGGAACTGGTCCTTCATGCGGTCGGCCTGTTCCAGCTCCGCATTCTTCTCGCCGATCTCGCGGATATGCACTTCCAGTTCGCGGTTCTTCTGGCTGATGAGCTGAAGCTGATCGCGCAGCGCATCGCGCATGCGGGCGACGGAATGGGAGAGCCTCGCGAATTCCGTCGGCTTGTCGAATTTCGGCAGGCTCATGTCCAACGCGCCATCGGCCACGGCCTCTGCCGCATCGGTGACGGATTTCAGGGGGCGGGTCTGCGAGCGGGCGAGATAGTAGGACAGAAGCAGGATCAGCGGCAGCGCGAGTGCGGCCAGCGCCAGGATGAGGTTGCGCAGTCTGGTGCTCGCCGCGAAGGCCGATGCGGCGTCTGCATCGACGGCGAAGAGCCAGGTGGCGTCGGGCAGGAGAAGATGCGTCCATGCCGAAAGGACGGGTGCGCCGAGCAGTCCCGTTTCGAGCATCGTCACACCGCTTTTCGCTTCCATCTCCTCCGGCACGCTGGCGCTCACGCCGGTCTTGAGGGCAGGGGCCGAAGAGGCGATGACGGCGCCGCGCGACGAGATGAGGCTGAGCGTGCCGTTGACGCCTTCATGCCCACCCAGAAGGGCGGCAAGCTTGCTGGCGGGTAGGCGCAGAATGGCCGCGCCGCTGGCGCGTTGATAAAGGCTCACGCGAACGGCGAAATAGGCGGCGAATTCGCCGGTGCGCGGATCGCGCGCAAAATCGTAAAACACGATGTGCCGGTCGTCGGGCGCGGAGCGCAGCTCCATCAGCGCGCTGGAAAGCGTTGAATCGCCTTTGGTCAGGAGGCTGCCCAGATAATCGTCCTTGAAGACGGAGTAGACGACCCGCCCGCGCGCATTGACGAGATAGACATTGTCGAACTCGGAGCTTTCAACAAAGGTCAGATATTCTTCGTGAAACTGGCTGTGCGCATTGGCGTAGGCGAGGGCTTCGCGCAGGAGCCGGTCATGGCTGGGCGCTTCGGCCCGCGCCGGCTCGTTCGGCCCGACCTCGAACAGGCTGCGCAGCTCTTCCGCCGCCTGCTCCTCATCGGGCGCCATCTGGCTCATCGCGTAGCTGAAACCGTAAAAATCGCCAATCGAGTAGCGCGCTATATTGGTCTGGGCGAGGCTTTCGGCCTGCCGCTTGGCGAAAGACACATATTGTGTCAGTTCACTGGTCTTGGCATCGCGCGCAAAGGCGATCTTCTCGAAGGTTTCGCGTGCAATGTTTGCGTTGACGAGGGAGTAGAAGGCGGCAGCGCTGATCGCCAGCGGCACGATCGATACCGCAAGCAAGACCAATAAGAGCCGCGCCTGGAAACCGGCCGGTAAAATCCTGCGCCAATTCATGTAATCCTCCCGAGACGGCAAAAAGCACGCCTTTCAATGAATACGCTAGCGAAAGCCGAAGGCTCCGCCAAGACCGCGAGCCACGCCCGAAGGCGAATGCAACGAAACTGACGAAATTTACGAAATAGACGGTGGCATTAGATTGGTCCTATCTACCAGAATGACTGGACTGTTCTTGCCGGCGCGTGTCGCGCCAGGGTGGAGCCTTTGGCGGAGCAGTAGAAGAGGGCGGACGGTCCGCCCGGACTCTTGAGGGAGGAAAGCATGAAACATTCGTTGACGGCCGGGCTGGTCCTTGCCGCCGGTATTCTGCAGATGCAAGCGGCCGCGGCTGAATCCGTTCTCACGGCCCTGCCGATCCAGCGCACGGCGTGGATTGAAAACTACAATCCCTTCAACCAGTCCTCGCGACTGCCTTCGGTCAACGACTTCATCTACGAGCCGCTGATCATCTTCAATACCCTGAAAGGCGGTGAGCCGAATTATCGGCTGGCGACGGGTTATGAATTCTCCGAAGATCTTAAGACGCTGACAGTCACCCTGCGCGACGGCGTGACCTGGTCCGATGGCGAGCCCTTCACGGCCGATGACGTGGTGTTCAGCCTCAATCTGGTGAAGGAGAACAAGCCGCTCGACATCTATGGTCATGGCAAGCTCGTCGATACGGTCGAGGCTGTGGACGACAAGACCGTCCGCTTCCAGCTGAGCGATGCCAATTCCGGCGCGATCTACTCCATCGTCCGTCTGGCGATCGTGCCCGAGCATGTCTGGTCAAGTGTCGAAGACCCGGTGACCTTCACCAACCCGAACCCGGTCGGCACCGGCCCGCTGACGGAGATCCGCCGCTTCACGCCGCAGGAATACATCCAGTGCCGCAATGAAAAATACTGGGATGCGGAGACCCTCAAGGTCGACTGCATGCGCTTCCCGCAGATCGCCACAAACGATCAGGCGCTGGCGGCTGCCGCCCGTGGCGAACTGGACTGGATGGGCTCGTTCCTGCCAGACATCGAAAAGACCTTTGTCGGCAAGGATCCCGAGAACCACAAATACTGGTTCCCGGCCGGCTCGCTCGTCATGTTCAACGTGAACATGGAATCGAAGAACGAAGGCAACCGCGAAGCGTTCAGCGACGTGGATTTCCGTCGCGCCGTTTCCATGTCGCTTGACCGTGAAGCCATGGTCGACATTGCCGGTTACGGCTATCCGACCATCAACCAGTATCCGTCCGGTCTCGGCCAGGCCTACCACTCCTGGAACAACCCGGAAGTGGATGCCGAGTATGGCAAGTTCACCCGCTATGATGTCGAGGGCGCCAAGGCGCTTCTGGCCGAGGCGGGCTACAAGGACACCGATGGCGACGGCAATCTGGAAACGCCGAGCGGCAAGAAGATCTCGTTCAACATCATCGTGCCGAATGGCTGGACCGACTGGATCAACACGGTGCAGCTGGCGGTGGAAGGTCTGACGGCGATCGGCATCGAGGCCCAGGTGGCCACGCCCGAGCATGCGGTCTGGTCGGAAAGCCTGATCAACGGCAATTACGACATGGCCATGAACGCCTACTTCACCGGTGTCACGCCGCATTACCAGTATGATCTGGGCCTGCATTCGCAGAACCAGGGCAAGACCCGCTTCGGCGCGACGCGTTACTACAATGAAGAACTCGATGGGCTGCTGGACTCCTTCTTCCAGACCGTTGATGCGGAGAAGCAGCGCGCGATCATGAACGACATCCAGATGGAAGTCGGTCGTGACATGCCGTTCATCGCCGTGTTCAACAACCCGCTCTGGTACCAGTACAACACCAAGCGCTTCACGGGCTTCTTCAGCGCCGAGAATCCTCAGGCCAAGCCCGTCGTTCACGACGAGACGCCGGAGCGTCTCCTTCACCTGCTCTCCCTGCGTCCGGTCGAAGATTGATCCGATCCTCGATCTGACTGCATCCTCCCCCCTTCTCCCCGTTCGCGGGGAGAAGGGTTCCACGGAGGGGAAAACCGGGAGCTGACGCGGGGCCTTCGCCCCGCCTTCAGAAAAGACGCCGTGGCCTTCGGGCCGCCTGACGGCGCACAGAGCAGGGGGACACCATGCGCTTCATTCTGCGCCGGCTGGCGTTCTATCTCGTTGCCTTTCTGGTGGCGGCCACATTCAATTTCCTCATACCGCGGCTGATGCCGGGCAATCCGGCAGACGTCATGCTGGCCCAGGCCCAGGGCACCATTCCGCCCGAGGCGCGCGAGGCGCTGATGGAGACATTCGGCTTCATCAACGAACCCCTGTATCTGCAATATCTCAAATATCTGGGCTCGATCTTCACCTGGGATTTCGGCCTTTCCGTCAAATACTACCCGACGCCGGTGTTCGATCTGCTTGCCCGCGCGCTGCCGTGGACACTGTTCCTCACCGGAACGGCGACGCTTCTGGCCTATGCGCTCGGCACGCTGTTCGGCATTCGCGCCGCGTGGCGGCGTGGCAGCGGGTTCGACAGTTTCATGTCCCCGCTGGCGCTGGCGCTGCAGTCCATCCCGCCGGTGGTGATCGCGATCACGGCGATGTTCCTCTTCTCCGTCTCGCTCAACTGGCTGCCGGCCGGCTATGCATTCGACCCTTCGCTTGAGCCGTCGCTCAGCGGGCCGTTCCTGTCCTCCGTGTTCTTTCACGCGCTGATGCCGGTCCTGTCGCTCAGCATCGTTCTGGTGGGCGGTTACCTCATCACCATGCGCAACAACATGATCGGGCAACTCGGCGAGGATTACGTGCATCTGGCGGAGGCGAAGGGGCTTTCGGATGCCCGCGTGCGCTACAATTATGCGGCGCGCAACGCCTTCCTGCCGTCCATCACCGCCTTTGCGATCAGCCTTGGCTCGGTGTTCGGCGGCTCGCTCATCACCGAGGTGGTGTTCAACTATCCGGGGCTTGGAAACCTGCTCTACATGGGGGTGATAGCCCGCGATTTCCCGCTCATTCAGGGCCAGCTTCTCATCATGACGCTCGCCATGCTGAGCGCAAACTTTGCCGTCGACATCGCCTATGTGGCGCTCGACCCGCGCTTGAGGAGGGCGTGATGCTCAATCTCCTGAAGATCTTCGTGCGCAACCGCAAGGCAGCCTTTGGCGTCTTCATCGTCGTGTTCTACGTGGTGGTGGCGCTGGCCGCGCCGCTCATCACCGACCACGATCCCAACAAGCGCGTGAGCCGTCCGCATCAGCCGCCGAGCGCGGAATATGTGATGGGCACCACCCGCATGGGCCGCGATGTCTACACCCAGCTCGTGTGGGGTACGCGCACTTCGCTCATGGTCGGCATTCTGGCCGGGCTCATCGTCACGCTGATCGGCACCGTGGTGGGCCTGACCGCCGCCTATTATGGCGGCGCGACGGACGAGACGCTCAATTTCGCAACCAATGTGGTGCTGGTGCTGCCGCAATTGCCGCTGCTTCTGGTGCTGGCGGCGTTTCTCGGGCAGGTGGGGCCGCTCTCCATCGCCATCATCATCGGCCTGACATCATGGGCGTGGGGCGCGCGCGTGACACGCGCACAGGCCATGACGCTGAAGAACCGAGAGTTCATTCAGGCTTCCCAACTCATCGGCGAGCCGGTCTGGCGCATGATCCTGGTGGAAATGCTGCCGAACCTCCTGTCGATCATCGGTTTCAACTTCATCGGCAGCGTGATCTTCACCATCATCACCCAGGCCACGCTGGAGTTCCTCGGGCTCGGCGATCCGCTCTCCGTCTCGTGGGGCACGATGCTCTACAACGCCAAGAACGCCTCGGCGATTACCGTGGGCGCATGGTGGGAGATGGCTGCACCCTGCGTCGCCATCGTCATCATCGGCGTGGGCCTGTCGCTGCTCAATTTCGGCGTTGACGAGATTTCCAATCCGCGGCTGCGCACGTTGGGCGCCATCGGCAAGGCCATGAAGCTGCAGAAGAAGCTCGACCGCGCGCGTCTTGCGGAGAAGGAGGCATGAGCATGGAGACCGCAAAGCCACTTCTTTCGGTGCAGAATCTGTGCGTCGACTACCTGACGCCGAATGGCACGTTCCGCGCCGTGCGCAATGTCTCGCTCGACATCGGGCAGAACGAGATCCTCGGGCTTGCCGGCGAAAGCGGGTGTGGCAAGAGCACCATCGCCTTCTCGATCATGCGGCTCCACCGGCCGCCGGCCTTCATCAGCGATGGCAAGATCCTGTTCGAGGGTGAGGATGTTCTCGCCTTTTCGCGCCGCCGGCTCGAGGCCTGGCGGTGGAGCGGGGCGTCCATGGTGTTCCAGAGCGCGATGAACTCGCTCAACCCGGTGCTGACGGTTTTCGAGCAGTTCCGCGACATGCTCGCCCGTCACGAGACGATGGGGCGCGACGCCGCCCGCGTGAAAGCCGGTGAAATGTTGGCCATGGTGGGCATCCCCGAAGACCGGCTCGATTCATTCCCGCACCAGCTTTCCGGCGGCATGCGCCAGCGCGTGGTGCTCGCCATGGCGCTGACGCTCAAGCCGCGCCTCGTGGTCATGGATGAGCCCACCACCGCGCTCGATGTGGTGGTGCAGCGCGAGATCCTGCAGGAGATCGTGGCGCTCCGCAAAACGCTCGGCTTCTCGGTGCTTTTCATCACGCATGATCTGGCGCTGATGGCGCAGTTCGCCGACCGCATCGCGATCATGCTGGAAGGGCGCATCGTGGAGCAGGGCGAGGCGCGCAGCCTGGTGGCCGATCCGCAGCACGAATATACGCGCAAGCTCTGGGCAGCCATGCCGCGCATTGAGGGAGCAGCCGCATGAACGCCCCGCTTCTGTCGCTTGAAGGCGTATCCAAGACCTTCCATGTGCGCCCGGTTCTGGGCGCGGTGCGCCGCGTGGATGCGCTGCGCAATGTCACCTTCTCCATCGAGCCGGGCAAGGCGCTGGCGCTGGTCGGCGAAAGCGGGTCGGGCAAGAGCACCTGCGGGCGCGCCGTGATCCGCCATTTCGAGCCGAGCGCCGGCACCGTCCGGTTTCGCGGCGAGAACATTTTTGAGAACCGCACCCGCAGCGGAGACCGCGCCTATCTGCGCGCGGTGCAGATGGTGTTTCAGGACCCGTTCTCCTCGCTCAACCCCACCCACACGATCCGTCACCATCTCGAACGCCCGCTGCGGCTGCATGGCGGGACGGCGGATCTCGAAGCAAGGCTCAGGCAGACGCTGGCCGATGTGGAGCTTGATCCCGACACCACGCTTGAGAAGTTCCCGCACCAGCTTTCCGGTGGTCAGCGCCAGCGTGTCAGTTTTGCCCGTGCGCTTGCGGTGGGCGCGGAGCTGATCGTTGCCGACGAACCCACCTCCATGCTCGATGTGTCGATCCGCAAATCGGTGCTCGACCTGATGCGGCGGCTGAAGGAGGAGCGCAACATCGCCTTCCTCTACATCACGCACGATATCGCGACCGCTCACTACATCGCAGAGGAAACGGCGGTGATGTATGCCGGGCAGGTGATGGAGCGCGGCCCGTCCGATGCGGTCATCCGCAATCCGCGCCATCCCTATTCGCGCCTTCTCATTTCTGCCGTGCCCGATCCGGCGAAGCGTTTCGATGACGCCGATGGCGACGGGCTCGCCTTCACCCGGCAAGCGGAGGCCGTGCGGGCAAGTGCGGCGCGTCCCATCTCGGGTTATCGTGAAGTTGCGCCAGACCATTTCGTTGCCTATTCGGATGCAGACCATGACTGATATGCTCGTGCCCCTCTACAAGCTCCCGCCGGCCAGACCCGTGGCCGAGGGCATTGTCATTCGCCGCGCCATCGGGCCGGAAATGCATGTCGTGTGCGATTTCGCCGAGAAGCATTTCAGCCGCAACTGGGCCAGCGAATGCGCCGTGGCCATGGCGGCGCAGCCGGCCAATGTTCTGGTCGCGGTGGAAAACGGAAAGCTTCTGGGCTTTGCCTGCTACGACGCCACGGCGAAGGGCTTCTTCGGCCCGACCGGCGTTGACGAGGCCGCGCGCGGGCGCGGCGTCGGGGCGGCGCTGCTCATGGCCACGCTTCAGGCGATGCGCGATGCGGGCTATGTCTATGGCGTGATCGGCAGCGCCGGGCCGATCGAATTCTACAAGAGCCAGTGCGGCGCAATCGAGATTCCCGATTCCACCCCCGGCATCTATGGCGACATGCTGCGCTGAGCGGTTGGCGCTGCGGCATGAGGTCGTGGCCGGTCAATCTTGCCGATTTGATTGGTCCTGACCCTATGCCTCGCCCGAAAATGATTTATACGTGGCGCCGAAACGCATCCTTTGAACTGGTGGGTGAAAATGTCGAACCGCGTTGCCTGGCACGAACTGTCGAAACTGTCTGCTGAAGAGCGCAAGACGCTCCTCACACGAACGGAAGACGATCTCACCCATTTTCTGGAGAATGTCGCGCCCATCATCGAGGCGGTGCGCAAGGAAGGCGATGTGGCGCTGGCCCGCTTCGCGCGCATGTTCGACAAGGCCCAGGTCGAGCCGGACGCGATCGCTGCGACGGAAGAGGATTTCGACGCCGCCTTCAAGACGCTTGATCCGGAGATGATCGAGACGCTGGAATTCTGCGCCGACAACATTCGCCGTTTCCACGAGGCGCAGCGCCCGCAGGAAATGTGGATGAAGGAAATCCGCCCCGGCGTTCTGGTGGGCGAGCGCGCCACGCCCATTGACAGCGTTGCGCTCTATTCGCCGCGCGGCAAGGGCACCTTCCCCTCCATGACGCTCATGACGGCGATCCCGGCCGTGGTGGCCGGCGTGCCGATGCCCATCGTGCTCACCCCGCCCGGACCGGACGGCAAGGTGGATGCGGCGACGCTGGTTGCCGCGCGCATTGCCGGCGTGAAACACGTCTACAAGGCCGGTGGCGGTCAGGCCGTTGCTGCTGCCGCATTCGGCACGGACACGGTGCCGCGCTGCGCCAAGTTCGAAGGCCCCGGCAGCCCGTGGATCGCCGCTGCCAAGCGGCTGCTTCAGGGGCAGATCGCCTCGCGGCTTCCCGCCGGCCCGACCGAGAGCATCGTGCTTGCCGATGAGAGCGCCGATCCCGAGATCGCGGCGCTCGACCTGCTGGTCGAGGCCGAACACGGCAGCGACAGCTCCAACTTCTTCGTCACCTGGTCGCGCGAGGTTGCAGAAAAGGTGCGCGATGCGCTGCCGAAATACTGGGCGGAGATGAGCGCCGAGCGCGTGCGCTACTCCTCCGATGTTCTGGGCGGCACAAGCGGCGGCATCGTTCTGGCGGACACGCCGGAAGAGGCGTTCGCCTTCGTCAACGATTACGCGCCGGAGCACCTTCAGATCCTGTCCAAGACGCCGTTCGAATATCTGTCGCACGTGCGCAATGCGTCGGAAATCCTGCTGGGCGAATATGCGGCGGGGTCCATGGCCAATTACGCGATGGGGCCGAACGCCGTTCTGCCGACGTCGGGCATGGCGCGGGCGCATTCGCCGCTCGGCGTGCACGACTTCATGAAGACCTCGTCCATCGGTCACGTGACCGCACAGGGCTATGCCGAGTTTGCGCCTCATACGCTGCGCTTTGCCCGCTATGAGGGCTTCGATGCGCATGGCAACGCCGTTACGCGGCTGCGCAACAACCACGTCGAAAAAGGCGAGTAGGCAAGTGCGGGAACAATGACGGGCGCGCCGGGTTCCGGTGCGTCCTTCGCTCATCGCGCTTCCTTGCCTCGCGGCCAATGGGTGTCCCACATGCTGCCCCTGTCTTCGCTTGGAGAGCGCATAGCGATCCTCGGTCCGTCCAATGCGGGCAAGTCGACGCTGGCCGTCGCCCTTTCTGAAAAACTTGGCGTGCCGCCGGTTCATCTCGATCAGTTGCAGCACCTGCCAAACACCGACTGGCAGCCGCGACCGGAGGCCGAGTTCGCGGCACTGCACGATGCGGCCATTCTTGAAGATGGCTGGGTGATGGAAGGCAATTACTCGCGCCTGATGCCGCAGCGTCTGGCGCGGGCAACCGGCGTCATTCTGGTCACGTCCAGCCCGTGGCTGCGCATTGCGCGCTATTTCAGACGCACGCTCGCCAACCGGTCTGATCGCGCGGGACATCTGGAAGGCGCGCAGGACAGTGTGAAGTGGGCGATGATCCACTGGATCCTCGTGAAGACCCGCAACAGCGACGCCAAATATGCCGAGGTCGTGCGCGGCTCCGGTCTGCCCGCCGTCGAGTGCCACACGGCGGGTGCGCTCAATGCGCTTTACAAGGACTGGGATCTACCGGCACCGCGCTAGGCATGCTTCACGCAGCGAACCGTTTTGCGCCCAGCAGGAAGATGACGCCCATCGCCAGATCCACCGCGCTCATGGCGACACCGGCAAACGCGACTTCACCAAGAGACCAGGCGGCTGTCATGAGGCCGAAGAACACGATCTTGCTGACACCGAAGATCACAAGCACCGGTGTGTGAAGCGTCGTCGCGCGGGCCTGCCAAAGGCCGACAAGGGCAAACAGCAGAATGTTCGTCGCGATGAAGCCTGAATACAGGAAGGGCACATCCGTGGGCAGCGCCGCCATGCCGCCGAACCGTGCGGGGAACATGAATGTGGCAAAGCCCATGAGATTGTAGAAAAACGTGAAGAACAGCGTGTTGCGCAGAAAGCGTTCAGACATTGCGTGGGTCCGGTTCCGGGGCGAAGGATAAGCGCCGGTGAAAGACGCGGGGGCAGGTTTTTTGTCTTTCACCGGCGGCAGGATCAGGAGGCCATCAGGGTGAGAAAGTTGGGCTGGCCGTTCGATGCGGTCAGGCCGCCATCGACCGGCAGAATGACGCCGGTGATGAAGCTTGCCTGATCGCTGGCGAGAAAGGCCACCGCGTTTGCGACCTCGAAGGGCTCGACGATCCGGCCCATGGGGATGCGATCCGCAAAGGCCTCCAGCGCGCCGCGCTTGCCTTTCAGGCCGTTGACCAGGCGCGTGTTCGCCGTAGCAGGGGCCACTGCGTTGACGCGCACGCCTTCCGGCCCGAGTTCCAGCGCCATGCCCTGCGTCATCAGCGTCACGGCACCCTTCGAGGCGTTGTAGCCATACATGCCCCAGTCGGCGCGCATGCCCGAAACGGACGACATGTTGACGATGTTGCCTCCCGACCGGCGCAGGGCGGGAAGGGCTGCAAGAGAGACGTGACGCAGGCCGCTGACATTGATGGCCAGCATGGCTTCGAAATCGTCGTCGCTCAGCGTGTCCACCGTGCCCGGATTGGCCACGCCGGCATTGTTGACGAGAACGTCGATGCGCCCGAAGCGCGTTAGGGTTTCGGCTATCAGGCGTTCTGCTTCCGCCTTCACGGAGATATCCGCAGCGACGGCCATGGCCCGTTCCGGGCCGAGTTTTGCGACCATATCATCAAGGTTGGACTGTTCGCGGCCGTTGACGACGACCGAGAAACCGTCTTCGGCAAGACGTATCGCGATGGCGCGGCCAAGGCCGGTTCCGCCACCGGTGACGATGGCAACTTTGTTGTCGGACATGATCCTGTCCTTTCAGTAGGGGGTTGGGGGGCAATAGGGTTTGAGGGCCTGGTCAGGCGGCTTCGATAAGCTTCCTGAGTTCATCTTCATCGCGGCGGGAGAGCGAGGTCGTGTGGATCCTGCCCTGGCCGCGATAGGCGCTCAGACCGTCCATCACCTTGTCGATTGTCACATCGCGGACGAGCACGAACACCATGGCTTCGTCCTTCTCCAGGCTCGCGGCGACATCGCGCATGAAGCGGTCATCGATGCCGATATCCGTGAGCTTGCCGGCCAGTGCGCCGGTGCCCGCGCCGATTACGAGGCCGGCCAGAGGGGCGAGGAAAAGGAAGCCGATGAGCGTGCCCCACCAGCCGCCGCTCAGGGCGCCGGCCCCGGTCAGGCTGACGGGCTGGTGCAGTTTGGGCTTGCCCTTCTCGTCCTTGGTCACGACGACAATGTCGTCCAGGGCAAGCAGATAATCGGACTGCATGGCAGCCAGATCCGAACGCAGGGCGAAGGCCGTTGCATCATCCTTGAAACTGATCGCGACAAGCTTGGACATCATGATCTCCTTGGTCAGACAATTTCTTCGGCAGCCTCATCGCTGCCCGTGACCTGAAGATCGGTGTTGTCATGCCAGAAAGCCAATTATCGTATTTTTGAATAGGCATAAAATATGTTATGTCTCGAACATGTCGGTCACGCATCTGAGAAGCTTCGTCGAGGTCTACCGTCAGGGTTCGGTCAGTCGGGCCGCGCATGAGCTTGGGCTCACCCAGCCAGCCGTCACCGGGCATATCGCCAGTCTTGAAGCGCAGCTTGAGCGCAAGCTTTTCACGCGCCACGCCCGTGGCGTGACGCCGACGGTCATTGCCGACGAACTTGCCAGCCGCGTCACCGGCGCCATCGATGTGGCGGAGAATGTTCTGGCGGAGGTGCGGGCGCGCTCCATGCGCGTTTCCGGCACGATCCATCTGTGCGGCCCGTCGGACATTCTGTCCGATCTCATTACCGACCGGATCAAGACCCTGATGCACAGCAATCTGGCGGTGCAGCTTCACCCCGCCGTTGATGACGAGCCACCCCGCATGCTGGTCGAGGGGCGGTCAGACTTCGCCTTTGCGGTCAAGGTGCCGGACGATCCACGGATCGAGGCTGCGCTCTATGGCCGTGAGGAACTGCTGCTGGTGGCTGCGCCTGAGGTCGTGGAGCGGATCGGGCGTGAAACGGCGCTGGCGGAAGCGCTGCAGGAGGTTCCGTTCCTCTCCTATGATCTGCAGCGCTATATGATCCGCATGTGGATCGAGCACAATCAGATGTCCATCGGCAATGCGGAAGAGGCGGTTACGACGCCCGATCTGAGAGCGCTCAGGAACTTCGTGGTTGAAGGGTTCGGATGGAGTGTTCTGCCGCGCTATCTGGTGGCCGCGCATCTGCGCTCCGGTGCGCTGGACGTGATCGCAGGGCCACGCGGCAATCCTGAAATCGCCTATTACCTGCTGTGGCTCAAAAGCGCGATGCGCAATCCCAGAACGGCAAGGGCCAAGGTGCTGCTTTTGCAGCCGCCGGGCGATGGTGAGGCTCTCTAGGCCTTAGCCACGCATGATCCGCAATTGCCGCGGATCTCTATCGTGGTCTTGGCCGGCTTGAAGCGGTGGCTTCTGGCCCAGCCGTCGAGCCGGTCCTTCACGATCTCGTCGGAAAACTCTTCCACCTTGCCGCAGGCCTCGCAGATGGCAAAGGCGATCAGTTCCTGCTCATGGCAGTTGGGGTGTGCGCAGGCGACGAAGGCGTTCAGGCTTTCCAGCCGGTGCACAAGGCCCATCTCGGTCAGCTTGTCGAGCGCACGATAGACCTGCAGCGGCGCGCGCAGGCCATCGCCGCGCAGCCGGTCGAGGATCGTGTAGGCGCTGAGAGGAGCCTCTGCGCCGGAGAGCGTTTTCATCACCAGCGCCTGGTTGCGTGTCAGGTCGGCACTCATGGCTTGGTCTCCGTTGCGCGATCGTCGGTTCCTCCCCTTGGCGACGGCATGAGGCTGACGAGAAACAGCGCCAGCGCAGCCACCACGATGGAAGGTCCGGACGGTGTATCGAATTGCAGCGACGCCGTCAGCCCACCGATGACCGAAAGTGCACCGGCAATGGCGGCCAGAACGGCCATCATCTCCGGCCCGCCGGCAAAGCGGCGGGCGGTGGCGGCGGGAATGATGAGCAGCGCGGTGATGAGCAGAATGCCCACCAGCTTCATGGCGATGGCGATGACCGCCGCCATGAGGAGCATGAAGATCAGGCGCGAGCGCTCGGGCTTCAGCCCCTCGGCCTGCGCGATGTCTGTGTTGACGGTGGCCGCCAGAAGGGGGCGCCAGAGCCAGATCAGCAGACCGAGAACGACCGCGCCGCCGCCATAGATGACGGCGATGTCGAGTTTCGAGACGGCGAGAATGTCGCCGAACAGAAAGCCCATCAGATCCACGCGCACCCACGTCATGAAGGCCACCATGACGAGGCCGAGCGCCAGTGTCGAGTGCGAGAGAATGCCGAGCAGGGCATCGGTGGAGAGCGCGCGACGCCGCTCCATGATGATGAGCGCCACCGAGGCGAGCGCGGCCACCAGAAACACGCCGACCATCAGGTTGATTTCCATGACCAGCGACAGCGCGACGCCCAGAAGTGCGGAGTGGGCCATGGTATCGCCGAAATAGGCCATGCGCCGCCACACGACGAAACAGCCAAGCGGGCCGGTTACCAGGGCGAGCCCGACACCGGCCACCAGCGCGCGGGTGAAGAAATCATCGAGCATTGTTTGCTCCCTTCGCCGGCGTGTCGCTGGCGCACGCATGGTCGTGATGGTGGTGACCATCCTCGGGATGGCAGTGCTCGGTGATGGTGCCATCGGCATGGCGCACGCGCCCGTCGGCCAGATGCGTGTGGTCGTGGTGATGGCGGTAGAGCGCCAGCGCTTCCGCCGCACGCGTGCCGAAAAGTTTGCGGTATTCGGGGCTGTCCATGACGCTTTGCGGCGCGCCGCGGCAGCACACATGGCCGTTCAGGCAGATCACCGTATCCGTGTCGGCCATGACGATGTGCAGGTCGTGCGAGATCATCAGGATGCCGCAGCCGGTGCGGTCGCGGATCTCGCGAATGAGTTCGTAAAGCGCGGCCTCGCCGGTAAAGTCGACGCCCTGAACGGGCTCGTCGAGCACCAGCAGGTCCGGCTTGCGCAGCATGGCGCGGGCCAGAAGCGCGCGCTGAAACTCGCCGCCGGAAAGGGCGGCCACCTGGCGTCCCGCCAGATGCGCCACGCCCGCTGCCGCGAGCGCTGCCTTGATCTCGGCGCTGCCGGCCGGCGCGGTCAGGGTCATCAGGCGCTCGACGGTCAGCGGCAGCGTCCAGTCGATGGCCACTTTCTGCGGTACGTAGCCGACCCTGAGACCCGGCGCGCGATGCACATGCCCCTCGTTCGGCTGGATGACGCCGATGGCCGTCTTCGCGGTGGTGCTCTTGCCCGAGCCATTGGGGCCGATCAGCGTGACGATTTCGCCGCGCCGCACCGAAAGGTCGACGCCGCGCACCAGCCAGCGCCCGCTGCGGCTCACGCCGGCATTGTGCATCTCCACCAGCATTTCACCGGCGGTTTCGGGGGAGGGGCTTTGTTTTTTCAGCATGTGATTTTTCCGACTTGTCAGCGGATATGGCACACGTTATAGCGTAACGCAAGGATGTGTAATGTCATAACATTCACCGAGGCGGTGAAGGTTGGGCTTGCATGCCATGTCCGTCCGTTCAATGCCTACAGGAGCCTTCCATGAAGTCGTTTCGCCTTTCGCTCGCCGCAGCCGCATCCTCCCTTGCGCTGTTGACGCCGGGCGCATTGACCGGAGCTTTCGCCGCCGACATGCAGGTCGTCACGTCCATCAAGCCCGTGCACTCTCTCGTGGCCGGGGTGATGGAGGGCGTAGGCGAGCCGGCGCTCATCCTGCAGGGCGCCGGTTCGCCGCATACCTATTCGATGCGCCCGTCGCAGGCGCGCATGCTGGCCAATGCGGATCTGGTGTTCTGGGTCGGGCCGGGCCTTGAAGTCTTTCTTGAAAAGCCGCTGGAAACGCTGGCCGGCGAGGCGACGCAGGTGGCGCTTTCCGACAGCGAGGGCCTGACCCTGCTCGAGATGCGCGAGGGCGGCGCGTTCGAAGCGCATTCGCATGGCGACGATCATGATGACCATGACGACCATGGCCACGAAGCGGAAGAATTCGGCCACGATCACGCCCATGATCATGGTCCCGACGCGCATCTCTGGCTTGACCCGGACAATGCGAAGATCATGGTGAGCGCCATTGCCGAGGCGCTCAGTGCGGCCGATGCGGAGAACGCATCTGCCTATGCGGCCAATGCCGCCGCACTCAACGAGCGCATCGCGGCGCTCCAGACCGAGCTTTCCGCCGAGCTGGAGCCCGTCAAAGACCGTCCCTTCATCGTGTTCCACGATGCCTATCAGTATTTCGAAAAGCAGTTCGGCCTTGCGGCAGCCGGTTCCATCACCGTCAGCCCCGAGATCATTCCCGGAGCGCAGCGTGTCGATGAAATCCGCACCAAGGTGCGTGAGCTTGATGCGGCCTGCGTCTTCGCCGAGCCCCAGTTCGAGCCGCGTCTCGTGGAGGTGGTCACCGAAGGCACTGACGCGAAATCCGGTGTGCTCGATCCGCTGGGCGCCGAGATCGAAGATGGCAAGGATCTCTATTTCGAGCTGATGCGCGGCATGGCGGCCTCGCTGAAGACCTGTCTCACGAAATAGGTTCAGGGGCATGGAGGCGATTGCTTCCAGGCCCGCTCATCCGGCCGGGTTCCGAGCCCATTACCTGCCCGGCTGGATGACGGCCCCGCGCCAAAACCCGTTTCAGTAGCCGCCCGCCTCTGGGGTGGCCATGAGTTTCCAGACTTGCCTGGGCCCGGTTCTCTACCGGGGAGAAAGCCGGCATTTGCTTGTCCAATTTTAGTAACGTTATAACAAATAGGAGAGAAACGATGCGTCCTTCCATAGTCCTTCTGCGTGCAGGGCTTTTGAGCGCGGGTGCAGCGCTCGCCGCGCTGCATCCGGCCCACGCCGATGAGCACGAGGCCTGGCGGCTGTTCGTCGCCGACCATTCCGCGCCGGAGCTTCGTGTGCTCGATGCGGAAAAGGGCGAGACGATTGAAACCTTCTCGCTCAAGTCTCCTGCGCGCGTCTACGCCACGGAGAGCAATGAGACCGTCTTTGCCGTCCAGCGTGACGCCAACACGGTGACGGCGTTCTCCAGCGGCATCCATTTCGACGATCACGGCGATCATGCCGACATGGAAGTCAGCGCTCCCAAGGCGCTCGACGGTTCCGTCGATGGCGACCGGCCGGTGCATTTCGTCTCCCATTATGGCGAGATCGCCCTTTTCTTCGATGGCGAGGGCGTGGCCCGCGTGGTTTCGGAAAAGCAGGTGCAGGACGGCAAGCCCGAATTCCGCGAGCTGAAGACCTCCGCACCGCACCATGGCGTCGTGATCCCCTATGGCGCGCACGCCATCGCGACCGTTCCCAACAGCAAGGACCCGAGCGAGCTGCCCGAGGGTGTGCAGGTGGTGGACGCCAAGGGAGAAGCCGTGGGGGATGCCGCAGCCTGCCCGGGCCTGCATGGTGAAGCCACCTCCGGCAACATCACGGCCATTGCCTGCGATACGGGCCTGCTCCTGGTTTCGGGAAGCCGCAGTGCCGCCCCGACGATCCGGCATCTCGCCTACACGAAGTCGCTGCCCGAGGATCTGAAGGTCTCGACGCTCGCCGGCGGCAAGGCGCTGCAGTACTTCCTCGGCAATTTCGGCAAGTCGAACCTCGTCCTGATCGACCCGGAAGACGAAGATGCCTTCCGCCTGATCGAACTGCCGGTGCGCGCCGTGCACTTCGTTGTAGACCCGGTGCGTCCGAAGTTCGCCTATGTCTTCACCGAGGATGGCAAGCTGAACCGCATCAATGTGCTTTCGGGCAAGATCGACAAGTCGGTTGAGCTCACGGCCGCCTATTCGATGGATGGCCACTGGTCCGATCCGCGTCCGCGCATCGCCGTCACCGGCGACGAGATCATGGTCACCGATCCGCTCAAGAGCGTTATCCGTGCGGTCGACGCAGAGACCTTCGAGAAGGCGCGCGACATTGCCGTTGAGGGCATGCCCTACAACATCTTGGCCGTCGGTGGTTCGGGCGAGCAGCACGAAAACCACTGATCCAGGATTGTGTTGGAATGAAAAAGCCCCGGCATTGCCGGGGCTTTTTGCTTTGGGGCAGGGATGTCTCAAAGCGCGGTCAGTGCGTGCGCTCAGTGGCGCGAAAGCCAGTCGTCGATCTCGCGCTCGGCTTCTTCCTGGGCTTTGCCGTAGCGTTCCTGCAGCTTTCCGGCGAGTTCCCGGCGGTTGCCGCGCACCACGTCGAGATCGTCATTGGTGAGCTTGCCCCAGTTCTGCTGGACCTTGCCCTTGAACTGTTCCCAATTGCCTTCGATCTGATTCCAATTCATGACTTATCCTTCCGCATCTCTGCGGAGTGCACTCCGGTTTGTCTTCATCGGCCTAGGTGTTTCAACAATGCGCGAGCGGAGATGAAGTTCCCGCCTTTTCATAGCCGCGCCCAAATTGAAGCGCAGCGTCGCAGGACCTAAATCAAGCGGGAAAGGAAGCGATCATGGAAAGCCAGCCCGCCCCCTTTGTGCCGCCGGCGCCCAGCCCGCGCACCAAGCCGCCCTCCACGCTCGAGATGATGCGGATCGTCTATCGCAATCCGCTCGAACTGTGGGGCGAACCTTCCTACAACGAGCCGTGGATCAACATCGAGAACACGATTGGCGGGCCGCTGGTCATCGCCAATGATCCGGGGTTGATCCGGCATGTGCTCGTTGACAATGCGAAAAACTACAAGATGGCGCGGGTGCGCCAAAAAATCCTTCGCCCGATCCTGCGCGATGGTCTTCTGACGGCGGAAGGGGCCGTGTGGCGGCGTTCGCGCAAGGCCATGGCCCCGGTCTTCACGCCGCGCCACATTGCCGGTTTCGCAAAGCCGATGCTGGAGCGCAGCCGCGCCTTCGTCGATCGCTATGAAGATGCGGCAGGGCCGGTGGATGTGTCGCGCGACATGACGCTCCTGACCTTCGACATTCTGGCGGAGACGCTTTTCTCCGGCGAAATTGCGGGCGAGCCGGGCAGTTTCGCCGAACAGGTGGATCGCCTGTTTGAAACCATGGGCCGCGTCGATCCGCTGGATCTTCTGGGCGCGCCGGACTGGCTGCCCCGCATCACGCGCCTTCTGGGGCGCAACTCGCTTACCTTCTTCCGCAACATCGTGGCCGAGACCATGGCTCTACGGAAAGAGAAGATGGCGCGCGGCAGCGATGTGCCGGAAGACTTCCTCACGCTTCTCCTGCGCGCCGAAGGGCCGGAAGGGCTGACGTGCGAGGAGATCGAGGACAACATCATCACCTTCATCGGCGCCGGTCACGAAACCACGGCGCGGGCGCTGGGTTGGACGATCTACTGTCTCGCCGAAGCCCCCTGGGAGCGCGAGAAGGTGGAAGCCGAGATCGATGCGGTGCTCTCCCGCGAGCCCGATCCGGTCAACTGGCTCGATGCCATGCCCCTGACGCGCGCCGCGTTTGAGGAGGCGTTGCGGCTTTATCCGCCTGCACCTTCGATCAACCGGGAGGCAATCGCGGAGGATCGCTACCAAGACCTGACCATCGTGAAGGGCGCGCAGGTGCTTGTCATGCCATGGACGGTGCATCGCCACCGGACGCTGTGGGACAATCCCGACGCTTTCATCCCGTCGCGCTTCCATCCGGGCAACCGGGAGACGCTCGACCGCTATCAGTATCTGCCCTTCGGCGCGGGGCCGCGCGTGTGCATCGGGGCCACTTTCGCCATGCAGGAGGCCGTCATCGCGCTCGCCATCCTGCTTTCCCGCTTCCGTTTCGACACGCTGCCGGAAACGAAGCCATGGCCGGTTCAGAAACTGACCACCCAGCCACAGGGCGGCCTGCCCATGCGCGTGAGCCGGCGCTGAGGAGGCGCTAGGGGTGAAAACTATCCCCCCTGAAACACATTCTCCACATGCACCGGCCAGCGGCGGGGGAGGATGGCGACGAGATCGAAGCGTAGCGAAAGGCGGGCGTGGTCGGGCTGGCGGCCAAGCCACAGATCGGCGGCGTGTTCGATGCGGATCTGCGCCTGATAGCCGACCGCGTCCATTGCCTGCTCCAGCGTCGGCCGCGCCTTGACCTCGACAATCGCAACCACATCGCCGCGCCGGGCGATCAGGTCTATCTCGCCGAGTTTCGTGCGGTAGCGCCGGGCCAGAATGCGGTAGCCCTTGAGGCGCAGGGCCATTGCTGCGAACCATTCGCCGCGATGGCCGAGCCTGTAGGCCTTGCGCCGCGCCTCAGCCGGCATCGCTTTCGGCCTTCAGCGCCAGAAGCCTCTGATAAAGTTCGGATTTGCGGCCGCCCGTCATGCGCGCCGCCTCGCCGGCGGCCTTGGAGGCCGACATTTCGGTGGAGAGCGACAGAAGCAGCCGGTCGACATCCTCGGCGCTGACGCTTTCCTCTTCTTGCGGCGGCTCGATGCAGACAACGACCTCGCCCTTGGGTGCGCCGGTTTCGGCATAATGTTCGGCCAGTTCGGCCAGTGTGCCGCGGCGGAACTCTTCAAAGGTCTTGGTGAGTTCCCGCGCGACGCAGGCGGAGCGGTCCGCTCCCAGTGTTGCCGCCATGCTGGCAAGGCTGTCGGCCAGCCGGCGCGGGGATTCGAAGAAGATCAGCGTGGCCGGCGTCTGGCGGAAGGTTTCGAGCCGCGTGCGGCGCTGGCCTTCCTTCACCGGCAGGAAGCCGCCGAAGAGAAAGGCGTCCGTTGGCAGGCCGGAGGCCGAAAGCGCCGTCAGAACCGCCGAGGGACCGGGAATGGGAACGACGCGCAGCCCCTTTTCGACGGCCTGATCGACAAGCCTGTAACCGGGGTCGGAGACAAGCGGCGTGCCGGCGTCGGAGATCAGCGCGACGCTCTTGCCATCCTCAATGGCGGCCAGCAGGCGGGGGCCTGCCTCGCGCGCATTGTGCTCGTGATAGGCGGTGAGGCTGTGGCTGATGCCATAGCGCGCCATCAGCACGCGCGAGACGCGGGTGTCTTCGCAGGCGACGATGTCCGCACCCGCCAGAATGTGGAGCGCGCGCAGCGTGATGTCGCCCAGATTGCCGATGGGCGTCGCCACCAGATAGAGCGCGGGCTCCAGCGGGTCGGCGCCGATACGGGCGTTGCCGACGACGAAACTTTTCTCCACGCGCGGGTTATCCATAGCTCATTGGTCCTTATTCGCTCATCTCTTTGACATGCCGACATGAGGGTTGCAAAGTCGCGCGCTCAATTTGGGACGGATGCGGTAATGAAGTTATGGACAATGCCCGGTCGCAGGGCCGGGTTTCTCACGGGCGCGCTTGCAGCGCTTCTGGCGCTTGGCGGCTGCATGGGCAGCGATGTGCCTTACGGCGTGCCGCAGACGAATGGCCAGAGCGGCTTCAACCAGCCCTTCGCGGACAATGCCCCGCGTCAGCCGGCCACGGGCGAGGTGATCGGCTCGGGCGATACGCGGGTGGCGCTTCTCCTGCCGCTGACGGGTGAGGGCAACGCAAGCCGCATCGCCGCCGAACTCAAGAACGCGGCCCTGCTGGCGATGGATGACAGCGGCATGCAGACGCTGGAACTTGTCGTCAAGGACACGGGCGGCACGACCGAAGGCGCGACCGCCGCCGCCACGCAGGCGCTGACGGAAGGCGCGTCTGCCGTTCTGGGGCCGCTCTTCTCGGCCAATGTTCGCGCTGCAACACCGGCGTTGCAGGCAACGCAGACGCCGATGATCGCATTCTCGTCGGACCGCGCGGCTGCTTCGCCGGGCGTCTACCTCAACTCATTCCTGCCGCAGGGCGTCGTGAACCGCACGCTCACCTATGCCGCCGGTCAGGGCGTGCGCTCCGTTGTGGCGATCCTGCCGGAAGGGGCGGCGGGCGACCTCGCCGAGGCCGAGGCGCGGCGCACCATGCAGCAAACCGGCGGTGAGCTGACGGCGGTGGCGCGCTACGCCTATGACAACATGTCCGTCTATGAAGCCGTGCAGAGTGTGGCTGATGCCGTGCGGGCCGCCGATGCGGTGTTCATTCCCGATGGCGGCAGCAGCCCGGCGACCATCGTCACTACCATGACGGAAACCGGCATCGACGTTTCCAACAAGAAGATCCTGGGAACCGGGCAGTGGACGAGCGCCAACCTCGCCGATCCCGCGCTTCAGGGCGCGTGGTTCGCCGATACCGATCAGGCGCGCGTCAACACCTACAAGCAGCGCTATCAGGCGCGCTTCGGGGCCGAGCCCTCGCTCACATCGGCGCTCGCCTATGACACGGTCGTTCTGGTGGCCAACATTGCAAAGGGCGGCGGCGGCGTTCAGCGCCATGCGCTTGAAACGCCGGTCGGCTTCAATGGCTATACCGGGCTGTTCCGCTTCAATGGCGATGGCACGACCGAGCGCGGCTATGCGGTCTACGAGGTGCGTGAGGGCCGTCCGCAGGTCATTGATGCCGCGCCAACCCGGTTCGGCGGGGCTTTCTAGACCGTCCTTTGATCGAGCGTCGGCTCAGTCTGCTGCGGCGAAATGCGCGATCTGGTCGGCATGCGCCTTCGCAAAGGCCGGGCGGGCAGTGGCGCGGGCGACATAGTCGCGGCAGGCCGGACAGGCCGCCAGCCCGTCGAAACGGTCGACCAGCCGCAGCACATCGGCCATGGCGATATCCGCGATGGAAAAGCTGTCTCCGAGCCATTCGCGGTCAGCCAGAACGCTCTCCATGTGCTTCAGGCGGGCGTTCAGGAAGTCGTTGAGGGGCTTCCAGCCGGGCGTGTCGCCGGCAAGGCCGTGAAACTGAAAGATCGTCCAGGGCAGGCTTGCCGCCTCGACCGAGTTCAGCGCTGCAAACAGCCAGGCGATGGTCTCACTGCGGCCCTTGTCATCCGTGGGCATCAGGGCATCGCTCTTTTCGCCCAGATGCAGCAGGATCGCGCCGCTTTCGAAGATCGAGGTGTCGCCATCCGTCAGCCACGGCACCTGCCCGAAGGGCTGGTGCGAGAAGTGCCCGGGCTGCCGGTCGCTGAACGCCGCGCTTTCCACGCGGTAAGGCAGGCCGGCCTCTTCCAGAGCCCATCTTATCCTCAGGTCGCGCACATAGCCGCGCGGCAGCTCGGGCACCCAGTCGAACGTCGTCAGCGTCAGCTCTGCCATCAATCGTCTCCTCTTCCCAGGCCCCGAGCTATAGCGGGCCACCGGCGAGGCAACAAGGCGACGAGGGACACAGGCGCATTCGCTCCTGCCATATGCTGCAATCGGTTTGTGAGAACCGGGAACGCCGGCCTATTCGCGCGCCAGATCGGCCACGACCGCATCCAGCACGATCATGCCCTGCGGGGTGGCGCGCAGGCGGGTGTTGCCGATGGGCTCGACCAGTCCCTCTTCCTGCAACACGGCAATGCGGCTGTTTGAAAGCGCGCGACCGGAAAGCGCCTCGTAGCGCGGCAGGTCGATGCCCTCGACAAGGCGCAGGCCCATCAGCAGGAACTCGTCGGCTTCTTCGTCATGCGTCAGCACCTCGCCGCCGATCACGCCATGGCCCTTGGTCTCCACCCGCTCCAGCCAGGTTTCCGGCATCTTCTCGGTGAAGGTCACATGGCGGCGGCCATTCTCGATGAAACGGCCATGGGCGCCGGGGCCGACGCCGACATATTCGCCATAGCGCCAGTAAACGAGGTTGTGGCGGCTTTCCGCGCCGGGGCGGGCGTGGTTGGAAATCTCATAGGCCGGCAGGCCGTGCGCCGCCGTCACCTCCTGCGTGATCTCGTAGAGCCGCGCGGCGTGGTCGCCATCGGGCATGTCGAGCTTGCCGGCGGCGTGCAGAAGCTGGAAGCGCGTGCCTTCCTCGATGGTGAGCTGGTAAAGCGACAGGTGGTCGGCGGCGTGGCCGATGGCCTGTCTGAGCTCTTCGGCCCAGGCTTCCTCGCTCTGGCCGGGACGCGCGTAGATCAGGTCGAAGGAAAGGCGCGGGAAGGTCTCGCGGGCAAGGCCGATGGCCTTCAGCGCCTCTTCCACATTGTGCAGACGGCCGAGAAACTTGAGATCCCGGTCGTTGAGCGCCTGCACGCCGAGCGAAACCCGGTTGACGCCGGCAGCGCGATAGCCGCGAAAACGGTCGGCCTCGACGGAGCTTGGATTGGCCTCCAGCGTCACCTCAATGCCGTCTGGAACATTCCAGTTGGCGGCGACCGCGTCGAGCAGAGCGCCGACCGTACGCGGCTCCATCAGCGAGGGCGTGCCCCCGCCCAGAAAGATACTGGTGACGGTGCGCGGCCCGGTGCGGGCGCGCATGGTGGCAAGCTCGCGCTCAAAGGCGGCGGCAAAGCGCTCCTGATCCACCGGCTGGTGGCGCACATGGCTGTTGAAGTCGCAATAAGGGCATTTGGCCGCGCAGAACGGCCAATGCAGATAGATGCCGAAGCCCGGCGTCCTATCGAGCGGGGTGATCACGCGGCGCCCAGCCTTGCCCGGGCGAACTTCTGGAACGCGCGGGCGCGGTGGGAGAGGGCGTGCTCGTCGCCGGGCTTCCAGCCGTGCTTCTCCTCGGCCGTCATCTCGCCGAAGGTGACTTCATAGCCCTCGGGCTGGAACACCGGATCATAGCCGAACCCGTCCGTGCCGCGCGGCGGCCAGACCAGATGGCCTTCGGCTTCACCGCGGTAGTATTCGGTCTCGCCATCGGGAAAGCACAGGCAAAGCGTCGCCACGAAGCGGCCGGTGCGCTTTTCCGGCGTGTCCGCGCCAGCCTCGGAAAGCAGTTTCTGTGTCTTCTCCATGGCCATCATGAAGTCGCGACTGCCGTCATCCTTCGTCGCCCAGTCGGCGGTGTAGACGCCGGGTGCGCCGTCCAGCGCATCCACGCAGAGACCGGAATCGTCCGACAGCGCCGGCAGGCCGGTGGCCTCGGCGGCGGCAAGCGCCTTGATGCGGGCGTTCTCTTCAAACGTCGTGCCGGTTTCTTCCGGCTCGGGCAGGCCAAGCTCGGCAGCCGAGCGCACCGTGTAGCCGAACGGGGCCAAAAGGTCTGAAAACTCGCGAAGCTTGCCCTTGTTATGGCTGGCGAGCACGAAGGTCTTGTTGTCGATCGGTCTCAAGTCAGTCCCCAGATGCGCGGTTCGGCGAATTCGAGCGAATTGCCGGAAGGATCGCGGAAATAGATCGAGCGACCGCCACCCGGCCATTCGAAATCCGCTTCGATTGCGATGCCGGCCGCTTCGAGATGCGCCTTCCAGCGGGCAATCTCTTCGGCAGTTGCGGCAAAACAGAGGTGGCCCTGTCCGCGCGCGCCGTGCGGCGGCACGGGAAGCCGGGCGTCGGCTGCGGGCGGTTCGGCGGTAGCCGCCGGGTTGAACAGCAGCAGTACGGTCTGCCCGCAGCGAAAGAACACATGTCTGCCCTCGACCCTGGCAATCCGCTCCAGCCCGAGCGCCTCGCCATAGAAGCGCTCGGCTTCGGCAAGGTCACTTACATAGAGCGCGGCTTCCAGTATGGCCGGGGGTTGCATGGCTCGGTTACGACCCTTTCGGGATCAGAGCATCGGACCGAAAGTGGAAACCGGTTTTCGGTCTATTCCGATGCTCCATCTAATGTTCAGATCGTCCTTTGTGCGTCCGAATGGGACGCACGGCGATCCAGCTCAGGAGCCAGCTCAGGAGATTGCCATCTTCTGCATGTCCACGAGCTTGGTGATACCCTTGCGGGCAAGTCCCATCAAGGCTGCGAACTCGTCCTCGGAGAAGGGCTCGCCTTCAGCCGTGCCCTGAATCTCCACGATGCCGCCCTTGCCGGTCATCACGAAGTTGGCGTCGGTCTCGGCAGCCGAATCCTCGGGATAGTCGAGGTCGAGAACGGGCGTTCCGTTGTAGATGCCGCAGGAAATGGCGGCCACATGGTCCTTGAGGACCTTGTCGCGGCTGACCATCTGGCGTGCTTCCATCCACGAAAGGCAGTCCGAAAGGGCGATGAAACCGCCGGTGATGGCTGCCGTGCGGGTGCCGCCATCGGCCTGGATCACGTCGCAGTCGACGGTGATCTGCTTTTCGCCAAGCGCCTGCAGGTCGACGACCGAGCGCAGCGAGCGGCCGATCAGGCGCTGGATCTCGAGCGTGCGGCCGCCCTGCTTGCCGGAAGAGGCCTCGCGGCGCATGCGGTCGCCGGTGGAGCGCGGCAGCATGCCGTATTCCGCCGTCACCCAGCCCTGGCCGGAATTGCGCAGCCATGGCGGCACGCGCTCTTCGAGGCTGGCCGTGCACAGCACATGGGTGTCGCCGAAGCGCACCAGACACGACCCCTCAGCGTGCTTGGAAAAGCCCCGCTCGAAGCTGACAGCACGCATTTCATCGGGTTCGCGTTTGGAAGGGCGCATGGGCGGTTCTCTCCAGTGTCATTTGGTGTTGGCGGCTTGTAGCTTCGCGGGTGCGTCAACGCAAAGGAAATCCGGAAACGACTGGAAATCCAGCTGTGCGCGCACCTTCATGACTGTTGTCATCCATGGGATGCCGCTTATATTCGACATATCAGAGGCCGCGAATGACGAAACCAGTCTTGGACAGAGATTTTCACGAACACGCACTGCAATCGCTGGATTCCCGCTCCCGCGAGATTTTCCGCGTCATCGTGGAATCCTACCTGAGAGACGGCGACCCGCTGGGTTCGCGCAGCCTTTCGCGCATCCTCTCCACGCAGCTTTCGCCGGCCACCATCCGCAACGTGATGAGCGACCTGGAGCATCTGGGCCTCATTTACGCGCCGCATGTTTCTGCCGGCCGCATGCCCACGCAGCAGGGGTTACGCTTCTTCGTCGACGCCTTCATGGAAATCGGCGACCTGTCGGACAATGAGCGCCGCATCATCGAAACGCAGGTCAAGGCGTCGAGCAGCGGTCATTCGCTCGATCACATGCTGACGGAGGCGAGCCAGCTTCTGTCCGGCCTTTCGCGCGGTGCGGGACTGGTGCTCGCCACAAAGTCGGAAGCAGCGCTCAAGCACATCGAATTCGTGCAGCTTGAGCCGCGCAAGGGGCTTGCCGTGCTCGTCTCGCAGAATGGCGACGTGGAAAACCGCGTCATCGATCTGCCGGAAGGCGTCACCATCTCGCAGTTGCATGAGGCGTCCAACTTCCTCAATGCGCATATCCGTGGCCGCACGCTCGCCGAAACGCGGACCGAGCTGTCGCGCCTGCAGGAAGAAACACGCGCCGCGCTCGACACGCTCTCGCAGGAGCTGGTGGAGCAGGGGCTCGCCGTGTGGGCGGGGACCGAAAGCGGCCAGCCGGCGCGGCTGATCGTGCGTGGCCGGGCAAATCTTCTGGAAAACCTGACGGCGGAGGCCGATCTGGAGCTTCTGCGCCGGCTGTTCGAAGATCTGGAGACCAAGGAAGGTCTCATCCAGCTTCTCGACATGGCCGAGGAAGGGTCGGGCGTGCGCATCTTCATCGGTTCGGAGAACCGGCTCTTCTCGCTTTCCGGCTCGTCGCTTGTGGTTGCGCCCTATCGCGATCAGGAATCGCGCGTGATTGGCGCGCTGGGCGTCATCGGCCCCACGCGGCTCAACTATGCCCGCATCGTGCCGATGGTCGACTATACGGCCCAGATCGTGGGGCGCCTTCTGCGCTAGCGGATTAAGTCACACCGGAAGCCAGTACGCGAATGCATCAGCCCACCCCTTGATTTTGCCCGCACGAACCTCGATATCGGACGCAATATCCGAACAATTCTAGAACCATAGACGGACTGTCATGACCAATCAGGCTAAGGACAACGAAGCAACCAGACCCGGAACGGCCGAGGAGCAGGACCTGAAGGCGTCCGAAGCGCACGCCGGCGGCGAGGCGGTTTCGGAAGAAGACGTCCTGGTGCGGCTGGCCAGGGAAAACGAGGAGCTGAAGGAACGTGCCCTTCGCCTCGCGGCCGAAATGGAAAACCTGCGCAAGCGCACCGCACGCGACGTCGCCGAAGCGCGCAGCTATTCGATCGCCGGCTTCGCCCGCGACATGCTGACGGTTTCCGACAATCTGCGCCGTGCGCTCGAAGCGGTGCCGGCGGAAGCCCGTGCGGCTGCCGAGAGCGGACTTGCCTCGCTGATGGAAGGCGTCGAGATGACGGAGCGCTCCATGCTCTCCACTCTGGAGCGCCATGGCGTGAAGCAGCTCGACCCGAAGGGTGAGCGTTTCGACCCGCATTTCCATCAGGCAATGTTCGAGGTGCCGGACCCGACAACCCCTGAAAACACCGTCGTTCAGGTGGTGCAGCAGGGCTTCGTGATCGGCGAGCGCGTTCTGCGCCCGGCCATGGTCGGCGTCGCCAAGGGCGGCCCGAAGGCCGGCGCGGTACAGAATGGCGAGAATGCTTCGGCAGAGCCCGGTCCGCCCAATCCGCAGGCCGAACGCGACGCGTAAGGCGTGATTTGTTCATCGCCGCGGGGCATCGCGCGCCCGCGGCGACAGACCTCTCCTGCACCTCTTTCCGGGCGCAAAAACCGCTTTGTAGCGGGGCTTGCTTCCTATTCATCCGCCCTTCGGCTATCCAGAGTGCCGGGGAGGGCCAGATGGATCCTATTCAGCTTCTTGATTATGCGGGTGTTGCGGTGTTTGCCGCCACAGGCGCGCTTGCGGCCTCACGCAAGGAACTCGACCTTATCGGGTTCATGTTCCTGGCCGGTGTGACGGGCACAGGCGGCGGCACGCTGCGCGATCTCGTTCTGGGCGTTCCGGTCTTCTGGGTCGAAAACCACATCTACATCGTCGTCTGCGCCGTCGTGGCGCTGCTCGTCTTCTTTGGCGCGCCGCTGGTGGAATATCGCTATCGGCTGCTTCTGTGGCTCGATGCCGCCGGCCTTGCCGCCTATTCGGTGCTGGGCGCGGCCAAGGGGCTTGAAGCGTCCGGTTCGGCCATCGTGGCGGTGGTGACGGGCATGCTCACCGCAACATTCGGCGGCGTGCTGCGCGATGTGCTGGCGGGCGAACCGTCGGTTCTCATGCGTCCGGAAGTCTATGTCTCTGCCGCGCTGGTCGGAGCCAGCGTGTTCACCGTGGCCGATCTGGCAGGTATGCAGGGCGCTGTGGCGGCCCTGATCGCCGTCACCGCCGCTTTTCTGGTGCGCGGCGGTGCACTCAAATTCGGCTGGACGATCCCGCGCTATCGTTCGCGGCCGGGCCGTCCGCCGGAAGAGCTAGAGTAGTGCCCCTAGATCAGGCCAGCCTGTTCGGCCTCGTAGCGCAGGTCTTTCTGCGGGCGCGGGCCATACTGCTGGATGACCAGACCGGCGGCGAATGAGCCCAGCCGGCCGCAATCGGCGAGGCTGCGCCCGTTCGTGTAGCCGTAGAGAAAGCCTGCCGCATAGAGATCGCCTGCGCCGGTGGTATCCACCAGCTCGTCGATGGCAATGGCGTCGACCGGGATCGTCTCATCCCTGGTGACGATGATCGAGCCCTTCTCGGAGCGGGTCACGATCGCCATGCTAGTGTCTCTGCGGATTTCTTCCAGTGCACTGTCGAAGGACGCGGTCTGGTAAAGCGACAGAAGCTCGTGCTCATTGGCGAAAACGATGTTCACGCGGCCTGAACGCATCAGTTCCAGAAACTCGTCGCGGTAGCGGTCGACGCAGAACGGGTCGGACAGCGACATGGCCACTTCACGGCCTGCGGCATGGGCCGCGTCGGCGGTCATGCGGATCGCTTCCTTGGCGCGCGGCGGGTCCCACAGATAGCCCTCGAAATAGGTGACCTTGGAGCCGCTGGCCTTTTTCTCTTCCACGTCTTCCGGGCCAAGCTCCACGCAGGCGCCCAGATAGGTGTTCATGGAACGCTCGCCATCCGGGGTGACGAAGATCATGGAGCGGGCTGTCGGCGGATGCCCGTCGAGCGGCTTGGTGTCAAAGGCGACGCCCAGCGCGCGAATGTCGTGCGCGAAGATCTTGCCGAGTGCATCGTCGGAGACCTTGCCGAAATAGGCAGCCTTGCCGCCGAAGCCCGCAATGCCGGCCGCCGTGTTGCCGGCGCTGCCGCCGGAAGCCTCGATGGCCTGTCCCATGCGGTCATAGAGCAGGGTGGCGCGGTCGACATCGATGAGGTTCATCGCGCCGCGGATGATGTTGTTGTCTTCCAGAAACGCTTCGTCGCAACGGGCGATAATGTCGACAATGGCGTTGCCGATGCACAGCACGTCATATTCGCTCAAGTTCAGATCTCCAGATATGCAAGGGAAGCGTTGTTGGCTCAAATCTCCGGGCGGTTTAGCGGTTTGACCGGGATTTGCAAGCCATCGGTGCGAACCGTGCGCCTTGCACCGGCCTTGAGCGCACCCTATCTCGAAGCGGCAGACACACCGTGAAAGGCCCTTTACCCGTATGATCCTTGATGCGGCGCGCGCCGCCATAAGCCGTCTTTTCTCCCGTGAGTTCCGCAGCGTGTTCTTCAAGACGCTCGGTCTGACGCTTCTCGTGCTTGTCGGCGTGTGGCTCGGCACAAAGGAACTGTTCGAGTATTTCGCGCTGCCGTGGTTCGATGCGTTCTTCCCGGATATGCCTTCATGGCTGGGCTGGCTGAGCTTCGTCGCGGCGATTGCGGCGGGGCTCGGTCTTGCGGCCGGGCTTGCGCTTCTCATCGCGCCGGTGACCGCCGTGATCGCCGGTCTCTTCCTCGACGATGTGGCCGAGGTGGTGGAGAAGGAAGACTATCCGCAGGACCCGCCCGGCAAGGCGCTGCCGCTTGGCGCGGCCATAGCCACATCCATCAAGTTTTTCGGCGTCGTCATTCTCGGCAACATCATCGCGCTCCTGCTGCTTCTGGTGCCGGGCGTGAACATTCTCGCCTTCTTCCTCGTCAACGGCTATCTGCTGGGGCGTGAATTCTTCGAATTCGCCGCCATGCGCTTCCGCAGCGAGGCGGATGCAAAGGCGCTGCGCCGCCGCCATGCGGGCACCATCTTCCTTGCCGGTCTGGTGATCGCGGGCTTCCTGGCCGTGCCGATCCTCAACCTGCTGACGCCGCTGTTTGCGGCCGCCATGATGGTGCACCTGCACAAGCTGATTTCGCAGGAAGACGCGGCAAGAACCGCGCGCGGGGTGGAGTTGCGCGGCTAGAGCGCTTCCGCTTCTTCTGGAATTGCTGGATCAGGCCTGCGGAGCCAGCTCCACCAGCGGGGCGGGGATTTCGTTCGTCTTCTCCGCCGACTTGCAGATATCGGCGATCACGCAGGCCACGCAGTCGGGCTTGCGCGCCTTGCAGACATAGCGCCCGTGCAGGATCAGCCAGTGATGGGCGTGGCGCATGAACTCCGCCGGAATGATCTTCACCAGCGTGTCTTCGATCTGCTCGGGCGTCTTGCCCGGCGCAAGCCCGATCCGGTTGCCGATGCGCAGGATATGCGTGTCGACGGCCATGGTGGGCTGCCCGAACGACATGTTGAGAACCACATTGGCCGTCTTGCGCCCGACGCCCGGCAGGGTGACCAGCGCCTCGCGATTGTCGGGCACCTGTGACCCGTGATCGCGGATCAGCGCCTCGCTCAGCGCGATGACGTTCTTCGCCTTGTTGCGCCACAGGCCGATGGTGCGGATGTATTCGCCCACCTGTTCCTCGCCGAGCGCCAGCATTTTCTCCGGCGTGTCGGCCACCTTGAAGAGATCGCGCGTCGCCTTGTTCACGCCGGCGTCGGTTGCCTGTGCCGACAGGACCACCGCCACCAGAAGCGTGAAGGCGTTGACATGCTCCAGCTCGCCCTTCGGCTCCGGGCGCTGCACCGAGAAACGGCGGAAGATCTCGTGGATCTCCTCTGGCGTGTAAACGGTCCTGCGGCGACGGGTGCGGCTCGGCTTGCGGGGTGCTGCAATTTTCTTCTTGGGCTTTTCCATGTGCCTTCTATAATCGGGATCATGGCTGAAACAAACACCGCAGACGCACCTGTTTTTCAGGCGTTGCTCACGCCTTATCGCTCGCTGAGCGGGCGCGGGTTTGCCGTTCTTATGGGCCTTCTCCTGCTTGTGTGGCTGACCATCGGCGCGGTCTTCCTGCGGATCGGCGCATGGCCGGTGTTCGGCTTTTTCGGGCTCGACATTCTGGCCATCTATGTGGCGTTTCGGGTGAACTACCGCGCCGCGCGGGTGCGCGAGGAAGTGCGCCTGTCGCGCACCAGTCTCGACATTCGCAAAGTGCCGCCCTCCGGCAAGGCGGAGGAGCATCATTTCAACCCGTTCTGGACGCGGTTCCGCATCGACCGTCACGACGAGATCGGCATCACCGACATGGCGGTGGAAATGCGTGGCGAGCGGGTCGAACTGGGCAGCTTTCTGAACCCCGACGACCGTGAAAGCTTCGCGACCGCATTCGGGCAGGCGCTGGCCACCGCGAAGGGGCGCTGAGCTTTGCAGGAAACGGGTGGTGCGGATGCGCTGAAACCGTCATTGTCGGCTTCGATGGAGATTTGACGAGGCGCGGCGCGACAGCGGCCAGCGCCGGGAATGGACGCCATGAACATGCAGACCGCGCTTTTGCAACGCGATGTAACCCCGGAGGGCAGCGATTACGAGATCGTGCGCCGGGTCATCGAAAAGATCAGCCTCGATTATCGCGACCAGCCCTCGCTGGAGGAAATCGCGCAGGAGGTGGGCGACACGCCGACCGGCCTGCAAAAACTCTTCACGCGCTGGGCGGGGCTATCGCCCAAGGCGTTCCTGCAGGCGGTGACGCTGGATCACGCGCGGCGGCTTCTCGATTCCGGCATGCCGCTGCTTGATGCAGCCCTTGAACTGGGCATGTCGGGGCCGGGCCGTCTGCACGATCTGTTCGTGACCCATGAGGCGATTTCACCCGGCGAATACAAGGCGCGCGGGGCAGGGCTCACCATGCGCTACGGGTTTCACATTTCGCCCTTCGGTCAGGCCCTGATCATGGTCACGGAACGCGGCCTCGCGGGCCTTGCCTTCTGCGATGCGGGCGAGGAGCGTGCGGCGTTCGAGGACATGGCCTCGCGTTGGCCCAATGCCGATTATGTGGAAGACATGGCCGCCACCGCGCCCTATGCGGCGCGCGTGTTCGAGCCGTCGCGCTGGCGTGCCGACGAGCCGCTGCGCGTGGTGCTGATCGGAACCGATTTTCAGGTGCGGGTCTGGGACGCGCTTCTCAAGATTCCGATGGGTCGCGCCTGCGCCTATTCCGACATTGCCGGCACCATCGGCAAGCCCAGCGCCTCGCGCGCGGTTGGCGCAGCGGTTGGCGCCAACCCGGTTTCCTTCGTGGTGCCGTGCCATCGCGCCGTCGGCAAGTCGGGTGCGCTCACGGGCTATCACTGGGGCCTCACGCGCAAGCGCGCCATCCTTGGCTGGGAAGCGGGGCAGCTCTCGCAGGACAGCCAGCCGGCCTGACCCCGCAAAGACGTCTCTTGAGTGCGCATCGGAACAACCGAAAAACCGGATTCCACTTTTCGGCCCGATGCTCTACTTTCCGGCGCGAATAAGCGCGGGAGACAGTCTTGATCGTCATTATCGGTTCCATCAACCTCGACCTGATCGCCACGGTGCATCGGCTGCCGAAGCCCGGCGAAACGGTGCCCGGCGACACATTCGTCACTGCGCCGGGCGGCAAGGGAGCGAACCAGGCGCTGGCCGCACGGCGGGCCGGAGCGCGCACCCGCATCGTCGGTGCGGTGGGCAATGATCCTTTCGCCGGCGAGGCGCTGGAGCTTCTGGAGACGGCGGGCGTCGATCTCTCCGCCGTGCACAGGGCCGAAAGCGCCACCGGCACGGCCCATATCCTCGTTGACCGGGAAGGCGAGAACACCATCGCCGTCGTTCCGGGCGCCAATGCCGATGTTCTGCCCGGCCATGTGGCGCAGGCCGCACTGGCCGCCGGTGACCATGTGCTTCTGCAGCTTGAAATCCCGATCGAGACCGTTGCGGCCTCCATCGAGGAAGCGCGCAGGGCCGAGGCCATTTCGGTGCTCAACACCGCGCCCTACCGGCCCGAGGCGGCGTCGCTGCTTGCCGATGCGGATTACGTGGTCGCCAATGAGACCGAGTTCGACCTCTACGCCGATGCGCTGGGACTTGAAGGCGCAGACCGGCGCGCGCGCATGGAAGCGTTCGTGGCAAAGACCGGCCGCATCGTCATCGTGACGCTGGGCGGTGAAGGCGCATGGGCTGCAACGCCGGACGGTTTCGTCACCTGCCCGTCGATGAAGATCACGCCTGTCGACACGGTTGGAGCCGGCGACACGTTCTGCGGCTATCTGGCGGCAGGGCTGGCCGAGGGGCTGAAACTGGAAGCCGCATTGCGTCAGGCAGCGGCGGCAGGCGCGCTTGCCTGCCTGAAACCCGGCGCGCAGCCTGCCATTCCGCTGCGCAAGGATGTGGACGCGGCGCTCGCCTGAGCGTTCAGCAGTCAGGTGTTTTCACCTGACTGCAACCCGACCTAAAGCCCCGCAAGCCGCTCCGTCAGGAGCGTGAAGAAGCCGTCATCGTCGATGTCGCGCATCACGAGCGCGTTCTCCGGGCGGTCCGTCACCCGCCACCAGTCGATCACCGTCATGCCCATGGTCAGTTCGGAGCCGGTCTCCACGGTGACATTGCAGCTGCGCCCCGTGAAGAGTTCGGGCTTCAGAAGATAGGCGATGACGCAGGGGTCGTGCAGCGGCCCGCCATCGGTGCCGTATTTCTCTTCATCGAAGCGCTCGAAGAATTCCAGAAGGTCGGCGCATGCCGCGCCGACCTTCGTGTCGAGTGCGCGAATGGCCGCGATGCGGGCGCGCGTGGTCAGCGCCTTGTGGGTCACGTCGAGCGGCATCATCACGACCGGCACGCCCGAGCGCAGCACCACATCGGCCGCATGCGGGTCCACATAGATGTTGAACTCTGCCGTGGGGGTGACATTGCCGCCCTCGAAGAACCCGCCGCCCATCAGCACGATCTCGCGGATGCGCGTGGCGATCCGCGGTTCACGGTTCAGCGCCAGCGCGATGTTGGTGAGGGGGCCAAGCGGGCAGAGCGTGATCTCGCCTTCGCCATGGGCCATCAGCGTGTCGATGATGAAATCGACCGCATGGCCATCCTGAAGCGGCATTTCGGGTTCCGGCAGATCGGGACCGTCAAGGCCGGTGCGGCCATGCACATGCTCCGCTGTCACCAGATCGCGCACCAGCGGGCGGATCGCGCCGGCGAAAACCTTCGTCCCGGGCTTTCCTGCCAGTTCGCAGATCTTGCGCGCGTTCTTCTCCGTCAGCGCCAGCGGCACATTGCCGGCCACGGCGGTGATGCCCAGCACGTCCAGCTCGGGGCTGGCCAGCGCCAGTAACAGGGCAAGAGCGTCGTCCTGACCGGGATCCGTGTCGATAATAATCTTGCGCGCCGCCGTCATGCAGTTGCTCCAAAATGCTTGAAACGCAGGGTTTGAGCGACCATATCAGTTGCAACGGAGAAAATGCCATTCGGGTTTTCTTCTATCCACGTCGCTCTTTGAGGACTGTAATAAATGACGCGTATGACGCCTTTCTCGAATCCGCTCCTTTTAGGGTTCGACAGCATGGAAAAAACGCTCGAGCGCATTGCGAAATCGGGCGATGGCTACCCGCCCTACAATATCGAGCGCATCCGCGCCGAAGGCGGGCAGGGCGTGAGACTCCGCATAACACTGGCCGTAGCGGGCTTCGGTGCGGATGATCTGGACGTCACAACGGAAGAAAACCAGCTCATCATTCGCGGCCGACAGACCGAAGAAGGCGAGCGTGAGTACCTCCATCGCGGCATTGCCGCGCGCCAGTTTCAGCGCATGTTCGTGCTGGCGGAAGGCATGCGGGTGCTGAACGCCGATCTCAAGAACGGCCTCCTGTCCATAGACCTGGACCGACCCGAGCCGGAACGGCTGGTACAAAAAATAAACATTTCCGTGAAAGACTGACATACTGGTCTTATTCGGGAGGAAACCGGGCGGGCTGACCCGTCCCGGAACCTTGGGCTCTTCAGCGGGTTGGTTTCCAGGGGAAACGCCTGCGTTAAGGAGGCTTCGATGACCGAACATGAAAGCAAGATCGCCATTACCCAGCAGCAGCTTGCCCACATCGGCGAGGGTGCAGTGGCCTATATGCGCGAGATGGATGCCGAAGACCTGCAGGGCAAGTTTCCCGGCATGCCTGACCTGAAGCCGGGCACACGGCTCTGGGCGCTTTTCGGCGCAGACGGTCAGCCCATCTTACTGGCAGACGCCCGCGACACAGCGCTCGCAGGCGCGATGCAGAACGATCTGGAGACCGTCAGTCTCCACTGACCGAACACGTTCTGCGCGGAAACAGGCGACGCCGCTTCCGCGCAGATGGAAAGCCACTGTCAAAAGTCACAGTTACGTGACGGATTTCGGTGAGAGATTGCCGGTAGCCGTCTCCTTTTCGTCTTGACAGCCGGGCCGATCTTCCAGGGAATGGCGCAGGCACTTACATCGTGATTGCCGTCAAATCTGGAGGAAGGCCATGCCGGCCAGCAGCAGGACGTTTCCGCTTATTGATGTTTGGGGCAAACCGGAAGAAAGAGGCCGCCAGATCGGTTCGGCCTTGAATGAGCGGATCGCCCGTACGCTTTCTATCTACAAAACCTATTTCGACCGCCCCGAAGGCGAAATCCTCGCGGCGGCAGCGCAGTTCCGCGATGTGATCGCGGCGTTCGATCCGCGCGCCTGCGCCGAGATGGATGGCATCGCCGATGGTGCGGATGTCGATCCTCTCTGGATCGTCGCGCTCAATGCGCGCAGCGAGCTTCTCTCCGCACTCTCAGCGTCCGAATGCACCGTGGTGCAATACACCGGAACGCCCTTTGTGGGGCAGAACTGGGACTGGTCGGAAAAGCTTGAAGAGCTGGTCGTTCTCATTCGCTCGGAAGATGAACGCGGCAAACGCTTTCTGACAATGACCGAGCCCGGCATGCTGGCCAAGGTCGGCCTCAATGATGCGGGCTTCGGCGTGTGCCTGAACTTCCTGCCGACGCCCAAGCCCACGCGCGGCGTGCCTTCCCACATTCTCCTGCGGTCACTTCTCGACGCCGGCTCCTGGGCCGATGTGGAAGAGACGCTTGAGCGGGCAGGGGTGGGGCGCTCGCTCAATCTTCTGGTCGCCGGCAGGGACGGCCGCGCCATCAATATCGAGTATGAGGGCGACGCGGCGCGGCGCATGGAGCCGGGCGGTACGGCGACCACGCACACCAATCACTACGTCACCTGCAAGGCTCCGGTCGATGCCGAGCTTCTGGAGAATTCCACGGCGCGGCTTGAGCGCATCCGTGCGCTGACGGCGCCGGGAACGCCGGCTGATCTCGCCCGGCTAAAAGCCGTGCTTTCCGACAATGCGCATCCCGAACACGCCATCCTGGCCCCGTATCGGGACAGTGACGGGTTTTTGGGGCGCAAGGGCACGATCTGCACGATCGCCATGGATCTGGCCGAGCGGCGCATGCACATCCGCCGGGGCAATGATCCGGCGGGTCCCTTCGTCGAAATTGCGGTCACGCAAAAGGAAACGGCCTTCTCGATGTGAGAAGGCCGTTCCGGCATTTTGCCTGTCGCAGACGATCAGGCTTGTCGCAGACGATCAGGCGGCGTTGGAAGCCGGCGTCTGCGCCAGGAAACTGTGAATGGCGGCAGCATCCTTGGTGCCGCGGATCTTGGCGGTGTTCTCGGCATCGCGCAGCACGCGCGCAATGCGCGACAGCGCCTTGAGATGGTCAGCGCCGGCGCCTTCCGGCGCAAGCAGCAGGAAGACCAGATCGACGGGTTGATCGTCGATGGCTTCGAAGTCGACCGGCGTTTCCAGGCGTGCGAACACGCCGGTGATGCGGTCTATGCCGGGCAGCTTGCCGTGCGGAATGGCGACGCCATTGCCCACACCGGTGGAGCCCAGGCGTTCGCGCTGCAGGATCGTGTCAAAGATCTCGCGCTCCGGCAATCCGGTTACCCCAGCCGCCTTTTCGGCAAGAAGCTGCAAAAGCTGCTTCTTCGAATTGGCCTTCATCGCCGGGATCACCGCTTTCTGGTCGATCAGATCGCTCAGATCCATGTCTTATGCATCCTTTGCTTTGTCTGTCCGCCGGCCATGCTCGATGGCCGGCGCTGACGCTGGCACGGAACTTATGCGCTTGCCACTACCGACGGATCGATCCAGCCGATGTTGCCATCGGCGCGTCGGTAGACAATGTTCACTTCGTTGCTTCCGGCATTGCGGAACACGAAGACGGGATTGTCCTTGGTGTCGAGTTCGATGACGGCGGTAGCCACAGACATGGTCTGCAGGGCCATCTTCGATTCAGCAACCACGGTCGGCGCGTAGTCTTCCGGGACCTCTTCTTCATCTTCGGCCACCGGGGCCATGACGCGATAGGCAATGTCCATCTGATCGACATGCTGGCCGTTGTTGTGGGACTTAAGCCGGCGCTTGTAGCGGCGAAGACGCTTTTCGATGCGCTCTGCGGCAGCATCAAAAGCGGCTTGCGGCTCCTGCGCCTGACCCGTGCCCTGCAACACCATGCCAGTGTCGAGATGGATCATGCAATCGGCGGCAAAACGAGAACCCGACTTTTCTACCGTAACGCGACCAGCAAACCCACCGTCGAAATATTTGTCGACGGCTTCGCCGATGCGTCCCTCGATACGCGAGCGAAACGCTTCGCCGATGTCCATATGTTTTCCGGAAATACGTAAGCTCATCTGAATACAGACCTTTCCTGATCAGACACCGAACGAATCGAGTTTATACGTGTGGCTTGCATGTACAAGGTGCCGCGGCGGATTGTGATCTCGGTCTGCCGCGTTTCCCTTCTTCGTTTGCTGGCACTACGGACAAAAGTCTAAAAGGCTCTCAGGCCTGTGGTCCATGCGGGCGGGCTTCTAGTGTTTTCCGGCGGTCTTGTCAATTCGACCGGGGTTTCGGGTCAGGAGCCGGCCCCTGCCGCCGCCAGCATCTTCTTCTCGCGCCTGCGTTGTACCGAAGAGGGAATATTGAGCGCTTCCCGGTACTTGGCGACGGTGCGGCGGGCTATGTCGATGCCCTCCGAGCGCAGCATATCCACAAGCGCGTCGTCGGAAAGTACGGCGGCCGGTTTCTCCGCGTCGATCAACGCACGGATGCGGTCGCGCACGGATTCTGACGAGTGTGCATCGCCGCCCGACGCCGATGCGAGAGCGGAGGTGAAGAAGTAGCGCAGCTCGAACGTGCCGCGCGGGGTCATCATGTATTTGTTGACCGTGACGCGGCTGACGGTGGACTCGTGCATGCCGATGGCTTCGGCCACCGTGCGTAGATTGAGCGGGCGCAGATGGCTCACGCCGTGGACGAGGAAGGCATCCTGCTGGCGCACGATCTCGGACGCCACCTTCAGTATGGTTCTGGCCCGCTGGTCGAGGCTTCGCGCCAGCCAATTGGCGCTTTGCAGGCATTCGCTCAGGAATTCGCGCTCATTGTCGCGCGCCTGGGGAGAAATCTCCGCGTAATAGGGCTCGTTGACGAGAACGCGCGGAAGGGTCTCCGGGTTCAGCTCCACCGCCCAGCTTCCGTCGCTTGCCGCCCGCACCACGATGTCGGGCACGATCGGATCGGCGGTGCCGCCGGAAAACGCCATGCCCGGCTTGGGATCAAGCATGCGGATCTCGGCCAGCATGTCGGCCAGATCCTCGGCATCCACCCCGCAGAGCCGGCCGAGCGTGCGGAAGTCGCGCTTTGCCAGAAGGTCGAGATTGTCGACCATCGCCTTCATGGCCGGGTCGTAGCGATCCTGCGCAATCAGTTGCAGGGCAAGGCATTCAGCCAGATCGCGCGCGAAAATGCCGGGCGGGTCGAAGGTCTGGCAGGTGGCGAGCACGGCGTCGACCGTTGCGGGCTCCGCGCCGATGCGTTCGGCAATCTCCGCCGTTTCGACAGCCAGATAGCCCGCCTCATCGAGGCCATCGGCCAGTTCATGAGCGATGAGCAATTGCGCCGCGTCTGAAAAGGCGAGCGCGATCTGACCGTTCACATGGTCGCGCAGCGTGGTTGCGGCGGCGGTGGTGCTTTCGAGGTCGAAGGCGCTGCCGCCGGAGCCTTGCAGGCCGTTTCCGCCGGCGGATTTCCACTGGGCCGAGAGGTCGGCGCTGATGCGCTCCTGCGTGCCGGGATCGTCGGGGAACAGGTTTTCGAGCGAAGAATCCAGTTTTTCCGAGATGGATTTTGCCGTGTTTTCGCGTTGTTCCTGCTCGTTTTGCCAGGTTTCGGCGCGTTCTTCCGAATTCTCTTCGCCCCGTTCCAGAAGCGGATTGCGCTCAATCTCGGCGTCGAGAAAATGCTCAAGCTCCACATGCGTCATCTGCAGCAGTTTGATGGACTGCAAAAGCTGCGGCGTCATGACCAGCGATTGTGTCTGACGCAGATGGAGTTTTGGCGCGAGCACCATGAAGTTTTGGCCCCTGTTCGGTGCGGCAACAATGCTGCCGCAGAACGGGATTCAATTGGCCCGACTTTTGCTTGTCAAGCCAGAAAGCAGTGAAGCCGCAGCTTAGAGCGTGAAGCCTTCGCCCAGATAGAGGCGACGCACATCGGCATTGCCGACGATCTCGTTGGGGCGGCCGTGGGTCAGAACCTGACCGGCATGGATGATGTAGGCCCGGTCGATCAGGCCCAGCGTTTCACGCACATTGTGGTCGGTGATGAGCACGCCGATGCCGCGCGCCGTCAGGTGACGCACGAGCTGCTGAATATCGGTCACGGCGATGGGATCGATGCCCGCAAAGGGCTCATCGAGCAGCATGAAGTTGGGCCGGCTGGCAAGCGCGCGCGCAATTTCCAGACGCCGCCGCTCACCGCCCGAAAGGGCGACGGAGGGCGATTTGCGCAGATGGCTGATGTTGAACTCTTCGAGAAGTGCGTCGAGGTTCTTGTCGCGTTCCTTGCGGCTCGGCTCCACCACTTCGAGAATGGCGCGGATGTTCTGCTCGACCGTCAGGCCGCGAAAGATCGAGGCTTCCTGCGGCAGGTAGCCGATGCCAAGCCGGGCGCGGCGATACATGGGCATGCCGGTCACGTCGTGGCCGTCGATGTGGATCGTGCCCTGATCCACCGGCACGAGGCCGGTGACCATGTAGAAACAGGTGGTCTTGCCGGCGCCGTTCGGCCCGAGCAGGCCCACGGCCTCGCCGGCGCGCACGCCGATGGACACACCGCTGACGACCTGGCGGCCCTTATAGGCCTTGGTGAGGCCGCGCGCGATGAGCGTGCCCTTGTATTCGGGAAGCTTGCCGCTCGCAGGATTCTCTGCCGCGGGCTCCTTGGCGGCCCGCATTTTACGCAACTTGGAAATCAACGCGGTTTACTGCCTGTTCTGGGAGCCGGGAGTGAGGAGCATCTTCACGCGGCCGCCGGCCTTCGTGTCCTTGCAGCCATCGAGTTCGGCCTGGCCGTTCTTCATCTGAACCGTGAGACGGCAGCCGACGATAACGTTCTCGCCTTCGGACAGGACCACTTCCTTGCCCGAGAGAACAAGCACTTCGGTCTTCATGTCGAATGTGGCGCTGTCGCCGGTGGCGACCTGGTTTTCCGACTTCACATAGACGTTTCCGTCCACTTCGAGCCGGTCGATATTGGCGCTGCCGGTTGCGGCCGAACCGCCGTCCTGCAAGTAGTAGACCTTCATGCGTCCGGCCTTGAGCAGGGTCGGACCCTGAACGACGGAGACATTGCCGGAGAACACGGCGACATTGTCTTCTTCGCGAACCTCAAGCCGCTCGCTCTCGATCTGAATGGGTTTGTCGCCGGAAAGCTGCAGCCCGGTCAGGCGGCTTTGCGAATCCTGCGCAAGTGCGGCGGACGAAAGTCCGGCCAAAAGAAGCGCGCCCGTGGCGAGCCCTGAGAAGCTTCTGATGCGCATGATGTTCCTTTCCGTTCCCTCTTGTGCCGCAGCCTCAGTTGCGTGCGTCGGCGGTTTCACGGATCCGTGACGGGTCGATTGTAACGCGAACGCGTTTATCGAATACAAACACCTTGCCGCCTTCCTCCGCAGCGAAGGAATCGGCTGCAATCTTCGTCCCGTCAAGTTCGATTTCAACCGGATTCGAGGAGGAGAGGCTGCTTTTTGCGATGTCGATTTCGGCGGAGTCGAGTTTTGCGACAATGCCCGACGTGGTGCGCAGTGCAATTTCGCTGGTGATGTCGAGGCGGTTGTTGCCGCGGTCATAGACGCCGTCGCTTGCCTGAATGGTGGCGAAATTGTCGCCATCGACCGGCACATGGGCGCGAATGCCTTCCAGCTCGATCACATCCTCGCCGCCAAGCTTCTGGCGGGCGCGTTCGGCGGTCATCTTGTAGGGGCGGTCGTCGCTGGTGAAGCCGTTCAGCTCCGGGCTGGACATGACCAGCGAGCCGCCCTCGATGGAGGCGCTGGCCAGATCGATTGCCCCGCGTGTGCCGGAGAACAGGTAGGAATAGCCAACGAAGACCACCGTGATGGCGATTGCAACAGCCGGCAGCACGCGCTTCAAAAGGCGCACGCGCCGGGAGTGACGCGATGCCAGCGCAAAGTCTTCGGCGCCGCGCTCGGTGTTGCGGATCGCGTCGCCGTGACCTCTCCTTGCCGCGCCTGCGGCATTGTCTTTTGGGTTACTCATGTGCTTTGCGCTTTTCCGTGAGCTTGGCGGCCAGTCAACTGGACGCCCGGGTGGACGCCCGGGCATGGCCCTTCCCGGATACAGTCAGCGCCATCCCCCGGAGGGATGCGCATCGAGGAATGCACCTCGCGCCTGACGGCGAAACGATGCCGCCGACCCCTTGGTCAGAACTGCGTAGCCGGAAAGCCTCAGATCCTAAACTTGCCCCTTGCTTCCAAATCTCACCCCAATATGGCTATTTTTGGATTAACGACAATGATTTACGTGCAAGTTTCTTCGTGTTTGCAGCTGTTGCGCGAATTCCCGGCGAAATCTTGTACAAGGCGGTGGTTCCGGGGGCGGCTTTGGACTAAAAGGCGCTGGTTTAGGACGAAATCCCTGTGAAGGTGAAAGCGAGGCTGTCATGTCCAATCGTGCGGATGAACTGATCGATCGTCGGCGTTTGCGGCGCAAGCTCACCTTCTGGCGCATTGCCGCCTTCGTGGTGATCGTGCTGGCAATCGGCTTCGCCACGCAGCGCCTGATGAGCGATGCGGCCGGCGTGTCTTCCAGCCACATTGCGCAGGTGAAAATCTCCGGAACGATCTTCGAGGATGACGAACTGCTGGAGCGGCTCGACCGGATTCGCGAGACGCCGGCGGTCAAGGGCGTCATCCTGACCATCGATTCCCCCGGCGGTACGACGGCTGGCGGTGAAGCCATTTTCGAGGAAATCCGCCTTTTGGCCGCAGAAAAGCCCGTTGTCGCACAGGTGGGGACGCTTGCCGCTTCCGCCGGATACATGATCGCCAGCGCCACGGATCACATCGTTGCACGGCAGTCTTCCATCGTCGGCTCCATCGGCGTCCTGTTCCAGTATCCCGATGTGAGCGGCCTCATGGACAAGCTCGGCGTGAAGCTGGAGGAAATCAAATCCTCGCCGCTCAAGGCCGAGCCTTCTCCTTTCAAGCCGACCAGCGAAGAAGCGCGCGCGATGATCCGCTCAATGATCCTCGACAGCTATGACTGGTTCGTCGATCTGGTGGCAGAGCGCCGCCCGCTGACGCGCGACGAGGTGCTCGAGGTTGCGGACGGCTCGGTCTTTACCGGGCGGCAGGGCGTTGAACTCAGGCTGGTCGATGAACTCGGCGGTGAGCGCGAAGCCAAGGCCTGGCTGGTCACACAGGGGCTGGACGAAGATCTGGACGTGGTGGAGTGGAAGAAGCGCGAAACAACGGGGAACCTGTTCCTGCCGGACCTTGCCTCGCGTTTCCTCGGTGTGCCGGAAGGCGGCGCGGACATCCTGCGCGAGCTGGGCGCGGATCGCATCTTCCTTGACGGTCTGCTGTCGGTCTGGCAACCTGAAAACAGAAGGTTGCCTGACTAAAAAAAGCAAACAAAATCACCATTGTGTCGTAAACGACCGGGCGTTAAACAGGCCATTTCAGCGGCGGAAAAGAATCCATGATCAAATCAGAGCTCGTGCAGACGATCGCCAATCGCAACCCGCATCTCTACCTTCGCGACGTCGAGAACATCGTCAACGCGATCTTCGAAGAGATTTCGGACGCGCTCGCAGAAGGCAATCGCGTGGAGTTAAGGGGCTTCGGCGCGTTCTCGGTGAAAAACCGTCCCGCCCGCACGGGCCGCAACCCGCGCACCGGTGAATCCGTTGAGGTGGAGGAGAAGTGGGTTCCCTTCTTCAAGACCGGCAAAGAGCTGCGCGAGCGCCTCAATGAGGACAAGGACAGCTAGTCCTTCCCCCGGACACTTACTCTTCAGGGGGCACTTACTTTTTAGATAGCAGTGGATTGAAATGGCCAACCGCATCATTCTCGTTCTTGTCCTCGTGCCTCTGGCGGTGATCATCATCGCGCTTGCAGTGGCGAACCGCGCGGCAGTGCCTTTCACCATCGACCCGTTCAATCCGGGCAATCCGGCGCTCACCATCGAGTGGCCGCTGTTCGTTTATCTTTTTGCCGCCCTTGGTTTCGGCATGATTGTCGGCAGTCTCGCCACCTGGCTGCGTCAGGGGCGCTACCGGCGTGATGCGCGCGAGCGCAAGAAGGAAGTCGACAAGCTGCGCCAGGCCCCGCCGGCCAGCCCGAACGCACCGCAGATCCCGCAATCCCCCTCCTGACCCTCCAGCCAGAAGGCCCAGCCAATGCTCTCCATTTCCGCCGACCAGGTCGACGCGTGCCTGGACTATGCCGAACTCGTGCAGACATTGGGCGAAGCCTTCAGGAAGGGCGCCGTTCAGCCGGTGCGTCATCACCACAATATCGAACGGCCTGAAGGCGCGGACAGCACGCTTCTTCTCATGCCGGCATGGAGCGATTTTTCGCGGCTGGCGGGTGACGATTCCGGTTATATCGGCGTGAAGATCGCGGCAGTCTCGCCGGACAACAACGCCATCGGCAAACCGGCGGTGATGGCGGTCTATCTCTTGATGAACGGCACCACGGGCGAACCGCTGGCGCTGATCGACGGCCAGCGCCTGACGGCATGGCGCACCGCATGCGCCTCCGGTCTCGCCGCTTCTTATCTGGCGCGGAAGGATGCCTCGAAGCTGCTGATCGTCGGAGCGGGCGCGCTTTCGCCCATGCTGGCGCGCACCCATTCGGCGATCCGGCCGATTGACGATATCAGGATCTGGAACCGCTCCAGCGAAAATGCCGAGAAGGTTGCCGAGACGCTGCGCGCTGAGGGCATGAACGCCTCCGTGGCCGACGATCTCGATGCCGCAATCGGTGAAGCGGACATCGTGTCGTGTGCAACGCTTTCCACCGTGCCGCTGGTCAAGGGCGCGCTTTTGCAGCCCGGCGTTCATGTGGATCTGGTGGGCGCGTTCACGCCGACCATGCGCGAGAGCGACGACGAGGCGATGCGCCGTGCGTCGGTTTTCGTGGACACGCATGCCGGCGCGACCAAGGAGGCTGGCGACGTCGTTCAGGCGATTGCCGCCGGCGCACTTACGGCGGATGACATCAAGGCGGATTTCTTCGAGCTGACGCGCGGCGAGAAGCCGGGGCGGACGAGCGACGACGAAATCACGCTGTTCAAATCCGTCGGCGCGGCCATCGAAGATCTGGCCGGCGGTATCGCGATCTACGAAAAGCATCGCTGACGGCTTTGTTGCCTGTCCCGCGCGCCTGTGGCAGAAGCGCGGGCATTATAGCTCATTGGCGGAGACCCGATTGAAGCCTGCGCGCGCCAAGCGCCGGAACGATGACCGGCGCAGCCCAAAGAAACAGACGGCCCCCCGCGAGAAGACGCAGGGCCAGTCCGAACCCAATTCACGCCCCGCGCCGCCGCGCCGTCAGGGCAAGCTTCCTGACGAGCGTTTGCCCGTCATTCTGGAAGTGCTGCCCAATGACGATTATGCGCTTTTGGATTCCGGCGGCGGGCAGAAGCTCGAGCAATACGGTCCTTACCGCATTGTGCGCCCCGAGGGGCAGGCGATCTGGCAGCCCGCACTCGGTCCGGCCGAGTGGCAGAGGGCGGACGCCATCTTCACCGGCGACACGGATGAAGAGGGCATGGGGCGCTGGCGCTTTCCGAAGGAGCCGCTGGGCGAGACCTGGCCCATGCGCCATGACGGGATCGACTATCTGGGCCGTTTCACCTCGTTTCGCCATGTGGGCGTTTTCCCCGAGCAGGCGACCCACTGGTCGCACATGGAAACGCTGGTGCGCGAGGCGCGCCGTCCCGTGAAGGTGCTGAACCTGTTCGGCTATACGGGGCTTGCCTCGCTGGTGGCCGCCCGCGCCGGCGCGGAAGTGACCCATGTGGATGCCTCCAAGAAGGCGATTGGCTGGGCGCGGGAAAACCAGGAAATGGCCGGGCTCGGCGACAAGCCGATCCGCTGGATCTGCGAAGACGCGGTGAAGTTTGCCGAGCGTGAGGCGCGGCGCGGCAACAGCTACGACATCGTGCTGTTCGACCCGCCGGCCTATGGCCGTGGACCGAAGGGCGAGGTGTGGCAGCTGTTCGAGGATCTGCCCTATCTGGCGGATCTCTGCCGCTCGATCCTGACGCCGAAGCCGCTGGCCGTGGTGCTGACGGCCTATTCCATCCGCTCTTCCTTCTTTGCCATTCATGCGCTGATGCGTGACACATTTGCGGGCTATGGCGGTCGTGTGGAATCGGGTGAACTGATCATTCGCGAGCAATCGGCGGGCCGGGCCCTGTCGACCTCGCTGTTTTCGCGCTGGGTGGCGTCATGAGCGGACATGAGAACGAGCGGCGCAGGCCGGGCCAGGTGAAGGAAGTCACCAGCCTGACCAACCCGATCATCAAGGACATTCGCGCGCTGGCGCAGAAGAAGTTTCGCGACCGCGAACACGCCTTCATCGCCGAGGGGCAGAAGCTGGTGATCGATGCGTTCGACGCCGGCTGGACGATCCGCACACTGCTCTACGCCAAGGCGGGGCGCGGCAATGAAGCAGTGGAGCGGCTTGCCGCCCGCACCGTGGCTGCCGGCGGCCTCGTGCTGATCGTCAGCGAGAAGGTGATGTCGGCCGTTACCAAGCGCGACAATCCGCAGATGGTGGTGGGCGTTTTCGAGCAGAAGACGACGCCGCTTGCCAGCGTGAAGCCGGCCGATGGCGAGGTCTGGGTGGCGCTCGACCGGGTGCGTGATCCGGGCAATCTGGGCACGGTTTTGCGGACGGTCGACGCCGTTGGCGCAAAGGGCATCATCCTGGTTGGCGACTGCACCGACCCGTTCTCCTTCGAGACGGTGCGCGCAACCATGGGCTCCATTTTCGCCGTGCCGATCGTGCGCGCGAGCCAGGATGCGTTTCTTGCTTGGCGCAAGGGGTTTGGCGGCCGTGTGGTCGGCACGCATCTGAAGGGCTCGGTCGACTACCGCACCGTCGATTACCGGAAGGGGCCGGTGCTGCTCCTGATGGGCAATGAGCAGCAGGGCCTGCCGGACGTGCTGGCGGAAAGCTGCGACACGCTGGTGCGCATTCCGCAGGCGGGGCGGGCGGATTCGCTCAACCTCGCCGTGGCGACGGGCGTGATGCTCTACGAGATCCGGCGCGATGCGCTGCCGCTTGAGGAAAGGGCGGGCCCATGAGCATGCGCAGCATCGGTTTCTACGGCCTTCTGATTGCTCTGTTTGCGCTTGCCGATCAGGTGGTGAAGGAACTGGTCGAGACCATGATGCCGCTGCATGAGCGGATCGACCTTTTGCCGTTCCTTTCGCTTCTGCATTCGCGCAACACCGGCATCGCCTTCTCCATGTTCTCGGGCATGAGCGGCATCGGGCTCAGCATCGTGATGGCGGGGGTGATCCTGTTCATCGGCTATCTGGCGCTGCGCACCGGCGCTTCGCAGACCTGGGCGCGGCTAGGCTTCGCGCTCATTCTGGGCGGCGCGGTGGGCAATCTCATCGACCGGCTGACCCTCGGCTTCGTCACCGATTACATCTACTTCCACACGCCGGTCTGGTCGTTTGCGATCTTCAATCTGGCGGATGTCTTCATCACCGTGGGAGCGGGGCTTGTGATCCTCGAGGAGTTTCTCGACTGGCGGCGTGGTCGCCCGGGCCGCTCGGGCGGTGAGGCGCGCCCGGATTGACCTTGCGCCCCGCGCGCCGCACTCTCTCTCATCATTATTGAAGACCGTAACCAGCCGGAGTGAGTGATGACGGAGACGTTCAAAGCGGTTCTGATTTCGCGGGATGAAGACAAGAAGCAATCCGTTGCCTGGACGGAGCTTTCCGAAAACGACCTGATGGAGGGCGACGTTACGGTTGCCGTCGAAGCGACCACGGTGAACTACAAGGACGGGCTCGCCATTACCGGCAAGGCCCCGGTGGTGCGCCGCTTTCCGCTTGTTCCCGGCATCGATTTTGCCGGCACGGTCACGACATCAAGCCATCCCGACTGGAAGGAAGGCGACCGCGTCATCCTCAATGGCTGGGGCGTGGGCGAGACGCATTACGGCGCCTATGCCCAGCGCGCGCGGGTCAATGGCGACTGGCTCGTGCCGCTGCCCGACGGCATGAGCGCGAAGGATGCGATGGCGGTGGGCACAGCCGGCTACACGGCCATGCTGTGCGTAATGGCGCTGGAGCGCCACGGCATCACGCCGGAGCGCGGGCCGGTGGTGGTGACGGGCGCTGCCGGCGGTGTCGGCTCTGTCGCCGTGGCGCTGCTTGCCGGACAGGGGCATCACGTGATCGCCTCGACGGGGCGGGCCTCCGAAGCCGATTATCTGAAGGAACTGGGTGCTGCCGAGATCATCGACCGGGAAGAGCTTTCCGGCCCCGCCCGGCCGCTAGGCAAGGAGCGCTGGGCCGGCGGCGTGGACGCCGTGGGCAGCCACACGCTCGCCAATGTTCTGTCGATGACCTCCTATGGCGGGGCGGTGGCGGCCTGCGGGCTGGCGCAGGGCATGGACCTGCCGACAAGCGTTGCGCCGTTCATCCTGCGCGGCGTGTCGCTGCTGGGCATCGATTCCGTGATGGCCCCGAAAGCGCTGCGGCTGGAAGCCTGGCGGCGCATCGCCACCGAACTCGACCATGCGAAACTCAGCTCCATCGCCAGCGTGATCCCATTTGGCGACGTGCTTTCGGCGGCGGAAGACATCATCGAGGGCCGGGTGCGCGGCCGGGTGGTGGTGGAGATGCCGTAACGGCGCGGAACCGTTAAAATGCGAGCGATCCGCCAAAAGCTTCCGTAATTCCCGTCGCGTAAAGTCGCGGCCATGAAAAGGGCGGGGAAGCACATAATCGATCCAAAGCCGGCGAAGAAGCTCGCGACAGAGACGAAGCCACGCAAACGGATCCGCATCAAGCCGCCGGCGCTCGCGCCGGTGTCGCTGACGCTGCCGGTGCAGACGCATTACGGCGAGGTCGCGGTCGGGCTTGCCATCATCTTCATTGCGGGGCTCAGCCATCTGACGGGCGCTTCGCCGCTCATCAGCATGATGCTGGTGATCCTGGGCGGCATCGCGCTGGCGGTGGCCTTCCGCGCCTCGACCATGGACCGCCGGCTTGTCTCGGAACTGGCGGAGAAGGAAGCGGTCAATCGCGGCGAGCTGGAAGATCTGGCGGACCGCATGTGGGAGCTGCGCGAAAGCGAAGAGCGCTTTCACGGGCTTGTCGACGCGCTGGGCGATCTGATCGTGCATCGCGACCGGGGTGGCCGCATCGTCTATGTGAACCGGGTGTTCGCAGACCTGCTGGGCCGCGATCCGTCTTCGCTGATGGGGCACACGCTTAGCCAGCTTGGCATCGATATCGGCCTCGTGCCGGACGCTGCCTTCTCCGATGGCGAATGCCTGAGCTCCACCGATGTGGCGATCCACACGCGCAACGGCATTCGCTGGTATTCGTGGATCGAGCATTCGGTGCGTGACGACAAGGCGGACTCGGTCTCGCACCGCGCCATCGCGCGCGACATCACGGCGCGCAAACGGGCCGAGACGGCGCTGATCAACGCCCGCGAACGGGCCGAGCAGGCGAGCCGCGCGAAATCCAGCTTTCTGGCGACGGTGAGCCACGAGATCCGCACGCCGATGAACGGCATTATGGGCATGGCCACGCTTCTGGCCGACACGGAGCTGACGCCCGAGCAGCGCACCTATGTGGGGGCGGTTTCCACCTCGGCAAGCGCGCTGGTGGCGCTGATCGAGGATCTGCTCGACTATTCCAAGATCGAGGCCGGGCGGCTGGAGCTGGAGCCGCGCCGCCTCTCGGTTCATGAGATGGTGGAGAACGTGGTGGAGCTTCTGGCGGCCCGCGCCTTCGCCAAGGATATCGGGCTTGGCTGCTACATCGCGCCCGACCTGCCGAAGACGATCACGGCCGATCCGGGGCGTCTGCGCCAGGTGCTGCTCAACCTGCTCGGCAATGCGGTCAAGTTCACCGATGAGGGCGGCGTGACCGTGGCGGTGACGCGGGCGGAGAAGAACGGCCAGCCGGCGCTGCGCATTGCGGTGGCCGATTCCGGGCCGGGCCTGGAAAAGGACGACATCAACCGCATCTTCAAGGATTTCGAGCAGGTGGATGGCAGCTCGACCCGCCGCCATGGCGGCGCGGGGCTTGGCCTTGCCATCACCAAGCGCATCATCGACGCCATGAACGGCTCCATCACCGTTGCCAGCACGCCGGGCGAGGGCTCGGAGTTCGCCGTGCTCCTGCCGCTTGGCGAGAGCGATGATGAGGGCATGCGCGTGGAGCCCATTCTGGAAGAGGTGAACGCGGTCATCCTCTCGCCCTTCACGCAGGAGGCGGAGACCATCGCCATGACGATCCGCGTCCATGGCGGGCGCGCGGCAATTGCCGCCAGCGCAGAGGATGCGGCGCGGCTGGCCGAAGATGGCGGCGCGCCGTTCAACACGGTTCTGGTGGACGCCTCGCTTGAAAGCGACGATGGCGCGCTGATCACCCGGCTGCATGGGCTTGGCGTGGGCGGCGGGCGCGCGCTCACCCTGATCACGCCCTCGGAGCGCGGGCGTCTGGCGGCTTTCCGCGCCAGTGGCTACGGAGCCTTCCTCGCCCGCCCGGTTCGCTGCAACACGCTGGTGCGCCAGCTTCTGAGCGCGCATGGCGAAATCGCCTGGCCCGTGGCCGATGCGGGCGAAGAGGCCGGCAGCGCGCCCCGCCAGGCGCACCGCAAGAACGGGCTCAACATCCTCGTGGCCGAGGACAACGAGATCAACGCCATGCTGGCGCGCGCCGCTCTCGGCAAGGCCGGCCACCGGGTGCGCATCGTGTCGAACGGGCGCGAGGCGGTGGAAGCGGTGAACGACGAGGCGCATGCGCGCTACGACATCGTTCTGATGGATCTGCACATGCCGGTGATGGACGGGCTGGACGCCATCAATGCGATCCGCCGGCATGAGGAGGAAACGGGCCTCGCGCCGCTGCCAATCCTCGTTCTGACCGCCGACGGGCAGGAAGAAACCCGCCATGGCGTCCTGGCGCACGGGGCCAACGGGTTCGTCACCAAGCCGCTGGACCCGGATGAATTGCTCACCGCACTGGATATGCACGCGGTGGTCTGATACCTGCCTCTCGTGAATCACGACCTCGACGCCAGATCGTCGTGTGTTCATGCGGACGCACGAAGGACAATCACAAATAATGATGAAGCATCGGAATGGCCGAAAGCCGGATTCCACTTTTCGGTCCGATGCTTTAGTGTCACAGTTCTGTCGCAGCAGAGCAGTATTTCAGCGTCAACGCCACGCGGAGGAGTAAGAGCAATGCAGGGCATCGCGCTGAACCAGACCTCTTTGAATGATCGGGCCGCAGCGTCGCTGCTTGACGGCGCCGACGGTGCACTGCTCGGCCGCATCGGGCCGCTTGAAGTGCGCCTTGCCGGCAGCGAGCAGGAAGTCGCCGCCGCCCAGACCATCCGTTTCCGCGTGTTCTACGAGGAGATGGGCGCGCGCGCGCCGCAGGGCGGCATGGCCGAAGAGCGCGACATGGACGGTTTCGACGCCGTCTGCGACCATCTTCTGGTGCTGGACACCACGCTTCCGGGCAAGGATGTGGACCGGATCGTGGGCACCTACCGGCTTTTGACGCCGGAGGGCGCGCGCCGGGCCGGAAAGTTCTATTCCGAAGACGAATTCGCCATCGAAACGCTGATGGCCCGCCATGATGGCCGCCGCTTTCTGGAGCTTGGCCGCTCCTGCGTGCTGCCGGCCTATCGCACCAAGCGCACCATCGAGCTTCTATGGCAGGGCATCTGGGCCTATTGCCGCAAGAAGCGCATCGACGTGATGATGGGCTGCGCCTCATTCCCCGGCGTGGTGCCGGCCGCCCATGCGGAGGCGCTCTCCTTCCTCGGGCATTTCTGCCAGGTGGAGGCCGATTGGCATGTGCGCGCTGTGGCCAGCCGCTATGCGCCGATGGATTTGATGCCGAAGGAAGCCATCCAGATGCGCACCGCGCTCGCCGCCATGCCGCCGCTGGTAAAAGGCTATCTGCGCCTCGGCGCGCGCTTCGGCGAAGGCTGCGTGATCGACCATGATTTCGGCACCACGGATGTGTTCGTGGTCCTGCCGGTGGAGGCGATCTCGGACCGGTATATCAATTACTACGGGGCAGAAGCGCAGCGTTTTGCTGCTTGAGTGATGGTCGCGCTGATGCGCGACTAAGGCTTCAAGGCACGAAGGCCGGGTGATGCGTCACCCGTTTTTCTTAGGGTCACGACCTATTAATATGACCGCGATGGCGTTCGATAGACCATGAGATGCAAGGAAAAGCCGATAGAGCGGGGGCGTTCCTCGGTCGAGGGCTTTGGCGCGGCAGATTGCTGGTCTGTCGAGCGTCCATCCGGAAGGTCTGATTTTCACGGCTATTTTGTCGCAAGAATTCGAAGGAATAAAGTCTTCCGGCGATCTCTCTTTTCCTGTTATCACGCGTCAGTATGAGTATTGCGTTAAAATAAATAGTTTTATCTAATATATGTCGATTTGACGTTTCGTGTTTATTCGTAAAGTAAATGCTGATTTTTATTATATTAAATAATTAATTTGATATTGTTTGTCCGTTAAAAAAAAGAAAGATGATTAGCTTTTAAGATCTAAAAAAAACGGCAAGCCTACGAGGCTTGAATGATTTGTGGAAAGGGGGCGTTTAGGATTTCAAAAATAATATCTCGAGTAGGCTTGGAGTCGAGGAAGGTGATCACATGAGTCCGGGAGGTCGTATTGAAGCTGAGAAAGATCAGGATTGAGAAGTTCAGAGCGATTCGTAAGGCAGAGATCGAATTCGGCTCTGAGCTGGCGTTGGTCGGTCAAAATAGTGGAGGAAAATCTTCAATACTGAGGGCATTGAATGCGTTCTTCAATTTCTCCGAAGAGAGGGAACACTTTGAGAATTCGCGGCATGCTTTCCAAAAGACGTCAACAGCAGTTGTAGATTTGGAATTCTCCAATGCCCCGGACACGTGTACTTTGCCTCGCATTGAGGCGGGCTCGGCTGGTGTTAGGCTGCGCTTGAAGTATAAAAAATCTGCTACGTGGGAGGTGTTTGAAAACGGCGTATGGGGGCTGCTCCGCAGGGATTTCAAGATATCTTGCAGAGATTTGTTCGCTACGTCTACATTCCTGTCGCTCGTAACGAAAAGATATTGAATTGGGGGCAGGGGAGTATTTTACAGGCAGCAGTTGCGTCTTGGGTTGGGGATCATATCAAAAGAAGGGATAGAATTTCACCGAAAGTAGCTGAGGTCACTTCTATTATTAAGAATAGAACTTTTAAAGGTCTTGCAAAGCATCTTAGGAGTTTGACTCATCTAAATGGAGATTTTGAATTTGAGTTGGACTATGCTACGCCGCCGGATTATAGTCTTCTAATACAAGACCTTATTTTAAGGGTTGTCGACGGGAAGACATCTGTCGATATTTCTGATTGCGGAAGCGGAACACAGAGCTTAGCGGCTATTGGTCTGTATTCATATTTGGCTGAAGTGCTAAATGGTACCTATATTTTGGGGATTGAAGAGCCAGAGCAAAATCTACATCCACAGGCGCAACGATCGTTATTGGCGGCCCTGAAAGATGTGCCGCTTCAGGTTCTTTTTACTACTCATTCTACAGCTATGTTGGACAGTCTTGAACATGAAGAGGTCGCTCTTTGCCGAAGAGTTCCTTCAAGTACTCGTGGGTTTGAAGTTACCGTTACGCAGATATCAAGTGATTTTTGGGTAAGCAAAGGAATAGATCGTGATAAGTATTACTCTTTCTATAGAAGGAGGAACTCGGAGTTTTTCTTTGCTGACTATGTTGTTCTCACTGAGAGTCCTATAGATTCGGAGTTGGTCAAATATCTTTCCGCGGATGGCGGGTTGGATTTTTCGAAGAATAGCGTTTCTATTGTTAGCTTGGATGGTGTGGAGTCTCTTCCGTATGCATATCATCTTCTTAATGAGCTTAATATAGGTTTCTCTTCAATCGTGGATAAGGATTATTTCCTTCCTTATCTGAATGATGAACTGGAGATGAGCAGGGACGCGCGAGGATTTCCTAAATATAAGAAAGAATTTAAACGAAGATGCCTCATTGAGGAAATGATCCCAGATCAAAAAATGAGGGATGACCTTTTAGAGTACTTCCACTCGAATCACTCTCGGGCAATGGGGGTATTGGAGAAATATGGTGTTTTCTGTTTTAGATATTCAATGGATATTGATTTGGTTGGGTCTGATACTGCCAAAAATATTCTTTTTGAGGTGATGGGTATCGAAGGGGATGCGATGAACTCTTTTGAGATATTAGTTAACCGAAAGAACCGCTTAAAAAAACAGGAGGTAGTTTTGGGTGCCACCCGAAGCCTGCCGCCTGGGAGTTTGCCAAACTCCTATAAGAGGATCCGAAAGAAGCTGCCCGAATTAGTGAAGGCTTCTAGATATTAGATTGTTTTTGTATTCTCCCTTTAGTTTACGTGTATTGGCACAAGCGACGTGGAGCAGCGCCTCACCAGTTGGATGAGACGCTGAGGTGTAGGTTACGTTGAAGGTAAGGCGCCCCTTCAAACCGCCGCGTTATAAGCCGCAATCGCCGCCATGTTCACGATATCCGAATCCTTCGCGTTCAGCGGAACGATCTGCACTGACTTGTTCAGTCCCACCAGAAGCGGGCCGATGACGGTGGAGCCACCCAGTTCCTGAAGCATCTTCGTGGAGATGGAGGCGGAGTGGAAGGCGGGCATGACGAGCACGTTTGCCGGGCCTGACAGGCGGCAGAACGGATATTGCTGCATCAGGCTCGAATTCAGCGCCACGTCCGCGGCCATCTCGCCATCATATTCGAAGTCGACCCGGCGCTTGTCGAGCATCTTTACCGCTTCCTGAACACGGTCGGAACGCTCGCCCGGCGGGTGGCCGAAGGTGGAGTAGGCGAGCATCGCCACGCGCGGCTCATAGCCCATGCGGCGGGCCTGTCCTGCGGCCTCCTCGGCAATGTCGGCCAGCTCTTCGGCATTGGGCATGTCGTGCACCGCCGTGTCGGCCACGAGCACGGTGCGGCCCCGGCACAGCGCCAGCGACACGCCGATGACCCGGTGGCCGGGGCGGGCGTCGATCACGCGGCGCACATCGTCCAGCACGGTCGAATAGTTGCGGGTCACGCCGCTCACCATCGCATCCGCATCGCCCAGCGCCACCATGGTGGCGGCGAAGTGGTTGCGGTCGTTGTTGATCAGGCGCTGCGCATCGCGGAAGAGATAGCCCTTCCGCTGCAGGCGCTCATAGAGATAGTCGGCATAGATGGCGTTGCGGCGCGAAAGCCGCGCATTGATGATCTCGATGCCGGATTTGGAAAGGTCCACGCCCGCGTGCCGCGCGGTCTCGCGGATCTGCTCTTCGCGGCCGACCAGAATGGCCGTGCCGAGCTTCTGGTTCACATAGGACGCGGCGGCGCGCATCACCTGTTCTTCCTCGCCCTCGGCGAAGACCACACGCTTGGGCTGGCGGCGCACCCGGTCGTAGATGCGCTGCAGGGTGGAGGCGAGCGGATCGCGACGGGCGGAAAGCTCGTTCGTGTATTTCTGCATGTCCAGGATGGGACGGCGGGCAACGCCCGAATCCATCGCGGCCTTTGCCACGGCCACCGGAACGGCGGAGATGAGGCGCGGATCGAACGGCACGGGGATGATGTAGTTGGGGCCGTATTTCGGGCGGTTGCCCTGATAGGCGGCGGCCACGTCGTCCGGCACGTCCTGGCGGGCGAGCTCGGCCAGCGCTTCGGCGGCGGCCACCTTCATCGCGTCGTTGATGGTGGTCGCGCGCACATCGAGCGCGCCACGGAAGATGTAGGGGAAGCCGAGAACATTGTTCACCTGGTTGGGATAGTCCGAGCGGCCCGTCGCCATGATGGCGTCGGTGCGGATCTCGGCGACTTCCTCCGGCGTGATTTCCGGATCGGGATTGGCCATGGCGAAGATGATCGGGTTCTTGGCCATGGACTGCACCATGGCCGGCGTCAGCGCGCCCTTGGCCGACAGGCCGAAGAACACATCCGCCCCTTCGAGCGCTTCGGCCAGCGTGCGCTTGTCGGTCTCCACCGCGTGGGCCGACTTCCACTGGTTCATGCCCTGCTCGCGGCCCTTGTAGACCACGCCCTTGGTGTCGCACAGGAAGACGTTTTCAGGCGCGAGGCCAAGCGATTTGGCAAGCTCGATGCAGGCAATGCCGGCAGCGCCGGCGCCATTGCAGACGAGCTTCGTCGTCTTGATGTCGCGGTCGGTGAGGTGCAGCGCGTTGATGAGGCCGGCAACGGCGATGATGGCGGTGCCGTGCTGGTCGTCATGAAAGACGGGAATGTCCATCAGCTCGCGCAGCCGGCTTTCGATGATGAAGCACTCGGGCGCCTTGATGTCTTCCAGATTGATGCCGCCGAAGGAGGGGCCGAGCAGCTTGACGCAGTTCACGAAAGCGTCGGCGTCTTCGGTGTCGACCTCAAGGTCGATGGAATCGACATCGGCGAAGCGCTTGAAGAGCACGGACTTGCCCTCCATCACCGGCTTGGAGGCGAGCGCGCCCAGATTGCCGAGGCCGAGGATCGCCGTGCCGTTGGAGATGACGGCCACCATGTTGCCGCGCGTCGTGTAGTCGAAGGCGCGGCTGGGGTCTTCCGCAATGGCCTGAACGGGCACGGCCACGCCGGGCGAATAAGCCAGCGAAAGGTCGCGCTGGGTCGCCATCGGCTTGGTCGGCGTGATCTCGAGCTTGCCGGGTCTGCCGGTGGAGTGGAAGTCGAGGGCTTCCTGCGGGCTGACGGACGGTCCCTGACGTTCGGGCTTGTTGCTGGCGGGCATGTCGGTGTGTTTCCTCCGGGAGACGGGCTCTGGCATGTGCTTTCTGTGGAGTTTTGCCAGTGACGGGTGCATAAGGCTACACTTTTGCCCAGTAAATGGCCAAGCAGTTTGAAGCTGTTGATTTGAAGCCAGTACAAAGCCAATGCAAAGGCCGGGGAGCCCTTCCTTGAACGACGAAACGCCCATGCGCCAAAAGGCGATGCAGGCCGCTGCCGCCGGGGCCACGCCGATGATGGCCCAGTTCATCGAGATCAAGACGGCGAATCCCGATTCGCTGCTGTTCTATCGCATGGGCGATTTCTACGAGCTGTTCTTCGAGGATGCGGAGATCGCCAGCCGGGCGCTGGGCATCACGCTCACCAAGCGCGGCAAGCATCAGGGCGACGACATTCCCATGTGCGGCGTGCCGGTGCACGCGGCCGACGATTATCTGCAGAAGCTGATCGGGCTTGGCCATCGCGTGGCCGTCTGCGAGCAGATGGAAGATCCCGCCGAGGCCAAGAAGCGCGGCTCCAAATCGGTGGTGAAGCGCGATGTGATCCGGCTGGTCACGCCGGGCACCATCACCGAGGAAAAGCTGCTCGATCCTTCAGAAGCCAACTACCTGATGGCCCTTGGCCGGGTGAAGGGCGGGGATGAGAGCCTGGCGCTGGCCTGGATCGACATTTCCACCGGCGCGTTCCGCGTTGCGCCCACGCGGCCCGACCGGCTTCTGGCCGATGTGCTGCGGATCGACCCGCGCGAGCTGATCGTGCCGGAAGCGCTCTATTACGACCAGTCCTACCGCCCGGTGTTCGACGTGCTGGGGCGGACGGCAAATCCGCAGCCGGCAAATATGTTCGATTCCGCATCCGCCGAGATGCGCCTGACGCGCTTTTACGGCGTGGCGACGCTGGAAGGGTTCGGCCGGTTCTCGCGCGCCGAGCTTTCGGCCATTTCGGGTGCGGTCGCCTATGTGGAGAAGACACAGAAGGCGGAACGCCCGCCGCTTGGCCGGCCGGAGCGTGACGATGAGGGCGCGAGCCTGTTCATCGACCCGGCCACCCGCGCAAACCTGGAGCTTGGCCGCACGCTTTCGGGCAGCCGCGATGGCAGTCTCGCCAAGGCGATCGACCGCACGGTGACGGGCGCGGGCAGCCGGCTTCTCTACGAGCGGCTGATGTCGCCGCTCACCGACCCGGACGCGATTGGCGGGCGGCTTGATGCCGTGTCCTTCTTCCTGTCCGAGGCAGGGCTGCGCGACGATGCGCGCCGGCTTCTGAAAGGCGTGCCGGACATTGCCCGCGCGCTCTCGCGGCTGGCGCTCAACCGTGGCGGCCCGCGCGACCTTGGCGCGCTTGCCTCCGGCTTTGAGGCGGCGCATGGCGTGGCCGAGCTGCTTCAGGGCAGGGAGGTTCCCGCAGAGATCGCCGGGGCGCTTTCGGGCATTGCCGGCCTGCCGATGGATTTTGCGGCCCATCTCGACAGGGCGCTTTCCGATGAGCTGCCGCTTCTGAAGCGCGACGGCGGGTTCATCCGCGCGGGCTACAATGAAGAACTCGACGAGATGCGCGCGCTGCGCGACCAGTCGCGCCGGGTGATCGCCGAGATGGAGCGGCAGCTTTCCGAGGAAACCGGGGTCAAGTCGCTCAAGATCCGGCACAACAATGTGCTCGGCTATTATATCGAGGTGACGGCCAACAACGCGGCGGCAATGAACGGCACGGACGAGGCCAAGGCGCGCTTCATCCACCGCCAGACCATGGCCAACGCCATGCGGTTCACCACCACCGAGCTCGCCGAGCTGGAAACCCGCATCGCCAATGCCGCCGACCGGGCGCAGCAGATCGAGCTGGCGGCCTTCGAGAAGCTGCTTGGAGAAGCCGTGGCGGCTGCCGACGCCATTCGCGCCGCCGCCGATGCACTGGCGGTGCTCGATGTTTCAGCCGCGCTCGCCACGATTGCCGAGGCCGAAGATTATTGCCGCCCGCAGGTGGATGACAGTCTCGAATTTCACATCGAGGGCGGACGCCATCCGGTGGTGGAACAGGCGCTGCGCCGGCAGCTGGCCGAGCCATTCGTCGCCAATGACTGTGACCTGTCGCCAACGGGTGAAGAGCAGGCCGGCGCGATCTGGCTTCTCACCGGTCCGAACATGGGCGGTAAATCGACCTTCCTGCGCCAGAACGCGCTGATCGCGGTGATGGCGCAGATGGGCTCCTTCGTGCCGGCTGCCGTTGCCCGCATCGGCGTGGTGGACCGGCTGTTCAGCCGTGTCGGCGCATCCGACGATCTGGCGCGCGGCCGCTCGACCTTCATGGTCGAAATGGTGGAGACGGCGGCGATCCTCAATCAGGCGGGCCCGCGCGCGCTGGTGATCCTCGACGAAATCGGCCGGGGAACGGCAACGTTCGACGGTCTGTCCATCGCCTGGGCGGCGGTTGAGTATCTGCACGAGCAGAACCGCTGCCGGGCGCTGTTCGCCACCCATTTCCACGAGATGACCGCGCTTTCCGAAAAGCTCGGACGGCTTTCCAATGTCACCATGCGGGTGAAGGAATTCGAGGGCGACGTGGTGTTCCTGCACGAGGTGGGACGCGGCGCGGCCGACCGCTCCTACGGTGTGCAGGTGGCGCGGCTTGCCGGCCTGCCGCATGCGGTGGTGGAGCGGGCGCGCGAAGTGCTGCAGCAGCTCGAAGAGGGCGAGACCTCCGGCAAGGCGTCGAAGCTGATCGACGATCTCCCCCTGTTTTCGGTGGCGGCAAAGCAGGAAGCGAAAGCGTCGAAGACGCCGGATCGCGTTGGCGAGGAACTGCTGGCGATCAATCCCGACGACCTGACCCCGCGCGAGGCGCTGGACGCGCTCTATCGGCTGAAGCAGCTGGCTGCGGAGAAATAGGCGGGGCGTAGGCCGCGCGGCGGCTGGTGTTTTGGCGGTCTGGCATGGATCCTCGGGTCAGGCCCGAGGATGACGAAAGGGTTTGATGTCCAGCCCGGCGCGGATACGGCTGCGAACAAACGTCAGAACATACTGGTCATTCTCGGCTTGAGCCGAGGATGACGAAGAGACGGGTTGCGCTTGCCGATGTTCCCCTGCTGAGGTGTTATTGCCGGGTTGAACGGGAAAGGCTGTTCTGTGACCGGCTATGTCTACATGCTCGCAAGCCAGAAACGGGGAACGATCTATATCGGCGTTACCAACGATCTGGGGCGGCGTATCGTCGAGCACAAGGCGGGCCAGATGCCTGGCTTCACCAGTCGGTTTGGGGTCACCCGGCTTGTCTGGTACGAAGAGCATTTCGATATGCGCGACGCCATTCAGCGCGAGAAGTCGCTGAAACGCTGGTCGCGTCAGTGGAAGATCGATTTGATCGAGAAAACCAATCCCGAATGGAACGAGCTTTTGCGTGGGTGGGGTTGGTCGTGACGCTTTGACGGTCAGGCATGGATCCTCGGGTCAAGCCCGAGGATGACGAGTGTGTTTAGACGCTTGTTCGCAACCGTATCCGGGCCGGGGTGGAGAACATTCCTCCCTTCGTCATCCTCGGGCTTGACCCGAGGATCCATGCCTGAGCATCCCAACCCCTCCAGCGCCCCTAAAGCGCGTCGCCCCAGTCGGCTTTGCGGGCGGCTTTGAAGGTGCGGCCTTCGCGGCGGGTGACGAGGCGTTCGTCCAGTGCGCCGTCGCTGGTGCACAGTTTCAGGCGCACCATGCCGCTGGCCGTTTTCGGCGGGGCGAGCACGCGGTCGGGGCGGTCGTCGGGCGCATGGCGTGAAACCGCCAGATAGCTGAACTTCTCGTCTTCCCACGGCACTTCGCCGCCCTTGGCGGTGCGGTGCAGGCGCGAGCGTGCGACGCGGCGTGAGAAATGACACCAGTCGGGCGCTTTCACCGGGCAGGGCGCATGGTGCGGGCAGGGGGCCAGAATGTGCCCGCCAAGAGCAGTCAGCCGGTCGCGCGCGGCAAGAATGCGCTGCCAGCCGGCAGGCGTTCCGGGCTCGACGATTACCAGCGTGTCGGCGGTCAGCGCCCAGAGGCGGTCCACCAGCGCATTGCGCGCTGCCGGGGCAAGCTCGTCCAGCACATAGCAGAGCGTCACGAGATCCGCCGGCGCGATGTCCGCAAGCCCGTCTTTCACGCTGGCTGCCTGCCAGTCCGTGTCGATGGAGAGCGCTTCGGCCAGTTTTGCACCGGCGTCACGCATCGCACGGCTGGTTTCCACCAGCGTGGCCGCGCCGAGCTCCGGCCATTCGGCGCGGGCCGCCCAGAGCGCGGTTCCGGGGCCGGCGCCCACATCGAGCAGGCGCGATGGCGCGAAATCCTCACGCCGGGCGGCCGTTTCCGAAAGGCACTGGCGCACGGCGGCAAAGGTGGCGGGCAGGCGGGTTGCCAGATAGGCCTTGGCGGCGAGCGCATCGCCCACATGCAGGCTGCCATCGCGGGTTTCGGCGCGGTAGCGCTTCGAAAGGCGCTGGGCAGCGCCCTGAATTTCGGAAAGCGGCGTGCCTTCCAGAAACGCGTCGACTGCCTGGCGCAGCGGGGCGGGAAGCTCCATTTGAAACCCGTGTCCTTGGTGTGCGAAACCCGTGCGACATAGCGGCAGGGCGTCAGCGCTGCAACCGCATCTTTTGACAGTCGTTTCGCGGCGCGCGAAAACACGCTATACAGCGCCGCCAATCCGGGATGCTCATGGCCAAGGTTCCACTCAAGCTCGATCAGATCGTCGATGGCGCGGCATTGCGCGCCGAACTGGACAGTTTTGCAGAAAACACGGGCGGCTCAGAGCTGCGCTCGAAGGTGATGGCGTCGCTGAAGGCGCACATCGCGGCAGGCCGCAAGGCGGCCGAAACCATGCTCATGAACGATGGCGGCGGCACGGCCTGCGCGGCGCGGCTGTCGCATTTGATGGACGTGGTGATCACCGAGCTGCACCACTTCGCCGCCACGCATGTCTATCCCATGCAAAACCCGTCTTCCGCCGAGCGTCTGGCGATTGTCGCCGTTGGCGGCTATGGGCGCGGCACGCTTGCGCCGGGTTCCGACATCGACCTGCTTTTCCTGCTTCCCTACAAACAGACGCCCTGGGGCGAGCAGATCGTGGAATATGTGCTCTACATGCTGTGGGACATGGGGCTGAAAGTCGGCCACGCCACCCGCAACATCGATGAGTGCATCCGCCAGGCGCGCACCGACATGACGATCCGCACCGCGGTTCTGGAAGCACGCTTCATCTGTGGCGAAAAACCTCTCTATGAAGAGATGGTCACCCGCTTTGACGAAGAAGTGGTGAAGGACACGGGCGCGGAATACAGCCAGGCCAAGCTCGCCGAGCGCGACCTGCGCCACGCCAAGGCGGGCGAAAGCCGCTATCTGGTCGAGCCGAATGTGAAGGACGGCAAGGGTGGCCTGCGCGATCTGCACACGCTGTTCTGGATCGGCAAATATTTCTACCGCGTGCGCCGCGCGGAGGATCTGGTGGGGCAGGGCGTTTTCACGCGCAAGGAATATCTCCAGTTCCGCAAGGCCGAGGATTTTCTCTGGGCTGTGCGCTGCCACATGCACTTCCTCACCGGCAAGGCGGAGGAGCGGCTGCATTTCGACATTCAGCGCGATATCGCCGAGCGGCTTGGCTATCTGAGCCATCCCGGCCTCTCGGATGTCGAGCGCTTCATGAAGCACTACTTCCTGACGGCCAAGGGCGTGGGCGACCTGACGCGCATCTTCTGCGCAGCGCTGGAGGAGGAGCAGGGCAAGCATGTGCCCGGCTTCAACCGCTTCTTCATGAATTTCTCGCGGCGGCGGCGCAAACTTGCCGGCACCAGCGATTTCATCGTCGACAATCACCGCATCAACGTGGCGGATGAAGGCGTTTTCGAGCGCGATCCGGTGAACCTGTTGCGGCTGTTCTGGTTCGCGGACCGGCACGGGCTCGAATATCACCCCGAGGCGCTGAAGCTGCTCACGCGCTCGCTGAAGCTGATCGATCGCAATCTGCGGCGCGACAGGGAAGCCAATCGCCTGTTCATGGACGTGCTGACGTCAGACCGCGATCCCGCGCTCAACATGCGTCGCATGAACGAGGCCGGCGTGCTCGGCAAGCTCATCCCCGATTTCAACAAGATCGTGGCGATGATGCAGTTCAACATGTACCACCACTACACGGTCGATGAACATCTGATCCGCTGCATCGGCGTGCTTTCGGAAATCGAGCATGGCGACGGGGAGAAGCTGCATCCGCTCTCGCACTCGCTGATGCCGTCGCTGAAATCGTGGCGCGAGGTGCTCTACACCACGGTGCTTCTGCACGACATCGCCAAGGGGCGGCCCGAAGACCACGAGATCGCGGGCGCGCGCATCGCCCGCAGGCTGTGCCCGCATATGGGGTTCGATCCCAAGGAAACAGAGATGATCGCCTGGCTGGTGGAACATCATCTCGACATGTCCATGGTCGCCCAGACGCGCGATCTGAACGACCGCAAGACGATTCAGGATTTTGCCGACAAGGTGCAGTCGGTAGAGCGGCTGAAACTGCTTCTGGTGCTGACCGTGTGCGATATTCGCGGCGTCGGCCCCGGCGTTTGGAACGGCTGGAAGGGGCAGCTCCTGCGCACGCTCTATTATGAAACCGAAGTGCTTTTGACCGGCGGTTTCTCGGAAGCCTCGCGCGCCACCCGCGCCGAGGAAGCACGCCTGCGGCTTGCCGCAGCCCTTGCAGAAAACGGCTGGCAGGAAAAGGAGATCGAGGACTATCTCGGCCTCCATTACTCGGCCTATCTGCTCGCCGTCGATCTGGAAGACCAGTTGCGCCATGCGGATTTCATCCGCGAAGCGGAGAAGGAAGAGCGTCCGCTTGCCACCATGGTCAAGCCGCACACATTCGAGGCGGTGACCGAGATCACCATCTTTGCGCCCGACCATCCGCGTCTCCTGTCGATCATCGCAGGGGCGTGTTCGGCGGCGGGGGCGAACATTGTCGATGCGCAGATCTTCACCACAACGCATGGCCGCGCGCTGGACACGATCCTGATCAGCCGCGAGTTCGATTTCGATGCGGATGAGCGCCGGCGTGCGGAAAGTGTGCGCAGGCTCATTGAGGATGTCCTGTCCGGCAAGTCCTACCTGCCCGAGGTGATCGAGAAGCGCGCAAAGCCGCGCCGTGGCACAAAGGCTTTCCGGGTTCAGCCACGGGTGGAGATCGGCAACACGCTGTCGAACCGTTTTTCCGTGGTGGAAGTGAAGGGGCTCGACCGGCCGGGCCTGCTTTCGGAACTGACCGAAACGCTTTCCGACCTGTCGCTGGACATTGCCTCGGCGCACATCACCACCTTTGGCGAAAAGGTCATCGACACGTTCTACGTCACCGATCTGACGGGCCAGAAGATCGTCAGCGCCGACCGGCTGGAGGCTATCCGCACGGCTCTTCTCAAGACGCTGGAGAGCAGGGTGGAGCGTCCGGCAAAGGGCAAGTCGCAGGCGGCTGCCGAATGAACGGGGTGGTGGGCTTTATCTCGCAGGGTGGCGGGGGAGCAGTGTTCCGGCATGGATCCTCGGGTCAGGCCCGAGGATGACGAAGGGTGGGGCCGTGAGGGCGAGCGCCTGAGATGATGGCGGACGCCTGAGGGGCGCGAAAATGGCCGGGGCTGACGATGGTGGCCAGGGATGACGCAGGAGCTCAGAGGACGATGAAGGTGGTTCGGGGTGAGGAAGAGCGTCTGACCATTGCGAAAACGGCCGGGCTGATGATGGTGGTCCGGGATGGTGCAGGAGCTCTGAGGATGACGAAGAGGGAGCGAGGATGACGAAAAGGGGTGGTGTTTGCCGGCGTTTGGATGCTGTGCCGCACAGGCCACCCATGACGTTCGTCACCCTCGGGCTTGACCCGAGGGGCCATGCCAGCGCATCTCAGCGTCACCATCGTTCCAATTGCAGCCCCTGTCCGGCCCCCATTTTCAGGTCTTTCCATCCATGAGCCTTATCGGAAAATTCGCCAGCGTTGGCAGCGCCACCATGGCCAGTCGCATTCTCGGCTTTGCGCGCGAGGCGCTGATTGCCGCCGCCATCGGCGTTGGTCCGGTGACGGACGCCTTTTACGCCGCGTTCCGCTTTCCGAACCTGTTCCGGCGGCTCTTTGCCGAGGGTGCGTTCAACACCGCCTTCATCCCGCTCTTCGCCAAGGAGATGGAGGGCGGCGGCGTGGAGGCCGCGCGCCGGTTCGGCGAAGATGTGCTGGCCGTTCTGATGACGGTGCTTCTGGCGCTTTCGGCGGCGGCGATGCTCGCAATGCCGTTTCTGGTCTCCACCATCATCGCACCGGGCTTTGCGGCGTCGCCGGAGAAGTTCGATCTGACGGTGGTCATGACGCGGATCATGTTCCCCTATCTGTTCTGCATGTCGCTGGTGGCCATGTTTTCCGGCATCCTCAATGCGATGCGGCATTATTTTCTGGCCGCGCTGGTGCCGACGCTGCTCAATGTGATCCTGATCGGCGTTCTTCTGGCCGCACTCTTCTGGGAGTTCGATCCGCGTCAGACGGGTGTATGGCTTGCCTGGGGCGTGTTCGCGTCGGGTCTGGCGCAGCTCTTTTTCCTCATTCAGGGCGCGCGGCGGGCAGGCTATTCCATGCGGGTGCGTCGCCCGCGTCTCACGCCGGGCGTCAAGCGCCTCCTGGTGCTGATGGCGCCAGCGCTCCTGACCGGCGGCATCATGCAGATCAATCTTCTGGTCGGGCAGATCATCGCCTCCACGCAGGAAAACGCCATCGGCCTCCTGAACTTCGCCGACCGCATCAACCAGTTGCCGCTGGGCGTGATCGGCATCGCGGTGGGGGTGGTGCTTTTGCCAGAACTTTCGCGCGCGCTGAAGGCCGGCGATCAGGCCGACGCACAGCATTTGCAGAACCGGTCGATGGAGTTCGCGCTGGGGCTCACATTGCCGGCTGCCGTCGGGCTGATGGTGATGCCGGCGCCCATCGTCGCTGTTCTTTACGAGCGCGGCCAGTTCACCGCCATCGACACGGCGATGACGGCTGCGGCACTCGCCGCCTTTGCCAGCGGCCTGCCGGCCTATGTGCTGACCAAGGTTTTTCAGCCGGCCTTCTTCGCGCGTGAAGACATGCGCACGCCGATGTGGTTCTCGCTGGTCACGGTCGTGGTCAACATTGCGGCGAGCCTGCTTTTCTTCCCCGTCTATGGCCATGTGGCGATTGCCGGGGCGACGGCGCTTTCGGCATGGGTCAATGTCCTGCTTCTGGCGGCGACACTCTGGTGGCGGGGCGATTTCCGGCCTTCGCCCGTCACGCTCAGGCGGATCACATTCATGCTGGTTGCAAGCGTGGTGATGGGAGGCGTCGTGTGGGCGCTGCTCGCGGCCCTGCCGCAATTCGTCGGCCACGATCTGCTGATCGTGCGCATTCTCACGGTCGCCGCCATTGTCGGTGTGGCGGTGGTTGCCTATTTCGGCGTCGCCCTTCTCACGGGCGGGGTCGACCGGGGCGAGCTTGCCCGCGTTGCGCGCCGCCGGCGCAAAAACGCCTGAGACCGCTCATCCCTCTCATTAACGGAATTCGAAGGCGGTGCGTGTAGCATCGCCTTTGCCATTTCGGGGGAGAGGCATGCAGCAACGGCTCTACTATATCGATTTCCTGCGCGTCTCGGCGTTCATGCTGCTGATCGTCTACCATGCGTCGGTGGCGTTCTTTCCGGACATGAAATGGCTGATCGAAGCGCCGGAAGGCAGCGCCGCGCTGTCGCTGATCATGAAGTTCCCGCGCGCCTGGCGGCTGGCGCTCCTGTTCTTCGTGTCGGGCATGGGCACGTGGTTCGTCTATCGCCGCTGCCACGATCTCGGTTTCCTGACGGGCCGGTTTATGCGGCTTTTCCCGCCGCTGATCTTCGCCATGTGCGTCATCATCGTGCCGCAGGTCTGGTATGAGCGCATGTATGAAGATGGCTATCAGGGCTCGTTCCTGACCTTCTGGCTCACGCGTTATTTCACCGAAGGCAAATATCCAGACGGCAATTTCACATGGGCGCATATGTGGTTCGTTGCCTATCTGCTGGCGATGACCTTCGTCTGCTATCCGGTGTTCCGGCTGATCGATCAGCCCTTCATGAAGCCGGTGAATGACTGGTTCCAGCGGGTTGCCGCATCGGGGTGGGTCTATCTGCTTTTCCTTCTGCCGCTTGTGCTCAACCTCGCGCTGTCGCCCATTTTCCCGCGCCAGACCAATGCGCTCTACAATGACGGGGCATGGTTTGCGGTGTGGGCCAGCTGGTTCGGGCTGGGCTTTCTCTTCGCGCGTTATCATCAGGCGCTGATTGGCAATGTAATCGCCCTGCGCTGGCGAAGTGCTGCGCTTGCCATGGCGCTGACTGTGGCGCTTTACCTCTTCTCCTGGACGGGCGCGGGCGGCTTCTCCATTGGTGATTACGAGGCCATGACGCCGCTTTTCAAGACGCTGCTCATGGCGCTCGCATGGACGATGATCCTGGCGCTGTGCGGCTTCTCGGCGAGATATCTCAACGCGCCGAGCGCCGTTGTCGCATGGCTCAACCGCAAGGTCTTCCCGCTCTACATCGTGCATCAGACCGTGGTGGTGGCGGCGCTTTACTACGTGCTGCCGCTCGGGCTCGATGTCTGGACCGAATATGCGCTGGTGCTGATCGCGACGTTTGCAGGCTCCTTCCTGTTCGCCATCGCGGCCGAATGGCTGCCCGGCCGCACGGGCCTTCTGGTGGGGCTTGCGCCGCGCGGCAAGACGCTTCCGGCCGGTGGCGCGGAAACGCAATCGGCCCGTGGGGCTTGATTGCCGGTTTCGCGTCGTTCATAAGCCAAGGCGCGCGGTTTTCGCGCTCCAAAAGGCATTCAGGAAAGATCCATGAGCGAATTCAAGGAGCTCGTCTTCTCCGGCGTTCAGCCGACGGGCAATCTTCACCTCGGCAACTATCTGGGCGCGCTGCAGAAGTTTGTGGCGTTGCAGGACAGTCATGAGTGCATCTATTGCGTCGTCGATCTGCACTCGCTGACCGCGACCATGGCGCATGCCGATCTGGCCGACCAGACGCGCTCGATCACCGCCGCCTTCCTGGCGAGCGGCATCGACCCGAAGAAGAACATCGTCTTCAACCAGAGCCAGGTGCTGCAGCACGCCGAACTCGCATGGATCTTCAACTGCGTTGCGCGCATCGGCTGGATGAACCGCATGACGCAGTTCAAGGACAAGGCCGGCAAGGACCGCGAGAACGCCTCGCTTGGTCTGCTCGCCTATCCGAGCCTCATGGCCGCTGACATTCTCGTCTACCGCGCCACCCACGTGCCGGTGGGCGACGACCAGAAGCAGCACCTTGAGCTGACGCGCGACATTGCGCAGAAATTCAACAACGACTTCTCCCAGCGCATTGCCGAGCTTGGCTATGGGGTCGAGATGGAAGTCGGCGAAGAGAAGGTGAACGGCTTTTTCCCGCTCACCGAGCCGCTTATCGAAGGCGCGATCACGCGGGTGATGAGCCTGCGCGACGGTTCCAAGAAGATGTCGAAGTCGGACCCGTCCGACCTGTCGCGCATCAACCTGACCGACGACTCCGACGCCATCGCCAAGAAGATCCGCAAGGCGAAGACGGACCCCGAGGCTCTGCCGTCCGAGGTCGACGGTCTGGCCGACCGTCCCGAGGCGCAAAACCTTGTCGGCATCTATGCCGCGCTGTCCGGCGTCTCCAAGGCCGATGTGCTGTCTGAGTTCGGCGGTCGCCAGTTCTCCGAGTTCAAGCCGGCTCTGGCCGAACTTGCCGTGGACAAACTCGCCCCCATCGCCGGCGAGATGCGCCGCATCCTGGCCGACCCGGCCTATATCGACGGCGTTCTGCGCGAGGGCGCGGGCCGGGCGCGCGAAAAGGCCGAGACGACCATGAAGATGGTGCGTGAAATCATCGGGCTCATCGACGGGTGAGCCCCTTTTACGCATCGTCTTGCCGAAACCCTTTCGCGATGGCAGATTGCGCGGAATGGGGCGGGGCACTCGCCTGCAACACAGGACGTGTGAATGGTCTCTAAGCGACTGATCCGCGAGGCAGGGCACCGCCGCAAGTTCCTTGCCATCATCGATGACACTCCGGAATGCGAACGGGCCGTGGCCTATGCGGCGCGGCGCGCCCAGGCCACCAGCGGCGCGCTCGTCCTTCTCTTCGTCATCGAGCCGGGCGATTTTCAGCACTGGCTCGGCGTCGAGCAGATCATGCGGGAAGAATCGACCGCGACGGCAAACGCCGCGCTCGACACCCACGCCACCAAGGTGCGCGAAACGGTCGGCATCGAGCCGGAACTGGTGGTGCGTGAAGGCGCATCGGCCGACGAGATCCACAAGCTGATCGAAGAGGATCAGGACATTGCGATCCTGGTTCTGGCCGCCGGCAGCTCCAAGGAAGGGCCGGGTCCGCTCGTCTCCTCCATCGCCGGGAAAACGGCCGCGTTCCCGATTCCCGTCACGGTCGTGCCGCAGAATCTGAGCGACGAGGAAATCGAAAGCCTGGCATAGGGGCGGGGCGCTTCCCATATGTGCTCCGGAGCGCCGGACCGAAAGCGGCCCCCGTTTTCGGCTGTTCCGATGCTTCCCCAGTGGTTCGGGTCGTCTTTTCTGCGTCGGCATGGCGCAGGGCGGTCTGGCCACATGCATGCTTGAATGCGGCAGGCTTTCTGCTTATTTTAGAATTATTCCAAGAAACGCCAGATCGGAAAGTTACAATGTTCATTCAGACCGAAGCGACTCCCAATCCCGCGACGCTGAAATTCCTGCCTGGCCGTGTTGTTCTTGAAGAAGGCACCGCCGATTTCCGTCAGGCGGAAACGGCCGCAGAGGCATCGCCTCTGGCAGAGCGCCTCTTTGCCGTGCCCGGCGTGACGGGCGTGTTCTACGGCTACGACTTCATCACGGTCACGAAGGAAGACGGTCCCGACTGGCAGCATCTGAAGCCGGCCATTCTCGGCACGATCATGGAGCATTTCATGTCCGGTCAGCCGGTCATGGCCACGGGCGGTCCGGGCCTGCCTGCCTCCGAGGATGGCGAGTTCTACGACGAGGCCGACGAGGCCATCGTCTCCACCATCAAGGAGCTTCTGGAGACGCGTGTGCGTCCGGCTGTGGCGCAGGATGGCGGCGACATCACCTTCCGCGGTTATGAGAAGGGCACGGTTTTCCTGCACATGAAAGGTGCCTGCGCCGGTTGTCCGTCTTCCACGGCGACGCTGAAGCACGGCATCCAGAACCTTCTGCACCACTTCGTGCCGGAAGTCCGGGAGGTCGAACAGGTCGTCTGACCTTGATCGATAAAAATCGAGATACGAAAAAACCGGGCTCTGAGGCCCGGTTTTTTTCAGGGTCGACCAAGGCCGACCCCTGTTGCTGAGACGGTTACTACCGCTTAACGATTACTTTAGCACCAATTTCGGTACGGTTGTAAAGGTCGATGATGTCCTGGTTCATCATTCTGATGCAGCCGGAAGACATTGCCTTGCCGATCGAGCGCCATTCCGGCGTGCCGTGCAGGCGATAGCCCGTGTCGCCGCTGCGGTTAAAGAGATAGAGCGCGCGCGCGCCAAGCGGGTTGGACAGGCCGGGCGGCATGCCGCCGCGCCATTTCGCCAGCTCGGGCTGACGGCCGATCATGGCTGCGGGCGGGGTCCAGGTGGGCCATTCGCGCTTCATCGCAACGCGCGCCGTTCCGGACCACTCAAAACCTTCGCGGCCAACGCCGATGCCGTAGCGCATGGCCTTGCCGTTTTCCTGCACCAGATAGAGGTACTTGTCCTTGGTATCGACGATGATCGTGCCGGGCTTTTCCTTCGTCTCGTAGGAGACGATCTGGCGATGATATTTTCGCGGAACCTGGCTGATCGGAATGCGCGGCAGCTGGTAGCCCGCATCCTTCACCGTACCGTAGTCGGAGGTGAACACCTTGAGAGGCCCACCCGTCGTGCACCCGGCAAGAGCGGTTGCAAGTCCCAGTGCCGCAGCCACGACGATTGATTTGAATCTCATATGTTCCCCCGGTCCCCCAATTTGTTAAGTGTGCCTGAATTGCGCCGCACTTTGACCATCATTCTTAAATTCCTGGTTAATGAAATGACAAGATTTGGATGCGTCTTACGTTGCGTAATCCCGTTATTGCCGCGTGATATTGCAAACGCGCAACACAATCCCCAGTTTCAGATGGCGGAATTCAGCAAGCGTGGAAGTTCAGGAGACGTGTCATGAACGTTGGCGAGGCGGCCCGTCGTTCGGGCCTACCAGCAAAGACGATTCGCTATTATGAAGAAATCGGCCTTGTTTCGCCGGCGCGGGCCGGAAACGGTTACCGCGATTACAGCGATGAAGACCTGCACTTCCTGACCTTTCTGAAGCGCGCGCGCGGTCTCGGCTTCGCCATCGAGGAATGCCGCCAGCTGATGACGCTTTACCGCGACAAGCACCGGGCGAGCCATGATGTGCGCGGCATCGCCATTTCCCATGTGGTGGCAATCGACGAGAAAATTGCGGAACTGCAGGCCATGCGCGCCACGCTGAGCAAACTCATCAATGCCTGCCATGGCGACAACCGGCCCGATTGTCCGATCCTGGACGATATTGCCGGGGCGCAGTGACGCTTCAAGCGGCTCACCGTTGATGGCATAATATTTCCATGCCGATCATTTCACCGATTCCCGTCAACCCGCTGGCCGATGGTCGCCAGTCGGAACGCGCCATGGTCATTCGCCGGGGCGTGCAGCGCCTGCTCATCACCATGGGCGCCGTTGTTCTGCCGGAGCTGACGCTCGCCACCGGCCGGCGCGCCGATCTCGTGGCGCTGACGAAGAAGGGCGACATCTGGATCATCGAGATCAAGTCGTCGGTGGAGGATTTTCGGGTGGACCGGAAATGGCCGGATTATCGCCTGCACTCCGACCGCTTCTTCTTCGCCACCCACCCGGAAGTGCCGGCGGAGATTTTTCCCGAGGAATGCGGTTTCATCCTGTCGGACGGTTATGGCGCGGAGATCCTGCGCGAGCCGGACGAGCACCGCCTTGCCGCCGCCACCCGCAAGGCGATGATGCTGCGCTTTGCGCGGGCGGGGGCGGCGCGTCTCACCGCTGCGGAACTTGCGGGCATCGACGTGCCGCTGGCCGAGGGTGAGACAGGCTGAGGCTTACGGCGTGATCGGCTGACGGCCTGTCGCAAGTGCATGGTCGAGATACTCGACGCGGTCCTGCCCGAAGAAGGCCTCGCCGTTCAGCACAAAGGTGGGCACGCCCACCGCGTCGGCCTCTACGGCGTCCCTGGTGTTCTGCGCGCGGATTTCGGCAATCGCCTCGCTTTGCGCCTTCTCCAGAATGGACGCGGCGTCGAACTTCTCCAGTTCCAGATATCTGGTCAGCGTGTCCGGGTCGGCAATGTTTTCCTCATTGGCCCACACGGCGGCGAAGACGCGCTCCATATAGCTCAGCGGGTCATGGCCCTCTGCCGCTAGTGCTGCGATCACACGGTCGGAAAGCTCCGGGTCGACGGGCCAGTGTTTGGGCGTCTTGTTGATCGGCAGGCCGCGAAAATCGGCGATGCGCTGGATCTCCACCAGCCGCTGGCGCTGGCGCACCGGGGGGCGCTTGGGCGGGGGAACTGCGCCGGAGATCTCCCAGACACCCATCAGGTTGATCGGCTTCACGCGCACATCCGCGCCATGCTTGGAAAGCACGGTGCGCAGAGCCTGGTGGCCGAGATAGGTGAAGGGCGAAGCGGAAGTGAAGTAATAGTCGACGGTCGCTGTCATCGATGTCTCCGGTGCATGTTGGTGGCCGGAGAGTAGCGATGCGGTCTGGCGACTTAAAGGTGTGAGGACAACACTTTTGCGCGAGCGCGCAGCCCCTGATGCGAGGCGATGAAGGCTTTCTCTTCCGCATTGGGCGCACGGGGCGCGCCATCGTGGCCGAGCGTGCGCATCAACTCGTCGACCGGCACGAAGCGTTTGCCGCGCTTGTCGTAGACCCCGCCCGTGGTCAGCACCATGGCGGCAACGCGCCCGTCATCCAGCACGAAACGGTGCTGGCCGATGATCTGCGTGTCTTCCCATGTTTCGATGGTGGAGACGACTTCGAAGCGCTGCCATAAGCGCACCTCGCGCACATAGGCCGTCTGGAGGCCGCCGAGCAAGGGAGCCCAGCCGCGCTTGCGGGCTGCGGCGACCAGCCCGCTGCGCAGGAAGATGTCGATCCGCCCCATATCCGCCAGCATCATGTAGCGGGCGTTGTTGAGGTGGATGTTCATGTCGATGTCGGTGGGCAGGCAGCGGAAGGAAAGCTTGCTCTCGTCGCCCAGCCGATAGACGCCCCGGCTCTTGCGTGTGGCGGCCACGCGAAGAAGACGCATCCAGACATACATGATTTTCTATCCCGGGGAGGTTGGCGTTGCGGTCGGTGCTTGTCCTAGAGCAATTCCAGGAAAAGCGGGAGCCGGTTTTCCGTCTGGAATTGCTCAAAAACGACAAATCAGAGCGCTTCAGGCGCTTTGGGGAAAACGCGATTTTTGGGTGTTGTCCTGTTCACCGTCCCGGATGCGGAAAGCGCCCGGGACGATGGTTTTCATTTCAGTCGGCGCGCCTCAGGCGGCCTTCTTCTCCGCCGCCTTTTCGGGCGCGAAGCGCTGGTAGAAAGTCTCGCCGCTCTCGGCCATGTCCAGAAGGAGTTTCGGAGCCTTGAACTGCTTGCCGTACTTCTTCTGCAGGCGCTTGGTCATGGCGACGAAGGCTTCTGCTCCCATCCCGTCGATATAGGAGAGGGCGCCGCCCGTGTAGGGCGCGAAGCCGAAGGCGAGAATGGAGCCGACATCCGCCTCGCGCGGATCGACGACAATGCCTTCTTCCATGATGCGGGCCGCTTCCAGCGCGATCGTGGCGAGGAAGCGCTCCTGCAATTCCTCGACGTCGATCTTGTCCGGGTTCTTCTGCGGATAGAGATCCTTCAGGCCGGCCCACAGATGCTTCTTCGCGGGCTTTGCCGGATAGTCATAGAAGCCCTTGCCATTCTTGCGGCCAAGGCGGCCATGCTTGTCGACCAGCGTGTCGATCAGCTCCATGTGGCGCGGATCGACGGCCTTGGGGCCAAGATCGCGCACGGTCTGCTTCATGATCTTCTGGGCGAGGTCGACAGCCGTCTCATCGGTGAGCGCAAGCGGGCCGACCGGCATGCCAGCCATCTTCGCCGCATTCTCGACCATCGGGGCGGGCACGCCTTCAATGACCATGGAGAAGGCCTCCTGCATGTAGCGCAGGACGCAGCGATTGACGTAGAAGCCGCGCGTGTCGTTCACCACGATGGGCGTCTTCTTGATGGCGCGCACATAGTCCATCGCCATGGCAAGCGCCTTGTCGCCGGTCTTCCTGCCCATGATGATCTCGACCAGCATCATCTTGTCGACGGGCGAGAAGAAGTGGATGCCGATGAAGTTCTTCGGGCGTTTGGAGTTTTTCGCCAGGCCGGAGATCGGAATGGTCGAGGTGTTGGAGGCGAACACGGCCGACGGCTTCAGAACGGCCTCGGCCTTCTCCGTCGCCGCCTTCTTGATCTCCGAATCCTCGAACACGGCCTCGATCACCAGATCGCAGCCTTCAAGCTCCGCATAATCCTCGCTCGGGGTGATGAGCGAGAGGAGCTTTTCCTTGTCCTCGGCGGTGGCGCGGCCGCGCTTGATGCTCTTGTCCATCAGCTCGGCGGAATGCGCCTTGCCCTTTTCAGCGGACGCCGTGTCGCGGTCGATCAGAACGACCGGAATGCCGGCCTTGGCCGTGACGAAGGCGATGCCCGCGCCCATGAAGCCCGCGCCGAGAACGCCGATCTTCCTGAACTTCCTGACCGGCACGTCGTCGGGGCGGCGCGCGCCCTTGTTGAGTTCCTGCAGCGAGACGAAGAGCGAGCGGATCATCATCTTCGCTTCGGTCGTCTGCATGATCTCGGTGAAATAGCGCTGCTCGATGGTCAGCGCCGTCTCGAAGGGCACCAGCATGCCCTCATAGACGCATTTCAGGATCGCGGCTGCTGCCGGGTAGTTGTTGTAGGTCTCGCGGCGCAGAATGGCGATTGCCGGCGGCCAGAGATTCGCGCCCGCCGCCGAGTAGACGGGGCCGCCGGGCAGTTTGAAGCCCTTCTCGTCCCATGGCTGAACCGGGCTGAGGCCGTCGAGGATCATCTTCTTCGCGGTCTCGACCAGTTTCTTCGGCGCGGCGATCTCGTGGATCAGACCCATGGCCTTCGCCTTCTGCGGCGTCAGCGTCTGGCCGGTGGTGAGCATTTGCAAGGCTTCCTGCGGCTTGGCCAGACGCGGCACGCGCTGGGTGCCGCCCGCGCCGGGGAAGATGCCCACTTTCACTTCCGGAAGCGCCATCTTCACTGCCGGGCTGTCGGCTGCGACACGGCCATGGCAGGCGAGCGACAGCTCGAACGCACCGCCCATGCAGGTACCGTTGATGGCCGAGACCCAGGGCTTGCCGGAGGTTTCAAGCTTGCGCCAGAGCCAGCCCATGCGGCCGGCATTGTCGAACAGCAGCTTGACCGCCTTCTTGCGGTCGTTTGCCTTTTCCTTCTCGAACAGGCCGAGCATCTTCTGCAGCATGGTCAGGTCCGCGCCGCCGGAGAAGGTCTCCTTGCCGGAGGTGATGACAGCGCCCTTGATCGCATCGCTGCCGGCAACGTGATCGATGATCGCATCCAGCTCGTTCATCACCTCTTCGGTGAAGACGTTCATGGAGCGGTCCGGCATGTCCCAGGTGACGAGCGCGACGCCGTCTGCGTCCACGTCAACGGTAAAGTTCTTGTAGTCGGTCATGGTCTGATCTCTCCCCGACAGCTCAAACGCGTTCGATGATGGTTGCGGTGCCCATGCCCGCGCCGATGCACAGCGTGACAAGCGCCGTATTCAGGTTGCGGCGCTCCAGCTCGTCGAGAACCGTGCCGAAGATCATCGCGCCGGTTGCGCCGAGCGGGTGGCCCATGGCGATTGCGCCGCCATTCACATTGATCCGCTCGTGGTCGATCTCGAAAGCCTGCATGTAGCGCAGCACCACCGAGGCAAAAGCCTCGTTCAGCTCGAACAGGTCGATGTCCGAAAGCTTCATCCGGGCTTTCTTGAGAAGCTTCTCCGTTACGTCGACCGGGCCGGTCAGCATGATCGCTGGCTCGGAGCCGATATTGGTGAAGGCGCGAATTTTTGCGCGCGGCTCCAGCCCCATGGACTTGCCGGCCTTGCGCGAACCGAGCAGCACTGCGGCCGCGCCATCGACGATGCCCGACGAATTGCCGGCGTGGTGGACGTGGTTGATGCTCTCAAGCTCCGGATAACGCTGCACGGCGACGGCGTCGAAACCACCCATTTCACCCGGCATCACGAAGGAGGGGTTGAGCTGGCCAAGCGCCTGCATGTCGGTGCCGGGGCGCATGTGCTCGTCGTGATCGAGAATGGTCAGGCCGTTCTGGTCTTCCACCGGGATCACGGATTTCTTGAAATAACCCTTGTCCCAGGAGTGCTTGGCGCGCTTCTGGCTTTCCACCGCATAGGCGTCCACGTCGTCGCGGGAAAAGCCGTATTTCGTGGCGATCAGGTCGGCAGACACGCCCTGCGGCATGAAATAGGAGGGAATGCCGACGGACGGGTCCATGAACCATGCGCCACCGGACATGCCCATGCCGACGCGCGACATGCTTTCCACGCCGCCGGCAATGACGATTTCGTCGGAGCCGCCGGCAATCTTGGCCGCGCCCAGATTGATTGCGTCGAGGCCCGACGCGCAGAAGCGCGAGATCTGTATGCCCGGAGCCGCGTTCGCGTAGCGCGCCTCGAAGGCAGCCGAGCGCGGGATCACGGAACCGGCTTCGCCGACCGGATCGACGCAGCCGAAAATGATGTCGTCCACTTTTGCGGTGTCGAGGCCGTTGCGGTCGCGCACGGCTTCAAGAACTTTTGCGCCAAGGCGCACGGCGGGCACCTCGTGCAGCGAACCGTCCTTCTTGCCGCGTCCGCGCGGCGTGCGCACGGCGTCATATACATAAGCGTCAGCCATATCGGTCTCCCTGCTTTATGGACCCAACGCGGGGTCGTGCAATTGGTTCAAAGAGGGCTGGCAATCGCCAGCCCCGGAATCTGTTCGGCGCTTCAGGTGCGCTGCGGGCCGGCGGGCCGGAGATGGTCAAAGTCGGGCTGCGGGTCTGACACGTCGCGCTTCCTCAGGGACCGGCTTGCACGCTGGCACGTGCAAGCTAGAACGGGTGTGGCCGTTACGCCAGTCAAAACGCCTCTTCCGGAAGCGCCATCATGGTGTCCGCACCGCTCGAAAGGCGCGCAAGATGCGCGGCGGTCTCGGGCATGACGCGCTCCATGAAGTAGCGTCCGGTGGTTATCTTGGCTTCGAGGAAGGCGGCGTCGCCATTTGCCCCGGCGGCAAGCTGCTCCTGCGCCGTCCTGACCATGCGGCCCCACATGTAGCCGAGCGCCACGAGGCCCATCAGGTGCATGTAGTCATGGGAGGCAGCGCCCGCATTGTCGGGCTTCTGAACGGCGTTCTGCATCAGCCAGAGTGATGCGGCCTGCAGATCGTTGAGGCCCTTCTTGAGCGCCTTGGTAAAGGGGGCCATGGTCTCGTCTTCGCGGTGCGCTTCGCAGAAATCGCCCACTTCCTTGAAGAAGGCCTGCACGGCGCGACCGCCATTGGCGGGCAGCTTGCGTCCCACGAGGTCGAGCGCCTGAATGCCGTTCGCGCCCTCATAGATCATGGCGATGCGGGCATCGCGCACGAACTGGCTCATGCCATGCTCTTCGATGTAGCCGTGGCCGCCAAACATCTGCTGCGCCATCACCGCATGCTCGAAACCCTTGTCGGTGAGCACGCCTTTCACCACCGGCGTCATCAGCGCCATGTGGTCGGACGCCGTCTCGCGTTCCTTGTCGTCTTCGGAGAGATGGGCGACATCGGATTTCAGCGCGGTCCAGAGGATCAGCGCGCGGCCGGCCTCGTTGAAGGCGCGGATGGTCATCAGGTTGCGGCGCACATCCGGGTGAACGATGATCGGATCGGCCTTCTTCTCCGGCGCTTTCGGTCCGGTCAGCGCGCGGCCCTGCAGGCGCTCGCGGGCATATTCGACCGCGCCCTGATAAGCGGCTTCGCCGATGGCATGGCCTTGCAGGCCGACGCCAAGGCGCGCCTCGTTCATCATCGTGAACATGGCTTTCAGGCCGCCATTCTCCTCCCCCAGAAGATAGCCGGTGGCTTCGTCATAATTCATGACGCAGGTGGCGTTGCCGTGGATGCCCATCTTCTCTTCGATTGCCCCGCAGGAAACGGCATTGCCATCGCCCAGCGCGCCTTCGTCATCGACCATCACCTTCGGCACGATGAAGAGCGAGATGCCCTTCACGCCCGCCGGCGCGCCCTCAATGCGTGCAAGCACCAGATGGATGATGTTCTCGGCCATGTCGTGCTCGCCGGCCGAGATGAAGATCTTCTGGCCGGAAATCCGGTAGCTGCCGTCGCCGTTCGGCACGGCCTTGGAGTTCAGAAGGCCGAGATCGGTGCCGCAATGGGGCTCCGTCAGGTTCATGGTGCCGGTCCAGGTGCCTTCCACCATTTTCGGCAGCCATTTCTGCTTCTGCTCATCGGTGCCATGCGCGAGGATCGCGGCGATGGCGCCCTGTGTGAGGCCCGGATACATCATCAGCGCCATATTGGCCGAGACGAGGTACTCGCTCACCGCCGTGTGCACCGTGTAGGGCAGGCCCTGGCCGCCATATTCCGTCGGCACGGAAAGGCCAAGCCAGCCGCCTTCGCAATACTGACGATAGGCGCCGTCGAAGCCCTTGGGCGTCGTCACCGAACCATCGGCATGACGGGTGCAGCCTTCCATGTCGCCGATGCGGTTGAGCGGCTGTATGACGTTCTCAGCCAGTTTCGCGCCTTCGCTGAGAATCGCCTCGACAATGTCGGGCGAGGCGTCGGCGAAGCCCGGCAGATTGTCGTGATTGCCATAGCCCAGAACATCGTTCAGCACGAACAGCGTGTCGCGCACGGGCGCCTGATAGGTTGGCATGAGAATCCTCCAGCTCTCGTAACAAAGGCGCGAAGAGGCCATTCGCGCAGCGTTACAGTCGCTCTAACAAATTTTGACGTTTGCGTAAACGTCAAAAACGACGCAGCGCACGACAAGACCCCGCGCGGTGCGTGTCCGCGCGGGGTCTTGTGATGAACCGGAAGGAAAGAGGGGTAGCTGGCGGAGGTGGTCAGCCTGCGTCGCGCAGGGGCGATGCACCGTCCAGGCGGGTCGAGACCTCGCCGATCAGGGTCTTCAGCTCGGAGATCGCGTCATCGATGGAAGCGCGCTGCTTCTCGAGCCGGACCATCTGGCGTTCGGACTTCTTCAGAACGAGCTGAAGCTGCTTCACGTTTCCGCCATCCGGCTCGTGCATGTCGAGCACTTCCTTGATGTCGTTCAGCGAGAAGCCGATCTTCCGACCGAGCAGGATATGCTGCAGGCGCAGCTTGTCCGTGCGGGAATAAAGACGGGTCGTGCCGGCGCGCTCGGGCTGCAAAAGCCCCTTGTCTTCATAAAAGCGCAGGGCGCGCAGGGTTACGCCAAACTCCCGAGCCATCTCGCCGATGCGGGTGTATTCTCCGGCGTGTTCTCCGGCGTGTTCTCCGGCGTGTTCTCCGGCGTGTTCCGGGGCATGCTCTGGGGACTGTTCAGGAAAATCATTTCCCTCGGCCGTCTTTTCGACTGCCACTGCAATGTTCGTCATGATCACTGTTCCGTACTGATGTGCGCTCCGGCGGGGGGACCGGGATGGGCATGTCTGACGTTGAGTTTTCGCCAGTGGCAAAATTGTGCCGCCCAGACACGCTCTAAAGGGCGCGCTTATGCGGTGCAGAATGCGGCATTACAAGGGCCGCAGCGCAAAATGTGATCGGCTTGCCAACAATCTTTTTACGGGATTCCTCACCGAAGACTTAACCTTCGGTAAGGATTGTTAACTCCGTGTTTACCACGATCAGCGAAATGTGAACCGTCAGCACACGGTGCTTGTTTGCATTCGCTTCGAGGTCCGCTGCTGACCGTGGGTGTCTTAACAGTGTTTGTTTTCTGCCTTCCGGCATTTCAAGGCTGAAAGTCCCGCGTGGCAAGAAATCTCGACGGCCAACCGGTACACGGTGGAGAGGCGGGCGTTCCGATGAACAATAAGCGTTCCTATCTGGAAAATATCAATGCCGGTCGCCGGCGGCGGCCCGGGACAGATGCGTCGCTTGACGAGATCAGTCGGACGCTGGACCACCTGGAAAACCGCCTTGGAAAAGCGACCGGGCGTTTCGACCAGCAGGTGGACGAAAATGACGTCGCCCGGCGAATTCAGGAACTGTCGGAGACGGTCTCGCATTCCTATGTGCGACCGGCTGGCCGCATGCCCGCGCCCCGGCAGGAGCCGGCTTCGCGCGCCTCGCTCGAACACGCGGCGCATGAGCTTGAGCGCTCCCGCCGTCAGGAACGCGAGTTCAATTCGATCGGCAACATTGCCGAAGAACTCAAGACGCTGCGCAGGGATCTGCGCGACGTGATGCGTTCGGGCATCAGCGACGAGTTCGGCGCGCTACGCAAGGAGCTGGCAGGCATCATGGCCTCCGTTCCCAACAGCGCGCTCAGCAGCGAGCTGGTTGTCGAATTCGAACGCCTGTCCAACGCCATTGCCCATCTCGCCGAGCGCGGTGACGACAGAAACGTCAAGATGCTGCGGCTCGAGATGGAAGAGCTGAAGTCTTCCATTTCCAGTCTCGCGCGTGAAGAAACGCTGCGCGCCGTGGATCAGCGCTGGGATGCTTTCGACGACAGGTGGAGCGCATTCGAAGACCGCGTTTCCAGCGATCTGAGCCGCAGCGGCCCCGCCATCGACATGCTGCACCAGCGGATCGAGCAGATCGCGCATGCGGTGAACAGCCTGCCGGAATCGCTGTCGCTTCAGTCTCTGGAAGATCGTGTCCGCACGCTCGCAGGCGCGCTGGATCAGCTTCTTGAGCGCAAGCAGCAGGACAATCCCGAACTCTATGCCGCCATCGATGAGCGGCTTGACGAGATCAGCCGCGCGATTGCTGCGACCATGCCGAAGACACAGGCTGCTTCGTTCGACCCGCAGCCCTTCGAGCGCATTGAGGCGCGCATCTCTTCGCTGGCAAATCAGGTGGGCGAGCTTCTGAACGAGCGCCCGGGTGGCGAGGCTGTCGGGCATCTCAGCGAGCAGATGTATTCGCTGTCGCAGCGCGTGGACGAAATCGCTGCGCGTATCGACATGCCGGAGCAGACGGTTGAGCGGTTGGCCAGCCAGATTGCCGGTATCGCGCACAAGCTGGACAACGCACCGGAGCCGCAGATCCCCGAGCACATGCTGCGCGGCATTGAAGACCGGTTCGCGCATCTCTCGCAGATGATCGAACAGCGCCATGGCGACGCCGCGGAGCAGGGTCGGTCACTGGTTCACGATCTCGAGCATCGGCTGCAGGACATTGCCGCCCGCATCGACGAGCGCAGCAGCAGCGAGCCCATGCGCAACGAGGCCGATCTCATGGCGACCATCGACGCCCGGTTCAACGAACTGGCGGCGCGGCTCGACACGAGCACACGTGAAGCGCCGGGCAACGAGGCTCTGCGCGCCCTCGAGATGCGGCTTGATGACATTTCCGGTCGCCTGCAGACGTCTTCGTCGCAGGTATCGTCCATCGATCCGGAGGTGATCCACAATCTCGAGGCGCAGGTGCGCAGCCTCTCCGAACATTTCTCCCGCCCGACGGCGGACCTGCCGGAGTTCGAGGATCTTGGGCCCCGCCTGGAGAACATCGAACGCTCCATTCAGGAAAACCGCGCTTCGGTGGTCGAAGCCGCACGGCAGGCAGCCGAGCAGGCAATCGGCGCGCTGGGCGACACGCAGAATTTCGACAGCAATTTCGACCGTGAACTGCGCGAAGAACTGAAGGCGCTCGAAGCGCTGACCCGCAAGTCCGACGAGCGCAACACCAAGACGTTCGGCGCGATCCATGACACGCTGCTCAAGATCGTGGACCGGCTTGGCGCTGTCGAAGGAACTGCTGGCGAGGGCGTGGCTGTGCAGGCAGAGCCGGCAAAAATTCCGGTCGCTGCCGCTCCTTCCATCGATCCCGGCAATGACGTGTCTCCGGTTTCTGCACGCGCTGCGGAAGAGGCGATGCCGAAGCGCTCGCCCGCCGAAGCGGCAGCCGCCGCCGCGCGCGCTGCGCTGGACGAGGATGCGCAGGAAACGGAAAAGGCCCCCGGCAAATCATCGCTTCTGGGCGGGCTGACGCGCGCTCTTGGAAACCGTCGCGACCGTCAGCAGCGCGACGAGCCCCGGAATGAGGTCGAGAACGAGGCGCCCGCCGAACTGGACGCCAGCCTTGAAGCCATCGATCTGGATGACGACCGTATCAACGAGCCGCTGGAACCGGGTTCCGGCGCGCCGGACCTGAATGCGATCCTGCGTCGTGTTCGTGACGAAAAGAAAGCGACCGTCCGTCCGGAAACGGATGATGCGGCCAAGTCGGATTTCATCGCGGCGGCGCGCCGTGCGGCGCAGGCGGCTGCGGCCGAGGCCGAGATCCTGAAAAAGCGTCAGGGCGATGCTGCGGAAGATACCGGCGGCTTCGGGATCAAACGTTTTCTGAAGCGGAGCAAGAAGCCTCTGGTGGTGATGCTCGGCGCGGGCATCGTCGCGGCGGGCGGCTATCAGGTCGGAAAGACCTATCTTGCGAATTCCACCGCCATTCCGACGCAGATGACCAATGAGACCACCAGCGCAGAGCCTGCGCCGGTGATGGCGCAGGCCGAGCCTGCCCCGGTCGAGCGCAAGGTGCGCGTGCTGGATGAAGAACCGGCCAGGGTTGCTGCTGCCGAAGAGCAGGCAACGGATGGCGTCGTCGACACGCTGGCCTCCATGCCCGAAATGGACGCGCCGCTGGAAGAGCCGGTTGGCAAGTTTGAGGAAACCCTGACGGGCAACGAGACCGTCAGCATTCCGGAAGATGTTGCCCCTGAAGCACCCAAGCCCATTTCGCTGGACACGGTTCCGGTGGATGCCGGTCCGGTGCCGCTTCGCGAGGCCGCAGCCGAGGGCGACCCCAAGGCGCTGTTCGAGATCGGCAGCCGCTACGCGGAAGGTCGTGGCACGCAGGCCGATCTGGCGAAGGCCGCTGAATGGTACACCAAGGCAGCCGAAGCAGGTTTTGCGCCGGCTCAGTATCGACTGGGCGACCTCTACCAGAAGGGCAATGGCGTGGACCGTGACGCCGCCAAGGCGAAGATGTGGTTCCAGCTTGCAGCCCAGCAGGGCAATGCCAGCGCCATGCACAATCTCGGTGTGCTGTTCGCCATGGGTGCGGATGGCCCGGCCGACAACAAGTCCGCCGCCCGCTGGTTCATAGAAGCTGCCGAGCATGGCGTGAAGGACAGCCAGTTCAATCTGGGCATCCTTTCGGCCAAGGGCATGGGCATGCAGCAGGACCTGACGGAAGCCTACAAATGGTTCGCCATCGTCGCCCAGGGCGGTGACAGGGATGCAGCCGCCAAGCGCGACGAAATCGCCGCTGCGCTGTCGCCCGAGCAGCTGAAACAGGCAGAAAACAAGACGGCGCTCTGGAAGGTCAAGAAGATCGATCCGGCGGTCAATCTGGTCGATATTCCGGAATCCTGGCGTGAAAGCCGCGAGCTCACGGCGAGCGTCGACATGACCAAGGCGATCACCAACATCCAGCTTATCCTGAACAAGGAAGGCTTTGATGCGGGGACGCCTGACGGCATCATGGGCGCCAAGACCAAGGCTGCGATCACGCAGTTCCAGAAGGCCAATGGCCTGAACCCGACGGGGCAGGTCGATGAGGCGCTGGTGCGTGCCCTTCTGGAGAAGAATGAAGCGGCTGTAAGCGCTCAGTAAGCTGTCGCGGCATCGTTTGCCGGCAGGTTGATGTGTGTCCCGGAAGACGCACGTCATCTTTGTGTGGCAAGCCGTTCAAACTTTTCCGGTTTCTGCCACCTCCCGGTTTGACTTCGCGGGCGGTAGGGCGCAGAACGGAAGCACGCATTAATGCTTCCACACCTCGTCCGGCGCCGCTGCCGGGCAAACAATTATTCGGGTGCCGCGGGTGGGTATTTATCTCCCAATCGCCGAAATGTCCGTCAACGTTTTCGTGCTGCTTGCCATGGGCGGCGCGGTGGGCTTTCTGTCCGGCATGTTCGGGGTTGGCGGCGGGTTTCTTATCACGCCGCTCTTGATCTTCTACAACATCCCGCCTGCGATCGCTGTCGCCACCGGCGCCAATCAGGTGATTGCGTCGTCCTTCTCGGGCGCGCTGGCGCATTTCAAGCGCAAGTCTCTTGATGTCAAACTGGGCACTGTCCTGCTCGCCGGCGGCATTGTCGGCGCGTCCATCGGCGCGTTCGTGTTCGCCTATCTGCGCCGGCTGGGCCAGCTCGATCTCATCGTTTCGCTGCTCTATGTGGTGTTTCTGGGCGTCGTTGGCGGCCTGATGCTGATGGAGAGCGTGCGCGCCATCCGGCGTTCGCGCGGTGGCCAGACGGCCACGCTCAGAAAGCCCGGCCAGCACAACTGGATTCACCGTCTGCCGCTCAAGATGCGTTTTCGCGCGTCGAAGCTGTTTGTCAGCGTCATTCCCGTGGTGGTGCTTGGTGCGTTCATTGGCTTCCTGGCGTCGATCATGGGTGTCGGCGGCGGGTTCATCATGGTGCCGGCGCTGATCTATCTGCTCAAAGTGCCGACCAATGTCGTGATCGGCACATCCCTGTTCCAGATCATCTTCGTGGCGGCCTTCACCACCATCATTCACTCCACAGCGAACCAGAGCGTCGATGTCGTGCTTGCCTTCCTGCTGATGGTCGGCGGCGTGGCCGGTGCACAATATGGCGCGCGGGTGGGGCAGCGTCTGCGCGGCGAGCAACTGCGTGCGCTTCTGGCGCTTCTGGTTCTGGCGGTGGCGCTGCGTCTCGGCTTCGACCTGTTCGTGCAGCCGGAGAGTGTCTACAGCCTGTCCACGGGAGCGATGTGAGCCATGCGCGCGCGTTTCCTGGCAGCCGCCACCTCGCTTCTTCTGCTCCTGCCGGCCCTGCCGGTGCGGGCGCAGGACGAAATCCCCGAGAACATCCAGATCGGCCTTTCCACCGATCAGGTGTCGATCACGTCCGATTTCAGCGGTGCGGAGTTGACCATTTTCGGCGCGCTCGACAATGCCGACCCGCTGGTGGCGCGGCAGGGGCGTTACGATGTCGTGGTGGTTCTGGAAGGGCCGCCGCGCGCCGTCACGGTGCGCAAGAAGACACGCGTGCTGGGCATGTGGATCAACACGGAATCGGTCATCTTCCGCGATGTGCCGGAATCCTATTCCATGGCGCTCACCCGCGCGCCGCAGGACATCAGCACGCCCGACGGATACAAGAGGCTCGCGCTGGGTGCGGAAAATCTGCACTTCCAGCCGCTCAAGGCCGATGGCGATCCGAAAACCATCGAGGAGTTCACCGAGGCGCTGCTTCAGCGCAAGGAGGCGCTCGGGCTCTACTCGACGCAGACCGGCGGCGTGCGCTTCCTCTCGCAAAGCCTGTTCCGCGCGTCCCTCAAGCTGGCCCCCAATGTGGCCGTCGGCACGCACAGGGCGCGCGCCTATCTGTTCCGCAACAGCGTGTTCCTGCGCGAGACATCGGCCCAGCTCACCATCCGAAAGGCTGGGCTTGAGCAGCGGCTTTACGAATTCGCCCATCAGAACAGCCTGATCTACGGCATCGCCGCCGTGCTGATCGCCATCATCACCGGCTGGCTGGGACGGATCATCTTCCGCAAGGACTGAGCGCGCGCGCTCCGGCGCTGTGCTTCAGCGCAGCATGCTGCCTGCGATGGCGTAAATGCCCTGCCGGCCCAGCATGTAGGCGGCCAGCCGCTCGCGCGCGAACAGGCCGTCAAAAGGACGGTCGAGCACGTTCAGCGAACCGGTCAGGCTGCCGAATGCGGGCATAATAAGCCGGCTACCGTCCGAGGCGAAGCAGGCGCGCCGCACCGAGCGGCCGCGGCGCACGATGCGCGCGCCGGGATGCAGATGCCCGGCGATCTCGCCACGGGCACTTCCCTTTGCCGGCTCATGACGGAAGATCAGCCCGTCAATGGCGATCTCCTGCGCGCAGTGGCCGGGAAGGTCCGGCGGCGGGGCAGGGTCGTGGTTGCCGGCGATCCAGTGCCAGTCGCGCGCGCCGATGAGTTCGACCAGCCGCGTGCGGAAAGGCCCGGGCATGTGCGCCGCGCCGTGATCGTCGTGAAAACTGTCGCCAAGGCTGATGACGATCTCTGGATCGTAGTCGGCTAACGTTGTTGCCAGCCGCTTCAGTGTGGCGGCGGTGTCATAGGGCGGCAGCATGCGCCCGCGCCGGGCGTAGGCCGCGCCCTTCTCAAGATGCAGGTCGGAGACGACCATGAGGCTCATTTCCGGGAAGAACAGCACGCCGCGCCAGTCGCACACGGCCTCGTGTCCGGCGATGCGGATCGTCAGCGCGGTGCTTGTCCCGGTTGCGGGTGCAAGGCTGTTCATGCCTCAAGAGCCTCCTGCATCAATTCCTCGCCGGAAAGCCGTGAGGCTTCGCCTAGCAGCGCCTCATTGGCGTCGCCGGCCACGGCCTCCTTGCCGATCTCGAGCATGATGGGCACGGCCAGCGGTGAAATGCGACTGAGAGATTTATGCACGATTCGACCCCGAATGCGCGACAGCATCTCCCCCAGTCTCCTGACATCAAGCAGGCCCTGCGCGGCGTCTGCCCAGGTGGCCTGCATCAGAATGTGGTCAGGCTCATGAGCCCGCAAAACGTCGTAAATGAGGTCGGCGGAAACGGTCACCTGCCGGCCGGTCTTCTCCTGTCCGGGGTGGCGCTTTTCGACCAGTCCCGAGATCAGCGCGCAATTGCGGAAGGTGCGCTTCAAAAGCCAGCTGTCGGCGATCCATGCTTCCAGATCGTCGCCCAGCATGTCCTCGTCCATGAGCGCGGCGAGGCTCAGCCGTCCGTCCTTCAGCATGGCGGCCATGTCGTTCAGGCCCCACACGGCGATGGCGTAATCATTGGCGACGAAGCCGAGCGGGTGTGCGCCTGCCCGCTCCAGCCGGCGGGTCAGAAGCATGCCAAGCGTCTGGTGCGCGAGCCGCCCCTCGAACGGGTAGAGCACCATGTAGAAGCGCTCGCCGCGCGGAAAGGTCTCCACCAGAAGGTCTTCGCGGCGCGGCAGGATCGACTTGTCGCGCTGGATGGAAAGCCATTCGGCCACCTGTTCGGGCAGCGCCTTCCAGCGCTTCGGGTCGGCCAGCATGGCCCGCACTTCGGACGCCAGATAGGTGGAGAGCGGAAACTTGCCGCCGGCGTAATAGGGCACTTTTGCATCCTCGCCGCCGCCCGCCGAGACGAGGCACTCATTCTCGCGAATGCCTTCGAAGCGCAGCACCCGGCCCGAGAAAAGGAAGGTGTCGCCATGCGTGAGCGTTTCGAGGAAATATTCCTCCACCTTGCCCAGCACCGGTCCGCCGCGCGAGGCGTTGCCCCGGCCGCGCCTGACCATGCGGATGTTGAGCATGGGGGATTCCACGATGGTGCCGACATTCAGCCGGTATTGCTGGGCGATGCGCGGATTGGCGATGCGCCACAGCCCGTCTTTCGTCTTGCGGATGCGGGCGTAGCGCTCATAGGTCTTGAGCGCGTAGCCGCCGGTTGCCACGAAATCCACGATGCGGTCGAAGGTTGCCCGGTCGAGCGCGGCATAGGGGGCTGCACTCGCCACTTCGCCATAAAGCACGTCGGCGTCGAAGGGGGCGGCGCAGGCCGAGCCCAGAACGTGCTGCGCCAGCACGTCGAGCGCGCCTTCCACCAGTGGCGGCGTGTCCTGCGCACCCAGATAGTTCGCCTCAAGGGCGGCGCGGCACTCCATCACCTCGAAACGGTTTGCCGGCACGAGAATGGCGCGGCTCGGTTCGTCCATGCGGTGGTTGGAGCGGCCGATGCGCTGCGCCAGCCGGCTCGCCCCCTTTGGCGCGCCCACATGCACGACCAGATCCACGTCGCCCCAGTCGATGCCGAGGTCGAGCGTCGACGTGGCGACGATGGCCCGCAGACTGTTGGTCTCCATCGCCTTTTCCACCTTGCGCCGCTGGCCGACATCGAGCGAGCCGTGGTGCAGAGCAATGGGCAGATTGTCATCGTTGGCGCGCCACAATTCGCGGAACAGAAGCTCCGCCTGACTGCGCGTGTTGACGAAGAGCAGCGTGGTGCGGTGGGCCCTGATCGCCTCATAGACCTTCGGAATGGCGTAGAGCGCGGAGTGCCCGGCCCAGGGCACGCGCTCCTCCGTCTCCAGAATGGTGATGTGCGGCTTTGCGCCACCCGACACGGTCACGATATCGGACAGGGCGCGGGCCGCATCCTGCGGCACGAGCCACCGGCGCAGCTCATCGGGCTCGGCCACCGTCGCGGAAAGACCGATGGTCTGAAGCTCCGGCCGCATCCGGCGCAGTCTCGCCAGCGCCAGCGAAAGCAGATGCCCGCGCTTGGAAATCACCAGCGAGTGCAATTCGTCGAACACCACGAAACGCAAATCCGAGAAGAACCTGTCCGCATCGGGCGAGGCGATCAGAAGGGCGAGCTGTTCGGGCGTGGTGAGCAGAATGTCGGGCGGGGCGTGTTTCTGCCGCTGGCGCTTGTGGGTGGGTGTGTCGCCAGTGCGCGTCTCCATCGTTACCGGCAGCTCCATCTCGGCCACAGGCATGTTCAGATTGCGCTGAATGTCGACGGCGAGCGCCTTGAGCGGCGAGATGTAGAGCGTGTGCACGCCACGCCGCGCTGCGCCGGGTTTGCGCTTCGGCCGCGCCGCGAGATCGGTGAGGGTGGGCAGAAAGCCGGCCAGCGTCTTGCCCGCACCGGTGGGGGCGATCAGCAGTGCGGAGCGACCGGCCTGCGTGCGCGCCAGAAGTTCGAGCTGATGCGCGCGGGGCTGCCACCCGCGCGTGGCGAACCACGCGCTGAAGGGCGCTGGCAGAAACGGGGCGGCAATGCCGTCGATGGGGTGCGTCCGGTGTTCCAAGATAAACTAGAACTAAACCAGAACAGAGAAAGCGCCAAGAGGCGCTTTCAGTATCTACTCACATATCCGAAACGGGGGCGGAGCCTCACACGGAATCGCTTACCGCGCTCCAGGCTGCAGCGCGGCGCAGAACGTCCTGAAACCGCTCGCCCGCTTCTTCCAGCGTGCCGGAATTGTCGATCACGGTTGCGCCTTCGACGGTCAATTCCTTTGCGTGCGCCCGTTCGAGCCGCGCCAGAACCTCTTCGCGGGTTTCGCGGCCACGGCTCGAAAGTCGCTCGGCCAGCACATCGCGGGCGGCGGTCACGATCACGGCGACCACATTGCCATAGCGCTCACGCAGGAGCGGAATGACGGCGCGCGACACGTTGGCCACGGCCACATGCCCGTCGCGCACAATGTCATCCACGCTTGCCGGCAGACCGTATTTCAGTCCGTTCGCTTCCCAGCTCACGGCGAATGCGCCCTTTGCCTCGGCTTCATCGAAATCGGCGCGCGTCAGGCAGTCATGGGCCTCGCCTGCGCCGTCCATCTCACGGGTGATGACACGGCGCACAAAGGTCACGTCGCTGTCCTGCGGCCCGAGCCGCTGGCGCGCATAGTCCATCACCGAGTCCTTGCCGGCCCCCGAAGGGCCGGCGACGGCGATGAATACGCCATGGCGGATCGGGACGTCCTGCTCGTCGATGACACGCTCCAGCGTGGCCGATGCCCTCATGCCACCCGCGCCCCCTCGCGCCAGACCGAACGCACGATCGGAACATGCTCGTCCACCCGCACGCGGATGACGTCGCCGCGGCGGCCCTGTTCAAGAATGCCGCGGTCATCGAGACCCACGGCCTCTGCCGGGTTCTTGGAAACCATGGCAACGGCCTGCGGCAGCGAGATGTGGTCCACGGTCTCGCCCAGCGCGAAAGCGGCCTGAACGAGGCTGAAGGGAATGTAGTCGGAAGACAGGATGTCGAGCGTGTTGCCCTCGGCCAGGCTGCGGGCGGAGACATTGCCGGAGTGCGAGCCGCCGCGCACCACATTGGGTGCGCCCATCAGCACCTGCATGCCGGCGTCGCGCGAGGCGGTTGCCGCTTCCTGTGTGGTCGGGAACTCGGCCACGCGCACGCCCTGCGTCGCCGCCTCGTCCACATGCTCCATCGTGGCGTCGTCATGGCTCGCCAGAATGATGCCCTGCTCGCGGCAGATGTCGGAGATGGCGTTGCGGTGACGGCTGGAATAGGTCTGCGACTGCGCAACGCGCTTTTCGCAGAACTGGCGGAAGTCCTCTTCCGTCATGCCCGTCTTGTTCATGTAGTAGACTTTGTAGGTGTCGATGCTCGTGAACTGACGCTGGCCCGGCGAATGGTCCATCAGCGAGGCGAGTTTCACGCGGCTGTCGTTCTTGAAGAGCTCGAACCCTTCCAGGCAATCGGGTGCGGAAACCTCACAGCGCAGATGCAGGAAGTGATCGGCGCGCAGGCGGCCGGCCTCCACGCTGTTCTCGATGGCGTTGCCCAGTTCGCGCATTTCTTCCGCGCCGAGATTGCTGTCCTCGTCGAGGCCGATGCGCAGCGCGTCAAACACGGTGGTGATGCCCGAAGCGGCGATCTGCGCGTCATGCGCCAGCACCGATGCGATGGGGTTCCAGCGCACTTTCGGGCGCGGGGCGTAGTGGCGTTCCAGATGGTCGGTGTGCAGCTCGACAAGGCCCGGCAGCAGGTAGTCGCCTTCCATGTCCTCGCCGATGGATGCAGTGCCGGCGGCAATGTCGACGATGCGCCCGTCGCGGATCACCACGCTGCCTTCGATGACCTCATCGGGCAGCACGATGCGGGCGTTTCTTAAAACCAGTTCTTGCGTCATTATCAGGCGGTCTTTCTTGTCTTGTTCCAGCCGAGCGCGTGGGAGTATCTCACCTGAAAAGGTGCGCCCGGCTCAGGCTCGATGAACAGCGCCAGCGAGCCGATTTCCAATGGTTCCGACAAAAGCGGCCCGAAGAAGGCGTCTATGGCGCGCTCCATGCGGACAGCTTCTGCCTGCGGCACGCGGCCGGTCAGCGTCATGTGGAAGCGGAATGCTTCAAACACGTGGGGGTAGCCCCATTTGTAAAGGTTCTTGAGCTGGCTGGGCGACAGGCCCTCGGGGTTGCGGCGCTCCAGCTCTTCCTGGGTCAGCGGCGCGCGGAAGGGCTCGAACGCCTCCACGATGTTGCCGGCCAGCGCATCCAGCCGTGGGGAGCGGTCCTCGGGCACCAGCGCAAAGAAACCGTCGAGACGACGCACGACCGCACGCGGAATGATCACGGGCTCCGTGCGCTCGCAGAAGTCCGCCAGCGCGGCGATCAGGCTCTGTTCGCTCTGACCTTCCGCCAGATGGAACGGGGCCTTCAGCGTCGCATGGAAGCCGTAGCGGCGCGCGGCTGCGGTGTGAAAGGAAATCTCCGCAGCAGAGAAGGGGCCTGCCTCCACGGGCGCGATGGACTGGCCCGTAAAGGCGTCCCGGCCGAGCCAGCGTGCGGCGGCCCGCGTCAGCGGGTCGTCTTTTTCGGGTGTGAAGTAGATTGCGTAGCGCATGAGCATATCCTCGCCGAAAGCGATGCAATAGGCGATTTGTGTGACAGGTTAACGAATCCCTCAAAAGGACCGCGAAGGCTAGCAGCCAATTTCCCCTGCGTCATCCTCTTCACGGCTGCCTGCCGATCAGACGCTGACGCAGAAGGTTGGAGATGTTGTCGAAGACGAACACGACAAGCAGGATCAGGATGACCATGTAGGCCACGTTTTCCCAGTCCTGATTGGTGCGCATCGCTTCCCAGAGCTTGAGGCCGATGCCGCCGGCGCCAACGGCGCCGATGATGGTGGCGGAGCGGGTGTTGGACTCCCAGAAATAGAGCGCCTGGCTCAAAAAGACCGGCAGAACCTGCGGCACCACGCCATAGCGCTGGACCGAGGCAGGGGCCGCGCCGACGGAGCGCACGCCCTCACGCTGCTTGTCGTCGATGTTCTCCAGCGCTTCCGAGTAGAGCTTGCCGAACGTGCCGGTGTCGGTGAAGAAGATCGCCGAGATACCGGCCAGCGGTCCCGGCCCGAAGGCGCGGGTGAAGAACAGCGCCCAGATCAGCATGTCCACCGAGCGCAGGAAGTCGAAGAAGCGCTTGAGCACCTGATTGACGACCCGGTTGGGCATGATGTTGCGGGCTGCGGCAAAGGCCAGCGGGAAGGCCAGCATCGACGCCAGCACCGTGCCGGCGAAGGCCATGACGATGGTCTGCAGCAGCTTCAGCCACACATCGCCATGCTGCCAGTCGGCATTGTTGACGAAATTGTTCCAGGCGAGCGACAGGTTGGAGCGGTCCGCCTCGATGCGGTCGCCGAAGAAGATCGTTCCCAGAACCTCGCCGGCCGACATGTCCCAATAGGGCGAGCGGGTGTCGAAGAAGAAGTTCTCCCAGCCGATGAAACGGCGGCGCACTTTCACTTCGTCATCCTCGATCTCGGCGCGTCCGGCAAATCCGAAGCGTACGATCACCTTCGCGCCCGGCGCGCGCTGGCTTGCCCACTCGGGCAGCGGTCCGCGTGCATTGACGCTGACGCGCTCCTCGATGTCGAGTTCCAGCGTTTCGCCCCTGTGGGTCACGGTCACGAAGCCCGGCTGAACGCGGATATGCGTGTCGCCGCCGAAGGAGATGTCGGCGCTGACCACGGCTTCCTCACGCGTCGTCGCGGGAGCCTGCGGCGCAGCTTCCGCCTCGGTCGCGGGGCTTTCCGTGGTGGTGGAAGAGGGGGCCATCGCGCCCAGAAAACCACCGTCTTCCTTCTTGGCAGGTTCGGCGTCGAGCGAGCCGAGGAAACCGGCTCCGCTGGTCGCGCCGCCCGTGGCGTTGCCCGCCGCAGCGCTTGCCGCCACGCGGCGTTCGACCATGGCGGTCTCGGTCGTCAGCCATTCCGGCCTTGGGTCGCTGCCGAGCGGCGAGAAGCGCGGAAAGGAAACATCCAGCGCATCGCCGTCATATTCGATGTCCGGGCGGATTTCATAGGAAACCCAGTCGGCCAGATAGCTGCCCGCAATGTCCCAGTTGCCGTTGGAGATGACCTGCCCGATGGCGAAGAACCACCAGGCGAAGACCATGTAGAGGGCGATGGCGGTGATGATGATCACGCCGCGCAGGCGCTCCATCAGCGGACGGTGAAACACATCCGCGTGGCGCGCGGCGATGGCGTTGGCTTCGATCTCGGTCATGATCAGCCTCCCCGGCCGAATTCGAATGCCTGCTTGCCGACAATGCGGCCGCGCAGCCAGGCCGAAAGCTGGTCGACCGCGACGATGGTGCAGAACAGAAGAAGGATGATGGCGAGCGTCTTGGCTTCATGCGTGCGGCTGATCGAGAGGCGCAGCGCCTCGCCGATGCCGCCGCCGCCGACCGCGCCAATGATGGTGGAGGCGCGCACGTTGATTTCCAGACGCAGCAGTGCGTAGCTCAGGAAGTTGGGCATGACCTGCGGTACGATGGAGAACCAGACGCGCTCCACCCAGTTCGCACCGGCGGCGCGCAGGCCTTCCTCGGCCTTCATGTCGGCGTTCTCGACCACTTCGAAGAACATCTTGCCAAGCGCGCCGACCGTGTGGATCGACACCGCGATGATGGCGGGCACTGCCCCGATGGTCAGCACGGCCAGAAAGAAGCCGGCGATCACGATCTCGGGGAAGGCGCGCAGCACTTCCATGAAACGGCGCACGAAGAAGCGCAGCCAGCGCCGCGTCGTCAGGTTCGATGCGGCCAGGAAGCACAGAACGAAGCCAAGGCCGAAGCCGATCAGCGTGGAAACCAGCGCAATGTTGATGGTCTCCAGCATCTTGTAGAAATATTCGGGCAGATAGAGCGTCTCGGTGAGATAGATCCGCCCGTCGGGATAATTGTATTTCAGGCTGCCATCGTCATAGGGCGAGGGCAGGTCGAACAGGGCGCGCCAGATTTCCCAGCCATCGCGCGGCATCATCTGTCCCACGAAATCGAACAGATAGGGCAGTCGGTCGAAGAACTTGCCGGCGTTCGATTCATTGGCAAACCAGAGCGAACCGCTCATGGCGAGAACCATGAACACGATGCCGCCAATGGTGTAGAGACGACGGCGTCCGGCCAGTTCGCGCCAGTGGCGCTCCACGGCCTGGCCGGCTTCGGAAAGAAGCGGGGAATGGGTCGTTGCTGTCATGTTTGGCACGCCTGTGCGACAACGCCGCCGGCACAGGCCGGCGGCGCGTCAGATTGCGGGAAAGGGATCAGGAACCGATCTTGGAGCGACGGGCGTCGATGATCGGCTCGTAGAATGCCGGCGTCACTTCGGTGTAGCCCTTGTAGTCGCCGCCCTGGATGGCTGCGAAGCACTCCGGATCGGCTTCCGGCATTTCCATCATGAAGGTCTTGAACGTGTTCTTCATGTCGGCGTCCATGGAGGTGCGAACCACGACCGGACCGTTCGGGATCAGCGGGGACTTCCAGAGCTCAACCAGATCGTCCATGTCGAGAATGCCCTTCTCGACCATCTTGTGCAGGTTGCCGGAGGTGTAGCCGTCGGAGAACTCGCCAACGCCCGAAGCCCAGGTCGTGCCGGCGTCGAACGTGCCCTTCACGACTTCAAGAACCAGGTTCTCGTGGCCGCCGCCGAAGCCGGTCTCGCCAAAGAACTCTTCAACCGAAGCGTTGACTGCCTTGGGCAGCGTGACGGCGGGAACGAGGTAGCCGGAGGTGGAGTCCGGATCGGCGAAGCCGAGCTTCTTGCCCTTCATGTCTTCCAGCGTTGCGATGCCGGAATCCTTGCGGGCCACCATGATCGAATGATAGCCGGTCGAACCGTCGGTCTGCACCGTGGTGAGGATCGGCTCAACGGCCTCCGGATCTTCCAGATAGACCTTTGCATAGCCCGAAGCGCCGAGCTCGGCATAGTCGAGCGTGCCGCCGAGCAGGCCCTGGATCACGCCGTCATAGTCGGCAGCCGGGAACAGGGCGACCTTCTCGACGCCCAGAACCTCGGGGAGCTTGTCGACGATGCAGGAGAAATTGCGCAGGCGGTCGGCTTCGTTTTCGCCGCCGAGAATGCCGATGCGGAACTCTTTCAGATCTTCGGCCTGTGCGCCGCCAACCATGATCGCGGTGAGCGCAACGGCGCCCATAAGAGCTTTCTTGAACATGATGTCTCTCCATTTGGGTGCCGGCCTTGCCGGCGGGGTTTCAAGCAGGTGGAGCCCGTTACGCGGGCGAGACGATCCCGTGGATCAGACGGCGGCGAGCGCCGGTTGAGCCTGACCGGTCGATTTCCTTGCCGGCTGCGGAGCCGGAACATTGATGCTGGTGGAGGTGATGGCTTCGGAAAGTTCCGCGCCTTCCTCGCCGCCATAAATGGTGCGCACCGCTTCGCTGGTCAGCGCCTCGGGCGGGCCGTCGAAAACCACCGCGCCCTTGGCCATGCCGACGATGCGGTTGCAATAGGCGCGCGCCGTGTCGAGCGTGTGCAGGTTGGTGATGACGGTGATGCCTTCGCGGGCGTTGATGTCGGCGAGCGAATCCATCACCACCTTGGCGTTGAGCGGATCGAGCGAAGCGATCGGCTCGTCGGCGAGGATCACCTTCGGCTCCTGCATGAGCGCACGGGCAATCGCCACACGCTGCTGCTGACCACCGGAAAGCGTGCCGGCGCGCTGCAGCGCCGTCTGGGCGATGTCGAGGCGCTCAAGCGCTGCAATCGCCTGAATGCGCTCTTCCCGCGTGAACATGTTGAGCAGGTTGAGCACCGTGGAGCGGTGGTTGAGCCTGCCAAGCAGAACATTGGTGAGCACGTCGAGGCGCGGCACCAGGTTGAACTGCTGGAAGATCATCGCGCAGTCGCGCTGCCAGCGACGCAGTTCCGCGCCTTTCAGCGCGGAAACTTCCCTGCCCTGAAAGAAGATCGATCCTTCGGACGGATCGATCAGGCGGTTGATCATGCGCAGAAGCGTCGATTTGCCAGCGCCTGAGCGACCGATGACACCGACCATCTGGCCCTGTTCGATTTTCAGTTCCACGTCGCGCACGGCCGTGTTTGGCCCGAAACGACGGGTGACCTGACGAATTTCAAGCATGTGCTCTTCCCGTTAAGCGCCTTGTTGCGGCTCTTCCGTGGGCTTGTCGCCCTTGTTGGTCATTCGCCTAACGGGTGCGGATGAAACCTGCATGTCGATGAGATGACGGTTTTCTGACAGCGCACAGCAGCGATTGAAGCCCCGGAGCCGCCCGGGGGCGATGGCCGCTCATGCGGTCGGCGTGCATCTGGATGCGCGCACGGGCGCTTTGTGATAGAGACACGGCCGCTTCAAAAAGAGATGAGAGAGTATATGACCCAGAAGAACGAGGGTTCCTGCCAGTGCGGGGCAGTCAAATTTCAGATTTCCGGCCCGTTCGAGAGCTTCTTTCTTTGTCACTGCTCCCGTTGCCGCAAGGATACCGGGTCGGCGCATGCGGCCAATCTTTTCTCCACCGTGGCGAAGATCACCTGGCTGTCGGGAGAAGACCGGATCAAGACTTACCGGGTGCCCGAAAGCCGGCATGAAAAAAGCTTCTGCAGCGAATGCGGCTCGGCAGTTCCAGGCATCCAGATGGATGGCGCACTTCTCGTCGTGCCTGCGGGCAGCCTCGACACACCGGTCGACATTCGCCCGAACGCGCATATCTGTCTTTCCAGCCGCGCCAACTGGGATGACGGGCTGGATGAGGTAACCCGGCTGGAGGGCCTGCCGGGTTAAACGCCTTTGCCATTGCCGGTGCGTTCTGGCCGGCGGCGTGTGAGCGGGGCGTTAGCGCCCCAGCCCCATGCGCCCAAGAAGCCCGTCGCGCATGACGAAATGGTGGTAGAGCGCGGCGGCGGTGTGGAATGCCAGAAGCGCGATCAGAAGCCGGCTTCCCAGACCATGCGGCGCGCGCGGCAGATAGGTGGTGAAGTCCGGCAGCGGCGTCGTGGCGCCTGCAAAAAGGGTCGCGCCCGCGCCGGAGAGCGCCAGCATGCCGATGCCGCTGGCTCCCATGCCAAGAATGATCACGTAAAGCAGGCCGTGCACGATATGCGCGGCTCGCGCCTGCCAGCGCGGCGTGCCGGCGGCATCGGCCGGTTTGGCATCGCCCAGCCACCACCAGCCGATCCGCATCAGCGTCAAAAGCACAACGAAGATGCCAAGCGTGGCATGGATGCGCAGAAGCGCGAGCCTGTCTGCCGCCTCCATCGCGCCTGCCGCCTGAAAACCGGAGGCCAGAATGCCGACAATGGCCACGGCCGTCGTCCAGTGAATGGCAATCGCAACCGCTCCGTAGCGGTCATCAGTGCTTTTCCAGCGCATGGTCCTTCTCCTTGCGGGGATACCGTCGATGCAATATACATAGCATGCAATATAAATGGATAGCAAGCTATATAAATGACTTTCAGGCGTGAACGATCTGCAGGCTATATGACGAACTGGGCGGCGCGGCTTTTCGCGCGCGCCATCGACCGCAATTTGAGGGACATCGGCGTGACCAGCGGCATGCTGCCGGTGTTCTTCGCGCTGGGTGAGGGAGCCTGGCTATCGCAGAAGGCGCTCACGAAGAGCGCCGGCATCGAGCAGCCGACCATGGCGGCAACGCTGTTGCGCATGGAGCGCGATGGTCTGATCGAGAGACGGGCCGACCCGGAAGACCGGCGCAGCCGGCTGATCGGGTTGACCCCGGATGCGATGGAAAAGGCGGTGCGTGTCAGGCAGGCGGTTGGTGCCGTGAACGGCCTCGCGCTCGAAACCCTCACCGATGCGGAGCGCGCGCACTATCTGGCGTTGCTCGAAAAGATCGTCTCGTCGCTACAGGACAGTCTGAGCGACGAGGGGTGATCTCTCCAAGATCAGGATCACGATCTGGTCTCAGCGCGGCGTGCAGAGCCGGTCTTTTGCGGCGGCATATTCTGCCGCAAGCCGATCCACCAGCGCGCCTGCGCCGGTGATCTCGCTCACCGCGCCGACACCCTGTCCGCTGCCCCAGATGTCGCGCCAGGCCTTTGCGTCGGCGCTGGCGAAATTCATCTTCGAGGGGTCGGCTTCCGGCAGGTTGTCGGGATCCATGCCGGCGTTGACGATGGACCCCTTCAGATAGTTGCCGTGCACGCCGGTGAACAGGTTGGAATAGACGATGTCGGCGGCGCGCGAAGAGACGATCATCTCCTTGTAGTCGTCGCTGGCGCGCGCCTCGTGGGTGGCGATGAAGGGCGAGCCGATATAGGCGAGGTCCGCGCCCATGGCCTGAGCGCCCAGAACCGCGCCGCCATTGGCGATGGCGCCCGAGAGAAGCAGCGGCCCGTCAAACCACTGCCGGATTTCCTGCACCAGCGCGAAGGGCGAGAGCGTGCCTGCATGGCCGCCGGCCCCGGTTGCAACCGCGATCAGCCCGTCAGCGCCCTTTTCGATGGCCTTGCGCGCATGGCGGTCGTGAATGATGTCGTGCAGCACGATGCCGCCATAGGAGTGGACGGCCTGGTTCACTTCCTCGACCGCGCCCAGCGAGGTGATGACGATTGGCACCTTGTGGTCCACACAGACCCTCAGGTCATGCTCCAGCCGGTCATTGGACCGGTGAACGATCTGGTTGACCGCGAAGGGGGCGGAAGGACGATCCGGGTTCTGTGCGTCATGCGCAGCCAGTTCTTCGGTGATCTGCGAAAGCCACTCGTCGAGCTGCTCCTTGGGGCGGGCGTTGAGCGCGGGAAACGAGCCCACCACGCCGGCCTTGCACTGCGCCACCACCAGCGGCGGATGCGAGATGATGAACAGAGGCGCGCCGACCACGGGCAAACGCAATTTGTCGAAAACGGCCGGAAGCGCCATTGGCTATCCCCTCAATTGACGTATTCGTAAACGTCAAAGCTTCTACAGCATCTCACCCCTTGTTGGGAACCCTTCATCTTGCGGGCTCCCGAAGCGTCCCGGGAACCCTTGTCGCATTTTTTGCGCCGGGCGTCTCCTCACTCGGCCGCAACACCGTTGTGACGGCGTTCGAGAAAGGCCCGCATCGCGGTCAGTCCCGCGTCGATGCCCCGGCGGCCAAAGCCGATGCGGAAGCGTCCGGCCGGCGCATCCATCAGCTCCGAGTGATAGACCGAGGCGGGCAGAAGCAGTACGCCCTGCTCTTCGACCAGATCGCGGCAGAAGGTTTCCACGCCGTCTGCGCCCTTGTAACGCGGATAGGCCACGCAGCCGCCATCGGGCCGTGTCCAGTCGAACAGGTCGGCATGGTCGGCGAAGAACGCGTCCATCTTCTCCAGGTTTTCGGCGATCAGAGCGCGGTTTCGCTCAAGAATGCGGTCGCTCACCGAAAGCGCCAACACCGCCAGACGCTCGCTGGGAGCGGAATTGCAGATCGAGAGGTAGTGCTTGTAGCGCTCGAATTTCAGCAGGAGCGCCGTGTCCGGGCTGGCGATCCAGCCAATGCGCAGGCCCGGCAGGCCGTAGGCCTTGGACATCACGTTGAGCGAGATGCCTTTCTCATAGATCTCGGCGGCCTGCGGCAGGCGCTTGCTCTCGTCGCGCTCCAGAAGCCGATAGACCTCGTCGCTGAAAAGATAGAGATTATGCGCGCGGCAGATCTCCACCAGTTCCGCAAAATCGTCCTGCGGCATCAGCGCGCCGGTCGGGTTGTTGGGCAGGTTGACGGAAATGAGCTTTGTGTTGGGGCGGATCGCGGCGCGCACCGCGTCGAGGTCGAGCCGCCAGTTCTCGTCTTCCAGAAGCGGCACGCCGGTAACGGCGCACAGGCCGAGCGGCACGGTCTCGGCCGCCTGATAGTTGGGCACCGAGACGATGGCGTGGTCGTCGGGCGTGAGCATCACCCGCATGGCGGCGTAGATGCCTTCCTCCGCCCCGGCGAAGCAGAGAATGTTGCTGGCGGAAAGCCCGTCATAGGTGGCGGCGATGGCCTCGCGCAGATCAGGCGCGCCCCAGGTTTCCGTGTAGCCGAGCCAGAGACTGTCGAGCTGTTCGCGCGCCGCCGGCCCTGCCATCTGCGTCAGTTCGCCGAGCGTCATGCTCTCCATGTCCGAAGCGGTCATGTGATGCCGGGCATTGAACTCCCAGCGGGAAAAATGAACCTCGAGCGCGAAATCACGCATTTCAGTCTCCTCCGGCCTTGTTTTGAGCGGTTTGTGAACCGTTTTCCGCGCGTCGCGCCGGAAGGATGGATTGTTCACACCTTGTTATCACCGTTGATTGCATACTCACCAACGGTTAACCATGGGGCAAAGCAGGCAAAGAGGGCAGCCAGCCTTGGACGCAATAGAAAAAGCCATAAGAAAGGCGTTCGAAAAGGGCGACGCAGACAAGCGGTCCTTTCGTGAGAAGGTCTACCGCTCGGCGTTTGCCGCGCTGGAGCGCACGCTTGAGGCACGCGAGGATCTCTCGGACGAGGCGAAACTCGCCCGGCGTGAGAACCTGAAGGCGACGATCACCGAAATCGAAACGGAATTCGTTCCCGCAGCCGCGCCCCGTCGCCCGGCCGCGCCGGAACCCGAAGCGCCACAGCGGCAGGAGCCGAGGCCCGCGCCGCGTCAGGCGCCTTCGCTTCAGGTGACGCCCGAGGTGGCGCCCCAAGTGGCGCCCGAGCCGCGTCGCGCACAAGTGCGGCGCGCCGAAAGCGATTTCACGCCGCAGATCGACCGCGCAGACCGGCCTTCCGCACCCGACCAGCCGTCGGATGCGGAAACCAAGCGCCGCATTCGCGCGGCCCTGCCAAGGCAGCGCCGCCCCTACGCCATGCTGTTTCTCGTGGCGACCCTGGTGGCCTTTGTCGCCATGGGGCTCTGGTGGACGTTTTCCAGTGGCATCCTGATGTCCAGCGCCGAACGCGACACCAGCGTTCCCAATCCGCCGCTGGCGCTTGAGGAAGAAGAGTTCTCGACGGGCAGCGACGAGACCACGGGCACGCAGGGCGCATCGGGCACAAGCCGCGCTGCGGGCGAGTGGATCACCGTGTTCGATCCGACCGACCCGACGACGGTCGCCGCGTCCAATGGCGGCAATGTGGACGTCATGCGCAATGATGACCGGGTTTTCCTGCGCATCAGCACGGCGGGCAATGCCGGCGTCACCTTCGATGTGGGGCAGGGCATTCTCGAAACGCTGGCAGGCCGCAGCGCGATCTTCAGCATTGAGGCGCGTTCGCAGGATGGCGAGGAAACGCAGCTTTCGCTGTCGTGCAATTTCGGCGCGCTCGGCGGCTGCGGACGCACCCGCTATGTGGTCGGCCCCTCACGGGCGGATTATCTGTTCGAGGTCACGCTGCCGGATGAGCGGCCCAATGGCGGCGGCTCCATCACCATCGTTCCCGATGTGACGGGCGGCGGCAAGGCGCTCGACATTTTCGCGATCCGGGCAGCGGTCGCAACGCAGTGACTGCCCGCTAGTCCGCCAAAAGCGCCATAAGGGTTTCCAGCCGGTCGGCCTCGGCCGCCGGCTTGTCCCAGCGCAGGCGCGAGATGCGTGGAAAGCGCATGGCCACGCCCGATTTGTGGCGCGTCGAGCGGTTCAGCCCTTCAAAGGCGACTTCCAGAACGAGGCCATGGCCGGGCTCCGCGCGCACCGAGCGCACGGGGCCGAAACGCTCCACCGTGTTGTCGCGCACATATTTGTCGATCAGCTTCAGTTCTTCATCGGTAAAGCCGAAATAGGCCTTGCCGACCGGCACCAGTTCGGGTGCGTCGTCCGGGCCTCTCCAGACGCCGAATGTGTAGTCCGAATAATAGCTCGACCGTTTTCCGTGGCCGCGCTGGGCGTACATCAGGACCGCATCGACGGTGAACGGATCGCGCTTCCATTTGAACCACGGCCCCTTTGGACGACCCGGCACATAGGCGGAATCGCGCCGTTTCAGCATCACCCCTTCGATCACGGGATGCGGCGGATTGCGGCGCTTTTCCTCAAGCTCCTCCCAGCCTGAAAAGCCGACCATGGGAGACAGGTCGAACCGGTGTTCTGAAAGCGCCGGCAGTTCGCTTTGCAGAATGGCGCGCCGCTCGGTAAAGGGCAGGGCGCGCAGATCATCATCGCCGATCTGGAGAAGATCGTAGCAGCGCAGAAAAACGGGGTATTCGGCGAGCATCTTCTTCGAGACCGTCTTGCGGTTCAGGCGCTGTTGCAGATCTGAAAACGTGCCGGTTTTGAGGCCCGGATTTCCGACCAGAAGTTCTCCATCCAGCGTCATTTCGGCATCGAATTCCGCCAAAAGATCGGGAAATGCGCCGGAAATATCGTCGCCCGTGCGCGAATAAAGCCGTTTCACACCGTCTTCGCCCGCAGCCTGTACGCGGATGCCGTCCCACTTCCACTCGGCGGCATAGTCGCCCGGATCGAGTTTTTCGAGATCGCCCTCGCCGACCGGGTGGGCGAGCATGACCGGTCGGAACAGCGCTTTTGCTGCGCTGACCGGCTTCCCGGCCCTGCCTTCCAGCCAGGCGAAAAGCGCTTCATAGGGCGGTTCGAGCCCGTGCCAGAGCTCTTCGATCTCGCCCACATCCCTGTCGCCAAAGGCGGCAAGCGCCTGTTTGGCAAGACGCGCCGAAACGCCGATCCGCAGGCCCCCGGTCGCCAGCTTGATGAGCGCGAAACGGGCGGAAGGGTCGAGCCGGTCGAGCAGGCCTGCAATGACTGTTGGCGCTTCGGCGCGACCAAGCTGTGTGAGGGTTTCGACGATCTCGGAGAGCGCCGGCGGCGGGGTCTCACTGTCGTGGGAGGCGGGCCAGACCAGCGAAATGGTTTCGGCGAGATCGCCCACATAATCGTAGGAATAGGCGAAAAGCACCTCATCCATGCGCTCGGAAATCAGGGTGCGCAGCATGGCGGGTTTGACCGCCGGAAAATCCAGACCGCCCGTGAGTGCGGCCAGCGCGTAGCCCCGGTCGGGATCGGGCACGGTGCGGAAATAATCCGCCAGAAGCCGCAGCTTGCCATTGCGCGACGGTGTGAGGACGAGACGGTCGAGGAGATCGGCGAAACGCTGCATCACTCGGCCTCGTCTTCATAGCCGACAAGGTTGAGCGGACGCGCGGCGATGCCGTTCAGCTCGCACCAGCGCACGATGGCTTCTTCGCGCCCATGGGTCACCCACACTTCGCCCGCCTCCGTTTCGCGGATGGTGGCGGTGAGTTCGTTCCAGTCGGCATGGTCAGACAGGATCAGCGGAAGCTCGACGCCGCGCTGTCTGGCGCGCTGACGAATGCGCATCCAGCCGGAGGCGAAGACATTGAGCGGGTCGGCGAAACGGCGCGTCCAGCGCTCGCCGAAAACCGAGGGCGGGGCGACGATGATCTGGCCCGCGCCGCGATCGACAATGCCTTCCTCGTCGGTGGCCGGGGCGAGTTTGCCGAGCTTGATGCCCTGACCCTGATAGTAGTGGCAGAGCTTGGCCAGTGCGCCGTGAATGAGGATCGGTGCATCATGGCCAGCGGCGCGCAGGAGGCCGATGACGCGCTGCGCCTTGCCGAGCGAATAGGCGCCGACGATGTGGGCGCGCTCGGGGAACTGGGCAAGCGAGGCGGTCAGCCTGCGGATTTCGTTCAGCGGATCGGGATGGACGAAGACGGGGAGCCCGAAGGTCGCTTCGGTGATGAAGACATCGCAGCGCACCGGCTCGAAGGGTGCGCAGGTGGCGTCTGGATGGCGCTTGTAGTCGCCGGAGGCGACGATGCGCAGCCCGTTGGCCTCGACCGCGATCTGCGCCGAGCCGAGCACATGGCCTGCGGGGTGAAACGAGACGGTGACACCATCGATGGAAAGCTTCTCGCCATAGGCAAGGGCCTGCCGGCTTTCGGCAAAATCCGCGCCGTAGCGCAGCTCCATGATGTCGAGTGTCTGCCCTGTCGCCAGCACGTGGCGATGGCCCGCGCGGGCGTGGTCGGCATGGCCATGCGTGATGAGCGCCCGCTCCACCGGGCGAACGGGATCGATGTAGAAATCGCCGGGCGGGCAATAAAGCCCTGCCGGACGCGGGTGGAGCAGATCGTGCGGCTTCATGGAACCACAAGATAGGATTTTTTTCTGATGGTGAAAGATATGCTTGTCAGGAGAGATTTCCGGGAGCATAAACGCCCACCGCCCGCGTGGGTCCTGACCCAGGGCACCCCGGAAAAATTCAAACTGTATGAACCCATTCATCTTCACCTCGGGTAACCTCCTGGCCGATCGCCGGGCGGAGTACGCCGAGATGTTGCTGGAAAACGGGGAGTTTGCGGCGGCAGCCGGCCTGATGGGCGAGGCGCTGGAACTCGCGCCGGACTGGATCGCAGGGCATTATCGACATGGCGAAATGCTGGCCGAGGCCGGCGAGATCGCGGCGGCGGTGGACGCCTGGCGCACGGTGCTGCGGCTTGATCGCGAAGACAGGCTGGGCGCAGCGCTCAAGCTTGAGCTGCATGGCGCGCTGGACGGTCTTGAAGCCGCTCCTTCCGCCTTTGTCGAAACGCTGTTCGATCAATATGCCGAAACCTTCGACGCTTCGCTGGTGGACAAGCTTGGCTACCGCGTGCCGCAATTGCTGGAAGAGGCGCTTCTGCGCCTTGGCCGCGACAGCTTTGCCCATGCGGTCGATCTTGGCTGCGGCACCGGCCTCATGGGCGAGCGCCTGCGATCCCGCGTGAGCTTTCTGGAAGGGCTCGATATCTCCGCCGAGATGCTGAAGCGGGCCGGGGGAAAGCACATATACGACCGTCTGGAGCGGGCCGATCTGGCAGCGCTCTCGACCCTGCCGCGCAGGGCCGACCTGGTGACGGCGGCCGATGTGTTCATGTATCTGGGCGCGCTGGAGCGGCTTTTTGCGACGGCGGGCGCGTCGCTTGCGCCGGGAGCGCTCTTCGTCTTCTCGGTCGAACATCACGCGGGGCCGGAGGCAATGGTGCTGCGCGCCTCGCGCCGTTATGCCCATTCCGAGCCGCATCTGCGTGCAGCGCTGGCGGAAGCGGGGTTCGAGCCGGTCCTTCTGGAGAAGGCGGTGATCCGGATGGATCGCGGTGAGCCCATAGAAGGGCTGATCGTGGTGGCGGAGCGAACCGGGGCGCCGCGCAAGCTGGGCGATGCGGCGCTCGTTCCGGGTGCAAAACAGCGGCCAAGAGCGCATTGATCACGGGAGTGGAATGGCCGGGAGCGGGTGCTCGACCGGCCATTCCTAAGCCAGATTACTCGGCTTCGTCGGCAGAGCCGGCGTTCAGCTGGCCGTATTTGGCCTCGCCGATGGTCTCAAGAAGCTCAAGCTGGGTTTCGAGGAAGTCGATATGGCCTTCCTCATCGGCCAGAAGCTCTTCAAACAGTTTCATGGATACGTAGTCGCCGGCGGCGTTACAGTCGTCGCGGGCCTCTTTGTACAGCTTGCGGGCATCGTGCTCGCCAGCCAGATCGGCTTCGAGAACCTCTTTGAGGTTCTGGCCGATGCGCAGCGGTCCAACGACCTGAAGGTTGGGATGACCTTCAAGGAAGATGATGCGCTCGACCAGCTTGTCGGCGTGGTGCATCTCCTCGATGGATTCCTCGCGTTCCTTCTTCGCCAGTTTGGTGAAGCCCCAGTCTTCCAGAAGGCGATAGTGCAGCCAGTACTGGTTGACCGCCCCGAGTTCATGGGTGAGGGCTTCGTTAAGCCGCTCGATAACCTTTTTGTCGCCTTTCATTAAACCTGCTCCCGTAGCGCTCGCGCAGGGCGCGAACCTGGTCAAGATATGTCACGACTTCAGCGCCTTCGCTTTCGGCGTGACGGTGGTGGTATTCTTCCGTTACACGGATGATCGTTTCCACCACATTTGGGAAGCAGCCGCAACAGCGACCTCGTTTGGAAAGCGTGTGATAGACCTTGGCCGGCACGATGAGCTGCCAGGGGTCTTCGTCCAGCATCGAAACGATGGTGTCCTCGACCTCTTTCTGGGTGATCAGGTTGCACTGACAGACGAGCATGGCGACGTCAAACGCTCCGTGGCTTTGCAAGGTCAAGCCCACAGGCAAGGGTTGAACCTTCGTGCCGGAGTGTGTCGGAAAACGCGCCCGTATCAGCGAAAGACTGCCGGCAGGTTTTGCGGCAGACAGGGCTTGCGGGCGACGACAGACGTCCTGCGATCGAAAGGGTTAAAGGCCCCAACACCATGGACGCATCGCGTAGATGCAGGCGCATAGAACACGCGGACGGGCGTTCCTGTCAATAAAAACATGACAATCATATTCAGGGAAAGCTGCGACCCGTTGGCGCGGCGATGGGAGCATCGGACCGAAAAGCCAAATCCGGCTTCCGGTTGCTCCGATGCTCCATCAATATATCAGAACTTCTTTTACGCAGTTCCGGACGGAAATCCGGTTCCCGCTTTTCCTGGAATTGCTTTAGCCGCCGTGCTTTTCCAGGAATTCCTCCGCGTTCAGCGAGCGGAAGTCGTCCAGTGCGGCGCGCAGCCGGTCATGGTCCCAGTCCCACCAGGCAAGCGCCTGATAGCGCTCGGCGGTTTTGCGGTCGAAACGCTCGCGGATCGGGCGGGCGGGAACACCGCCGACAATCGTGTAGGGCGCGACATCCTTCGACACGACCGCGCCTGCGCCGATCACCGCGCCATCGCCGACGGTGACGCCGGGCAGGATCGTGCAGCCATGGCCAAGCCATGTGTCGTGACCGATCCGCACCATGTTCTCCCGCCGCCATTCGAAGAACTGGGCGTCATGCTCGGCATCCGGCCAGTAATCGCCGGAGCGGTAGGTGAAATGGTGCAGGGTCGGCCGCCATGTGGGGTGGTTCGTGGCGTTGATGCGCACGGCGGCGGCGATGTTGGAGAACTTGCCGATCTGCGCGCACCAGACGCTGCAGTCCTGCGTCATGTAGGAGTAGTCGCCGAACGCCGTTTCCTGCACGCGGGAGCGCTCGCCGATTTCGGTGTAGCGGCCGAGCGTGGACTCGACGACCTTTGCGGTGGGGTGAATGGCCGGCTTTTCCGATAGCTGTTTCATGCCGCTTTCCTGCCTGGTGCGAAGTCGGTGACGTCGATGATGCGGTCGGCGACGATCTCGCGCACATCCTGATCGTGGAAGATGCCGAGAAGGGCGACGCCCGCCTTCTTCTTCTCGTCGATCATGGAAACCACGATTTCGCGGTTTGCCTTGTCGAGCGAAGCGGTCGGTTCATCGAGCAGCAGAACGGGGTGGTCGGTGATGAAGCCACGGGCGATGTTCACGCGCTGCTGCTCGCCGCCGGAGAAGGTGGCGGGCGGCAGATCCCAAAGGCGCTCGGGCAGGTTGAGGCGTTCGAGCAGCATCTCGGCCCTGCCGCGGGCGGTTTCCAGAACTTCGCCGCGCGCGATGAGCGGTTCGGCTACAACGTCGCGCGCGGAAACGCGCGGCACGGCGCGCAGGAACTGGCTGACATAGCCAATCGTGTCGCGGCGGATGGCGATGACGGTGCGCGGATCGGCGGTGGCGAGGTTCACCAGATTGCCGCCATGGCTGACGATTACCTGACCGGTGTCGATGGCGTAGCTGCCATAGATCATCTTGAGGATGGAGCTCTTGCCGGCGCCCGAGGGGCCGCCAAGCACGGCGCATTCGCCGGCGGAGAGCGAGAAGGAGACATCGGACACCACGGGCAGGCGGATGCCGCCCTGGAGATGCATGGTGAAGCTCTTGCAGACTTCGGAGACGACGAGGGGCGTTGCCATGATCACACCTGCAGGATGGAGGAAACGAGAAGCTGGGTGTAGGGCGCCTGCGGATCGTCGAGCACCCGGTCGGTGAGGCCGCTTTCGACCACGTGACCGTCCTTCATGACGATCATGCGGTGGGAGAGAAGGCGGGCGACCGCGAGGTCGTGGGTAACGACGATGGCGGACAGGCCAAGCTCGTGAACGAGGCCGCGCAGGAGATCGAGCAGGCGGGCCTGCACCGACACGTCGAGACCGCCGGTCGGCTCATCCATGAAGACGAGGCGCGGGCCGGTGACGAGGTTGCGGGCGATCTGCAGGCGCTGGCGCATGCCGCCGGAAAAGGCGCGCGGCTGGTCGTCGATGCGGTCGCTGGAGATCTCCACGCGGCCGAGCCAGTCGGTGGCGGTGGCGCGGATGTCGCCATAGTGGCGCTGGCCCACGGCCATCAGCCGCTCGCCGACATTCGCGCCGGCGGAAACCGTCATGCGCAGACCGTCGGAGGGGTTCTGGTGCACGAAGCCCCAGTCGGTGCGCATCAGGAAGCGGCGTTCGGCTTCGCTCATGCGGTAGAGGTCGTGGAAGGCCCCGTCGCGCATGCGGTAGGACACGGTGCCGGAGGTCGGCAGGAGGCGGGTCGAGAGGCAGTTCAGGAGGGTGGTCTTGCCGGAGCCGGACTCGCCCACCACAGCCAGAACCTCGCCCGGCCACAGGTCGAAGGAGATGTCGTTGCAGCCGATACGGTTGCCGTAGAATTTCGAGATGGAGCGAACGCGAAGCAGCGGTTCGTCAGTCATTGGATTTCTCCGCGAATTTTCAAAAGTTTGCGCAGCCCCTCATCCGCCTGCCGACGCCTTCTCCCCGCCGACGGGGAGAAGGAGGAGGGCCGCGATCCGGGCGCTGTCATCGATGCGCTGTCGTTTCTCACGTTGCAGCCTCTTCGCCGGACAGATGTCCGCGATGGCCTTCGGCGCGGCGCGCCTCGCAATTGTCGGTGTCGGAGCAGACGAACATGCGCCCGCCGCGATCATCGAGAACCACTTCATCGAGATAGACATCCGTGCCGCCGCACAGCGCGCAGGGCTCATCGAAGGTCTGCACTTCGAAGGGATGATCCTCGAAGTCGAGGCTTTCGACCCGCGTGTAGGGCGGAACGGCATAGATGCGCTTTTCGCGGCCTGCGCCGAAAAGCTGGAGCGCCTTCGACATGTGCATTTTCGGATTGTCGAATTTCGGCGTCGGCGAGGGGTCCATCACATAACGCCCCTCGACCTTGACCGGGTAGGCGAAGGTGGTGGCGATGTGGCCGTGCTGGGCGATGTCCTCGTAGAGCTTCACATGCATGAGGCCGTATTCCTCAAGCGCATGCATCTTGCGCGTCTCGGTCTCGCGTGGCTCGAGGAAGCGCAGTGGCTCGGGGATCGGCACCTGATAGACGAGCACCTGACCGGCATTCAGCGGTTCCTCGGGGATGCGGTGGCGCGTCTGGATGATGGTGGCGTCGGCGGTGTGGGTGGTGACGTCCACATTGGCGACCTTCTGGAAGAAGGCGCGGATGGAGACGGCATTGGTGGTGTCGTCCGCGCCCTGGTCGATGACCTTGAGCACATCGTCGGTTCCGATCACCGATGCGGTGACCTGCACGCCGCCGGTACCCCAGCCATAGGGCATTGGCATTTCGCGGCTGGCGAAGGGTACCTGATAGCCGGGAATGGCGATGGCCTTGAGGATCGCGCGGCGGATCATGCGCTTCGTCTGCTCGTCCAGATAGGCGAAATTGTACTGGGCGATGTTGTCGGTGTGGGCGTTCATTCGGCGGCCTCCCGGCGCTCGGTGTCTGCGGCTGCGCCCTCGCGGCGCTCCTCGTATTCGCGGCGCATCTGGCGGACCAGACCGAGCTCGGCCTGGAAGTCGACATAGTGCGGCAGCTTCAGGTGCTCGACGAAGCCGGTCGCCTGCACGTTGTCACAGTGCGAAATGACGAACTCCTCGTCCTGCGCCGGTGCGGTGATGTCTTCATCCAGTTCGTTTGCGCGCAGCGCCCGGTCGCACAGCGACATGGCCATGGCCTTGCGCTCCGACTGGCCAAACACAAGCCCGTAGCCGCGGGTGAACTGCGGCGGCACTTTCTGCGAGCCCTTGAACTGGTTGACCATCTGGCACTCGGTGACGCGGATGCGGCCGAGCGTGAGCGGGAAATCGAGTTCCGGCACGTCGATCTCCACATCCACCTCGCCAATGCGGATCTCGCCGGCGAAGGGGTGGTTGCGGCCATAGCCGCGCTGGGTGGAATAGCCGAGCGCCAGAAGGAACCCCTCGTCGCCGCGCGACAGGGCCTGAAGGCGCTGGTCGCGCTCCATGGGAAACTCCGGCGGCTCGCGGGTGATGTCGCCGGGCTCGCGGTCTTCCGGCAGGGAGCCGTCTTCCTCGATCAGGCCTTCATTGGCGAGAATGTCGGACACGCGGGGCATGGCTTCTTCGGCCTCGCTGCGCGCCTCGGGCGCTGCCGGTTCGGCGTCTTCGGCCAGTTCCGGGTCAAGCAGACGGTGCGTGTAATCGAAGGTGGGGCCGAGAAGCTGCCCGCCGGGCAGATCCTTGTAGGTGGCGGAGACGCGCCGCTCGACCAGCATCGCCGCCGTGTCGACGGGGCGCGTATAGCCGAAGCGCGGCAGGGTGGTGCGGTAGGCGCGCAGAAGGAAGATCGCCTCGATCATGTCGCCGCGCGCCTGCTTGACGGCAAGTGCCGCGAGGCCGGTGTCGTAAAGCGAGCCCTCGGACATGACGCGGTCGACGGCAAGCGAAAGCTGGCTGGCGATCTGCTCGAGCGTGATGGCGGGCAGGTTGCGGTCGCCGCGGCGACGGTCGGCCAGAAGCCGGTGCGCGTTCTGGATGGCGGCTTCGCCGCCCTTGACGGCTACATACATGGCTCAGGCCTCCTGGCTGGTAATGCGGGTGGAGCGGGGCAGGGCCGCAAGGCCCTCGCGGCTGACCAGGATCAGGTCGATGCCGCGCGGAAAGCGGGCGTGGTTCTGCGCCCACTGGCGGGTGAAATGACGCGGCATGGGACGGGGCGCGAGGCGCGCCTCGCTCTCGATACCGGGGCCGTCGAGAACCAGTTCCTCGCCGCCCGAAAGATCGCTCACCTGAAGAACGAGCGTTGCCGAACGGTCGGGATATTCCTGCGAGCCCTGGGCGAAGTTCTCCAGCCCGATCAGGTGCTCGGGATCAGCCGCCAGGATGAAATGCGCATCGGCCGGCGTGTTGGCGAGCGGCGCGCCGGTGTGGAAGGCGAGCCAGGCGCGGACCGCCTCATCGCCCGCAAGCGCGGGGTCGAGCCAGATCGGCGTGTCCTGATCGCAAAGCGCCAGCGCGACGGCTGCGGCCTCCGGCGTCAGCGGTGCGGGCGGCTTGGCGAGCGCAATGCCCTTATGGATCGTGCCGGGCTCGGCCATGGCCTGCATGACGGCGCGGAAAATGGTCTGGGCGTCGAAGACCGGGTTCTGGAAACCGCCTTCGATGGCGATGGAATCGAGCGTCATCAGTCCTCTCCGCGAACCATGGTGAAGAAGTCGACCTTGGTGGCTGCCGTTTCGGCGCGACGGGTCGCGTCAGCCTCGATGCGGCGGGCGCGCAGCGGCGCGAGGATCTTCTCCTCGATCCGGGCTTCAAGGTCGGGGTTCTGGCGCAGCGCGTCGATGAGGGCGGCAACCCGCACCTTCATTTTCTCGCGGCCAAGCGCATAGGCGTGGCCAACCTCGCCGCCGGGAAGCTTGACGGTGGCGCGCGTGACGGTGGCTTCGCCGAAGTTGAACGGCGCGCCGCCGCCGCCCATGCGGCCGCGAACGGTCACAAGGCCGGTTTCAGGTCCGCGCAGCGTTTCGGCCTCGTCGGGCAGCCCGGCTTCGTTCCAGAGCTGCATGAGATCGGCGCCGCTCGCCATGGCCAGCACCGCCATCGCTTCGCGCCGCCGCTCGGTGACCGCCTGTCTTTCCTGTCGTGAGACCATGATGTCTCCTTCCTCGTTCGCCAATTTGTCTATTGTTCTAGACAACCAAACATATTATGGGTTTTGCCTAACGGGTGTCCATGACGCGCTGATGACAGCGCAGCCGGGGAGAACGGGATTTTGGCGCAGGCGAAGAAAAAGGAAGCGGTGATCGAGCGGCGCAGCGGCGTTGCGCTCTGGCGGCAGATCGCCGACCGCATGCGGCGCGAGATCAGTGAAGGTCTTCTGGGGCAGGGAGGGCGCATGCCGCCGGAAGTGGCGCTTGCGGAGCGCTTTGGCGTCAACCGGCACACGGTGCGCACGGCGATTGCGGCGCTGGTGCAGGAAGGCGTTTTACGCGCAGAGCAGGGGCGCGGCACCTTTATCGAGGGACGCAGGCGGCTGGCCTATCCCATCCGCAGCCGTACGCGTTTTTCGGAAGGGCTGGCGGGGCAGTCGCGCGGGCTCGCCGCCGATCTGCTCGATCATGCGGTGGAGCCCGCGAGCCTTGATGTTGCAAAGGCGTTATGTCTTTCGCCCGGCGCGCCGGTGATCCGGCTGGAGACGCTTTCGCATGCCGATGGACGGCCCGTTTCCCGCGCCCGTGGCTGGTTCGACGCAGAGCGGTTTGCGGGCATGGCGGAAATTTTTTCGCGAACGCGCTCGATCACGGCCTCGTTCCGGGAACTGGGCCTTGCCGATTATCTGCGCCACAGCACCACTGTAACAGCCCGGCACGCAGAAGCGGGCGATCTGAAAGACCTGCAGCTTTCGCCCGGCGCGATCGTTCTGGTGACCATTGCCATCAATGTGGATGCGCAGGGACAGCCCGTGCAGTATTCCGAGACCCGCTTTGCCGCCGACCGTATCGAGTTGCACATACCCGGCGCGGACGAGACCGGCTGAGAGCGCCCATCACCCACAACTCACCGCGAAGTGACCGCAACGCGAGGTGGTTTGCGTTGATTTGATCCGCCCTGACGTGCTCTATCCCAACGGGTTTCAAACAAGGGCAACAAAGGGGTTTCGCTTGCGCGCACTGCTATTCTCGACTGCACTTCTGGCCATTGGCGCGGTTCCAGCCGCCGCCGATACGACGCAGCCCGATCCCTCGAACTGGGATGCGGTTCTGAAGGATGCGCGTGGCGAAACAGTCTATTTCAACGCCTGGGGCGGTTCGCAGAACATCAACGATTACATCGAGTGGGCGGGTGACGCGCTGAAAGAACGCTACGGCGTCACGCTCAGACATGTGAAGCTTGAGGATACCGCAAGCGCGGTCGCCACCGTGGTGGCGGAAAAGGCTGCCGGTCGCGATACGGGCGGAACGGTCGATCTCATCTGGATCAATGGCGAGAACTTTGCCGCCATGAAGCAACAGGGGCTGATCCTCTCGCCGGGCTGGGCGGAAAAACTGCCGAACTGGGCCTTTGTGGATGTCGAGAACAAGCCGACCATCCGCACCGACTTCACCGTGCCGGTGGAAGGGCTGGAAAGCCCGTGGGGCATGGCGAAACTTGTCTTCTTCTACGACACCGCGCGCATCCATGTGGAAGACCTGCCGCAGGATGCCGACGGGCTGTTGAAATGGGCGCAGGAAAACCCCGGCCGCTTCTCCTATCCGCAGCCGCCGGATTTCATCGGCTCTTCCTTCCTGAAGCAGGTTCTGGCCGAAACGGTCGAAGACCCGGCATTGCTGCAAAAACCGGTCGATGAAGATGCGTTCGATCAGGTGACGAAGCCGCTTTTCGACTATCTCGATGCGCTGAACCCGGCCATGTGGCGCTCCGGCCGTGCCTATCCGCAGAATTACCCGGCGATGAAGCAGCTTCTGGCCGATTCCGAACTCGACATCATCTTCGCCTTCAATCCGGCTGAAGCCTCGAACGCCATTGCCAATGGCGAGCTGCCGGACACGGTGCGTTCCTTCACCTTTCCCGGCGGCACACTGGCCAACACCCACTTCCTGACCATCCCCTACAATGCTTCGGCAAAGGCGGGGGCGCTGGTGGCTGCCAATTTCCTGATGTCGCCCGAGGCACAGGCGCGCAAGCAGGATCCAGCCATCTGGGGCGATCCGACGGTGCTCGCGCTGGACAGGCTGGATGTGGATGACCGCGCCCGCTTCGACGCCATCGATCTCGGCGTTGCAACCCTGCGGCCCGACGAACTCGGCCCGGCGCTGGACGAGCCGCATCCGAGCTGGATGGAGCGCATCGAAACCGAGTGGAAGCGGCGCTATGGGGTTGGAAATTAGCCAAGGCATGGGACCAGCCTGATGCTGACGCGCCTCGGTCCCTTTCTCGCCATCGGGCTTCTGACCGTTCCGGTCGCGTTCGGGCTGGCCGGCACTTTGTTGCCGGCCTTCGGCTATCTGCCGGCGCTGGGTGGCATGGAGTTCGGGCTTGCGCCCTTCGCCATGCTGTTTTCCGAGCCGGCCATTTTCATGTCGGCGCTGATGAGCCTCGTCAGCGGGCTTGCGACGGCGGCGATCTCGCTTGCGGTGGTGATGCTTTTCACCGCCGCCTGGGGCGGCACGCGGCTCTTTGCACGCATCCAGCATCTGATTTCGCCGCTGCTTTCCGTGCCGCACGCGGCCAGCGCTTTTGCGCTCGCCTTTCTCATTGCGCCGTCGGGCATGATCGCGCGGCTGATCTCGCCGGGGCTGACCGGCTGGGAGCGCCCGCCCGACCTCCTGATCGTACATGATCCGTTCGGCCTGTCGATGATGGCGGGCCTGATCGTGAAGGAAATTCCGTTCCTGCTTCTCGTCACGCTGGCGGCGCTGCCGCAGGTGAAGCCGGCGCGCATGCGGGCGCTCATTGCATCGATGGGATATGGGCGCATCTCCGGTTTCGTGTTCGGCCTCTGGCCCTCGATCTATCCGCAGATCCGTCTGCCCGTTTTTGCGGTCATCGCCTTTGCCACATCGGTGGTGGATGTGGCCGCCATTTTGGGCCCGACCACACCCGCGCCGCTGGCGGTGCGGCTGGTCGACTGGATGAACGATCCCGACCTCTCCATGCGCTTTCTGGCGTCGGCGGGGGCGGTGCTTCAACTGGGCGTCACAGCCGCCGCAATCCTGATCTGGATCGGCTTCGAGAAGCTCGGCGCGCGGCTGCGCGACCAGTTTTCCTGTGCCGGGCGGCGCTTTCGGCGCGACAGTGTTCTGCGCTGGGGCGCGCTGGCCGCGATGCTTGTGTCTGCCGGCGCAATCTTTGCCGGGCTTGTGGCGCTCGGCCTGTGGTCGGTGGCGGGGCTCTGGCAATATCCCGACCTGTTGCCGGCGCGCTTCGATCTGCGCAACTGGATGCGGGTTCTGCCCAATCTGGTGGAGCCACTGGCAACCACGCTGTTCGTGGCGTTCATTTCCACATTCGTTGCGGCGGTGATCGCCATATTGTGTTTCGTGCGGGAGGATGAGATGGGGCGTCCGCCGGGGCGGGGCGCGCTGGCGCTTCTCTATCTGCCGCTTCTGGTGCCGCAGGTGGCATTCCTGTTCGGGCTCCAGCTTCTTTTCATCCTGACCGGTGTGGAGGCGACGCTGGCGGCGCTCGTGTTCGCGCATCTCGTCTTTGTGTTGCCCTATGCCTGGCTCGCCCTGAAAGACCCCTGGCGGGCCTTCGACCGGCGCTACGACCAGATTGCGGCGGGGCTCGGCAAGGGGCCGGTGCGGCGGTTCTTTCAGATTCGCCTTCCCATGTTGGCGCGGCCGCTTCTTGCCGTTGCGGCCATTGGCTTTTCGGTGTCGGTGGGGCTCTATCTGCCCACGGTGCTGATCGGCGCGGGGCGGCTGACGACCATCACCACGGAGGCGGTGGCGCTCGCCTCGGGTGGCAATCGCCGCGTGATCGGCATCTATGCCTTCATGCAGATGGTGCTGCCGGCCGCCGGCTTTGCCGTTGCCACAATCGTACCGGCGCTGATATTCCGCCGGTATCGCGACATGCATGTTTGAACGGACACGGGATTTGACGGAAGCCGGACTCTTCATCGACCGGGTGACGATTGCGCTTGAAGGGCGCGAGATCGTTTCGCTGACCAGACGGGTTGCGCCCGGCGGGGTGCTGACGGTCATGGGGCCGTCGGGTGCGGGAAAATCGACGCTGCTCGCCTATATTGGCGGGTTTCTCGATCCGGTGTTTTCGGCGCGCGGCAGGGTTTTCGTCGATGGAACCGAGGTGACGGCGCTGAAGCCTGAAGACCGGCATGTGGGCGTGCTTTTTCAGGACCCGCTTCTGTTTCCGCATATGAGTGTGGGCGGCAATCTGATGTTCGCGCTGCCGGAGGCGGTGCGCGGCCGCGTGGCGCGGGCGGCGCGTGTCGCACAGGCGCTTGAGGGCGTGGGCCTCGCGGGGCTTGAGACGCGCGATCCGGCAACGCTGTCGGGCGGGCAGAAGGCGCGTGTGGCGCTGGCGCGTGTGCTGGCCTCTTCGCCGCGCGCCCTGCTTCTGGATGAGCCCTTTTCCAAGCTTGATGCGGAATTGCGTGCACAGACCCGCGAACTGGTCTTCTCCAAGGCGTGCGATAGCGGGCTGCCGGTGCTTCTGGTGACGCATGACGAGGCCGACGCGGAGGCCGCCGGCGGCGACATCGTGCGGATTGGCGCGTGATGGAGAGACTGAAACTCCCCGATCTTCCGGTAACGGAAGTGCTGCCGGCGCTGAGCGCGGCGCTGGAGACGCAGGGCAAGGCGGTGCTGGTCGCACCGCCGGGAGCGGGCAAGACGACGCTTGCGCCGCTCGCGCTTCTGGACGCCGAATGGGCGTCGCGCGGTCGCATCGTGCTTCTGGAGCCGCGCCGGCTCGCCGCGCGGGCTGCGGCCCGGCGCATGGCGGCGATCCTTGGCGAGGAGCCGGGCGAGACCGTCGGCTACGCCATGCGCATGGAGCGGAAGGTCTCCGCCAGAACCCGCATTCTCGTGGTGACGGAAGGCGTTCTCGCGCGCATGATCGTTGATGATCCGGAGCTTTCCGGCATCGCGGCGGTGCTGTTTGACGAGTTTCACGAACGCTCGCTCGATGGCGATTTTGCGCTGGCGCTGGCGCTCGATGCGCAGGCCGCGCTGCGGCCGGACCTGCGGCTTCTGGTGATGTCCGCCACGCTTGACGGCGCGCGGGTGGCGGCGCTTCTTGGCGATGCGCCGGTGATCGAAAGCGAGGGGCGGAGCTTTCCCGTCGAGCTGCGCCATGCGGAACGGCCCGCCGGCGAGGCCATCGAGGAAACGATGGCGCGGGCGGTGCGCACGGTTCTGGCGGAGGAGGAGGGCAGCGTGCTCGCCTTCCTGCCCGGTCAGCGCGAGATCGAGCGAACGGCGGAGCGTCTTGCCGAACGGCTGCCCGCCGATGTGGACATCACGCCGCTTTATGGCGGTCTCGACGGGCGGGCGCAGGATGCGGCCATCCGCCCGGCGGATGCTGGGCGGCGCAAGGTGGTTTTGGCGACCGCCATTGCGGAAACCTCGGTTACCATTGACGGTGTGCGCGTGGTGATCGACAGCGGCCTGTCGCGGCTGCCGAAATTCGAGCCCTCAACGGGTCTGACGCGGCTTGAAACGGTGCGCGTTTCGCGCGCTTCCGCCGATCAGCGGGCGGGTCGCGCGGGGCGCACCGCGCCGGGCATTGCGCTTCGGCTCTGGCGGGCGGAACAGACGGCGGCGCTGCCCGCCTTCACGCCGCCGGAAATTCTGGAGGCGGATCTGTCGGGCCTGCTGCTCGACTGCGCTGCCTTCGGCGTGAGCGACCCGGTTTCTCTTTCCTTTCTCGACGCGCCGCCGGCTGCGGCGGTTGCCGAGGCGCGCAGCCTCTTGCAGCGGCTTGAGGCGCTGGACGAGGCGGGGCGGTTGACGGCGGCGGGCGAAGCGATGCGCAGGCTCGCCCTGCCGGTGCGCCTGGCGCATATGGTGGCGCGCGCTGCGGAAGATGGTCACGCGCTGGCCGCAGCCGAACTCGCAGTACTCCTTTCGGAGCGCGGGCTGGGTGGCCGGTCTGCCGAATTGGACGACCGGTTGCAGCGCTTCCGCAGGGAGCGGGGTGCGCGGGCGGAGCAGGCGCGCCGACTGGCCGCGCGGCTTGCCAGGTCTGCCGGTGGCGAACGCGCCGGCGATGCGCCGCATGCGGGCGCTCTGCTCATCAACGCCTGGCCCGACCGCGTTGCAAAAGCGCGGGGCGCACATGGGCATTTCGTCATGGCGAATGGTCGTGGCGGCGTGCTTGCCCCGGAGGAGCGGCTTGCCGGCAGCGCCTTTCTGGTCGTCGCCGATCTGCAGGGGCGGGCGCAGAATGCGCGCATCGCCTCGGCAGCGGCGATTGACGAAGAAGAGATCGTGGCGGCACTCGGACATCTGATCGAGGAGGTTACCGAGACACGCTTTGACCGGAGCGCGGGCACGCTCAGGCAACGACGGGTGCGCCGGCTGGGCGCGCTGGTGCTGGCCGAGCAGGTTTTGCCGCCGCCATCGGGCGCTGCCGCCGACCGCGCGGTGATCGACGCCGTTCGGGCAAACGGGCTGTCGCTCCTGCCATGGGACAGGGAGACGAAGGCGCTCCGGGGCAAGCTTGCCTGGCTTCATGCGGCGAAGGGCGATCCATGGCCGGACATGTCCGACGAGGCGCTTCTCGACCGGCTGGATGAGTGGCTTTTGCCCTTTCTCACCGGCGAGGCGTCGCCTTCCAGACTGGCGCCGCACATCCTGCGCGAAGGGCTGACTGCATTGGTGCCGCACGAGTTTCAAAGGCGCATCGGCAGGATGGCGCCCAGCCATTACGACGCGCCTTCGGGCAGCCATGTGCCCATTCGCTATGAGGCGGAGGGACCGGTTCTGGCGATCCGCGTGCAGGAGCTTTTCGGTCTGACCGAACACCCGACGGTGGCCGATGGCATTCCGCTCAAGCTCGAGCTTCTGTCGCCGGCGCACCGGCCAATCCAGACCACGCGGGATCTGCCGGGCTTCTGGGCCGGATCGTGGGCGGATGTGCGCGCTGACATGCGCGGGCGCTACCCCAAGCATGTCTGGCCGGAAGATCCGGCGAACGCAGCCGCGACACATCGCGCCAAACCGCGCAAAAAATAATTCTTGGAGTGCGGGCGGACTTCCCCCATAACGCCGCCATGCTTGAGGATATCAGGGCACACGATCCGAGCCACGGCCTGCGGCTCAACACGCTCATCAAGCTGCGCTGGCTGGCGATCATCGGTCAGAGCGCGGCGGTGATCGTTGTCGCCTTCGGGCTCGACTTCCCGCTGCCGGTGGGCATGTGCTTTGCGCTGATCGCGGCATCCGCCTGGCTCAACGTGCATCTGGCGCTCAGATATTCCGTGGCGCACCGGCTTGCGCCGCTGCCCGCTCTCGGCATTCTTACATTCGATGCGTTTCAGCTGGCGGGCCTGCTCTACATGACGGGCGGTCTCACCAATCCGTTCTCGCTTTTGATGACGGTGCCGGTGGTGATCTCAGCCACATCGCTGCCGTTGCGCTGGACCGCGCTTCTTGGCTTTCTGGTGGTGGCGCTGACAACGGCGCTCGCCGTGTTCCATCGCCCGCTTCCCTGGTTCCCGGGGACGGAGCTGGTGATGCCGCTGATCTACATCATCGGCGTGTGGATCGCCGTGGTGTCGAGCATCGCGTTTACCGGTGTTTATGCCTACCGGGTGGCGAAGGAGGCGCGGCTTCTGGCCAATGCGCTCGCCGCCACCGAACTCGTGCTGCAGCGCGAACAGCATATTTCGGCGCTCGATGGTCTGGCTGCTGCCGCCGCGCATGAACTCGGCACCCCGCTTGCCACCATTGCGCTGGTGGCGCGCGAGATGGAGCGTGCGCTCGGCAATGACGACCGCTTCAGCGAAGATGTGACGCTCCTGCGCACCCAGAGCGAGCGCTGCCGCGAGATCCTGCGCCAGCTCACAAGCCTGTCATCGGAGGGCGAGGCGCATATGGCGCGGCAGCCCTTCACCTCGCTGATCGAGGAAACGGCGGCCCCGCATCGCGATTTCGGCATCGATATCCGTCTGGAGCCCGGCGTAACCGACGGGCCGGAGCCCGTGGGGCGGCGCAATCCCGGTGTGATCTACGGGCTTGGCAATCTGGTCGAGAACGCAGTCGACTTCGCGAAAGAGAGCGTGACGATCCGCTGGCACTGGGATTCCTACAAGGTCGGCCTTCTGGTGATCGATGACGGACACGGCTTCCCGGCTGAAATCCTTGACCGGATCGGCGAACCCTATATGTCCAAGCGCGCGCCGGGCTCCAGCAGTGGCGGCGGGCTCGGGCTTGGTCTGTTCATCGCCAAGACGCTGCTTGAGCGCTCGGGCGCACAGATTCGTTTTGGTAACCTCGCCGAAAGCGGAAAAGGCGCTTATGCCGAGGTTATCTGGCCCAGAGCCGTATTTGTTGCTCCGGATAACAATCTGGAAATGGGCGAAAATAGTCCTAAATTGGAAAGCTGACAGATTTAGGCTAGAAAGATTCTAGGAAGAGTAACGTGCTGAACGTGTTGGATATGACAAGCGACACCGTGGAAGACCCGGACGCCGCTCTGGGCGAAGACCGCTCCCTTCTCATCGTTGATGATGACAAACCCTTTCTGACGCGTCTGGCGCGGGCGATGGAAAGCCGTGGTTTCACGGTGGAAACGGCCGAGAGCGTGGAAGAAGCCGTTGCGCGCGCAAGGGCCACGCCGCCGGCTTTCGCCGTGGTCGACATGCGCCTTGCCGATGGCAATGGCCTCGACGTGGTGGCCACCATCCGAGAAAAGCGCAAGGATGCGCGGACGGTCATTCTGACCGGTTATGGCAACATCGCCACGGCCGTGACGGCGGTGAAACTTGGCGCTGTCGATTATCTGGCAAAGCCTGCCGATGCCGACGACATCTACGCCGCCCTGACGCGGCAGTCGGGCGAAAAGGTTGCGCCGCCGGAAAATCCGATGTCCGCCGACCGCGTGCGCTGGGAGCATATCCAGCGGGTCTACGAGATGTGCGACCGCAACGTTTCGGAAACGGCGCGGCGTTTGAACATGCATCGCCGCACACTGCAGCGTATTCTGGCCAAGCGCGCTCCGCGCTGACCGTGACGTGATGCCCCCTGCATGGTGCAGGGTAGCCCGCAATGTCACTTGATAGTAAGTCGGCTTAATTTGCGGGTGTGGCGCGTCTGGCGGCAAGCATGGGTTTGTGGACAAGCCCTGCCGCCGGCGCTAAAAGCAAAAGACAGGTATATTTTCCTGTCTCTTTGATACCGGAAGGATGTGTCGCGTGCTTTCGCACGACAAGGTCTGGGCAGCCATAGACGCGCTGGCGGCGCGTCACTCGCTTTCCGCCTCCGGTCTGGCCCGGAAGGCAGGCCTGGATTCGACTGCCTTCAACAAGTCGAAGCGCCTTTCAGCCGATGGACGCCCGCGCTGGCCGTCAACCGAATCCCTGTCGAAGATCATGCTTGCCACGGGCACGACGCTGTCGGAGTTCTTTGCGCTTCTGCAGCGTGACGCTAGGCCCACCGAACCTTATGGAAATCCACCGTCCAGCGTGCCTCTGATCGGCTTTGCGCAGGCGGGCGCCGGCGGTTTCTTCGACGATGCCGGGTTCCCGCTCGGCGAGGGCTGGGAGCAGGTGGACCTGCCGGGCGCAGCGCGTGAAGGCGCCTATGCGCTTCAGGTGCAGGGTGAATCCATGATGCCGCTCTATCGTGACGGCGACACGCTGATCGTCGATCCCACGGCCCGCTTACGGCGTGGCGATCGTGTGGTGGTCAAGACGGCGGGCGGCGAGGTCATGGCCAAGGTTCTGCTGCGGCAGACCAGCGAGCAGGTCGAACTGCTTTCGCTGAACCCCGAACATCCCAATCGTGTGATCGAGAAAACGCAGATGGAATGGATGGCGCGTATCGTGTGGGCGAGCCAGTAATGAAGAGGGCAGGCGTTCTTTCACTGGCGCTTCTTTCTGGCGCTGCTGCACTCCTGACGCCCGGTTCCGCGCAGGCGCAGGAGCGCCGGCAGCCGCGTGTCATCGCGCCGGAGCTTGTCGCGCCGCCGCCGATCGATTCCACCGGGCTTGAACGGGCGCAGCCCCGGTCACCGCTCAGTGAACTGGCGGGCCCCGCTCCCGAGCCCAAGCCGCAGGACACGCTCTATTATCGGCCTGTCGCCATTGCGGCGGGCATGTTCGAATCCGAAGGGCGCACCATCACGATTGCCGGCATCCGCGTCATCGGCGCGGACCAGTCCTGTGATGCGAGCAGTGGCGGCGCATGGCTTTGCGGCAAGCGGGCGCGGACGGCGTTTCGTTACTGGCTTCGCGGGCGCGCGCTGGAGTGCCATGCGGAAGGCGGGGCGGCGAATGAGGCTGCTTCCGATAATGAGAGCGATGCGCCGATGCGCTGTTCGCTCGCCGGTTACGATGTGGGCAGCTGGCTGGTGGAAAATGGCTGGGCGCTCGCAAGCCCAGATGGCCCTTACGCCGAAGAGGCGAAGGCGGCCCGCAATGCCGGCAAGGGCATATTCAGCGGCGGGCCTTCCGGTTCGTAATCCGAGATCTTGAAGGGACTGGCCTCTTCCCGCTCAAGAAGCGCGACTCAGGGAGCGCGAAAAGGCCAGATCCGTTTGTCAGGCCGACAGCTCGTCGTTGAGCGCGGCAGTGATGAGGCCGCGCGTTTCGGCGATGCCGTAAAGCGCTGCGAAGGAACCGAAGCGGGGGCCGCGTTCCTGTCCCAGAAGCACCTGATAGAGCATCTGGAAGAAGGCGACCGAGACACCCGGCCCGCCATTCGGGCTCTTGCGCTTGTGATCCTGGTAACGCTCGATGCCGCGCGCCACATCCAGAATGGCGTTCTGGATGGCTTCGCCATCGGCGTCGGCCGGCAGTGCGCCAAGGGCTTCGTTGATGCCGGCAAGCGCCTCGCGCTCGACCTCGTCGGGCGCGCGGAACGCCTTGGACGGCTTCACGAAATCCTCGAAGTAACGCAGCGCATAGCCGGTGAGACGGTCCAGCTCGGGATGCGTCTGCGGCGTGACGCCGGGCGCATAGCGCGAGATGAAGCCCCACAAAACGTCCGTGTTCTGCGCGTTGGAGGCGCTGACCAGATTGAGCAGCAGCGCAAACGGCACCGGCAGTTCGATTGCCGGCGGTGTGCCGTCATGGATGTGCCAGACCGGGTTGCCCAGACGGTTCTTCCAGTCCTGACGGTCATAGGCCGACAGGAAGGTGTAATACTCGTCCACCGCGCGTGGGATCACGTCGAAATAGAGCTTCTTGGCCGCTTTCGGCTTCTGGAACATGTAAAGCGAGAGGCTCTCGGTCGGGGCATAGGCGAGCCACTCGTCGATGGTCAGGCCATTGCCCTTGGACTTGGAGATCTTCTGGCCGTTCTCGTCCAGGAACAGTTCGTAGTTGAAGCCTTCCGGCGGCTTCTTGCCAAGTGCTGCGCAGATCTGCGCTGCCAGCTTGACGCTGTCGATCAGATCCTTGCCGGACATTTCGTAATCGACGTCCAGCGCAGCCCAGCGCATGGCCCAGTCGGGCTTCCACTGCAGCTTGCAGTGGCCGCCGGTCACGGGCGTCTCAAACAATTCGCCGCTTTCGGGATCGCGCCAGACAATGCTGCCTGCGTCGAGCTTGCGCTCTTCCAGAGCGACCTGCATCACCACGCCCGTCTTCGGGTGGATGGGCAGGAAGGGTGAATAGGTCTGCGCGCGCTCCTCACGCAGCGATGGCAGCATGATGTCCATCACCGCATCGTAGCGCTCGAGCATGGTGAGCAGCATTTCGTCGAAGCGGCCGGCGGCGTAGTACTCGGTCGAGGAGGCGAACTCGTAGTCGAAGCCGAACCGGTCGAGGAACGCGCGAAGACGCGCATTGTTGGCCGCGCCGAAGGATGGGTATTCGTTGGAGAACGGGTCCGGCACCTTTGTCAGCGGCTTGCCCAGATGCGTGCGCAGCATCTCCTTGTTGGGCACATTGTCCGGCACCTTGCGCAGGCCGTCCATGTCATCGGAGAAGCACAGGATCTTGGTCTTGATCCTGTCTTCGGTGAGCACGCGGAAGGCATGGCGCACCATGGAGGTGCGGGCCACTTCGCCGAAAGTGCCGATATGCGGCAGGCCCGAGGGGCCGTAGCCCGTCTCGAAGAGCACGGTTTCGGGGAAGCCGCCTTCGTAGCGTTTGACGATTTTGCGCGCCTCTTCGAAGGGCCACGCCTTGCTGTCGGCTGCGGCCTCAATCACTTCGGGCGTCAATTCAAGCGCGTCCTGGCTTGCCGTCGTCATGTCGCTTTCCAGAATTTCGTTTCGATCAAGGGCCAAGCCTGTAAGGCGGCTCAGCCGGTGCGTCAATCGAAGCGACGATTTTTCATTGCGGCATGACGCCCGGCTACCTACTTTCAGGCTCCCTTATTGTGATAGCGGAGAACAAGATGGCGCAGCCGTCCGCCCACGAAGCCCTGATTTACCTGATGGTCGTCATGTCGGCCGCCGACCGCGACATGACCGATGCAGAACTTGCCATTATCGGCGACACGATCCGCTCCTGGCCGGTTTTTCAGGAGTTCGACGACAACCGGATTATCGAGGTGGCGCGGCAGTGCCAGCAGATCCTTCAGGAAGATGACGGGCTTGAGCGTATTCTGAACGCCGTGCGCGACACCGTGCCTGCCAGGCTGCACGACACCGCCTATGCGCTGGCTGTCGAGGTTGTCGCAGCAGACCGGCATGTGGAACCGGAAGAAAAGCGCCTGCTGCACATCGTGCGCAGCAGGCTGCATCTGGAGCCGCTGGTCGCCGCCGCCATCGAGCGCACGGCGCAGGCGCGCAAGCGGGCGCTCGGCTGACACATATGGCCGTTCAAGCGCATGTGACTGGCGTTTGAACGGCGCTACGGAATAATGGCGGCATGACTTCTTTTCTCTTCTCCGAAGCGGCCATCCGCCTCTTCGCCTTTGTCGGCATCTTTTCGATCATGGCGCTTTACGAGTTGTGGTCGCCGCGGCTCGAGCGACCCGAAATGGTCGGCGCGCTGAAATCGCGCCGATGGTTTGCCAATCTTTCAATGGTGCTGATCTCGTCCGCGATGATGCGGGTGGTGTTTCCCGCCGCCGCCGTGGGGGCCGCCATGTGGGCCGAGGCGGAGGGCTGGGGGCTTTTTCATGCCCTTGGCGTCCATCCGCTTCTTGCCGGCGTCATCTCATTCATCATTCTGGATTTCGCCGTTTGGCTGGAGCATGTGGCAAGCCACAAGATCCCGCTTCTATGGCGCATCCACCGCATGCACCACGCCGACAATGGCTTCGACGTGACCACGGGGCTGCGCTTCCATCCGCTGGAGATTGTCGTCTCCATGCTCTGGAAAGCGGCGATCGTGGTGCTGCTGGGCGCGCCGGTTCTGGCAGTGCTCCTGTTTGAGATCGTGCTCAACGGCACGGCCATGTTCAACCATTCCAATGTGAGGATTCCGCTCGGTCTCGACCGGATCCTGCGTCTTGTGCTGGTGACGCCGGACATGCACCGCGTGCATCACTCGACCATAAGGCGGGAGACGGATTCCAATTACGGGTTCAATTTTCCGTTCTGGGATCGCCTTTTCGGTACCTATATCGCGCAGCCGAAGCGCGGGCATGACGACATCGAGATCGGCCTGTCGGACTATCGCGGCAGTTTCACGGCGCAGCTTGTGTGGATGCTGGTGCTGCCGTTCCGCAGCCTTCGCCGACGTTAGATCACAATGCACCCCTAGTAGAAGTCGACCGGGAAGTATCGCAGATAGGTGTGGGTGAAGCCGCCGGTCGCATTCATGCTTTGCAATGCGAAGTCGATGGCCTCGACGAGTTGCGGCATGTCCTTCGGAACCGCCACGGCAAGGCCCTGGCCGAGATATTCGGGTGCGAAATAGGCGCCTCCGGAAAAGACGCAGCAGTCCTGCGCATCCCTGCTCGCCAGCCAATAGCCCAGCTTCACCCCGTCGCCGAATATGCCATCGATCTTCTCGGATTTCAGATCTTCGTGGAGCCAGTCGTTTCGCGTGTAGACGACGCGTTGCACGTCCGTGAAAAGGTCGCGCAGCATGAGTTCGTGGGCGGTTTCATCCATGACGCCGATGCGCTTCCCCTTGAGCGCTTCATGGAGCGGTTCGGCCAGAGGGGCCGAGCGAAGCGTCACAAGCCTTGCCGGAAAACGCAGATAGGGGCGCGAGAAAAGATAGCGCTCGCGGTTCTCTTCGGTGATCGCCAGTCCGGCGATGACGGCTTCGGCGCGACTGTTTTCAATCGCCGGACCGATTTCATTCCATGGCAGCGCCTGTATCTGGCATCGTTCCGAGATGCCGAGCACGCCGCATATCTGTCGAACGAGATCGATGTGAACGCCACTGATCCGGTTTTCCTCGTCCAGATAATTGAACGGATAAAAATCGACCGTTGTGAGAAACCGCAGCCTGGAAAGCGATGAAATATCCGGTTTTGACAGCTGCTGCTTTGGATCCGTGAAGGCTGGTGGCGTCGCTTCTTCTGCCGCTGCAGGTATTGATGCAAGCGTCAAAATGATTGCAAGGATTGCCTTGTTGCGGTGCAGCATTTTTCTCATAGAATAGTAGCCGACGAATTATGTTTTGTTGCTTCTACTGATTTTTTTTGTCTATGGAACAATTCCATTGTTATTACCGATAGGCTTTATTGTTTAAGACAAAGGCGAATTGTCCGCATTCTGGGGGTGAGTCGCGAGGAATGTGGGGCAGGGACAGGCATGTATGGGTGATTTCCGGGAAACGCGGGTTTTTGTTGACGCTATCCAGAAGGCGCAGACACCGGCAGCGATTTGCAACGTCCTGATCGCTTTTACGCAGCGTTTCGGGCTGCATACGGTGTGTGCGGGGACGCTGCCGCCCAGAGGAGCCGCACCCGGAGACCAGGTTGGGCACCTCGTTCTGAGCAGCTGGCCCCAGGAATGGATCGACCGATATGTCTCGCGCGGATACATTTTTCATGACCCGATCGTAAAACATGTCCGCGAAAGCGGAAATGCCGTTTTGTGGCGCGATATCCTGAATGATGTCGAGGAAACCCGTCAGACATCGAAAATGATGAGCGAGGCCAGGGGGTTCAAGCTGGTTGACGGCATTGCGATGTCTTTTCCTACCCTCGAAGGCAGCCAGATCATCATGTCTTTCGGAGGGGAAGAGGCCGAGCTTTCCAAGAAGGATCTCGGTGTCGTCTCTTTCGCGGCAACCTGTGCCGTTGCCCATGCGCTCGGGTTGCGCGGCGCGGATCGATATGGCGACCTGGACATGCTTGAAAAGGAATGCCTTCAGCTCGCCGCCCGTGGTCGCTCTCATTGTGAAATCTCCGAGCGGTTGTGCATCGATCATGACGAGGTCACGCATCACATCGAGCAGGCCAAGAGAAAGCTTGGTCCCGGTCACACGCTTTATCGCCTTGGGGAAGCGCCGCGCCTGACGCCGAGAGAGAAAGAATGTCTCGAATGGGCGGCTTTCGGAAAATCCGAATGGGAGGTTTCGCAGATACTCGGTATTTCCGAGCATACGGCGGAAAAACACCTGCTGAATGCCAAGACAAAGCTAGGGGCGGCCAATCGCGTGCATGCGGTTGCCGAAGCCATTCGCTGCGGCGTCTTCGACTAGGGCGTGCCTTTCTTTCAGAGTGCTATTTCTGGTTGACTGTGATTGGTGATTTATCCAGACTGAAATGCGGGGAAATCGAATTGATGGATTAATCATTCAATGGTGAGGTGAATGGATCGTTCGATTGTTGGGAGAGTTTTCGTATCGCTACTGTGTTTTGAATTTTGGCCGTTTGGGCCCGGATTTCATAGAAAACGAAGTTTCAGTTTTACCGAGAGCAACGCGTCCACATTGAATTAGGTGGTTGTCATGGACCATCTGATGAACACATCAAAGACAGACCGGGCCTCTGGCCATTTATCTGGTTCAGATCGTTCTGGTGGGGCAGGCGAAATGCCTGACGCTACAACACCATCGCCAGCCGCTGACTGGCTGCCCATTCTCAAGACACTTTCGATCACCGAAGCGGAAGCGCACGGCATTGAGGCGCGGGCGAAGCTTGCCGGCGTTTCGTTTCAGACGGAGCTGCTTGCGTCCGGTCTGGTGCCTGAACATGCGCTTTTTCGGGCGCTGGCAGACAATCTGGGGCTGGCCTTTCTGGCCAATCCCGATGCTGACGCGCTTGTCATGCGTGGGTGGCAGGGGCTGGCGGCGCTGGCGCAGCGTGGTGGCGCGCGGGTCAGCCTTTCCGTCGATGCGCGGGGGCAGTCCGTTGTCCTGATCGCGCCCGACCAGCTCAACATTCCCGCATTGCACTCTTTCGTGGAACGGTATCCGCGCGCATCGAAGCGCATTCGCGTGGTGCAGCCCAGCGCATTGCGGGATGCGATCACCAGGCGCTCGCGGGGCAGACTGATGCGGGTCGCCACGGAGCGGCTTTTCAGGGAAGCACCGGAGATGTCGGCGCGCATTGTGGTCAATGCCTGGCAGGGGGCGGCGCTCGGGGCTGCGGTGGTGTCGCTGCTTTTTGCGGCCGTCTTTGCGCCTTCTGCCACGCTGCTGGTGCTCCATGGCGCGTTTTCGCTGGCGTTCCTTTCCTGCGTCTTGCTGCGGGTGGTTGTCGGTTTGGGTGTCAAACGTTCGCCGGGGCCGCGCTTCACCACGATCGGGCCGGCTGACATGCCGGTCTATTCGGTTCTGGTGGCGCTTTACAAGGAAGCCGAGATCGTTCCCGATCTTCTGATGTCGCTTGGCAAGATCGTGTGGCCGCGCGCCAAGCTGGAAATCAAGCTGGTCTGCGAGGCGGATGACCATGAAACGCTTGCAGCGCTTCGGGCGCAGGAGCTGCGCCCCTATATCGAAGTGATTGAGGTGCCGGCGGGCGGCCCGCGCACAAAGCCAAAAGCGCTTTCCTACGCCCTGCCGATGACCTCCGGCGATTTTGTGGCGCTTTATGATGCGGAAGACAGGCCGCATCCGTTCCAGCTGGTGGAGGCCTGGAACGCTTTCGAGACTGCCGACGAGAAGCTGGCCTGTGTACAGGCGCCGCTGACCATATCCAACAGTCGGGAGAGCTGGATTTCAGCGATGTTCGCGCTGGAATACGCTGCGCTGTTTCGGGCGGTCCTTCCATGGCTGGCGCGATCCGGCTTGATGCTTCCGCTGGGTGGAACTTCCAATCATTTCCGGCGTGTGGCGCTGGAAGCGACGGGCGGCTGGGACCCTTATAATGTCACCGAGGACGCCGACCTCGGGGCGCGTCTCAGCCGCTTCGGCTATCGTGCGAGCGTCATCTGGAACCCGACGCAGGAAGATGCGCCCACGGATGTGCGCACATGGCTGCCGCAGCGCACGCGCTGGTTCAAGGGGTGGGCGCAGACATGGCTCGTCCATATGCGCAATCCGCAGTTGACCGCGCGCGAGCTGGGGCTGGGTTCTTTCGTGATCATGCAGGTTCTGTTCGCAGGGATGGTGCTCTCGGCGCTGGCTTATGGCTTTTTCTTCCTGACCGCATTCGGCGTCATCGTTTATCTGATGCTGGGCGGCGAGTTTCAGGCCTTCCAGCAGTCGCTGCTCTATATCGATATAGTGAACGTGGTTCTCGGGCACGGCGCGTTTCTGCTGCTCGGCTGGATGACCTTGCAGAAGACCGAGCGACCCGCCTTCTGGAAGCGGATCGTATGGACGCCGGCCTATTGGTGCCTGATGTCGGTGGCCGCATGGCGATGCATCTGGCAGCTCTACTGGACCCCGCATCACTGGGAGAAAACACCGCACAGGCGGCATAGCCGCGGTCATTTGCCGGTCGGAAAGGTTCAGGAGCGTCAGGTGTGATCCTGAAGGGCCGGTGTGCCGTAGCCTGGCTGCGGCGGTGTTTTTGAAACGGGCGTTCAGGCAGGGGGCGAAAGGTCGTGTGTCGGGCGTCTCCGCCCGACATTGCCGTTCCTGAATGCAGCTGGCCGTTAATCCAGGAAGCCGGGACCTGTGCCGATGATGAGCTGGTCTTCGGGGCCGATGGCGTCGAGATCGCGCCCGTCATAGGCAATGGCGAGCAATATGCGCCGAATGACCGCCAACCGTGCCCGGCGCTTGTCGTTGGCGCGTACCACCGTCCACGGCGCGTGGGCGCTGTGGGTGCGTTCCAGCATGGTGTCGCGGGCGCGGGAGTACGCGTCCCACTTTTGAATGCCGGCCACGTCCATGGGAGAGAATTTCCAGTATTTGAGCGCGCTGTGACGACGGTCATGAAAGCGCTCAAGCTGTGTTTCCTGGCCGATGTTCAGCCAGAATTTGAAGAAATGGATGCCGTCATTGACGATGGCCCGCTCGAAGTCGGGCGCTTCGTTCAGGAACTGCTCATGCTGCTCGGGCGTGCAGAAACCCATCACCGGCTCGACGCCGCCGCGATTGTACCAGGAGCGGTCGAAGGTCACCAATTCGCCGCTCGTCGGGAAATGGGTGACGTAACGCTGGAAATACCACTGCCCGCGCTCCGTCTCGGTGGGCTTGGGCAGCGCGACATTGCGGGCATTGCGCGGATTGAGATAGGTGCGAATGCGCGCAATCGTGCCGCCCTTGCCGGCAGCGTCTCGCCCTTCGAAGAGCGCCATCACCCGCGCGCCGCTTTTCTGCATCCATGCCTGCAGCTTTACCAGTTCGATCTGCAGCGTTTCGAGCTGCTTTTCGTAGTCGTCACGGTCCATTTTTTCGTCATATGGAAAACCGCCGGCTGTGAGTTCCCGCTCCTTGACCCAGTCAGGAAGGTCCGGTTCGTCAATGTCGAAAGTCCTTTCCTCGCCTGCAATCGTGAGCTTGAAAGGTTTGATTTTTTCGAGGGCAGGGTTTTCCAAAGGCTTGTTCATAAAACCGATCCTGAATCATGAGAGTGTCAATGCTATTTGCAGCTTGATACAAGGTCCAGCAGTGAAGACGGAATGACAATTCTTCTTCATAACAAGAGACCCTGAAGCGGGCGTGCCTGACGATCGCGGGAATGGACTTCGTAATGAGTGCGAATGAGAACAATGGGCAGGAAAATCAGGACGGCGTTGAGCGCGGTCTTGTTGCTCGTATCGGATCGGCCCTGAAAGCCGCTGGCGCCCTTTTTGCGGGCGCACGCAGCAATGGCAAGGCCGAGAAGCCGCGCCCGAAGAAGGGCGACATCAATTCATTGCCTGCCGTCTATCTGGCGGCGGCGGTGCTTGACCCGCTGTACATCTTCGACAGCAATGGCGGCATACTCTATGCCAATGAGGCGGCTGATCTTGCGTTCGGCCCTGTGTCGAAGAGCGTGTCGCTGCGCCTGAAATTCCGTGCGCCTGAAATGCATGAGCTGGTCGCCAAGGTGATCTCGGGTGCGGAGGAGTCCGTCGCGATCAATTATGCGGAGCGGGTGCCCGTCGAGCGCGCCTACCGGGTGGTGGCGAGCCGCATTGGCAATGATACTGGCCTTTATGTCCTGCTCTTCAAGGATCAGAGCGAAGCGCGCCGGATCGACCGGATGCGGGCGGACTTCATCGCCAATGCCAGCCATGAGCTGCGCACGCCGCTGGCCTCCGTTGCGGGCTTCATTGAAACGCTGCGCGGTCCGGCCCGCGATGACCCGGCGGCGCGGGAAAAGTTCCTGCAGATCATGCAGAACCAGACGCAGCGCATGGCGCGGCTCATCGATGATCTCCTGTCGCTGTCACGGCTGGAGATGAAGCCCTATCAGAAGCCGAGCACGCAACTCGATGTGGTGGAGCTCGTGAAGGGCGTGATGGAGTCCATGCGTCACATTGCCGGCGAGAATGATGTCGAGTTTGTTTCGGAGCTCGGTGTCAAACCGATGCTGATCGCAGGGCATTCCGATGAGCTTGTTCAGGTTTTCGAGAACCTGATCGAAAACGCCTGCAAATATGGCAGTGACGGTGAGCGTGTTATCGTATCGGCCGAACAGGCAAGCCCGATGGATGAGGTGCGGATCACGGTGCGCGACTTCGGTCCCGGTATTCCCGAAGAGCACATCCCGCGCATCACCGAGCGCTTCTATCGCGTGGATATCGAAACGAGCCGGATCCAGAAGGGGACGGGCCTCGGCCTTTCCATCGTGAAGCACATTCTGACGCGGCACGATGCGCGGCTTTCCGTGAAATCGGCGCCGGGAGAGGGCTCTTCGTTCACCGTTCATTTCCCGCCCGTGCCGCCGGCAGGGTAAGGCAGAACAGTCCGGGCGCAGATTGCGTCACCACTTTCATTTTACCGCCATCACAATAACTTAGTAGGGATGGCAGGCAACGAGGCCGACCGGGCTGAGAAGGCCGGGCTGAGAAGGATTGAAACCATGCAGACACAGCACACGATGCGGTCATTCGACGATGAGTTGAACTATCTGTCGGACCAGATTGCAGCCATGGGTGGCTATGCTGAGCGCATGGTGGCGGAATCCGTCGCTGCGCTCGTGCAGTCGGATGCCGCACTGGGCCGCAAGGTGGTCGAGGATGATCTGTTCCTTGATGAGAAGGAGCGGGAGATCGGTGAACGCGCCGTCATCATCATCGGCAAGCGCCAGCCGGTCGCCGACGATTTGCGCGAGATCGTGGGCGCCATTCGTATTTCATCGGATCTGGAGCGCATCGGCGATCTGGGCAAGAACATCGCAAAGCGCGTTGTTGCGGTGACCGAGGGCAGTCAGCCGATCCGTCTTTTCCGCGGGCTGGAAGCGCTGGCGAGCCTGGCGCTGACCCAGCTCAAGGAGGTGCTCGATGTCTATGCCTCCCGTTCCGTGGAGCGCATCGGTTTCGTGCGCGACCGGGATGAGGAAATCGACGCCATGTACACGTCGCTCTTTCGGGAGCTGCTCACCTACATGATGGAAGACCCGCGCAACATCACGGCCTGCACCCATCTTCTGTTCTGCGCCAAGAACATCGAACGCATCGGCGACCATGCGACCAATATCGCGGAAACGGTGCATCACATCGTGACGGGCCGGCAGTTACCGCTCGAGCGTCCAAAGGAAGATCAGAGCCACCGGGTTGTCGCGGCGCCCGAAAACTAGCCACGAGAGCGGGCAAGCAAGCCGGTAGCCGTTGATTGAGGCGAGGGCGAGGGGCTTCTCGCGCCCTCGGCCCGTGCGGTGCTTCAGATTTCACTCAGGCAAAGAAAAACCCGGCTGCGCATGATGCGAGCCGGGTAGTGCAGAGGAGAAGTCTTTCGCGATCAGCGCGCCCGGCGCCGCTCCGAAGCGGGCTGGTAGGCGATGCGCGAATGGTAGGCGCAGTAGGGGCCGCTCTCGCCGGCTTCGTTGCCGCAGAAGCTGAACTCTTCCGACAGCGGGTCGCCGTTCGGCCATTTGCACGTCGTTTCGGTGAGCTGCACCAGCTCCAGCTTGCGCGAGATCGGCACAACCACGTCCGAAACCGGACGGATATAGGTCTGGGCCACCGGCTCCTGATCGAACTGCGCCTGAAGCGCGGTTGCGCCGATGGACACCGTGGTTGGCCGCGTGGCGCGCGGACGACGCGTGGTGGTCGTCGTCGTGGTCGGCGCTGCGGTGGCTGCCTTCTTCTGGCGCGTGCGCGGGCTCGTTGCGCGACCGCGGCTGGAGAGTTTGAGGCGGTGCACCTTGCCGATCACGGCATTGCGGCTGACGCCGCCAAGCTGGGCTGCGATCTGGCTTGCGCTCAGTCCTTCCGCCCAAAGTTTCTTTAAGGTTTCGACTCTTTCGTCAGTCCAGTTCATCGGGACACGCTCCTGTCCAGCGTGCGGAATCCGAATCCAGTCTCGCTCAGCCAAAGCCGAGGGAGCACCATATAATCATGGTAGAAGTGGTCCGCCGCACAAAATGTAGTCTTTTTGCTTGACCAGAAACTACCTTATCGTCTGACTCCGTGACAAGAGTCCTTACCGTAAGCTGATTCGCTTTTTAGGGTTTTCCCCAATTTGCTGGTTTTCGGTGTCACCTGGCTGTCGTGCCGCGTGCGTTGACACTTATGCGGAAACAACCGATAAATCCCGTAGTGCCGCCCTTGGGGCGGCATTTTGATTTCATCCTTCTGCACGCGCGTCCGCGCGAGGCAGGAACCAATTCTCAGGCTCAGCGGAGACCGTGTGGATGCGTGAATCTGCGCTTTATGGAACTTATGCCCGTCAACCCCTCGCATTCGAGCGCGGCGAGGGCTGCTGGATCGAAACGGCTGATGGCGAGCGTTATCTCGATTTCGCTGCCGGCATTGCCGTCAATTCACTGGGGCATGCGCACCCGCACCTCGTAGAGGCGCTGACGGAACAGGCCGGCAAGCTCTGGCATGTCTCCAATGTCTATGAAATTCCCGGTCAGGCCCGTCTGGGCGAGCGCCTTGCAGAGAGCAGCTTTGCCGAGAAGGTGTTCTTCACCAATTCGGGCGCAGAGGCGCTGGAATGCGCGATCAAGACGGCGCGACGCTATCACCATGTGAACGGCCAGCCCGAGCGTATCCGCATCATCACGTTCGAGGGCGCGTTCCACGGTCGCACGCTCGCTACCATCGCTGCCGGCGGACAGGCGAAGTATCTTGAAGGTTTCGGCCCCAAGGTCGAAGGTTTCGATCAGGTGCCGTTCGGGGACGAGGAAGCGCTCTTAAAGGCGATCGGCCCGGAAACGGCGGCTATCCTTGTGGAGCCGATCCAGGGTGAGGGCGGTGTGCGCCCGGTTCCCAATGCATTCATGCGTCGTCTGCGCGAGCTTTGCGACCGGCACGGTCTGCTGCTCATCCTTGATGAGGTGCAGAGCGGCGTCGGGCGCACGGGCAAGCTGTTTGCCCATGAGTGGGCCGAGATCACGCCGGATCTGATGGCGGTTGCCAAGGGCATTGGCGGCGGTTTCCCGCTCGGCGCATGCCTTGCCACGGCCGAGGCTGCCAAGGGCATGACGCCCGGCACCCATGGCACGACGTTTGGTGGCAATCCGCTCGCCATGGCGGTCGGCAATGCTGTGCTCGATGTGGTGCTGGAGGACGGTTTCCTCGAAAACATCGCCGCGCGCGGCCTCCAGCTCAAGCAGGGGCTTGCCGCCGTTGCCGACGAGTTCCCTGATGTGATCGAGGGTATTCGCGGTGAAGGTCTGATGATCGGCATCAAATGCAAGGTGCAGAACCTGCGCCTTCTGGAAGCCCTGCGCGACCAGAAGATGCTGGTGGTGCCGGCTGGCGACAATGTGCTGCGTCTGTTGCCGCCATTGATCGTGACCGAAGACGAAATTCGCGAGGCGGTGAAGCGCATTCACGATGCCGCTGCTGCGGTGAACGCGACCGAAAAAGCCGATGCTTGATAAAACCAGGGAGACGGGCATGGCCAGCGGTCTTCGCCACTTCATTGATCTTTCGACCGTGGACGCGCAGGACCTGCGTTTCATGCTGGACGATGCGCGTGCGCGCAAGGAGCGTCTGAAAGCCGGCGAGCGCGAGAAGCCGCTCGAGGGCAAGGCGCTTGCCATGATCTTCGACAAGCCGTCGACGCGCACCCGCGTGTCGTTCGATGTCGGCATGCGTCAGCTGGGCGGCGAGACCATCATGCTGACCGGCGCGGAGATGCAGCTTGGCCGCTCGGAAACCATCGCTGACACGGCGAAGGTTCTGTCGCGCTATGTCGATGCGATCATGATCCGCACCACGGCGCATGAGCGCCTGCTGGAGCTGGCGGAAAATGCGACGGTCCCGGTTATCAACGCCCTGACCGATGATACGCATCCCTGTCAGATCATGGCCGATATCCTCACCTTCGAGGAGCATCGCGGCCCGGTGAAGGACAAGCTGTTCGCCTGGACCGGCGACGGCAACAATGTTCTGCACTCGCTCATCGAGGCATCGGCGCGCATGGATTTCCGTCTCAACATCGCGGTGCCGAAGGGCAGCGAGCCGGACGCGAAATATGTCGAGTGGGCGCGCGCCAATGGTGGCCGCATCACCTTCACCAAGACCGCAGAAGAAGCGGTGGCGGACGCCGACTGTGTCGTCACGGACACCTGGGTTTCGATGGGCCAGGAGCATCGCGCGCGCGGCGGCAACGTGTTCATGCCCTACCAGGTGAACGAAGCGCTGATGAAACACGCCAGGTCCGACGCGCTGTTCATGCACTGCCTGCCGGCGCATCGCGGCGAAGAAGTGACCGACGAGGTTATTGACGGCCCGCATTCAGTGGTGTTTGACGAGGCTGAAAACCGTCTTCACGCACAGAAAGCAGTCCTTGCATGGTGTTTAACCCGGTGACGAGCGAAGCGAGAAAATTGGGCGAGTTCGGCTTCGCCGGCGACGATCACGTCGTGCCCTTCGATGTGGAACCTTTGGATGTGCGCGGCCGCGCGGTCCAGCTCGGGCCGATGCTCGACCAGATTCTCGCCCGTCACACCTATCCCGAACCGGTGGCGCGGCTGCTTGCCGAAGTGATCGTGCTCACGGTGCTTCTGGGCAGCTCGCTCAAATTCGAGGGCAAGTTCATCGTGCAGACCCGTTCCGACGGGCCGGTGGACATGCTGGTTGCCGATTTCGCGACGCCGAGCTCGGTGCGCGCCTATGCGCGGTTCGATGAGGACCGTCTGGCGCAGGCCGTTGAAGCGGGCAAGGATTCGCCTGAAGATCTGCTCGGTGCCGGCGTTCTGGCGCTGACGGTGGATCAGGGCTCGGACATGCAGCGCTATCAGGGCATCGTCCAGCTCGACGGCACCAATCTCGAAGACGTGGCGAAGACCTATTTCCGCCAGTCCGAACAGATCCCGACCGAGGTGCGGCTTGGCGTGGCCAAGATGGTTCTGCCGGGCGCCGATGGCGGCCAGGAACACTGGCGCGCGGGTGGCGTTCTCCTGCAGTTTCTGCCGGCTTCGCATGAGCGCATGCGCGGCGCGGATCTGCACGGCGGTGACGGCGACGAGAACCATGACGGCTCGACGCATCCCGAAGACGATGCCTGGCAGGAAGCGCGCATGCTGCTTTCCACGGCCGAGATGACCGAGCTGGTCGATCCCACCGTGGGATCGGAGCGGCTTCTCTATCGCCTGTTCCACGAGCATGGCGTGCGTGTCTATGAAGGCACGAACGTGCTGGACGACTGCTCCTGCTCGCGCGACAAGATCAAGGCGGTTCTGGACGGTTTTACGCCGGAAGAGCTGGCTGAGAGCACGGATGAAGGCTCCATCCGTGTGACCTGCGAGTTCTGCTCGACGGAATACGTGTTCGACCCCGCCGACTTCAGTTGATCCGTGCGGCCGCGCCCGGCAGGTCGAGCGAAAAGGCCGGGATGTCCACATCGAAGAATGCACCATGCGGACCGCGCATGGTGTAGCGTCCGACCATGATGCCCGAGGGGGCGGTAAGCGGGCACCCGGAGGTGTAGGTGTAGCTGTCGCCGGGTTGCAGCACCGGCTGTTCGCCGACCACGCCCTCGCCACGCACTTCCTGCACCCGTCCCGTTTCATCGGTGATGTGCCAGTAGCGCGAAACCACCTGAACGGTTTCGGGCGAATGGTTGGTGATGGTGATCCGATAGGCCCAGACGAAATGACGGCTTTCCGGGTCCGACTGGGACGACAGATAGCTGGGCTCGGCGCACACTTCGATGGATTGGGTGACGGTTCGATACATTGGGGCAAGCTCTTGCTGGACGCGCCACGCGAGCATCGCGTTGCGCGTCTTCATGAAAGACCGCGACTATAGCAGAAATTACGGCAGAGCTCATGGCGTCTTCGCTCAGGAAGGCCCCGTAATGCTCCCCAGTGACGCTCCCCATAACGTTCCCATGACGCCATTGTGAGCGGCATGAGAGCAGGAAAGACGCTAATCATGGGCCGTTCAGCAGGGAAACAGTGGTGAAACATGCTTGACGGTTGGGCGCACCGAAAGATCGATCCCGGATTGTCGGCCATGGCGACGCAGCTCGCGGCGGTCGGGGTGCGCGCGAACGCCATCACTTATGCAGGTCTGGTTCTGGGGCTGGCGGCAGCGGCGGCCATCGCATTCGGCGCTTATTGGGCCGGACTGGCGCTTGTTCTCGCCAGTCGCCTGTGCGACGGGCTGGATGGCGCTGTGGCGCGGATCAACGGCAAGACAGATTTCGGCGGCTATCTCGACATTGTGCTCGATTTCGCCTTTTACGGCGCGGTGCCGCTTGGCTTCATCATTGCAGATCCGGAGGCCAACGCCATTGCCGGCGGGGTGTTGCTTCTGGCGTTCTACGTCAATGGGGCGAGCTTTCTCGCCTATGCGGTGATGGCCGAAAAACACCGTCTCAAGAGCAGGGCGCGGGGCGAGAAATCGCTGTTCTTCACCACGGGGCTGGCCGAGGCCAGCGAGACGCTGGCCGTGTTCGTGGCCATGTGCCTTTTCCCGCAATGGTTCGCGATCTTTGCCTACGCCTTTGCTCTCATCACGCTCTACACGACCGTGTCGCGCATCGTGCTGGCGGCAGGCCGGTTCGGTTGAACCGGCCCGGAGCGCGGGGCTGAGGTTTAGACCGCGTCCAGCGCGCGCTCGACATCGGCGACAAGGTCGTCGCCGTCTTCGAGCCCCACCGAAAGGCGCAGCGTGCCATCGCCAATGCCAAGCTCGGCGCGCGCCTCGTCCGACAGGTTCTTGTGCGTCGTCGTGGCGGGATGTGTGATGAGGCTCTTGGCGTCGCCCAGATTGTTGGAAATCTGGAAGATTTTCAGCGCATTCTCAAACGCAAAGGCTTCCTTCTTGCCGCCCTTCAGTTCGACGCAGAGAAGCGTCGAGCCACCCTTCATCTGTTTGGCGATGATGTCGGCCTGCGGGTGGTCCTTGCGGCCGGGATAGATGACGCGCGCGATCTTCGGATGCCCGGCGAGCAGATCCGCGATGCGGCCTGCGCTCTCGGTCTGCTGGCGCACGCGCAGCGGCAGTGTCTCCAGCCCCTTGAGCAGCGTCCAGGCGTTGAACGGCGAGAGGCTCGGCCCAGTGTGACGGAAGAAATCCTGCAGGTGCTCGTCCACCCACTCCCGGTCCGAAAGCACGACGCCGCCAAGGCAACGGCCCTGACCGTCAATATGCTTGGTGGCGGAGTAGACGACCACGTGTGCGCCAAGCTCCAGCGGCTTTTGCAGGAGCGGCGTGGCGAACACGTTGTCGACCACCAGTCGCCCGCCGATTTCGTTCGCAAGTGCGGCTACACCGGCGATGTCGGCCACTTCCAGCGTCGGGTTGGTCGGGCTTTCGAGGAAGAACAGCCTGGTGTTGGGCCGCACGGCGGCTTTCCAGTTCTCAAGCTTTGCGCCATCGATCAGCGTGGTTTCGATGCCGTAGCGCGGCATCAGCGTCTCGACCACCCAGCGACAGGAGCCGAACAAAGCGCGGCCGGCGACCACGTGATCGCCCGCCTTGAGAGAACAGAGAAGGGCGGCGGTGACGGCAGCCATGCCGGATGACATGGCGCGGGCTTCTTCTGCACCCTCCAGCGCACACATGCGGCGCTCGAACATGTCCACGGTGGGGTTTGCATAGCGCGAGTAAACGAAACCGGGCTCTTCGCCCTTGAAGCGCGCCTCGGCGGCTTCCGCGCTGTCATAAACGAAGCCCTGAGTCAGATAGAGCGCTTCTGAGGTCTCGCCGAAATGCGAGCGGGTGACCCCGCCATGCACGAGGGCTGTCTGTGGTTTCCAGTTGTCTTCGAAATGATCGGTCATCGCTTCTTTACCCAACAAAAAAACCGGCCGCGAAAAGTCGCATGCCGGTTCGTCCATCGAGCGCGGCCTTTTAGCGACTTCTTTAACGTGGCTGCAAGCCGACCGGCCAAATCACCACGGGATAAAGGTCCATTAGACCCTCAAGCGCCTTGCGTCAACGACAAGCGGCGCTAAACCTCGTTCAATTAAACCCTGTGCAAGGAGAAGGGGCGTTGGCAAAAGCGGGAATTCTGCCGGACAAGGACATCGCGGCACTGTTCGACAACGGGGCGCTGGCCTCGGCCCGCCCACTGGACCCTGACCAGATCCAGCCGGCCAGTCTCGACCTCAGGCTTGGCGCTGTGGCGTATCGCGTGCGCGCCAGCTTCCTGCCCGGTCCCAACCATCGCGTTTCGGAAAAGCTCGAACGGCTCAAGCTGCACGAGATCCAGCTGGGCGAGGGGGCGGTTCTGGAAACCGGCTGTGTTTACATCGTGCCGCTTCTGGAAGGGCTCGACCTGCCGGATGGCATCTCGGCTTCCGCCAATCCGAAAAGCTCAACCGGCCGGCTCGACATCTTCACGCGCGTGATGACCGACAATGGCCAGGAGTTCGACAAGATCCCCGCCGGCTATTCCGGCCCGCTCTACATGGAAGTGAGCCCGCGCACCTTCCCCATCGTCGTGCGTACCGGCTCGCGCCTGTCGCAGATCCGTTTCCGCACCGGCAAGGCGCTGCTTGATGAAAGCGCGCTTTCTGACCTGCATGCGCGTGAAACGCTGGTCGCGGCGGAAGAGCCGAACATCACCAAGGGCGGCATTGCGCTTTCAGTGGATCTGAGTGGCGACGCCAACGGGCTGATCGGCTACCGCGCGAAGCATCACACGGCGCTGATCGACGTGGACAAGCGCGACCAGCACGAGGTTGCCGATTTCTGGGAACCGCTCACCGGCGATGGCGCTGGCGGCCTGATCCTTGATCCGGACGAGTTTTATATTCTCGTGTCGCAGGAGGCGGTGCATGTGCCGCCTTTCCATGCCGCCGAGATGACGCCTTTCGATCCGCTGGTGGGCGAATTCCGCGTTCACTATGCCGGCTTCTTCGATCCCGGTTTCGGCCATTCATCGGCAGGCGGCACCGGCAGCCGCGCCGTTCTGGAAGTGCGCAGCCACGAAGTCCCGTTCATTCTCGAACATGGACAGATCGTTGGCCGGCTCGTCTATGAGCGGATGCTGTCGCGGCCGAGCGCGCTCTATGGCGCGGACCTGAAGTCAAACTATCAGGGCCAGTCGCTCAAGCTCTCCAAGCATTTCCGGATGCGCTGATCATTCCGATCAGCGCTCCGCTCTCTGCTTTTCGGCATTCATCGCCTGCACTTCTTTGCGCAGGGCGCGGATTTCATCGAGGATGACTTCCTGCTCGGCCTGTAGCGCCGTGCGCTCTGCCGATGCTTCCTCATCATGCTCGGCCTGCATGGCCGAGACGATGATACCGATGAAGAGGTTGAGCACCGTGAAGGTGGTGGAGACGATGAAGGGGATGAAGAACATCCAGGCAAGCGGATAGACTTCCATCACCGGTCGCACGATGCCCATCGACCAGCTTTCCAGCGTCATGATCTGGAACAGCGAATAGGCCGAATGACCGATCGTGCCGAACCAGTCTGGGAAGGATGCGCCGAAAAGCTTCGTCGCCATCACGGCGAACACATAATAGACGAGGCCGAGCAGCAGCATGATGGAGCCCATGCCGGGCAGCGCCGCGACAAGGCCGCCAACGACCCGGCGCAGCGACGGCACCATGCTGACCAGCCGCAACACACGCAGAATGCGCAGGGCGCGCAGCACCGAGAGGCCGGCCGTTGCCGGCACCAGCGCGATGCCCACGATCAAGAGATCGAAGATGCGCCAGGGATCGCGGAAGAAATTCTTCTGGTAGACCGCGAAGCGCGCCATGAGTTCCAGCACGAAGACGCCGAGGATTGCCCGGTCGATCGTCAGCAGCAGCGGGCCAACGGCGGCCATGGCGCGCTCTGAGGTTTCAAGCCCGAGCGTGACGGCGTTGATGACGATGAGGACGGTGATGACCGCCTCGAAACGGCGGGATTCAATCAGGCTCTTGAGCGCTTGCACGGTGTGGTGATCCGGTTGGTGAATTGCATTATGCGGGGCGGCTGACAGGTGGGGTGGAAATGTGTCTGCGTCAAGCCGTCATAAACGGCTCGTTTTGAAACGAAAAGGGCTGTCCGCTGTGCGGGTCAAGAGAGTGAGCGGGATGGTGCGCCATCTCCGAATTCGCCCCCGCATGCAAAAGGGGACGCCCCGCAGGACGTCCCCTTTCTGATCTGCAGGCAGCGGGCAATCAGCCGATGGCCTGGCCATCTTCGCGCCAGACCGCGATGACCGCCGAGCGCGGCTTGCCGTTTCCGTCCGGCCAGTTGCCGCCCGGATGCTGGATGCCGACAAAGGCGACCTTGCCGTCCGGCGACCAGCTGAGGCCGGTCACTTCCGCGCCGTTCGGCGCGGTCAGGAAGCGGGCGATCTCGCCGGTTTCGGGATTGCCGACCAGCATCTGGTTGTTGCCCTGGCCAGCGAACTCGCCTTCATTGCTGTCGTCGCCATCGGTCTGGATCCACAGCATGCCATCGGAGGAGAAGGCCATGCCGTCGGGCGAGTTGAACATGTTGCCTTCGTTGACGTTTTCCGAGCCGGCATAGACGTTGTCGTAGACGGTCGGGTTGCCGGCCATGACGTAGAGATCCCAGGTGAAGCCGTCTGCGCCATGGTCTTCGCCAGCCGGGCGCCAGCGCACGATCTGACCGTAATTGTTTGTCTCGCGCGGGTTGGGGCCGCCCACCGGCTGTTCATCACCGCCGGCATTGGCCTTCACGCCACGGTTCTTGTTGTTGGTGAGAGCGCAATACACCTCCACGCGCAGCGGGTTTGCGGCAACCCATTCGGGGCGGTCCATGGTGGTCGCGCCGACCTTGGAGCCCGCCATGCGCGAGAACACCAGAATGTCCGCCAGTTCCATGCCCGTGCTTTCCGGGGTCAGCGGCAGCCACTCGCCGGTCATGTCGTCATTGAACTTTGCGACATAGAGCGTGCCGTTCGACAGCAGGCCATCGGTCGGCTGGCCTTCGGCCCAGCTCTTGTCGGAGACATATTTGTAGATGAACTCGCCGCGCTCGTCGTCGCCCATATAGACCACGATGCGACCGTCGGCGGCCTGCACCATCTCGGCGTTTTCGTGCTTGAAGCGGCCGAGTGCGGTGTGCTTGACCGGGGTGGAGGACGGGTCGCGCGGGTCGATCTCCGTGACCCAGCCATGGCGGTTCGGCTCGTTGGGCTCTTTTGCGAGGTCGAAGCGCTCTTCAAACTTTTCGTAGGCGTAGCGGCCTTCGCCGCCGATGCCGTAGCGCTTTTCGCCTTCCGTCGCTTCACGCTCGGCGGTCGCACCGAAATAGCCATTGAAGTTTTCTTCGCAGGTCAGATAGGTGCCCCAGAGCGTCTTGCCGGAGCCGCAATTGTTCATCGTGCCCTTGGGCGAAACGCCTTCAGGATCTGCGTTGGTCTTGACCAGATCGGAGCCGGCGGCGGGGCCGTCCATCGTCATCTGCGTTTCATGGGTGATGCGACGGTTGTAGGGGCTGTCGAGCACGACTTCATAGCCGTCGCCGCTGTCGGCGATCTCGAGCACGGTGACGCCCTGCATGTTCTTGAGAAGACGCACTTCATCGGCGTTCTGCGGCATGCCTTCGGAGGCGGCCGGCAGGTTGATTTTCGGATTCACATATTCCGAATTGATCGCGAGGATCGTCTTGTCGCCATCGACAAAGGTTTCCATGCCGTCGGTGTTCTCACCGAACACCTTGTCGGACATGTCGACGGACACGCCCGTTTCCGGCGAATAGGCGCCCTCGGCTTCCTTGAAAAGCGGATCGCCCCAGCGCACCAGCGTCTTCCAGGCGTAGCCTTTCGGGACGTGAATGTCGTGGTCGGTGGCGATGCCAATCGGCTCGAACGCGAAGGCTGAGACTTGCGCCTTTGCGGAGGTGGTGGAGGAGAGAACTCCGCTGCCCATCACGGCTGCGGCAGAGCCGAAGGCAAGCACGCCGCCCAGAAAGCCACGGCGCGAAATAGCGCGCTCGACAACCGCATCGAAGCCATTGGCATCGGGGCGGGGATCGCGCATTTCATCGAATTCATCCCAGGAGAGATTGACGATATCCTGCTTTTTCATGACGGCATTCCTCTGGCTTTGTGCTGGACCGAGCCGACCTGTCTCGGCAAATGCCCAGACTCCTAGCGGAGGCGTGCGACGGTGATTTGACAGCCGGTGGAAAGTCGCGGGCCTGAGGGGAAAGCGAATATCGGCGGGTGAGGAGCCGTGGGATTGGCGGGTGCGCTCACGGTTGGCGGCGCGCACCCGCACCCGGATCAAACAATCGTCATGCTGTGCGACACGTTCTTGACGACCATGTAGTTGTGCAGGCCCTCGGTGCCGCCTTCGCGCCCATAGCCGCTGGACTTCACGCCGCCGAACGGCGTTTCCGGCAAAGAGGCCTCCAGTGTGTTGAAGGAGAGGTTGCCCGCCTCCACGCCGTCGGTCATGCGGTCGATATAGTCGGCGCGGTTGGTGAACCCATAGGCTGCGAGGCCGTAAGGCACCGAGTTGGCCTTCTCAATCGCCTCGTCCAGCGAGCTTACCGGATTGATGACGGCCAGCGGGCCGAACGGTTCTTCCTGCATTACCCTGGCATCGTCGGGGACGTTCACCAGAACGGTCGGCTGGAAGAAATACCCGGCATTGCTCATGCGTGCGCCGCCGGTGCGCACCTCGGCGCCCCTGGCGCGGGCGTCCTCGACCAGAGCACTGAGCGCGGGGAGGCGGCGCTCATTGGCCAGCGGCCCCATTTCGACACCCGGCTCGACGCCGTTTCCAACCAAGGTTTGAGCAGCGCGTTTCACGAAGGCATCGGCATATTCGTCGAAGATGCTTTCATGCACGAAGAAGCGCGTGGGCGACGTGCAGACCTGTCCGGCATTGCGCATCTTGCGAACCGCACCGCTGATCGCGGCCTTCTGCACATCCGTGTCTTCGCAGACGATCACGGGCGCGTGCCCGCCGAGCTCCATCAGCACCGGGGTCATGTGTTCGGAAGCGAGCGTCGTCAGCTGCCTGCCCACCGCCGTCGATCCGGTGAAGGCGACGAGCCGCACCGCGTCGTGCCGGATAAGGTGATCGGAAATCATGGCGGGCGTGCCGAAGACGAGGTTCAAAACGCCTTTGGGAAGGCCGGCATCATGAAACGCGCGGGCGATGTGCAGCGCGCCGGCCGGCGTCTCTTCCGCAGCCTTGAGGATGATCGAGCACCCCGAGGCGAGCGCGCCTGCAACCTTCCGCGCCGGCTGGCTCATCGGAAAGTTCCACGGCGAAAGACCGGCAACCACGCCGATGGGCTGGTGATGAACCATGTAGCGCACGCCCGGAGCAGACGGGATGACACGGCCATAGGTGCGCACTGCCTCGCCCGCATCCCACTCCAGGAACTCGCAGCCACGAATGACTTCCAGCCGCGCCTGAGAGAGCGGCTTTCCATGTTCGGCGGTGATCGACTGTGCGATCTCTTCCTGCCGCTCGCGCATGAGCGCGGAGGCCCTGAGAATGATGTCCGCACGGTCTCTGGGCGCGGTCCGGCTCCACACGCGGAAGCCTTCCTGCGCGGCGGCCAGCGCATCGTCCAGATCGGCAATGTCTGCATGCGGCAATCGGCCGATTTCCTGTTCGGTTGCGGGGTTCACGACCGGAAGGTCATCTGCCGTTTTGCGCCACTCTCCACCGATATAGAGGTGTAGTTCCGGATAGGTGCTCATCATGCCCTCGTAAGACTGTATTTCGGGGCAAAGGTCTCATTCGGGCAGGTATGTTCTCAAGGAAATTGACCAAATACGGATATCCGATTGCGTGATAGCAGGCGTCTGCCGGCCAGCGCTCAGATATCCGTGGCCACCTTTCGCAGAACGTTCAGAAAGGCGGCGCCTGCGGGCGAAAGGCTTTGCTCGCCGCGGTGCGAAACGCCCACCGGACCGGCGCCGAAGGGAACGGCCCAGTCGATGCGGGCCAGAAGCCCGTGTTCGATGTCGAGTGACGCCACATGGGCTGGCATGAGGCCGACGAAATCATGCGTTTGCAGCAATGTGCGGTTGGCGAGGTAGGAGATCGACTCGATGGCCGTGGGCGGGGTGTATTGCCCCTGCCGCACGAAATACTGATCTGTCTGCCGCCGCAGGGTCGTCTCAAGCGGCGGGAGTATCCAGCCGAAGGGCATGAGCTGCTCGAAGGTGACGGAACTCTGCTGCGCCAGCGGATGCTGTGTCCCGGTCACGGCCACGACGCGTTCATCGAAGAACTTTTCCTGCTCGACCTTTGAGCGATGCCTGTGGCTGGGCAGGCGACCGACCACCATGTCGATCTCGCCGGAGAGCAGTGCGGGCATGAGAACTTCGTTGGTGCCCTCGACGATCTTGATCGCCACTTTGGGCCGTTCCTGCAACAGCTTCTCGATGGCGAAGGGCAGGAGGGTCGGCGAGGCTGCCAAAAGCGTGCCGACCACGACGCGCCCGCTGTTGCCCTCGTTCAGATCATCGAGTTCCTGCGCGGCGTTTGAAACCTGCGCGAAGATCAGCTTGCCGTGCCGTATCAGCGATGCGCCGAAAACGGTCGGAACCACGCCGCGATTTGTGCGCTCGAAGAGTTTCACCTCGAAGTCGAGTTCCAGGTCCTGAATCATCTTGGTGGCGGCGGGCTGTGAGATGCCCAAATGGCGCGCCGCGTTCTGGATGTTGCCGTGTTGTCCCACAGCGATGAGAAGCCGGAGCTGACGCAGCTTCAGGCGGGTCAATGCGCGCTCGACGATGCGGGAATGACGCGTGATCACGAGACTCGCCTCCCTGCCTAGAGCGTAACGGTCTGCCGCTGCCGCATGATCGCGGCCACGACGCTCATGGCGGCAAGGGCTGAGCTACGGGGATTGTCAGGCAGCGCGCGGCCCTCGATGCGGAAGGAAAACTGTCCGAAGCCACCCTCGGCGTGAACCTCATGAATGTTGGCGGACACTGCCGGGTCGGCAATGAGCCTGACCTTCGTGGCGTCGAACCCCAAACCGGCAATCGCCACTGCGGCTGCCACATTGGCATTCTTCGGGTAGCGCGTCGCTGCCTCGCCTGCCGTTCCCTCGAAATGGATCCCGGCGCTTTGAAGCGCATCGAGGTCGAGCACGTTTTCGGCGGGCGATCCCTTCCATCCCAATGGCGGTTTCCTTCCGACATAGGTGACTGCATCCAGCCCGCCAACCGATGCCGCCTGAAGGCAGTCGAGCGCGCCAATCGCACCACTTGCAAGATGAAGCCGGGCAGAGCCCTGCGCGCCGGCGGTTTCCAGTGCCCGCAGCAGGGCGGTGTCAGCCAGTGCGCCAAGCGACACGGTCACCAGATCGCGGCCACTGCGGAGTATTGCGGGGCCGTGTTCGCTCAGCGCCGCGTGTCCCGCGCAATCGACCATCAGATCGACATCCGCCGGCAACGTCTCGACGCTGGCCACACGGAGAATCCCGTCATCGGTGGCCTCGTCCAGGCGCGCCGGGCGCACCATCAGGACACTGGTTGTGATCCCGCGTTCATCAAGTTGCCGGCGCACATACCGTCCGATTGCGCCGTCGCCGATTATGCCGATCTTCATCCAAGCCTCCTGAAACCAGTGATCACGTATAAAGTAAATGCACGCGGCCTTGATATAGATTTTTTGAATATCCAATTCGGCGCAATGCGTTTGGTTTCGCGGCCAGTTCAGGATTGTGTTGGCAGCATCTTCCGCCATCTCGGGCGGTTTCCAAACTGCATGCCAGCCAGGAACGACAGCAAATGAAATACGCCAAACATGAAGCCAAGGCCTATGCGCGCGAAACAATGCGGGGCATCTGGGCCGCTGCGCTGAACCCCTTCGATGCGAACCTGGCTATGGATGAAGCCGGACTGCGCCGGAACATCCGGCACTGGATCGATGATCTGGAGATCAAGGGGCTGTTCGTGGCTGGCAAGCAGGGCGAATTCTGGTCCATGTCGCTTGAAGAGCGCAAGCGCAACATGACGGTGGCCGCCGACGAATGCGGCGACAAGGCCGGTACGATCATGTCCATTTCGGATCAGAATGTGGACACTGTCGTCGAGCTTGGCCGTCACGCGGAAGCGTGTGGCGCCGATTATGTTGTCGTTCATGCGCCGATGCTGAGCTTCTGCCACGACCGCGATGAGGTTCTCTACAACTATTACAAATATCTCTGCGACCGGCTGGATATCGGCATCGCCATGTGGAGCCATCCCGACAGCGGTTATCTCATGGAGCCGGAGACCTGCGCACGCGTGGCGGAACTGCCCAACATCATGGCGATCAAATATTCGGTCCCGCGCGAGATGTATGTGCGTCTGACGCAGATGGTCGGCGACAAGATCCTCGTTTCCACCTCGGCCGAGGATGAGTGGCTGGACAATATCGAGGAGCTGGGCTGGCAGCTCTATCTCTGCTCCTCTCCGCCCTATCTGCTCCAGACCGCCAATGACCGGCGGATGCATGAATACACGCAGCTGGCCTTTGCCGGAAAGTTCGCCGAGGCGCGCCGCGTGCGCGACAGCCTCAACCCGGTGCGCGAAGCGATCCGCAGCACCAAGCCGGGCGGCAAGCCCACTGCACACGGCAAATATTGGCAGGAACTTCTCGGTCAGGTCGGTGGGCGCGTGCGTCATCCGATGCTCGAACTGACGGAAGCCGAGAAAGCCGCAACCAGCGCGGCGTTCGAGAGCAGCGGGCTGCTGCTTTAAACCTTTGGGCATCTGGCCGGGGCGCGTCCCCGGCCCCTGGCTTCATCGCTGCACTGCGGTGGCTGTCGAAAGCCAGGAGCGGGCCGGGTATGCCCATTTTCGATAGCTGCATAGCCGGTTCACGTTTGAGGCGCTGCCGGCTTTGCAGCAAGCTGAGGGCAAACAGGGAGGTTTCCATGTCGAGACTTAAAGCGTTCAACTTCAAGGCCTGGATCGACGAGCACCGCCATCTGCTCAAGCCGCCGGTCGGCAATCAGCAGATCTGGGAGGATGCCGATCTGATGGTCACCGTCGTTGGCGGGCCGAACAAACGCACGGACTATCACGACGATCCGGTGGAAGAGTTCTTCTACCAGCTCGAAGGGGATATGGTTCTCAAGATCTATGACGGCGAGGAATTCTACGACGTCCCGATCCGGGAGGGCGAAATCTTCCTGCTGCCGCCGCATGTCCGCCACTCGCCACAGCGGCCCCAGGAGGGGTCCATCGGCCTTGTGGTCGAGCCCAAACGGCAGCCGGGAGAGCTGGACGCGGTCGAATGGTACTGTTTCGATTGCGGAACGCTGGTCCATCGCGCCGAGCTGCAGCTTCAGTCCATCGTCGAAGACCTGCCGCCGGTCTACAAGAAGTTTTACGCTTCGGAAGAAGACCGCACCTGCCCGAACTGCGGAACGGTGCATCCCGGCAAGGAGCCGCCGGAAGGCTGGGTCACGCTCTGACGCGCCCCCGGCTGCCCGAGCCCCTTACCGGGCGTGGGCGTCAAAACAACCTGCCCGGCCAGTCGGGCAGGTGACTGGCCGCAGAGATGTTTTTCAGCGCTCCAGCCGGTCGATGAACCACTGTGTCAGACGGGTCCAGACTTCGTCTTTCTCTCCGGCATCCTCGCAGCCGTGATCCAGATTGGGATTGTCGTTGACCTCGATGACGTGAATGCCCTCCGGTGTCGCCTTGATGTCGACGCCGTAGAGGCCGCTTCCGATGCAGCGGGCGGCGCGCACTGCGGTATCGAGAACGTCAGCCGGCGTTTCGGTCAGTCGGAACGAGCGGAAGCCCCCTTCGTCGGGACGGCCCTGCCGCTCGTGATTGACGATCTGCCAGTGCTTCTTCGCCATGAGATACTGCACGGAGAAGAGGGGCTCGCCATCGAGAACCCCGATGCGCCAGTCAAACGCGGTCGGCAGAAACTTCTGCGCGATGAGAAGGTCGGAATCTTCCAGCCATTTCATCGCCAGTGTTTTCAATTCGGCCATGTTCGAGGCCTTCTTCACGCCGCGCGAAAACGAGCTGTCTGGCGTTTTGAGCACCAGCGGAAAACCCAGCAGGTCAGCCGCGCGTTCAAGATCGGCGGGGCCGGCAATCATCACGGTCGGCGGAACCGCCACGCGGTGCGTTGCCATCAACTCGTTCAGGTAGACCTTGTTGGTGCAGCGGATCATCGAGAGAGGATCGTCGATGACCGGCATCCCTTCCTGCTGCGCACGGCGTGCAAACCGATATGTGTGGTTGGAGATGGACGTTGTCTCGCGGATGAAAAGGGCGTCGAAATTTGCCAGCCGCGGCAGGTCCTTCCGCGTGATCGGCTCCACCTCCACGCCCATCCGGGCAGCAATGCGCGACCAGTGCTTCAATGAGGCCACGCTCGATGGCGGCAGTTCCTCTCGCGGGTCGATCAGCGTTGCGAAACTGTAGCGTGCCGGAACGCGGGTGCGGCTGTCGCGCCACTGCCGGCTGGTATAGCTGTGCAGGGAGGCGGTGAAGCGTTCTTTCTCCGCCGCGCTCATGCGCGATAGCGGGCGAAAGCCGATGCGCGTGATCGTCGCCCATTCTCCGTCCTTGATGGCGACTTCGAGCGCGGGAGCGCGAAACCAGTCGAACAGGAGTTTTGCAAAACGCTCCCAGCCCCTGTCGGGACCAATGCCAAAGAACACGCTGACGCTTGCAGGAAAGACGCCGCCTGTCTCCGCCCGGCAGCGATTGAGCGCCTGCTCCAGTTCGGGAAGTGCGTTTTCATAGAGTTTGCGCGCCGACAGGTCGATCATGGTTTCGACCGAGGGAATGACGCGATGGCCGCGAGAGCTCGCCAGCAGCGATGCATAATATCCGCGGCTCTGATAGGCGTAGCTGGACGACAAGTTGATGATTTTCGGCCGCTGGCCCCGAAACAGGGCTGGATGCGCCAGGTAATCGCGATTGGTGATGATCTTGTAAGGGGTGGCGGTCTCGTCGAGGTCGCCTTTCTTGCCTGTCAGGATGACCCAACTCATCTGGGGCCGCTCTCCGTGTTGAAAGCGCGTAACGCCTTTTCGTAGCGAAGCGCGCTCATGCCGTCTTGATAGTAATTCTCGTATCGGCCGAATGGGTGATAGCCGGCGCGCTGATAGAGCCGGATCGCCCCTTTATTGTCTTCCCGCACTTCCAGCCGCACCGCGCGCAGGCCCCTGTCCAGCACCCGGCGTTCGAGTTCCAGAAGCAGAGCCGCCGCCACGCCCCTGCCGCTTTCGGCAGGATCAACCGCGATGGAATAAAGCCGCGCAATGGTGCTGGTGCGCCGGGTCAACGCCAGCGCATAGCCAATGATGCGCCCGTCTTCCTCGGTCGCACAGATGATGGCGCTCTTCGCCTCCATCAGGCGTCTCAAGGAGCGGCGCGACAGCCTGTCGCCGGGGAACGCTGCATTCTCAATCGCAAGCAGCGCTTCGAGGTCGCGTGCATGTGGCGTTCGAATATCAAACGGCATGCCGCCACCGCCCTGACGTGAAAAATGTGCCTAAGGTCTCAAGACCGTCCCCGGTGGCCGGAAAGGCGTATGTGGTGCGAGAACATTCCCCGGAATGGAAATGCAAAGTGAGAACCTCGAAATGGCCGCGCTGGCGGCCTGGGCCCGGATCAGTGAATGGAGCGTATCTTACGCCTTCTCACTTCTCCGCGCCATCGTTTCTCATCGATGCGAAGCAGATTGTGCGAACCTGGGTGGTGCGGTCGTGGTCGGTCAGGTTGAAAAGCATGATGTCGCTCCGGCGAGCCGCGGGACGTTGCACCAGGGCTCTGGGCGCGGGCTTCATGTGACGGCACGGGCCGGACGGATGCCGTGCAGCGTATCCCCGTGCATGAGATGAGCTGCATGTATGACGAGGTGGCCGTTTCGCTTGCCGATGAGCGCGCGGTGATCGTCGCCAGCGATCAAAAAAGCAAAATTGCGCATCCTCTGGACTCTGAGGTTGCGCCGTATATTGTTTAATTAGCCGTTTATATTAGCGAAACCGTGTTGCGCCTTGGGGTGGCACCGGTTGAGGCCGGAGGGAGGGGTTAGATGTCCAGAAACCGCAGCAGTCGCGTGTCCGGTCTGAGGTTTGACAGAGGGCGCAACGCAACGGGGGCATTGCTCCTTTCCGCGCTGTTCCTGATGGGCGGTTCTGCAAACTCGGTCGCTCAGGACATGCCGCCGCCGGCGGTGGTCGTGGAACCCGTTGCATTGGTGGATGTCGGGGAGACCGCTGTCTTCAACGGTCGGCTTGAGGCGGAGAAGCGTGTGGCCATCAGGCCGCGTGTCGCCGGAACCCTGGAGAGCATCGATTTTCAGCCGGGTGATCGGGTGAACAAGGGCGATATCCTTTTCCAGATTGATGATGACCTTTATGCCGCCGCCGTTAAAGAAGCGGAAGGCGCTGTGCGGTCTGCAGAGGCGCTGCAAAAGTCTGCCGAGCTTGAAAGGGAGCGGCAGGCGGAACTGGTCAAGCGGCAGGCCACGTCGCAGGCCATGCTGGACAACGCCATTGCAAATCTCGGCAATGCCGATGGCGCGCTCATTCGGGCGCGTGCGGCTCTGGAGCGGGCGGAACTCAATCTCTCTTACACCAGTGTGGAAGCGCCTTTTGCGGGGCGTCTTAGCGCTGCGACAGTTGATGAAGGTGCGCTCATCGGTCCTGAGGGCGGCCCCCTTGTCGCGCTCACGCAACTCGATCCGATCCACGTTATCTTTCCCGTGCCAACCGCGGTCTATCGTGACTATTCCGAGCGCGTTCAGGCAGGGGCGGCCAGCACCAAAGCGTCTGTAAACCTGGTGCTCGCAAACGGGTCGGAGTATTCGCTGCCGGGAGATCTCGACTTCATTGAAAGCACGGTCAGTCCCGGCACGGACTCGATCAATCTCCGCGCGCGCTTTGACAATGCCGATGGCGTTTTGCTGGATCAGGAACTGGTTCGCGTCGTACTCGCGGCAAGCGAGCCGGAACCCCAGCTCACTGTGGATCAGCGCTCCGTGCTTCACGATCTGAGCGGCACCTATGTGATGGTCGTGAATGGCGAGAATGTCGTCGAGCAGCGCAGGGTCGAGATCGATCGAACCGTTGGCGGGCGTTCCGTTATCAGAACGGGGGTCACAGAGGGTGAGAATGTGATCACGGATGGTCTGAACAAGGTTCGGCCAGGAATTGTGGTGGATGCAGCTTTAGCTTCGGGGAGCTGATCCATGATTGCCAATGTATTCATCTCCCGGCCGCGCCTCGCTGCGGTCATATCGATCGTTCTTTTCCTGAGCGGTCTGCTCGCTCTGGCGCGCATGCCCGTCGAGCAGTTTCCCGATATCGTTCCGCCGCAGGTTTCCGTGATCGCCAGCTATCCGGGGGCGGGCGCGGAAGTGACCGAGCAAACGGTTGCGCAGATCATCGAAGACAAGGTCACCGGTGTCGACGACATGATCTACATGCAGTCGACGTCTGGCGCGGACGGGACGTACATCCTGTCCGTGAGCTTCGAGGTCGGCACGGATCCGGATATCGCCACCGTCAACGTGCAGAACCGCGTGGCTCTGGCAGAGCCGCTTCTGCCGGCGGAAGTCAATCAGATCGGCGTGCGCGTTGCCGCCAAGTCGACGTCCCTGCTGATGGGCATAACGCTTTATGCAAGCGACGATCAGGTCACCGGCGAAACGCTGACCAACTATGCCCGCATCAATCTGATCGATCGTCTGAAGCGCGTTCCGGGCATCGGCGATGCGTCTCTATTTGCGCTTAACCAGTTCTCCATGCGGGTCAATCTCGATGTCGACAGGCTGGCCGCGCTGGGGCTTGTGCCGGCGGATATCATCGCTGCCCTTCGCACCCAGAATGTTCAGGCTGCTGCCGGCAGGGTCGGCGGGCAGCCGATGACGGACGATCCCAGTCTGCAGCTGAATGTCACCACGACCGGCAGACTGAGCGATGCGGAGGAGTTTTCGAGGATCATCATTCGCTCCAACCCGGATGGCTCGGTCGTGCGGGTCGGTGATGTCGCCGATGTCCAGCTTGGCGCGCAGAATTCCGATGTTTCGGCCAGCTACAATGGCGTGGCTGCGACGATGATCGGCATTTATCTCGCCCCCGGCGGCAATGCGCTCAACGCTGCCAACAACATCAAGGTGATCCTGGAAGAGGCCGCAGCCGATTTCCCCGATGGCATCAAATACGACATCATTGGCGATAGCTCGGAGTTCGTTCAGGACAGCATCACGGCTGTTGAGCACACACTGATCGAGGCCTTCATACTCGTCATCATCGTGGTGTTTGTCTTCCTTGGCAGCTTCAGGGCCACCATCATTCCTCTGGTGGCGGTTCCCGTCGCTCTTGTCGGCACGTTCTCTGTCATGCTGGCAATGGGTTTCTCCCTGAACACGGTTTCGCTTCTTGCGCTTGTTCTCGCGATTGGCATCGTGGTCGACGACGCTATCGTGGTTGTGGAAGCCGTCGAAGCCAAGATGGAGGAGAACCCGGAAATGTCGCCGGCGGATGCGGCGCGGGCTGCCATGGGGCAGATCACGGGCGCAATCGTCGCGATCACCCTGGTGCTTTTGTCCGTCTTCGTTCCGGTCGCATTCATCCCCGGTATTTCGGGGCAGCTGTTCCAGCAGTTCGCGGTTGCGGTTTCCGTTTCGATGGTGATTTCGGCCGTGAACGCGCTCACGCTGTCTCCCGCGCTGTGCGCCATCATCCTGAAGCCGCATCACGGGCCAAAGCGCGGCGTCATGGGCTGGCTGTCCAGGCAGATCGACACGACCCGGAATGGCTATGCCCGGGTCGCCGGTGCAATCGCCCGGCGCGCGGTTCTGGGGATCGTGCTTCTGGTGGCGGCTGCTCTTTTGACCGGCTACCTGTTCAACAAGACGCCGACCGGCTTTCTTCCTGCCGAGGATCAGGGCTCGTTCCTCGTTGAAACGCGGTTGCAGGAGGCGGCTTCCGTCAATCGCACGGCCGCTGCCCAGCGCCGCGTGGAGGACATGCTGAAGGGGCTGCCGGGTGTCGAAAGCGTAACGAGTGTCGTCGGTTTCTCGATCCTGGATGGCGCGGCCAAATCCAATGCGGCCTTTGCGCTGGTCTCGATGGAGCCTTTCGAGGACAGGACGACGGCAGAAACGACCGTGTTCAGCGCGATCGACGCGGCCAATCTCTATGGGCTTTCCGAACGTGAAGCGCAGGTGCTCGCGTTCAATCTTCCGCCCATCATGGGGCTCGGGTCGGGTTCGGGATTTGAGCTGCAGATCACTGATACGCAGGGGCGCTCGCCCGCTGATCTGGCGGCTGTTGCGCGGGCCGTATCCGTTGCGGCCAACCAGCATCCGGCCCTGTCGCAGGTCTACACGACCTTCTCTGCCGAGAGCCCGCAGCTCTTCCTGGATATTGACAGGGAGCGGGCCTATTCGCTGGGCATCCGCGTGAGCGATGTGTTCGCCGCGCTGCAGGCCACGCTGAGCAGCGCCTATGTGAACGACTTCAATCTGTTTGGTCGCTCCTGGCAGGTGCAGGTCTCCGCCATCGAGGAGAACCGAAACTCGGTCGATGACATTGCGCGCATTCAGGTGCGCTCATCCACGGGCGAGATGGTGCCAATTGGAGCCTTTTCCAAAGTGAGCTATACGGTCGGGCCGCTGGTCCTGAGCCGGTATAACAATCTGAGGGCGGCCAAGATCAGCGGAAACCCCGCACCGGGTTACTCCACTGGTGACGCTCTTGCGGCGATGGAAGAGGTGGCCGCCAGTTCACTGCCCGCCGGTTACGGGTATGAATGGACGGGAACCGCGTTGCAGGAGAAACAGGCATCCGGACAGACGGCCGTCATCCTCGCCATGGCTGTCCTTTTCGCCTACCTGTTCCTGGTCGCGCTTTATGAGAGCTGGACCATTCCGGTGCCTGTTCTGCTATCCGTCGTGTTTGGCGTGCTTGGCGCGGTAATCTCTCTGCTTCTGGCGGGGCTGCCGTTCAACGTGTATGCGCAGATCGGGTTGATCGTGCTCCTCGCGCTGGCTGCCAAGAACGCCATCCTGATCGTCGAGTTCGCGAAGGATCGCAGGGAGCATGGCGCAACCATCCTTGATGCCGCGATTGAAGGGGCGGGCGCGCGGTTCCGTGCGGTGATGATGACGAGTTTCGCCTTCATCGCCGGCCTGATCCCGCTGGTAACGGCAGAAGGGGCTTCCATGCTCAGCCGGCGCGCCGTGGGCACCGGGGTGGCCGGTGGAATGCTTGCGGCGGCAGCCGTTGGCATCTTCGTCATTCCCGCACTCTATGTCGTCTTTCAGACCATTCGCGAGAAGGTCAAGCGGGTTTCGCGTTCAAAGCCTGAGGCGTCCTGACATGCGCCTCCGGATTCGAGCAATGCCAGGGACGGCGAAACGCTCCAAGTGCGTGTCCTGTTGAGCGCCTTGTGCCGGTGGAAGCCGGGCCTCGCATTACGCAGGCTTTTGGGGAGGGGCTCCGTCCCGCACGGTCATACCCTTCAGCTGACCGAGTGAACCGGAAAAGCTCTCCGTATCGTCAAGCGCTCTGGCCAGAATGATGGCGCCCTGAATGCCGGCGATTATGGAGTTCGCCCTGCGACCTGCCTCCTCTGCATCGAAGCCAACGCCTTCAAGCGCCCTGCGAAGAGCTTCAATCCATCTGGCAAAATAGGTTTTCACCTCGCTTGCAAAACGGTCGCGCGTTTCTTCCAGTGCAAATGCGCCCACCAGGCATATGCGCCGGCCTGAATCGAAATAATCCTCAACCGCAGCGAACATGCTGGCCAGCGCGATCTCGGGTTCTTTTTCTTCCAGCGGAACGAAGATGTTGTTCTCGAACCAGCCATGAACATCCGCCAGCACCGCCGTTGCCATTTCTTCTTTCCCGCCGGGGAAGAAGTGATAGAGGCTCCCCTTGCCGAGCTTTGTGTGCTCGGTGATGCGGGCAACGCTCGCGCCGTCATATCCGTAGCGCCGAAACACTTCCGCCAGCACCGGAATGACATCGCTCCGCTCCGCCACCAGTCGGGCCATCAGACCTTCTCCATGGGATAGGGCGTGCCGTTCGCCCGGTGGAACAGTGTGGCCGCGCCCACCAGCATGGCGGCCCCGGCAAGGGTCGGCATGAAAAGGAAGTCCCATTCGGGATCGCTGGAAAATACCACCAGCGGGTCTGCGCCTGCCGGCGGATGCGTAACCCGCAATGCAGCCATGACAGCAATTGCAAGCCCCACTGCAATTGCGGCCGCCCACCATTCGTTCGGAAAGGCCATCCTCAGAGCCAGCCCCACCATGGTCGAGAGTAGATGTCCGCCGACAACGTTGATCGGCTGCGACAGGGGGCTCGCCGGCACCGAAAACAGAAGGACACAGCTCGCGCCGAACGGGGCCATGATGAGCGGGGCATTCGCATAGACACTGAGCGCTCCCACCGCGCCAATGGCCAGAAGCCCGCCGATCCCGGCCATTATGACGGCCTTGGCGGGTTGAGCGGGTTGATGACGCGTAAAAAATGTAAGCATAGTCACTTCACTGTAATGATAGGTATGGTCTGTACCGTTCAGTACAGAGAGTCGCGTGGTTTGCCAAGGGCCTATGTTGGCAATTTCCTTCATTTGCCCGCGGGCATCGCGCCAGCCCATCTGCGCAAGGTGAGGCTTTGCAGGCACGCTGATGGTCAGTGACTGATCGCGACGCGAATAAGAAGCGCGTTCGTAGACCGGGTCGTTGGTCACAAGGGGCGGGTGCGCCTAGCACTCGATGGCTTTGACAGGGAAGCTTGCTGCAGTTTATTTGGGCGAATGAAGCTATTTATTATAAGTGCTCTTCTTTTTGCTTTCGCTTCTGCGGCGGCGCTATACATTTTGTCGCGCCCCCATGAAATAAGGCATTATACAGAGGCTGAGCTCACAGGGCTGAGTTGCGCAGAAATTTCTGAGAAAAATGAAGAGGTCATATTCGCGTATCATGACGCTTCGATCAGGGAATATAAGAAAGCAGGTTCATTCGAGAATGGAGTTGGTCTTCCAAAGGAAGAGGATTTGCCATTTGTGATTTTGATGAAAAAGGTAATTCGAGATAATGATTTTATAGGATTTGACCTATCGAAGCCATTTTTCCATTCTGTGTCTATTGCGACGCCAAGAGTTCATGCTGAATTCTACGCTGAAATCACGAGTGTTTGTTCGAAAAACAGCTTGCTTGATGCAATGGAAGCAATGGTGCAGGCCGCTAAAAACCTCAATCTGATGCGCAAGCCAGAAAATCCATAGAGGCCCGGTTTTCGCGCCTCCGATCCGGCAATCTGCAAACATCTCGCCTTGGGGCAGGCTCCTATAAAAAGGTCTTTACCCAACCTGGGCAAATGAAGGAGAATATTTGACATGAGCGGAAAGGTGGTCACCTCAGCGGCCGACATCATTTCGGCACTTGGCATGCAGCCTCATCCTGAGGGCGGCCACTATGTGGAAACATTCCGCGATCGGGGAATCAATGGTCGAGCCGCCCAGACCGCGATCTATTATTTGCTGTAAGAGGGCGAGAAATCCCATTGGCATCGCGTCACCGATGCCTCTGAGATCTGGCTCTTTCATGCCGGCGCTCCATTGAGGCTCGGTATTGCGGAGCCGGGGGGAGCCAGCCGTAGAATCTCTGCTCGGTCCCCATATCGCTGCCGGGGAGCGTCCCCAATGCGTGGTGCCGGCCGGATGTTGGCAATCAGCCGTAAGCACGGGTGCATTCACCCTGGTCAGTTGTACGGTCGCTCCCGGGTTCGAGTTCACGTCATTCGAGATGGCCCCGCCTGACTGGTCTCCGCCGAAAGCCCTCTGACATGCTCTGATCGGTTCCGTCCCTGGTGTCGGGTTACGACATGGTGGTGCATGAAAGGCTGTGAAAGCGGTGGGGCGTTGTTTTTCGCTGGTACCCTCGTTTCCCGCATGCCACATTCAGCGAACCGAAATCGTTCGGAACATTTTGGGTGATGCTGGCATTCTTGCGCCAAGCCTGCCTCCTGCTTCTGGCTGTTGTTTGCCTGGAGCTGGGCGCGTATCAGAGTTTGTCGCCGGCAATTGCCTTTGCCGGTGAGCAAAGCATCACGCCTTCAGAGATGCATAGCGGCTCGATTATCCGAGCCACTTTTGCTGAAATTGGATCCCGGTCAGAGCACCGGTACCTTGTTGGAAACAACGGGGGTGGAGCTGATAAGGCTCTCATAGCAAGCTCTCTTGATCTCCGTCACTCGCTCCCGCAGGCGGCACATGCACTCAGTCCATCTGAGCAGCGTCGTGTGCCCGAGATCGCATTCTTTCGTCGGGCAAGGGCTCCACCGTCATTCGCATGAACTGATCCCCCGCTTGTGTGGGGTAATTCACCGGCGCACGGAGGCTTCTGTGTAGCCACTTTGCCAGTCATGCTTGGCTGGGATTTTTTCATGCTCGCTTTCGCGGGCAGGGCTTCTCATGAAACGTGTTATCAATTTTGGGAGTCTGGTTGGCTTCCTTGCCGTCACGACGTTTGTCGTTTTTCATATCCTCGTGGTCGCTATCGCTGCGGTTTGGTCAATTTCGGGTTTGCTTGGGTTCGGTAATGTCGAAGTGATTATTCTCTCAGTTATAATTGGCATTCCAAGTTTGTACGCTGCCTTTAAGGTTACCGTTCTCGCCTTTGCCGCAGAGACCGACCCGGAGAATAACTGACTTCAAATTGCCTCGTGGCCATAGAGCCGTTAAAAAAGATGCGTAGACCCGTTAAGAGGACGGGCTCTACGCATTCCCGCCAAGTCACTGGATCATGTTCAATGTTCTCCCTGCGATGTGCATCAATCAGGTTGTCGTCGGGCGAGAGATGATCCGAACCGTTCTCGTCAGCATTCTTCTTTTTATCGGTTACGTGCTTTCACTGGCGCTCATTGCGTATGCTGTGCCACCCCTGACAGGATGGCACCCTCGCGGCGTGAGTTACGGCATCACGATGCAGTATGCCTTCCTGTTCGCCTGCATTCAGGGCGCTCTGACCATTGCATTCCTGAGGCGGCTGACATTGCGCAACGCGCTCAGCCTGACTGCGGTCATCGGCGCAGCCATCGTCTTCTTCATGTTCCCGGGCATGAACCGGGGTGCGTTGCCCTTCCTTGCCATGACGCTGTCAGCCACGGCCCTCTGTGCCCTGTATCTGTTCCGCAGTGCCCGAACGGGGCAGGCCAAACGGAGATTCGGCGCTCCATTCCGTGATTAGGCTGCACCCGGCGCATGATCTGCCTCCCAAAGAGGACGTTTTGCGTGGGCCATCGTGATGGTGCGAGGCCGTAGCCTTAAGCCGGTCGGCTGCCAAAAACTGCCGGACGGTCGTGTCGCCCAGTCAGGCGACTCTTGAACTCATGGGGCAAGATTGGTCGCAGCCAGTGCTATGCCAAAGCCCACCAGCAATATGCCGAATATCCGGTCTATCCAGTGCCGGAGGTTGTAGATGCGCATTTGGAGACGGGGCGCGCCAAGGAACAGGCTGACCACAGCAAACCATGCAACGTGGGCAAGTGAGATATACAGCCCGTAGGCAATCCGTGTCGCCAGCGGCGTATTCACGTGAACGATCTGGATGAACAGGCTGACGATAAAAATCGTTGTCTTCGGGTTCAGCGCGTTGGTCAGGAAGCCGATGCGCAAGGCGCCCAGGTCAGACAGGGCAGGTTCATTCGCTGCGATTGGTGTTTCTGCGTCGCAGCTGCGCAGCATCTTCGCGCCCAGCCAGACCAGATAGGCCGCGCCGGCCAGCTTCAACACGCCAAGTAACGCCGGTGTTTCACGGATCAAAAACCCGATGCCAAGCAGCGTATAGCCGAAATGAACCAGCACGCCCGCGCCAATGCCGATCGCAGTCAAAATGCCTGCACGTCGGGAGAGTGATAGTGAATTGCGGGCAACCATTGCGAAATCCGGCCCCGGACTGATGACGGCGAATGTGGTGATGGTGATGACGGCCAGCCATTCGGCCATAGGCGGATCCTCTCGTTTTTTCCCTGGTTAACGCGAAGGGGATGCCGGCAAAAACGATGACTTCTGACGGAATGTGTGAGAATTAATGACGTATGAGGCAGCACGTCACATCGCTCCCGGCTCTTGCCTGTTTTCGGGTTGCTGCTGAACTTGAGAGTTTCAGCAAAGCAGCGGAACGCTTGAATCTCACGCATGGCGCGGTGAGCCGTGCCGTGCGCCTGCTAGAGGATGATCTGGGGACACAGTTGTTCGAGCGTCGCAATCGGGCGGTTTTCTTGACGGATGCTGGCCGCAGGTTCGCACATGTGGTGGCGCGGGGGCTCGGGCAAATCGAGGAAGAAGCTCTTCGCATCAAGGCTGAACATGTCAGTGCACCCGTCACTGTTTCATGCGAGCCGACATTAATGATGCGCTGGCTTATCCCGCGAATGCCGCAGTTTCATGCGGAGCATCCTGCAGCGGATATTCGCCTGCTGGCCGGCGGCGGGCCTGTATCCCTTGGATCAGGTGTCGACCTCGCCATCCGTCGCAACGATTTCATTTGGCCAAGAACCTACTTTGCGCAGCATCTGTTCGAAGAGCGGATTGGTCCCGTCTGCCGCCCCGACAAGGTTGCAACTTTCTTCGAAAACGATCGGATGAATGCCGCCGCAGTGCTGCTTCATACCCGCACCCGTCGGTCAGCCTGGGAGGTATGGGGCGATATTTCCGGCCAATCCCATGCAGCCAATGCCTCTCGGGAGTTCGAGCACTTCTACTTCAGCTTGCAAGCGGCCGTTGCGGGTCTGGGGGTGGCAATTGGGCCGTGGCATCTTGTTCAGGATGATATCCGCGCCGGATTGCTTGCCAGTCCCCAGGGGTTTCACCCCGATGGCAGCGCCTATTTCCTGCTTTCGCTGCATGAGCCGGAGCACGACACAACGGCAGCGATTTTTCGGGAGTGGCTGGTGAAGAAGGTGTTGGACGGGGTTCCCGTCTGACCCGCCTCGCCGAGGCGACGGAAAGCACGCCGGAACTCTCTGGTCACGCGTGTTGCTGATCCGGTCCCTGCTCGTGGTTCAAGAGAATGGACAAATGTTAATTTGAAACGGGGTTTGGTCCGTGCTGAATGCTGCGCTGCAACATAGGTGCAGGATTTGGAGCTCATGCAGGCATTCAGAGATACAAGTGATGGTTACGGGGTGATCAGCAAGTCATTCCACTGGCTAATGGCGTTCCTTTTCGCCTGGCAGTTTGGTGGTGCGATGCTGCGTCTGGCTGAAACGGAAAACGCTGTTCAGGCATTCATGTGGAGCACGCATCAGCCTGTTGGCTTCACGCTGTGGGGTTTGGCCTTTCTGCGCGCGTGCTGGGGGATCTTCAATTGGCGCAATCGCCCGCACCACACTGGTTCTTCCGTTCAGGTCCGGTTGATCGGCGCGGCGCATATGGTGATGTATCTGCTGATGCTCGTGGTGCCTTCGCTGGCCATACTGAGAGGCATCGGAAGCGGTCGTGGTCTCAGCATCTATGGCATCGATGTTTTGCAACCCACTGGCGTCCAGGTAGATTTTCTGGTCACGCCGGCCAACATCCTCCATGGGTGGCTTGCATGGCTTCTGCTCGTCCTGATCGCGGGGCATGTGTTTATGGCAATGTATCACCAGCTGGTCCGAAAGGACGGAACGTTGTCAAAGATGGTCTGACGGGAGAGGCTGAAGCATAGACATTGAAAGTGCTAATCGCGACAATGACGGGAAGCCTGCCGATCCGTTGCTCGGCAGGCATCCCGGCTCGGGAGAGGGCTCCATGAAAGGGGCTTCCCCTGGGCGTCAAATGAAATGAAAGGCAGTTTTTGATATGAACGGAAGTGCGGTCACCTCGGCAGCTGACATCATTTCGGCACTCGGCATGCAGCCTCATCCCGAAGGCGGCCACTATGTCGAAACATTCCGCGATCGTGAAATCAATGGCCGGGCCGTGCAGACCGCGATCTATTATCTGCTGCAGAAGGGTGAGAGATCCCATTGGCATCGCGTCACCGATGCATCTGAGATCTGGCTCTTTCATGCCGGCGCTCCGTTGAAGCTCGGTATTGCGGAACCGGGGGAGCCGGCCGTCGAATTTCTCCTCGGTCCCCATATCGCTGCTGGGGAACGTCCCCAACGCGTGGTGCCGGCCGGATGTTGGCAATCGGCCGAGAGCACGGGCGCGTTCACGCTGGTCAGTTGCACGGTCGCTCCCGGGTTCGAGTTCACCTCGTTCGAGATGGCCCCGCCGGACTGGTCTCCGCCAATTACCTGACTGCGATCATCGGCGCAGCCATCGTCTTCTTCATGTTTCCGGGCTTGAACCGAGGCGCGTTGCCCTTCCTTGCCATGACGCTTTTAGCGACGGTGCTCTGCGCCCTGTATCTGTTCCGCAATGCCCGCGTCAGACGACTGCGTTGACGAAGCGCCCAGACCTTGGGACCTCTCCGCCCCAAAACCGGCAACAACCGCACCAACCACTCACAAACCCGCTTGACGTCAGGCCGCGGGGCGCGGATTTATGCGCACCCAACGGTTGCCCTCCGTCAGCGTTTAAGCCATTTCGCGTTGGGCGCTCATGTCACCCCGTTGCACGGCCATGGGAAGGTTATCCGCTGGGAGCAGAGAGCCGGTGTCGGATGCGGTGCGGCGGTTTTTCCGGAGAGACGGATCGGCGCGGGGAACGGCGGAAAGCAGGCGCTTGGTGTAGGCGTGCTGCGGGTTTGAAAGCACGTCGTCGGTCAGCCCCGTCTCGACGATCTCGCCAGCGAACATGACAGCAACACGATGGCTCACACGCTCCACCACTGCAATGTCGTGGCTGATGAAGAGAAAGGCGAGGCCGTCGCTTCTCTGCAGGTCGAGCATCAGGTCGGTCACCTGCCGGGCGATGGAGACGTCGAGCGCCGACACGGCCTCGTCGGCGACGATCAGCCTTGGCTTGACCGACAGGGCGCGCGCAATGCACAGGCGCTGGCGCTGGCCGCCGGAAAACTGGTGCGGGAAGCGGTCGACTGCATCGGCTTCCAGCCCGACCCTCTCCACAAGGCTGACAGCCATGTCACGGCAGTCCGATGGCCGAACCATGCCGTGAATGCGGGCCGGCTCGGTGATCAGCTCATGAACCGGAAGGCGCGGGTTGAGGCTGGCATAGGGGTCCTGAAAGACCATCTGGGCATCCCGGCGGGCGGCGCGCAGGCCCTGCCGGTCGAGCTGCATCATGTCATGGCCGGCAATTCTGACTGTCCCCTCAACGGGCTCCACCAGACGCAGGATCGAACGGGCGAGGGTCGACTTGCCACAACCGGATTCGCCCACCAGCCCAAGGGTTTCGCCGGCGCGCAGGGTGAGGGACGCATTGTTGACGGCGGTGAACGCCTTTCCGCTCCGCCCAAGAATGCTGCGTTTGCCGGCAAAGCGGGTGGTGAGGCCGTTCACTTCGAGGATGGTGTTGCGAACGCCCTGAAGCCGGGGCGCGCCAGCGCCGAGCCTCGGGGTGGCTTCCATGAGCTGGCGTGAATAGGCAGCCTGCGGCCGGGCGAACAGGTCTTCGACCCCGGCCTCCTCTTCCTTCACGCCGTGACGCATGACGACGACGCGGTCGGCCACCTCGGCCACCACGCCCATGTCGTGCGTGATGAACAGGACAGCCATGCCGATCTCTTCCTGCAACTGACGGATCAGCGAAAGGATCTCCGCCTGCGTGGTGACATCGAGCGCGGTGGTCGGTTCGTCTGCGATCAGGAGGCGTGGTCGGCAGGCAAGCGCCATGGCGATCATCACGCGCTGGCGCAGGCCGCCGGACAATTCGTGGGGATACTGTTTGAGGCGGCGCGCGGGTTCGGGAATGCGCACTTTGTCGAGCGCTTCGGTGGCTGCCTGAGTGGCCGCCAGGCGCGACATTTTGTTGTGCCGGATAAACACCTCGCAGATCTGCTCACCGATGGTCAGAACCGGATTGAGCGAGGTCATGGGTTCCTGAAAGACCATCGAGACCTGCCGGCCCCGCAGCGCACGCATGGCATTGTCTGAAAGGGCTGCGATGTCTGTGGGCTCGTCGCCCATCAGCCGTATCGCGCCGGAGGTGATGCGCCCGCCCTCCCGTTCGATCAGGCGCATGATGGAAAGGGCGGTCGCCGACTTTCCAGAGCCTGACTCTCCCACCAGGGCAACCGTTTCGCGCGCTGCTATGCTGAAGGAAAGATCCTTCACGGCAGCGTGGTTGCCGAAGGCGACGTGGAGGTTTTCGACCGAGAGGACGGGCGTGCTCATGCCGGCTCTCCGCGCTTGCGTGCGACGACGTCCGGGAGTTCGTGGAACGGCGGCACCGGCGGTGTCCAGCGTGTGGCGGTCGCGGTGAAAGCGTGATCGATGGGGTCCTTGCCCTCCACGCGCCAGCGCACGCTGGTGCCGTCCAGCTCGAGCATTCCCATGGCGCCGGCCGGGTCGCCCTGCGTGGTGAAGCTCTCGGTCAGCGACTGCTGGGTGAGGTGGGTGATGCCGTCAACGCGGGTGATGGTGTTCCAGTGGACATGGCCGGCGACGCAGACAACGGGAACGCGCGCCTGAGCGAGCGCTGCGCGGGCGCGGGCCGCCTGCGGGTAGGTGGAGACGCCCGGATTGGACTCGAAATAGTAATTGCCGATCTGCGAATGGCCGGAGACGGGCACATGGCTCAGCACCAGCAGTGGGCGGTCGGCGTTCTGAACGGTGCGCGAGAGCCACAGGATGTCGGGCTCGCCAAGCTGGAAGCCGCTCACATCCGGCCCGCGACGGATGAAGGTGTCGGCGCGCCAGAGGGCGATGCGCCAGTCGCCGATGTCGAGCGTCTGGTGGCCCAGCGCCTGACCGAGAATGTCCTCGTTGTCGGCAACTTCCAGATGGTCGCGGTCATGGTTGCCGTTGATGTGGCAGACCGGGGCTTCGACGGCCTTGAAGGCCTCGGCCACCTCGCGTTCCAGAACGAGGTCCGTGTCGCGGTCCTGATCGGATATGCGGTCGCCCAGATCGATCACGAGATCGGGACGGGCATCATTGGTGAAGCGGGCGAAGTCGTCCATCAGCTCCAGCGCGGTGTCGCCGCGCTTGGTCAGGGACGGCTTGCCGTGGTGAATGTCGGCGACGAGGCAGATACGGGTCGACATGGTTGGTTCCTCGAATTGTGAAGGAGGGCCCGCGCCGGTCTGGCGGCGCGGGCCGGAACGTCAGTTGCTGGCGAAGTCGATCGCGCCGGCGCGGAAGTCGAGCACGTAGGGGATGTTGCCGGGCTGCGGAGCCCAGTTCACGTCCTGACGCATCGCCCAGGATTCGTAGGGGCGGTAGAGCGGCAGCACGGGCGGATTGGCCTTGATACGGTCCATCAGCTCGGCATAGGCCGCCTTGCGCGTTTCCACGTCGTCGGAGAAGCGGAACCGCTCCCAGATCTCCGCATAGTCTTCATCGGTGTTGAAGCGGCCTTCGGATTCGGAAGGCCCATTGGGAGCCCACATGACGCCGAAGGAGCCGAACGGGTCGGAAAAGTACATCGGGTTCGACCAGTTGCGGGCCATCATCTCCGGCGCGTTGCCGGTCCATTTGTCGCCCACCTGCACCTTGCCGTTGATGCCGACTTCGGCCCACATTTCCATGATCGCCTGCGCGGCGAGAAGGCCATTGGTGTAGTAGGTCGGAGCGGTGTCGAAGGTGATCTCGAAGCCGTCATAGCCAGCTTCCTCAAGCAGCGCCTTTGCTTTCTCCGGGTCGTATTCGAAGGTCTTCAGCTCCGGCATGTAGAGCGGGCCGAACTCTTCCATCGTGTGCGAGGAAGGAACGACCGCCTTGCCGAGCCAGAGCGCTTCGTTGAGCATGTCGCGGTCGATGGCGAGGCTCATGGCCTGGCGGATGCGCGGGTCCTCAAGCCTGGGATGATTCATGTTCATGATCATCACGTGGAAGAGGGCGGTCGGCGCGCCGACGGTCTTCAGCGCCGGGTCGCTTTCGATCAGCGCAAGCTGGTCGGGAGCGACATTGGTGATGATGTCAGCTTCGCCGGTCTTGAGCGCGGTCATGCGCGAGGCGGTTTCGGGCATGCGCTTGACGGTGACGCGATCAAGCGGCGCGCTGTCGCCCCAGAAATCGGCGAAACGCTCATAGACCAATTCTTCGCCGGGCGAGAAGGTGGCGATCCTGTAGGGACCGGTGCCGACCGGCTTTAGGGAAAACGCCTCGAAGTCGTCATTCTCGGCAACGGCCGGATCGCCGGTGAGCCCCTTGGTGTAATCCTCGGGAATGATCATGACCTGCTGGAGGTTCAGGAGCGTCTCCCACAGGGGCTCTTCACGCTTGGCGTGGATGCGGATCGTGTGGTCGTCGATCTTCTCGGCTTTCGCGAAATTGCTGAGCCGGTCACGCGAGCGCACCTGATAGGGCGGGAAGGTCGCCTGATACATGCGGTTCAGCGAGAACACGACATCGTCGGCCGTCATGTCTTCGCCATTGTGGAACTTGACGCCTTCGCGCAGCTTAAGCTCCATCACGGTCGGTTCGATCAGTGTCCACTCGGTGGCGAGGGCGGGCTTCCACACGGTCTCACCGTCAACAACGGTCTTGGCGATCAGCGTGTCGAAGGCGTTGTGGTAGAACTGCGAGCCGACATTGGAGTGGTCGCGGCCGGGGTCGAGATAGGGGGCGACATTGGCCGCACCGACGGTGAGTTCGACCGCGAAGGCGGGCGCTGCGAACAGCGCCGCGATGGCGGTGGTTGCGAGAAGTCGTTTCATGTCTGGCTCCAGGATTTGGGTGGCTGGTTGACTGTTCGGGCCTTGCCGGCCTCTTTTCAGGGCGACTAGCGGGCGCGCAGGCGGACATCCGCCCGGTCACGCAGCCAGTCGCCAAGGATTTGCACCGCGAAGGTGACAAGCAGGATCATCAGGGCCGGAACGACGACGATCCACGGAGCGGTCGGCATGTAATCGCGGCCGATGCCGACCATCGCACCGAGCGTGGCGGTTGGCGGCTGAACGCCGAGCCCGAGGAAGGAAAGCGTCGATTCCAGCAGGACGATGTTGGAAAAGGACAGGGTGAACTGCACCACGAGCGGAGAGACCACGTTTGGCAATATGTGCCGGAAGGCGATCCGCGCGTCGGTGGCGCCCGCCGAACGGGCGGCTTCGATGAAGGGCATCTGCGTGAGCTTGCGCACCTCGCCGCGCACAATCCGCGCCGACTGTTCCCAGCCGTGGATGCCGAGCACCAGAACCATGATCTGAAGGCTCGAGCCGAAGATGGACAGAAGCAAAAGGGCGATCAGGGTGAAGGGAATGGCGATCTGCGTGTCCACCAGCCCCATGACGAGATCCTCGAACACACCGCCGATCAGGCCCGCAAGAACACCGAGAACGGCACCGATCACCAGGCCGATGGTCGATCCGAGCAGCGCGAGCGTCAGCGTCAGGCGCAGGCCATAGAGCGAGCGGGAGAGAACGTCGCGGCCGAGCTCGTCCGTGCCGAGCAGGTAGCCGTCCCTGTAGCGCTCGAAGCCGATGGGCGGGCGCAGTCGTGCGATCAGGCTCTGATGCTCAGGCGCAAAGGGCGCGAGCAGGGGGGCCAGAATTGCAGCGGCCACGAGGAGGATGGCCAGAACCATCGCCATGCGCTGGATGGCGTCCGCATCCTGCCAGAGCGCAACGAGACCTTCGAGGCGGTTGCGTGCGGGAGAGGAGGGGGAGGCGGTGATGTCGGCCATCGATCAGGCCTTTCCAAGACGGATGCGCGGGTCGGCATAGGCGTAGGCGATGTCGACGGCGGCATTGATGAAGAGGACGGCGATGGAGACGGCGATGACGCCGAATTGCAGAACCGGGTAGTCGCGCATGATGGCCGAACGGACCAAAAGGTCTCCAATGCCGGGCCAGGCGAAGATCGCTTCAACGACCACGCTGCCGGCAGCGGCGAGCCCGGCGATCTGAAGCCCCACCACCGAGAGGATGGTGATCGAGGCGTTGCGCAGGCCGTGTTTGAAGATGACGTCGGATTCCGAGAGGCCCTTGGCTCGGGCTGTGCGCATGTAATCCTGGCCGAGCACATCAAGCATCGCGTTGCGGGTGAAGCGCGTCAGTCCGGCGATCAGAACGCCCGACATGGTGATGGTCGGCATGATGAAGTGCCAGAAGCTTCCATTGCCCACCACCGGAAGCCAGTTCAGCCAGTAGGCGAACACGAGGATCATGAAGGTGGCGAGCACGAAGTTGGGAACGGCGTAGCCAAGAAAGGCGAGCATCATCACCGCGCTGCCGATCCAGGATTTGCGATAGACCGCACCGAGAATGCCCAGCGGAAGCGCGACGGCCAGTGTGAGCGCGACGCTGCTCAAAAGCAGTTGCAGGGATGGCCAGACGCGTTCGGCGACGATCTCCGCCACCGGCCGCCGCTCCACGAAGGAGAGGCCGAACTGCCCGTCGAAGAAGGAGGTGAGGAAGGCGCGGTACTGCGACCAGACCGGTTGGTCGAGGCCGTAATAGCTGATCAGCAGAGCGCGGTCTTCCTGGGTGATGCCTTCGCCGATGACGAAGTCGATGGGGCTGCCGGACAGGCGTGTGGCGAAGAAAACGAGCGTCACGATGGCGAAGAACGTCACCGCAAGCTTGATGATCGTTCGGGCGAGGTAGGTCAGCATGATGCTCTCCCGTTTTCGGTGGCGGGTTTGCGGATGGACGCGGTTGCCGCAGGCTTTGGTGCGGGCTGCTCTATGCGCAGGAACGCCATCCCGGCGGCCTGTGCCGCCAGACCATCGGTGTCCGGGTTGTCGCCAATGAAGACAGCGTGGCCGGCGTCGACCCCGGCGTCGTCCAGAACGATGTCCAGCAGTTCGGCCGAGGGTTTGCCGAGCGAGCGGAAGGCGATGTCCGGGCAGCAGGTCCGCAGCGCTGCCAGAAGCGCGCCGGTTTCCGGCACCGGCTCTCCGTCGGGGCCGGGGTGTGTTCTGTCGAGATTTGTCACATGCAGCGCCGCGCCGGCATCGACCTGCCGGGCAAGCCGGGTCAGGCATCCAAGATCAAACCGCGTCTGGCGCGCCAGAACGGTCACCTGCGGTGCGTCCGTATCGAGGGTGAGGCCGAGCGCGACAGCCAGTTCGGCGAGCGGCGCATCGGCATAGACCGCGACCCGTGCGCCGGGGGCGCTGCGGGCGAGCCTTCGCAGGGTCTGCTCGCCGGCGAGAACGATGTGGCGGGCATCAATGTCGAAGCCGAGGCCGGCGAGCCGCTTCGCCAGTGTCTCTGCCGTGTCGGAGGAATTGTTGGAGACGATCCACAGACGGTCGCGATTGCGGCGCACGAACTCCCGTGCGCCTTCATAGACGTGTGCGCCGCTGATCAGGCAGCCGTCGAGATCGCACAGGATGGCTTCGTAGTGGTCGAGCGGCTGCTGCGAGAGGCTGGCCATGGAAGAGACCGGGTGCATGAAACGGCAGTATCCTTCTGAGCCGGCTTCACGCGGCAGGGCGCGCCGGTGGTGACCGGAGTCGCCCGGGTCCTGACCCTGGTGCTGCCTGGCGATGAAGCTGGTTTGCAGTTCTGTTCTGCCGTCACCCTGCGCGGGCTCTGTGACACTGCTGTAACAAACCGAGGATATTCCTTGGTCCGGGCAAAGAAACTCCTTGGGTGTTGAAACATGCCGATAACGCTCTCGCGCATTCGCGCGATCAACGCCGTGGCGCATGGCGGCTCCTACGCAGCCGCCGGCCGGCAGCTTGGCATCTCGCAGCCGGCTGTCTCGCAGCATGTGCGCGATGTGGAAGCGGAATACGGGGTGCGGCTGTTTCTGCGCCGGAACGGCGTGCTGCATCCGACGCCCGTCTGCGAGCAGTTATGCGACATCGCCGAGCGGATGAGCGAGGAGGAGCGCGAGGCCGAACGCATCCTTACCCGCCACACGACCCTGCTCGATGGCCGCCTCTCCGTGGGGCTTGGAAACTCGATGCCCGGCATGGCCGTCATCGCCCTTTTCCGCAAGCGGCATCCCAGCGTATCGGTGGCGGTGGAAACGGGATCGTTTGAGAAGATCGTCAAGGCGGTGCTGGCGCGCGAGGTGGATGTGGGCGTGCTGCCGGATGTTCCGGTCGATGGCCGGTTCCGGACCGAGCTTCTGGTGCGGCAGGATGTGGTTGCGGTGGTTCATGCCGACAACCCGCTGGCGCGTGTGCGCACCTTCACCTGCGCCGCGCTGATGGATGCGCCGTTGATCTTCCGCACGCGCGGGTCTTCCACCCAGCGTGTGGTCGACCGCGCCTTTCGCAATGCCGGTTTCGAACCTTCGCCGCTGCTGCTGCTCGATACGCGCGACGCCGCCTATGAGGCGGTGGCCAACGATTTGGGTGTCGGGTTCATGTGGCGGCACGGCACGGGCCGTACGGATGCCGTGCGGCGCATACCCGTGCATGAGATGAGCCGCATGTATGATGAGGTGGCTTTCACGCTCGCCGATGAACGCGCGGTGATCGTCGATGCCTTCATGGCCGCCGTGCGGGCTTTCAGAGAGCAGCCGCAGGCCTGAACTTCCTCATCACGAGGGCGGAGAGCCGCGATAATGGAGACATTCCAGCTTACCCAGTCCTATCAGGAACGGATTGCGGCGCGATTGACCGAGGAAGAAACCCGGCAGCTCAGCACGTTGCTCAGAAAGATGCTGAGCCTGAATGTTTGATTTCGAAATGGGGTGGCGACTTCGCTGACGAAGCGTCCAGACCTTGGGGCCCGCTCGCCCCAGAAACCGGCAACAACCGCACCAACCACTCCATCTATTCACAGAGCAATCCGGCCAACACGTCGCGTCCGATTTCCTGGCCGTGCTCCAGTGCTCCTGCAACGCCGTTGCGATTTCTGGCCGACCGTGTCTGCTCCAGTTTTGAAATACCGTTCAGGGCCGTGATCTGAATTCGAAAGCCCACAATTCTCGGCATCATGCGGGCAATGTCCGCTTCGGAGATCCTGTCTAGCTGCCACGCGCCGCCTATGCGGTGTTCAGACAGGCGAATTATGTCTTCCATCAAGGCGCGCATATCCGCACACCCGACCGGCTCTACCTCACCGCGCAGATGGACCGCCTGATAAATCCAGGTGGGCACGTCTTCGTCTTCCACATACCAGCTTGGCGACACATATGCAGACGGGCCGTTGAACACCGCCAGGATCGGCCCCGGCTCCATGACGTCCTCGGCCTGCGGATTGATCCGCGCGATATGCCCGATGACGGTGTTGCAGCCGGGGGCATCGCTTTCGAAGAATAGTGGGGTTTGCGTTGCTTCCATTGCGCCGCGTTGGGACGTGATGATCGTCGCGAGTGGATATGTACGCACAAGTTCTCGCGTTTCCGCATCACTGGCCCGATAGAGTGGCGGGACGTAGGGTCGATGGATTTTTTTGGTCATTGCTATTCCTTCCGTGCCGCCGCACCGCGCAGTGCAACGTAATGGCCGGGCGCGGCCTCGGTGAGGTGATAAGGTGTTTCAGTGCCAGCCGCGTCGTAATACGGGAGCTTGTCCATCGCTGCACCGCAAACGCCATCGTCTGATGCCAGCTTTACCCCTTCCTGAATACGTTCCAGTCGTGGTGAAGCAGAAAGCAATTGTCGTGTGTAGGGATGACGTGGGACGTCGAAGAGTGCGCCGGTTTCGGCCTGTTCCATAATACGGCCCTTGTTGAGCACGTACAGGCGCGCGCACAGCTGCTCGACGATATGAAGATCGTGGCTGATAAAAAGGCAGGCGAAGCCGAATTCGCTCTGCAGTTTCTTGAATAGCGCAAGTATCTGCGCCTGGATTGTAACATCGAGCGCCGAGACGGGCTCGTCCGCGATGATCAGTTCAGGTTTGCTGATAAGGGCGCGGGCGATGGCGACACGCTGGCGTTGCCCTCCGGATAAAGCGTGCGGAAAGCGCTGCGCCATCCCACGCGGCAGGCCGACCGCCTCCAGCATTTCATCAGCTCTTGCACGTTTGGCCTCCTCGGACAGGGTTCCGTCCTGCCGCAAGCCCTCGCGCACGATGCGCCCGATCCGCATGCGCGGATTCAACGACGAATAGGGGTCCTGAAACACAAAGCGGATGCGCCGGCGAAGCTGGCGCTCCAAAGCTGGTGGGCAATCGTCCAGATCCTGACCGTCGAACACGATACGGCCTCCGGCCTTGGGAGCAAGCTTCCCGATCGACCGGCCTATGGTGCTCTTTCCGCTACCGCTCTCGCCCACGAGCCCCACAAACTCGCCGGGTTGCACCGTCAGGGATACATCGCGCACCGCATGGGTCGTGGTGTCTCGCAGCAGGCCGAATAAGCGCTTTTCCCTGAACTCCACCCGCAACCCCACGACAGCAAGCAGGGGCGGGCCTCCTTCTCCCTTGACCGGACTTGGCTCTCCAAGTTGCGTGGCGGCAAGAAGATTGCGGGTATAGTGATGCTCGGGGCGTGCAAGCACGGACTGCGTGGTGCCAGCCTCAACGAGGACGCCCTTTTCCATGACCGCGATCCGGGCAGCATATGCTGCAACAACCGCCAGATCGTGCGAGATAAGTATGACCGCAGTGCCATTGGCGCGAGCAACCTCGGCCATGATGTCCAGAACTTCCTTCTGCACGACCGCGTCTAGCGCGGTGGTCGGTTCATCAGCGATCAGCAACGCTGGCTTCAGCATCATTACCGAGGCGATCATGATCCGCTGACGCATTCCGCCGGAGAATTCATGCGGGTAGCGCTTCAGGAGTCCTTCCGGATTTCGCAGTTTCACCTGTCGCAACATTTCCAGCGCGCGCTCCCGGATCTGCGTCTCGGTCAGATCTGTATGTTCCCGCATCGCCTCATACATCTGCTCACCGATCCGCATACTCGGATTGAGTGAGGAGAGGGGTTCCTGAAAAATCAGACCGACCTGCTTGCCGCGTATCAATCGCAGCTCTTCCTGCGATCTTGGAGACGTTACCTCGTGCTTCTGGAACATAATGCGCCCACGCGTCACTGCTCCGCCGCGCGGCAAGAGCCCCATGATCGCCCGTCCAAGCATGCTCTTGCCGCTGCCGCTTTCGCCAACCAGCGCCATGATCTCTCCGGGAGCCAGTCGAAAGCTCACGCCCTTGACCACCGACCGCGTACCAAAAGAAATCTCCAGATCATCGACTGAAAGGACAGGTGTGGGTTCTGTGCTGACTGTCATGTCAGATGACCTCCTTCGAGGTGGTGGACTTCGGATCCAACTCGTCGCGCAGGGCGTCGCCGAGGAAATTCACGCCAAGGAGCGCCACCGATATGCAAAGCCCTGGCAATAGCCCCAGCATCGGGTAGCGCATCAGATGGGCCTTTGCTTCCGCGAGAATGTTGCCCCAGCTCGGTTCGGGCGGCGGTACGCCGAGACCGAGGAAGCTCAGGGCGCTTTCCGCCAGAAGCACCCAGCCAAACATCATCGTGGTCAGTACAATGAGTGGAGCAACGCAATTGGGGAGAACATGCACCAGGAGCGTGTAGAAGCGCGAATTTCCCATGGTCGTGGATGCTTCGACGAACTCCGACTGGCTGACGGAGAGTACGGAGCCGCGCACCACGCGGGTAACGGCAGGCAGATAAGCCACGGAAAGCGCCAAGATGACCCCGTATCGGTTCGGCCCGATGATCGCCATCAAACCGAGCGCGATAAGCAATCCCGGAAAGGCCATGAGTGCATCCAGAACGACGATCAATGAACGGTCGAACCAGCCACGAAAGTAACCAGCCGCAGCGCCAAGCAGTGTTCCCAAAACCACCGGGATCAGCAGGGTGGCAAACCCGATTGAAACGGAAACCCATGCGCCACGCATGAGGCGCGACAGGATATCCCGCCCGAACATGTCAGTGCCGAGCGGATGCGAAAGGGAACTCTCCGCAAACCTGTTAAGCAGATCGGACTTGAGAGGATCATGGGGCGTGTAGACACTGCCCAGCAATGCCACACCGAGAACGAGGCTGACGAGAATAATGCCGGCCAGCCCGTTGGCCTTGCCCAAAATACGTTTCGAGAAACTCATGAAAGACGCACCCTTGGGTCGAAGAAGGAATAGGCGATGTCGACAATGAGATTGGTCAGTACATAGACTGCGGCGATGAACAGGAGTGCTCCCTGCAGCACCGGATAGTCCCGCGCATAGATGGAATCGACCAGAAGCTTGCCGAGGCCAGGCAGTGTGAAAACCGTCTCGGTCACTGCCGCGCCTGCCAGCAGTCCCGCAAGCATTACGCCCACCATGGTCAGTGTGGGGGCGAATGCATTCGGAAAGACATGGCGCCACAGGACCTTGCGTTCAGGCAGTCCCTTGGCGCGAGCGTGCGTGATGTAGTCCCGGCCCATGATCTCAAGACTGCCTGCCCGCATCATGCGGGTAAGAACTGCTATCTCGGAAAGGGCCAGCGATGTGACCGGCAGAATGAGATAGACCATGCCCCGGCCCAGATCGTCGCTGATCGAAACGAAACCGACAGTCGGGAGCCAGCCCAGTGTCGCCCCGAACAGGACAAGAAGCATTAGCCCGACCCAGAAGCTCGGCATGGAAAGTTTGAGGATGGTCAGGAAGACGATGGCGTAGTCCGTGCGGCTGTTGTGGCGGTGCGCCGCCAGAAGGCCAGCGGGGATCGACACCAACAGAGCAGACCCCATGGCCAGAAGAACGACTGTCGCCGTCACTCCGAAGCGCTGCCACAGGAGGCTGCCCACCTCCTGCCCCGTCATGATGGACGTTCCCAGATTGCCAGAGAATACCTCGCGTAGCCAGACGATGAACTGCACGGGTATGGGCTGATCGAGTCCCAACTGCCTGCGCATCTGCAGCAGGGTCGCCTCGTCATCGATATTGCCGCCCAGCATCATCAACGCAGGGTCTCCGGGCAGTGCCCGCACCAGCGCGAAGATGATCACCGCCACGATCACGAAGGTGGGGATGGACATCAGAACGCGCTTGAGCACGAAGATGGGCATGGTCGTCTCCCTGGTCTTCCGTCAGTCTTTCACTCTGAGCATCCAGCCGCGCAGCAGCCCCGCACCCCAGTTCTCGAACCCGTCAATCCTGTTGGACATGCCGGTGAAAAGAGTGCGGTGTCCAAGTCCGATCGCGGGGACTTCTTCAATGAAAGCTTCATGCAGCCAGTCGATATTTGCCTGAAACTCCTCCGGATCACCCGTCCGCAGGGACTCGTTCATCATCGCCACCGCTTCCGGATTCTTCCATGCCTTGCGGGCAGCATCCCCGGTAAACATTTCGAAACTGAGCCCGGCGTGAAGGCGCGGTGAAAAGGTGAAGCTCTGCATCTGGTAACCGGAGCCGTTGCGATAGGCTTCGAGCTGGCTGCCCCATTCGACCACTTCAAGCTTGGCATTGATGCCCGCATCCATCAGCATGGCCTGCGCCATCAAGGCCCGTTCGTAATAAGCGCCGTTGCGGCGGGTTGCGAGGATGGTGATCTCCTCTCCGTTGTAACCGGCCTCTTTCAAGAGCGCCTTGGCCTTCTCTACGTCATAGGTGAGATATCTCGCCTGCACATCGGTGTAGTTGGCCGACATCGGCGGCACCGGTGATGGTGAGGCTTTGCCAAAGCCCTCGGTGATGGCCGCCATGATGCGCTGTGGGTCGATCGCATGCGCCATGGCGCGGCGGATGCGGACATCAGAGAGGACCGGGTCGTCAGAGTTGAGGAGGTAGGTGTCCCACACGGCAGACTCGGCTGCATCCACGCTGAAGTCCGGTTGATCCTTGAGTTCGGCAGCAGTCATGGCGTCGATATCGACCAGATCAAGGTCTCCGGCGACAAGTGCCGTCTTCGATACCGCGCCTTCGCCGACAATCTCCCACCGCAGCACGTCGACCGTGGCGTTCTTGCCGCCACCATAGCCATCGGGCTCCCCGTCCCGGCTGGAATAGTCCTCGAAACGTTTCAGCTCGACATAGCGCCCCGGTGCATGGTCTCCCATCATGTAGGGGCCAGTGCCGATTGGCCTGTTCCAGCTACCGTCGTCATTCATCGAATCGGGGTGCAGCACGGCCATCGAACCGCAGTCGAAGCGTGCCATCGTCGCCAGAAAAACCGAATAGGGTTCCGCCAGGGTGATGACGAAGGTATCTTCGCCCTGTGCCTTGGCAGACGTTACCTTGATATTGTTCTCGCCGTTGAAGAAGTTCTTGCAGTGTGATTCGGAAGCTTCGCCCGCCAGGCGGTTCCAGGACCATTCCACATCACTGGCGGTCATTTCCTCGCCATTGTGAAACTTTACGCCCTTTCTGAGCTTGAACGTATAGGTGCGCCCGTCTTCGGATATCTCGTAGGTCTCTGCCAGCATGGGGATGATGCTGAAATCGTCAGCATAGGTTACGAGCCCTTCGATCATGTGGCCATGCACTTCATCAGTGTTGCCGTCGCGCGTGACGCCCGGATTGGTGCCGCGGATGTCAGCGTTGAGCGATGTCCTCACCATGTTGTCGGCCATGGCCGGCGTGATGCCGCCAAGCCCAACCAGTGTCGCAAGCGCAATCGAACGGAAATTTCCTGTTCTTTGTCTCATCTGCTGTTCCCTCTTGTGTCGATTATGGTTTTCGTTGTCACTGGAGTTGGTAGCGCTCTGTATTGGCGGAAGCGTAGGGCAACTGACGCACCCGCATTTCTCCCGCGCCGGCATCCATCAGGATCATCGCCACGGTGGCGGAGAGATAGGCATTGGTTTCGCCTTCATTTCCCTCCGGCGTGCGAATGATGCCGCGCGGCGAGCCAAAGCGGTCGTCAAGCGCCAGCGCCAGACTGTCGAGGTCATGCCGCTCCCCTTTTCCCTCAATGAGCTGGCGCAGGCGCCGGTCACGAAACAGAGTGTCCGCGCCACGGGAAATGCCCCTGTCGCGCTCTCGGATTCGCGCCTGAGGCGTAACGAAATGATTGGAATGGGTCAGGCACGTTCCCTCGGGCGCCTGCCAGTAGATCTCGTCCGGCGTGGTTTCGAAATTCAGGCAGTCGCCGCTGCGCGCGCAACTGATCGTCATGTTGTTGGAAACGGTTCGTGGCAGGCGGTACAGCTCAGTTAGGGCTTGGGAATAGCCGCCCGCTTCCAGAACGCGTCGCCGGATGACCGAGAGAGGGACCCCGTAAGGCCGGGTTCCATCCTGTGCGCTGACCAGGTTGTTTCCTGTTATGGCCACGCCCTGATCGTTGAAACCGGCGCGCGCGAGGCCGCCTGCTTCAACATATGTGAGGATGTCTGGATGCCGGTCCGAACGGATTCTCAGAACCACCGTGCTGTCGGCGCATTCCGGCAGCCAGTCCCAGTTCTGAACATGCAAAAGGCGACCGCTCTTGGAGAGATCGGGCATCACTACCGCTGCCGTACATCCATCGTCGAGCGAGGCAGTATCTTTGGGGGCCTGCGCATGGAGATTGATGATTTCGCTCCGGCCGTTGATGACCAGTACTTCCTCCAGTTTCACGCCTGCACCCTCGGCAATGCCGCGCAGTTCTTCGATCGCATCGGGAACACGAACGGCCAGTGCCTCGCACAGACGTGCGGAGTAGCCGAGGACGCTGTCCCAGTCGAGTTCGTGCTGCCGAAACAGATCCTCATAGACGGCCAGCCCGTGGCAGATTTGCGCATCCGCCTGCCGCCCGTAAGAGAGGCCGCGTTCGAAGGCTGGTCCTTCCACCTCGACAAGCTTGGGGGGAGCCATCATCAGCGCGCACCCGGCGCGGACAGCCGCTCCTTCAGCACCTCGGTGAAAAATCGTTCAACGTAGGGGAAAACGCCCATCATGTCGTGGGCGACGCCTGGAGCAGTGTCGTGCCAGACCGCCACACCGCGCGCTTGCAGGCTTTCGCGCAGCGCATGCAGGCGATGATTGCGGTTGCGACCGGCACTATTGGCGCCGGGAATGTATTTGGGTGAATCCTCGGGAAAGGTTATTTCCCATTCCTCGGTATCCAGCGCCCCGACCGACATATGCACCTTGACGTTTTTCAGGGCTGTGAAGTCGATGCCACGTCCGAACACGTCCGCGAAATTGCGAATGCCCGGCCACCAGTCCATTGTTTCATCAAGCAGCGTCACCGACCCGGGGGCGCCGATCGAGACAGCCTTGAGGCGTTCGGGATGCAGATAAAGGAACCGGTGGGTGAAATGTCCGCCGCCCGAAAAACCGAACAGCATGAACTTTTCAAAACGGCGATTGATGAGTTCGCCAGCCTGTTCAACCATCGCCAGCAAGACTTCATCGTACCGGATATCGCCCTCGATCATGTATTTGTAGCCACCGGCTTCCATGTCGCCACGCACGCCAACAGGAAACAGTGGGGCAAGAACCATACAGTTGTTGAACCGGCCAAAGCCGGAAAACGCACCGCGATACAGTGACTGCAGGCGCATCGTCCCATGCACGGAGACCAAAAGGTCGAGTTCCCGCTCCGGTTCGCTCCATGCACTTTCAGGAATGTAGAGCATGAATGAAAAGCGTGGATCGTGTCGGCAGGCGATGATGGTCGTCTCTCCGGTCAAGTACAATGCGCGGGCCCGCTCCTGCGGACTGTCCTGCACCTGTGGCAGCATGTGGAAAGCCTCCTGAACTCATTTGCGGGGACGTTAACGGTGGGATTTTTTGGTGTCAAAATAATTTTATAAATTGGCGCCAATTTTTACGATGATATTGCTTCGCTGATTTTTCACCATTATGTTCGCCGCGAACGAAACGCAGGACCTGCTCATACGATGGCGCGAAAACAGGATCGAAACGGCGAGAAGATGCGGCCTGACGAGATTTCCCAGCGCATTATGGCGGATATAAATTCTGGCGTTCTGCGCAGGGGAGAATGGCTGAAGCAGATTGATCTTGAGCGCCGCTATGACTGCACGCGGATCAAGGTCCGCGACGCGCTGACCTATCTGCAATCAAAGCGGCTGGTGGAGCATATCCCCAATCGCGGTTACAGGGTTCCCGAGCCCGACGCCGTGCGCGAAGGCCAGATTGGCGAGGTGCGCGCGCTGCTTGAGGCGCATGCAGCGGGCGATATCATCAGCCAGGCCACAGATGCCGATATCGCCCGGCTTAGGGAGCTTGCCGAGGCATTTCGAGAGGCCGCATTCAACGGAACCTCATTTGCACAGATCGAGGCCAACTACGCCTTTCACGGTGTCCTCTACGGTTTTTGTCGCAATGAGGTGCTGCGTGAATTGATGCTTGACATGCGTCAGCAGGGCCCCGCCGCCCCGGTGGGGCAATGGCAGACGGTCGCCCAGCTTCAGCGCGCGACGCAGGATCATTTTGACATTGTCGATGCGATCGAGAAGCGCGACCTGGATCTGCTGCGCAGATGCATTTCCGGGCACATCACCGGTTTGGGACGAGAAGAAAAGAAATCCGATGACGCTTGACCCGGTTCTCCGACGCATGCTCGACCACTCTCAGGCGGTGGGCGGACCTCTTCTTCAGGATATGGCGGTAGACGATGCGCGCTCGGCAATGCGCGCCATGTTCCGCAGCAATGGCTATCCGATTCGCCATGAGGTCGACGTGGTCCATATCCCGGCTTCAGACTGTCGCGGCACCTTCGATATTCACCTTTATCGACCCGACGGGGAAGGCCGGCCGCAACCGGCCATTGTCTACTTTCACGGTGGTGGTTTCGTGCTCGGTGATGCGGAAGCCTATGATGCCCATTCGCGGGCCCTGGCGTACCTCACGCAGGCGGTGGTGATTTTCATCGGTTATCGTCTGGCACCCGAACATCCGTTCCCGGCTGCGGTAGAGGACGCTGCGGATGCGATGGAGTGGCTGGCGGAGCGCGCTGAAACCCTCGGTCTCGATCCTGCAAGGTTGGTTTTGATGGGGGAAAGTGCAGGTGGAAATCTGGCGGTGAATGCGGCTCTGCATGCACACCGCACCAATTGCCTTTCCCTTCGCGGTCTCACGCTCATCTATCCAGTCACCGACATGCGGCCCTTCATCGGGGAGGATCCGATTTATCCATCCGTCGCGACTTACGCGAAAGGCATGAATCTGGATGCGGATGAGATGCGCTGGTTCTGCGAAACCTATTTGAAGGCGCCTGATGAAGGCACACTGCCGGAAAACACGCTTTTTTCCCAACCGGATCTGTACTTGCTGCCGCCCACGCGGATTTACAACGCCGAGTGTGACCCCTTGCGCGATATGGGGCTCGCTTTTGCCACGCGCCTCATTGAAGCGGGCGTGGATGCCCAGGCGGAATGCCTGCCGGGTATGTTGCACAGCTTCATGTGTCACGGTGGAATATCTTCTCGGGCTTTGAGGCACTTCTTTTGTATCGTGGAAGATATTTCTGCGTCTCTGGCCTGATCCCGCCATCAGCCCCAAAACCGGCAACAACCGCACCAACCACTCACAAACCCGCTTGACGCCGGGCCGCGGGTCGCGGATTAATGCGCGCTGCGCGGGTATGATGTAATGGTAGCCTGTCAGCTTCCCAAGCTGAACGCGCGGGTTCGATTCCCGCTACCCGCTCCAGTCCCGCTCAGCCGGTATTTCCTTTTTCGCAGCGCGCAAGCTTGCGCCCGCGCCAGCGGGTGCGTATCTCTTTGCGGTCAAGATCAAGGAGCATTCCGGTGTCGGCACTGACCAGATTTCTGGGCGACAGCCCGCTGCGCGTCATCATCAAACTGCTGATCGTGTCGCTCATCGTCGGCTTCGTCATGAGCGCCTTCAACTGGTCGCCGTTCGATATCTTCTATGCGCTGCGCGACACGGTCGTGCATCTGTGGAACATGGGCTTTGATGCGCTCGGCCGCTTTGCAAGCTACATCCTGCTGGGTGCAGCCATCGTCGTGCCGGCGTTCCTGATCCTGCGTCTTCTCAGCTATCGCCGCTAGGCCGGCGGGAATGGACGTTTCCACGCCGACGCGGGCCGCGCGCCCGTTCGAGGTCACCAACCGGCTGGTCCTGTCGATCGCCGTGCCGATGACGCTCGCCTATCTGACCACGCCGCTGCTCGGCATCACCGACACGGCCGTCATCGGGCAATATGGCGACGCCGCCCTTCTGGGCGGGCTGGCGGCGGGCGCCATCGTCTTCGACGTGGTGTTCACCACGTTCAACTTCCTGCGTTCGGGAACCACCGGGCTGGTTGCGCAGGCGTTCGGCCGCGACGATGTGCTGGAAGAGCAGGCGGTGTTGTGGCGCGCTCTGGCGATTGCGCTCGTCTGCGGGCTTCTGGTCGTCGCGCTCGGGCCGCTGGTCAATGCCGCCGGCGTCCGGTTCATGAACCCCGATCCGCGCGTTGCCGAGGCCATGCATGCCTATGTGGCGATCCGCATTCTTGGCGCGCCCCTGTCGCTGATCAACTACGCCATCCTTGGCTATGTGCTGGGGCGCGGGGAAGGGGGGCTTGGCCTTGGCCTTCAGGTGATCCTCAACGGCGCAAACATCGCGTTATCGGTCTTTCTCGGTCTTTCGCTGGGCTGGGGCATCGAGGGCGTGGCCTGGGGCACGGTGGGCGGTGAGGCGCTGGGTGCGCTGGCGGGCTTTGGTCTTCTCGCATGGCGGTTCAGAAACGGCCCGCGCGTTTCATTGGCGCGGGTGTTCGATTTCCCGGAAATCATGCGCATGGTGGCGATGAACCGCGACATCATGATCCGCTCCTTCTCGCTTCTGGCAGCCTTTGCGCTGTTCACGCGGCAGGGCGCACAGTTCGGAACGGTCACGCTGGCGGCCAATGCGGTGCTGATGAATTTCTTCCTGATCGCCGGCTATTTCCTCGATGGCATGGCGACTGCGGCCGAGCAGCTTGCCGGGCGGGCGGTGGGCGCGCGCTATCGGCCGGCGTTCCGGCAGGCCGTGTGGCTCACCATCGTCTGGGGCTTTGGTCTCGCACTGGCGCTGGCCGGTGTTTTCGTGCTGTTCGGCGACGATCTCGTCGCTTTCATTGCGAAAGCCGAGGATGTCCGCGAGATCGCCAGCGTGTTCCTGCCATGGGCGGCGCTGATCGCGGTCTCCGGCGTGCTGGCATTTCAGATGGATGGGGTGTTCATCGGCGCGACCTGGTCGCGCGACATGCGCAACATGATGCTGCTGTCGCTCGCCGTCTATCTCGTCTGCCTGTTCTTTCTGACGCGCGCTTTCGGCAATTACGGCCTCTGGGCGACGCTGCACATCTTCCTGATCGTGCGCGGCATCAGCCTGGCAGCCATCCTGCCAGCGCGCGCACGGCAGACCTTCGGGAGTTAAAGCAGTTCCGGGAAAAGCGGGAACCGGTTTTCCGTCCGGAACTGCGAAAAACAATGCGTCGGGGCGTTCTTGCGGTTCAGCGAAAATGCCGTAGCGTCTTTTGCCGTCAGGTTTGCGGGCGCGCGTCAGTTCAGGGCGCGCGCGGCCCACTCATCCACCCGCGTATCGCGGATCTGGCGCAGCGAGGCGAGGTTCTCGCGCTGGGCGTAGGCGCTCATCTCTTCGAGGATCTTTCCGGGCAGGCAGGTGCCGCCGAAGATCATGCCGCTATACAGCTGCACAAGGTCGGCACCGGCGCGGATCTTCTCGAGCGCAGTTTCGGCCGAGTCCACCCCGCCAACGCCGATCAGCGGCATGGCCGGGCCCACCAGAAGGCGCATGCGCGCAAGCACGATGGTCGAACGCTCAAACAGCGGCTGGCCCGAAAGGCCGCCCTTCTCATGCGCAAGCCGGCTGGTTGCGCCGGTTCTGGAAAGCGTGGTGTTGCTGACGATCAGGCCATCAATGCGCTTGTCGAGCACCTCGTCCGCAATGTCGGACATAGCCTCTTCCGTCAGGTCGGGAGCGATCTTGAGGAACAGCGGCACCGGCGAGCGACGGCGCTTGGCAACCTCGTCGCGTGTCGCCAGAACGCGGGCCAGAAGCTCGGAGAGGTTTTCCCGGTCCTGCAACGCGCGCAGGCCGGCGGTGTTGGGCGAGGAGATGTTGACGGTGAGGTAGGAGGCGATGTCGCCAAAGGCGCGCACGCCCGTCTCATAGTCGGCGATGCGGTCTTCGCTGTCCTTGTTGGCGCCGATGTTGACGCCAACGATGCCGCCACGCCCGGCGCGCTCTTTGATGCGCTCGCGCACGGCGACGAGGCCGTCATTGTTGAAACCGAGCCGGTTGATCAGCGCGGCGTCCTCTTCAAGCCGGAAGAGGCGGGGCTTCGGATTGCCGGCCTGCGGCTTCGGGGTCACGGTGCCGCATTCGACAAAGCCGAAACCAAGGCGCAGCAGGCCGTCCGCCGCCTCGGCGTTCTTGTCGAAGCCGGCCGCCATGCCAAGCGGATTGGGAAACACCATGCCGCCGACAATCGTCTTGAGGCGTTTGCTGATCTGCGGAGGACGGGCGAGGGGCATGCCGCTCTTCAGGGCCATGATTGCGAGGTTGTGAGCGCGCTCGGAATCCATCCGGAAGAGGGCCTGGCGCGCAATCTTGTCGAGCAGGGACTTCATTTGGCAAGCTCTGGAAAGACGTGGGCTCCATCCGCGCCAAGCGGCAGCGGGCGAACCCAGGAAACCGCATCAAGCGAAAGCGGAGCATAGAGATGCGGGAAAAGCGCCCCGCCGCGTGACACTTCAAATTTCAGGGCGTCGCCCAGCGCGTCGGCGTCGACGGCCACGAGAAGCAAATCGTCCTGACCGGCGAAATGCTTGGCCGCCGTTTCCGCAGCCTGCCCGGCGGTCGAGAAGTGAATATACCCATCGGCAAGGTCGACAGGTGCGCCATGAAACACCCCCGCCTCTTCGGCTTCCTGCCAGAGCGTGCGGGGTGCGATTTTATAGATCATGTCAGCCATGCCTGCGGCTATACTTGTAATGCGGGTTCAGCGAAAGGGTCGAAAAGGTGTTTTCGGGGGATTGCGCCCGATCCCATTTATGGCGCATTCCTTGCTCATGATCCCATCACCAATTGCATGAAAGCGGAGCGGACCAATGCGCAAGACCATTGCGGCCACCGGGGCGCTGATCGTCCTGTCCATGACATCGGGCGCCATGGCGCAGGATGCCGAGCGGTTCCGGCTGGAGCGCACGGAAGAAGGCTATGTGCGGATGGACACCCGCACCGGCTCCATGTCGATCTGCCGCGAACGTTCCGGCCAGCTGGTCTGCTCTCCGGCCGCCGACGAGCGCACGGCCTATGAGGAAGACATCACGGCTCTGCAGGACCGGCTCGATGCGCTGGAAGAGCGCCTTGCCGCGCTTGAAAATGCAAATCCGCAGGCCGCTTCCGAATTGCCGTCGGAAGAGGAATTCGAGCAGACGCTCGGGCTCATGGAACGCTTTTTCCGTCGCTTCATGGGCATCGTGAAGGACTTCGAGGAAGAAGAAACCACGACCACACCGAACACGCCGGCGCCTGACCGCACCTGATCGCATCTGAGCAGGGGTTGCAAACGCTCCTGACCGTGTTTCAGACCGCGACAGCGCGCATGAGGCGCAGCATCATCGAGAATATGAAGAAGCCGCAGCCGACCTTGAGGCTTAAGGCGGCGAAACGCAGATAGATATCCTTCAATATCGAAATGAACACCCTGGCCCCCGACCGCCCCGCCGGTCGGGCGTCCGGGCTGAGATAAAGCCAGGTTTCGGTTTTTCTGGGGTTCTGCCGCGCGGTTGCATAGGCCTTCAGGATCAGAATTTCCGACATGATCAGGGTCATCAGCGCGCCGGCGCTGAAGGCAACGACCAGATCAAACGAAAAGCTGAGCATCACCAGACCAATGGCGAGCGCGCCGAACATGACCGCTCGTCCGATGCAGAATGTCGCTACCCTGTGGATTTTCTCCATGATCAGCCTGCGGGGTTGTCACCCCTTTACCAGTCTGTGGCATAGGTTATGGGCAGACAAGTAAAACTTCTGCGAGTTCCGGCCCCGTGGCGGCAGCCCTTTGCCACCGTCGAGCTTGAAAATGCGGCTATTCCCCGCATAATCGCGGTGGAGGAGCCGTAGCGGAAGAACACGACAATAATGCTGCGGGCGCGGGAGGGATATTTGGTATCTGGCTATAGATTTCTGGTCGCCGACGACCATCCTCTGTTCAGGGGAGCGCTGAAAGGCGCACTTTCTGGATTGGACAGTGCATGCGAGATACTGGAAGCGGGCGATTTCGAGGGGGCGAAGGCGCTTGTCGATGACAGCGTCGATCTGGTCCTTCTCGACCTCACCATGCCGGGCGTAAGTGGTCTTTCAGGGCTGATTGCGCTGCGCGGCATGAACCCCGCCCTGCCCATTGTCGTCGTTTCCGCGCATGACAGCCCCGAGACCATCCGGCGCGCTCTGGAACTTGGCGCATCGGGTTTCATCTCCAAATCCTCTGGCATGGACGAGATTCGCACGGCGGTTCAGGCCGTGCTCAATGGCGATATCTACACGCCGGCGGACATCGATCTGGGTGCCGAGGGCGATCCGGAGGTCGCCGATCTCATCCAGCGCCTCCAGACGCTCACACCCCAGCAGACGCGGGTTTTGAGCATGCTGGCCGAAGGGCTTCTGAACAAGCAGATCGCCTATGAGCTGAACGTCTCCGAAGCGACGATCAAGGCGCATGTCTCGGCGGTTCTGCAGAAGCTGGATGTCGACAGCCGCACGCAGGCGGTGATCCGCCTTTCGAAGATCGGCGCAGACACGATCGCAACCGAGGACTGAGGCATTGCTGCCTATTCGGCGGCGGCAAGCATCTGACGGCAGCGCGTGAGCAGTGTGCGCAGCGATGCGGGACGTAACGGCTTGCTCAGCACCATGGCGGTCAGCGCTTCGGCCTGCGCGCGCACCTCGTTCGAGCGGTCGGCGGTGATCAGGATCGCCGGTATCGCATCGCCGTAACGCGCCCGCAGGGCTGCGATCACGTCGAGCCCGACTTCATTGTCCAGATGGTAATCGGCGAGGATGATGTTGGGCTGTGTGTGCGAAAGGTCGGGCAGGGTGACCGATCCGGTCGCCGTCAGCACGGTGCAGCCCCAGCCCTCAAGAAGCCTGCGCATGCCATCCAGAATGCGCGGGTCATTGTCGATGCACAGAACGCGCAGGCCCTCCAGCATTGCCTGCGGCACGGCAGCCGACGGTTTTGGCTGTTCGGCGGGTTTGGCCGGCGTCGCGCTCACGGGGATGATGACCGAGAAGCGGGTGCCCTGCTGGCTCTCCGAATCCAGCCGGATTTCCAGATTGAGCACGCGCGCGATGCGGTCGACGATGGAGAGGCCAAGTCCCAGCCCCTGCGCCTGCCGCACGCCTTCCTCCAGCCGGGTGAATTCGCGGAACACGGTGTTCAGCTTGTCGGTGGCGATGCCGATGCCGGTGTCGATCACCTGTAGCTCAAGCAGGCTGCCGCGGCGGCGCACCCCCACCAGAACACGGCCGCTCGGCGTGTATTTGATCGCATTGGAAACGAGGTTCTGCACCAGCCGGCGCAGCAGGTTGCGGTCCGTGTTCACCGTCAGTGTTGAGGGCACAATGGTCAGGTCCAGCCCTTTCTCATCGGCCAGCGGCATGAAGTCTGTGCTGATCTGGCGCAGCAGGCCATCCAGCTGGAAAACGCTGGGAGCAGGCTTCAGCGCGCCCGTGTCCAGCCGCGAGATGTCCAGCACTGCGCCGAGGATCGCCTCCACGGAATCGAGTGAGGATTCAATGTTGCTGACATATTCCCGCGTCTCGCCGGCCTTTGCGCGCTCCAGAAGCGACGAGCAGTAGAGCCGCGCGGCATTGAGCGGTTGCAGGATGTCGTGGCCGGCGGCGGCCAGAAAGCGCGTCTTTCCGAGATTGGCTTCCTCGGCGATCACCTGCGCCTGCGCCAGCTCTTCATTCAACCGGATCAGCTCCGCCGTGCGGTCGGCCACCCGCTGCTCCAGTGTTTCGTTCACGCGTTTCAGCGCCACATCGGCCTCCACGCGCGGCGTGATGTCGGTGTAGGTGGCGACGATGCCGCCATCGGGCATCGGGTTGGTGCGCATCTCAATGATGCGGCCGCTCTTGCGCAGGCGGATCTCCCACGGCATGCCGAAATCGGTAAACCGGTTGAGCGTCATCGTGTAGGCGTCGACGGGCAGCTCGCCGCGCACCACCAGCAGATTGACGAACCGGTCGAGCGAAACACCGACCTGACCCATCTCGTCGGGCAGATTGAAGAGCAGGCGGTATTGCCTGTTCCAGCAGATCAGCTGGAAATCCCGGTCGAAAACGGTGACGCCTTCCTCCATCTGGTCGAGGGCGGTCTGCAGCAGGTCGCGGTTGTGCTGGAGCGCCATGGAGGCGTCATCAAGCAGCCGCAGGGCGTCACGGGGCGAGCGGTCGTTGCGCTGAAACAGGAGCGACAGGATAAGCCGCGAGGAGGAGGAGCCGACGGCGCTGGCCAGAAGCTGCTCGGAAAAGCGCACAAGCGCGATGCCTGTCTGGTCGTTGCCGTTGAGCCGCACGCCATGGGTCGCCTCGAAGGTGGCGAAGGAGCGCTCGGTGCGTTCGGCTCCCAGATAGCGCGAGATCGTGTCCTTGAGATCGTTGACGGTGACCACCGTGCGGAAGCGGCGCAGGGTCGGTATGGGCCCCGTGTCGCGCGGCACGAAGATGGCGGCCTGAATGCGCTCCAGCGGCTGGGCGGCGCGCGAGAGCGAACCCAGCACGAAGAACAGCGTGTTGACCGCAAGGCTCCACAGGACGCCATGGTTGAGGGGCTCGGCCACGGTGCCGAAAAGCGCCTGCGGCCTCAGCGCCGGCAGGCCGAAGAGCCCGTCGATGATGATGCCGGTGTCCTGAGGCGCGAGCGACGGGAAAAGCAGCGTGTAGGCCCAGATCGTGAAGCCCGCGCCCATGCCCAGCAGCGCGCCGCGCGCATTTGCGCCGCGCCAGATCAGCCCGCCGAAGAAGGCCGGCGCGAACTGCGCGATGGCCGCAAACGAGATCAGGCCGATGGCGGCGAGCCGCGTGTTGTGGGTGGTTTCCCGATAATAGAGAAAGGCCACAAACAGGATGATGAAGATGGCCGCGCGGCGGATGTTCAGGATGATGGTCGACCAGTCATCCTTCTCGCGGTGGTCGGTTCTGAGCAGCCGGCGCAGGAAGAGCGGGATCACCAGATCGTTGGAGATCATGATCGACAGCGCCACACTCGCCACGATGACCATCGCCGTGGCGGCGGAAAGACCGCCGATGAAGGCGATCAGCGCCAGGGCATCGTGCCCGGCAAGAAGCGGCAGCGCCAGCACGTAGAGGTCGGAATTCGCCGCATCACCGACCATCGCCAGCCCCGCAAATGCGATGGGCAGCACGAAGAGATTGATGAGGATGAGATAGAGCGGAAAGAGCCAGCTCGCCGTTTCCAGTTCGGCCGTGCTGCGGTTTTCCACGATGGTCACGTAGAACTGGCGCGGCAGCATGATGATCGCAAATGCGCTCAGCGTGGTCATCACGATCCAGGTGGCGAGCGAGGTCGGATAGGTATAGGCCTCCTGCACCTGGGGCAGGGTGCTGACCGTGCGCGCCAGTTCCACCGGCCCTTCAAAGAAGAAGAAGGTGATGGCCACACCGACCGCCAGAAAGGCGGCGAGCTTCACCACCGTCTCCACGGCCACGGCCAGGATCAGCCCTTCCTGATGCTCGGTCGCGTCCGCATGGCGCGTGCCGAACAGAACGGCGAAGATCGCCAGAAGGAAGGTCACGATCAGCGCCATGTCGCCGACGAAGAAGTCCATGGTCGGCGGCGCGCCATCGTAATGCGTTACCATGAGGCTGACGGAATCCGAGATCGCCTTCAACTGCAGGGCGATATAGGGAACCGTGCCGAAGGTGGCGATCAGCGTGGCGACGGAGGCTACGGCAAAGCTCTTGCCGTAGCGGGCTGCCAGAAAGTCGGCGATGGAGGTGATCTTCTCGGACTTCGCCAGCCGGATGATGCGTTTCAGGATCGGGAAGCCGAACAGGAAAACCAGAACCGGACCGATATAGATCGCCAGGAATTCCAGCCCGCGCTCCGACGCAAGGCCAACGGAGCCGAAAAAGGTCCAGGACGTGCAATAGATCGCCAGGCTCAGCGCGTAGATGAAGGGGCGCGAGCCAAGTCCGGCCTTTCGCGAGGCGCGATTGTCGCCGACGCTTGCGATGAAGAAGAGCAGCGTCACATAGGCGACGGCGATGATGGCGATAACCCAGCCCTGCACTTGTGTGCCAACTCCTCCTCTGAAGGCCACCCGGAAGGCAAACACAGCCACGGGAACCTGTCCAATGCTTCTTTCGGCGAATGGTACTGTCTCATAGCCGAAAATGCAGTTTTTGTTGCACTTTTTGCTTGCATCATTGTTATGTAGCCGGAGCTGGCGGCGTTTGAGTCGCCGGGGGTGCAGCTAGATTGGGGAGAAGCCCTTATGATGAAGGAATTTCGGGAATTCATTGCGCGCGGCAATGTGATGGACCTTGCGGTCGGTGTGATCATCGGCGGGGCCTTCGGTCTGATCGTCAGGTCGCTCACCGATGACATCATCATGCCGATTGTTGGCGCAATCTTCGGCGGGTTCGATTTTTCGGATTACTTCGTGCCGCTCTCGTCCGCCGTCACGGCGACGACGCTGGATGCGGCGCGCGAACAGGGCGCTGTGTTTGCCTATGGCAACTTCCTCACCGTGGTCGTGAACTTCCTGATCCTCGCCTGGATCATTTTCCTCATGGTCAAGGGCGTCAATTCGATGCGCCGCAAGGAAGCTGAAAAGCCGGCCGAGCCTGCCGCGCCGCCTGCCGATGTTCAGCTGCTCACGGAAATCCGTGACCTTCTGTCCAAGCAGAAATAATCAGCTTCCGCTTTCTTCAAGGGAAGCGGTGGCCATTCACGAAAAACGCCGCCGGAAGCAATTCCGGCGGCGTTTTCATTTTCGGATTTTCGGGCTGGGTCAGCCGCCGGACTTCGGCACCAGAAGCGACACCACGCGGTCGGACTTGGCCTGCTGCGGCTGGTCGGCTTCGTTGAAGGGAATGCCGAGCGCTTCCCAGGTTTCCAGAAGCGCGTCGCGCAGCGTGTCGATCAGCGCATCGTCATGGAACGGCGTCGGCGTGATGCGCAGACGCTCCGTGCCGCGCGGCACGGTCGGATAGTTGATCGGCTGGATGTAGATGCCGTGCTTCTCGAGCAGCCGGTCGGTTGCCTGCTTGCACAGTTCCGGGTCGCCCACGAGAAGCGGCACGATGTGCGTCTGCGAGGGCATGACCGGCAGGCCGGCCGCCGAGAGCTTGTCCTTGGTCTGCTGCGCCTGGCGCTGCTGCGCGTCGCGCTCGACCGAAGACGCCTTGAGGTGGCGGATCGAGGCGGTGGCCGCTGCGGCGATTGCCGGCGGCAGCGCGGTGGTGAAAATGAAGCCGGAAGCGTAGGAGCGCACGGCGTCAATCACGGCGGTGGAGCCGGTGATGTAGCCGCCGATCACGCCAAAGCCCTTGGCGAGCGTGCCTTCGATGATGTCGATGCGGTGGGCAAGGCCGTCACGCTCGGTGATGCCGCCGCCACGCGCGCCATACATGCCAACGGCGTGAACCTCATCGATATAGGTCATGGCGTTGTACTTGTCGGCCAGATCGGCAATCGCCTCGATCGGCGCAATGTCGCCATCCATGGAGTAGACGGATTCGAACACGATCAGCTTGGCGCGTTCCGGGCCGGCTGCCTTGAGCAGGCTTTCCAGATGCTCGACGTCGTTGTGGCGGAAAATCTTCTTCTCTGCGCCCGAGCGGCGCACGCCCTCGATCATCGAGGCATGGTTTAACTCGTCCGAAAGCACCAGGCAGTTCGGCAGCAGGCGGGCGATGGTGGAGATGGACGCTTCGTTGGAGATGAAGCCGGAGGTGAAGACCAGACCGGCCTGCTTGCCATGCAGATCGGCAAGCTCGGCTTCGAGTTCCACGAGCGGATGGTTGTTGCCGGAGATGTTGCGCGTGCCGCCTGCGCCCGCGCCCATGGCGCCGGCTGCGTCCTGCATGGCGGAGATCACGCTCTCATGCTGGCCCATGCCCAGATAGTCGTTCGAGCACCACACGGTGATCTCGCGCGCTTCTTCATCAGAGCGCCAGAGCGCACGCGGAAACGCGCCGACGATCCGCTCAAGATCGGCGAAAACGCGGTAGCGGCGCTCGGCGTGCAGTTGATCGATCGCTTCGGAGAAAAAACGCTGGTAATTCATTGGACCTTCCTGCTGTGCGGCGCGATCATAGTGTCCGACCTTTCCCGCGTCCATTGTGCGTTGCGGGCAAATTGACACGTTTGCCTGCCGTCGCCTTGCGCTCGATCAAATCGCGGTCGAATGCGCGTGATCTCTCAGGATTTACTGCGCGTTAGCGTGCATTTCAATGCGACAGAGTGGTCTTCGCGCGACCGGCCGAAGCGGGAGCGCCGCCGGGCGGCGCCATCATGTCGGCAATGGTGGCCAGCGCTGCGATCAGCTGGTTGCGTCGTTCTTCATCGAGTGCGGCCAGACGATGCGCGAAGGCGTCTCCCATGGGTTCGGGCGCGCGCCGCACCAGCGCCTCGCCCTCGGGCGTGAGCCGCGTGTGCACCACACGGCGGTCATGGCGCGAGCGATAGCGCTCCACCAGATGGCGGCTTTCCAGATTGTCGAGAATGGTGATGACGGTTGCCGGGCTCAGGTCCACATGGGCCGAAAGCACGGTGGTGGTGACCTCGCCAAGGGCGGCGGTGGCCTTCAGGATCACAAGCTGCGCTGCGGTCAGCCCGATCTGCTTGGCGAGCGCCTTGGATTGCACATCGTTTGCGCGAACGATGCGGCGGATGGATTTTTCGACCGCGCGTAACTCTTCATTGCGGAACCAGTCGGCGGCTTTGTCAGTTGTCTTGTCGGAACTCATGCGGACGCCATTCATTTGACATCTAATAATCATAACTATAACTAAAGTGCGCTCCGAAGCAATGACAAACAAAGGATCAGATCTCTATCCATGTGCGGAATCTGCGGAGAACTGCGGCTCGACGGCCGCCCTGCCTCACCTGTCGCTCTTTCGAAAATGATGGACTGCCTGGCCCCGCGCGGCCCTGATGGCGCGGGCGCGGTCGTGCACGGCAACGCCGCCCTCGGGCATCGCCGGCTGAAGATCATCGACCTGTCGGAAAAGGCGCGCCAGCCGATGGAAGACCCGGAGCTGGGTCTCACCATCGCGTTCAATGGCTGCATCTACAATTATCCGGAGCTGCGCGCCGAGCTGGAGGGCAAGGGCTACCGCTTCTTCTCCACCGGCGACACGGAAGTCATCCTCAAGGCCTGGCATGCCTGGGGCGAGGAATGCGTGAACCGGTTTCACGGCATGTTCGCCTTCGTGCTGCGTGAGCGCGACACGGGCCGCGTCGCCATGGCGCGCGACCGGTTCGGCATCAAGCCGCTATATCTGGCCGAGACGCCGGGCCGCATCCGCTTCGCGTCCACCCTGCCGGCGCTGCTGGCGGCGGGCGATGTCGACACATCCATCGACCGCCATGCGCTGCACAATTACATGACGTTCCACGCTGTGGTGCCGCCGCCGCGGACCATTCTGAATGGCGTGAAGAAGCTCCCGCCCGCGACGATCCGCGTGATCGAGCCGGATGGCAGCCAGCGCGACCGGGTCTACTGGGATCCGCCGTTTGCGCGCGATCCCGAAACGGCAATGCTGTCACCCGACGAATGGCGCGACCGCACGCTGGAGGCGCTGCGCCTTGCCGTCAAACGCCGCATGGTGGCCGATGTGCCGGTCGGCGTCCTTCTGTCGGGCGGTGTCGATTCCAGCCTGATCGTCGGCCTGCTCGCCGAGGCGGGGCAGAAGGATCTGATGTCCTTCTCCGTCGGCTTTGAAGAGGCCAATGGCGAGAAGGGCGACGAGTTCGTCTATTCCGATCTGATTGCGAAAGAATTCGGCACCGATCATCACAAGATCTTCGTGCCGTCAGCCGATCTGATGGACGCCCTCCCCGGCACGTTCGCCGCCATGTCGGAGCCGATGGTCTCCTACGACAATGTGGGCTTCTACCTTCTCTCCAAGGAGGTTTCGAAGCACATCAAGGTCGTGCAGTCGGGGCAGGGCGCGGACGAGATTTTCGGCGGTTATCACTGGTATCCGCCGCTGATGAACTCAAACGATGTGGTGGGCGATTATGCGAACGTGTTCTTCGACCGCTCGCACGCGGTTCTGAAAGAGCAGCTTTCGCCCGACTGGATCGCCGATACGGATGCAAGCCGCGATCTGGTCGCGGCCCATCTGACGCGGGCCGGCGCAGACACGCCGGTGGATGCGGCGCTGCGGCTCGATTCCACCGTCATGCTGGTCGATGACCCGGTGAAGCGGGTCGACAACATGACTATGGCCTGGGGGCTGGAGGCGCGCGTTCCGTTCCTCGATCACGAACTGGTCGAACTGGCCGCCCGCATTCCGCCGGAGGAAAAGCTGAAACAGGGCGGCAAGGGCGTGTTGAAGGAAGTCGCCCGGCAGGTGGTCCCGCATGAGGTGATCGACCGCAAGAAGGGTTATTTCCCTGTACCACAGCTCAAATATGTCGATGGCCCCTATCTCGACATGGTGCGCGATGCGCTGTCTTCGCAGCCGGCGCGCGAACGCGGACTGTTTCGACAGGACTATCTGGACAGGCTTTACGCCGCGCCCGCCGACCACATCACGCCGCTGCGCGGGTCGGAACTCTGGCAGGTCGGGCTGCTCGAACTCTGGCTGCAAACCCACGGGGTGTGACCGATGGCCAAGAAAGAGGACGTGGCTTTGCGCGCTTCACGCGGGCGCAGCGACAAGGCGCTCGGCTACCGCCTGAAGCGCCTGCGAAGCGAGACCATGAAGCCGACCCACGCGCCGCCGGATGAAGAAGCCGCGCGGCAGGAAAAGCACGTCTCGCTCGAACTTGGCTGGGGCAGGCTTCTGTTTGCCCAGACGTTTGAAACCAATGAGGAGCTGGCCGCCGCATTGCGCGACGAAGGCCCCGCCCGCCGCGACATCGCCTTCTACATTCGCGACCCGCATGTGCTCCTGTCCATGGCGCCGCAGGAACTTTTCCTCGATCCCTCGCACACCTATCGGCTTGATCTGGCCACCTATCGCCCGAGCCGGCGGCAGCCGCGCGGCTTCTTCATCCGGCGACTGACATCCGAGGCGGACGCCAACGCCGTCAACGCGATCTATCAGAGCCGGGGCATGGTCACTGTGCGCCCGGACTTTTTCTGGACCAATCGCGACAGCCGCGCCGTCACCTATTTCGTCGCCGAGGATGACCAGACCGGCGACATTCTGGGCACGGTCACGGGCGTTGATCATCGCCGCGTGTTTCAGGATGCCGAGAACGGCACGTCTCTCTGGTGCCTTGCCGTGGATCCGCAGTGCCGGCATGCCGGGGTTGGCGAGATGCTGGTGCGGCGGCTGGCGGAGCATTTCGCCGCGCGCGGGGCAAGCTTCATGGACCTGTCCGTGATGCACGACAACGAACAGGCCATCGCGCTTTACGAGAAGCTCGGCTTTCACCGGGTTCCGGTGTTTGCGGTCAAGCGCAAGAACCCGATCAACGAGAAACTGTTCACCCATCCGCCGGAAGAGTTCGACCGGCTCAACCCCTATGCGCGCCTGATCGTGGATGAGGCGCACCGGCGCGGCGTTGCGGTGGATGTGACCGATGCCGAGGGCGGCTTCTTCCGCCTGTCCTTCGGCGGCCGTTCGATCCAGTGTCGCGAGAGCCTTTCGGAGCTCACATCGGCCGTCGCCATGTCGATCTGCGATGACAAGGCGGTCACGCGCCGCGTGGTGGAGCGTGCAGGACTGACCGTGCCCGAGCAGATGGAGGCGGGCGATGACGACACGGCGCTCGGCGCCTTCATCGCGAAGCATGGCCGCGTGGTGGTGAAGCCGGCCCGTGGCGAGCAGGGCAAGGGCGTTGCCGTCGGTCTTGAAACGCTGGACGAGGCGAAAAACGCCATCCGCGCCGCCCGCGAGATTTCTGACCGGGTTCTGGTCGAAGCCTGTTTCGAGGGCGAGGATCTGCGTCTGGTCGTCATCGACTATCGCCTGGTTGCCGCCGCCGTGCGCCGTGCGCCGCGCGTGGTGGGAGACGGGCAGCGGACCATCGAAGAGCTGATCGAGCATCAGTCGCGCCGCCGGGCGGCCGCCACGGGCGGTGAGAGCCGCATCCCCGTCGATGACGAGACGCGCCGCTGCATTGCCGGTCTTGGCTATGCGCTTTCCAGCATCCTGCCCAAGGGCGAGGAAGTGGAGGTGCGCAAGACGGCCAATCTGCACACGGGCGGTTCCATTCACGATGTGACGGAAAACGTGCATCCGGATCTGGTGGAAGCGGCCTGCGCCGCTGCGCGCGCCATTGACATACCCGTTGTCGGCATCGACCTTATGATCAAGTCGCCCGACCAGCCGGACTATGTCTTCATCGAAGCCAATGAACGGCCGGGGCTGGCGAACCATGAACCGCAACCGACCGCCGAGCGCTTCGTCGACCTGCTCTTCCCGCGCTCCGGTGCAAAATCCGCTGAACGTGCGCTGACGCCGAAAGCCTGATCCGTGGCCGACGGCACAAGCTGAAATGACGAGGCCCGCTGAAATGACGAGAATTGCATGTCGCGACTGAAAATCGACGTTTCCTATCTTGTCGCGCAGCTCAAGGCGCTTCTGTCGATTGACAGTCCGACGGGCTACACCGACACCATTGTCCGCCATGTCACGGCAGAGCTGGAGCGGCTTGGCCTCGAGCCGGAGCTGACGCGGCGCGGCGCGATCCGCGCGGTGGTGCGCGGCGGCCGGCGTCAGGGCGCGCGCGCCATCATCACCCATCTCGACACGCTCGGCGCGCAGGTCAAATACATCAAGGACAATGGCCGTTTCGAGATGGTGCCAATCGGTCACTGGTCCGCGCGGTTTGCCGAAGGCGCGCGGGTGACGATCTACACCGAGAAGGGCAGCTATCGCGGCACCATCCTGCCGCTCAAGGCTTCGGGCCACACCTATAATGACGGCGTCGACGAGATGCCCGTCGGCTGGGATTACGTGGAGCTGCGCATCGACGCCATGTGCTGGAGCCGCAGCGACGCGCACAATCTTGGTATCGATGTGGGCGACTTCGTCGCCATCGACCCGCAGCCGGAATTCCTGGAAAACGGCTTCATCGTTTCACGCCATCTGGATGACAAGGCGGGCGTCGCCATCGCGCTTGCCGCGCTGGAATCACTGCTGCGCCACGAGGTGACGCTGCCGGTCGACACGCACTGGCTTTTCACCATCGCGGAAGAGGTGGGGGTGGGCGCGGCGTCCATCGTCACGCCCGAGATTGCCTCCATGGTCACCATCGACAATGGCACCACCGCGCCGGGGCAGAATTCGGCAGAGTTCGGTGTCACCATCGCCATGGCGGACCAGGCGGGGCCGTTCGACTATCACCTGACGAAGAAGATGGTGGATCTGTGCCGCGAGGAGGATATTCGCTACCAGAAGGATGTTTTCCGTTACTATCGCTCCGATTCCGCATCGGCCATCGAGGCCGGGCATGACGTTCGCACGGCGCTGATCGCCTTCGGTGTGGATGCCTCTCACGGCTATGAGCGCATCCATGTGCATGCGCTGCGTTCGGTGGCCGAGCTGGCCACCGCCTATGTGGCAAGCCCGCTGGCAATCGAGCGGGATGTGGAAGAGGTGTCCGACATCGAGGGCTTCACCGAGCAGCCCACCAATGAAGCCGAGATGGCGCGGCGCGCCAACAACCTGCCGAAGCAGGAGTAGGGCGCACCGCGCTGACCCTCACGGGTTGATGATCTAGCCGGCCATGGCCAGCGTCTTGTGGCGGAAGCGGGCCGTGCGCGGATCGAAGTCGTAAGCGCCTGCATGCCGCTGCGCCTCGCGCGCCAGCCGGTCGACGGTCTCGATGATGAAGTCCGCTTTCTCGTGCGTCATCAGGTAGCTCAGATTGAGCCGCACCCAGCCCGGCTTTTCCATCTCCTGCCCGTCCCGAATGCTCTGCAAGAGCGCATTCGAGGTGGGCTCGTCGATCTCCAGAAGCTGGTGCGCATAGGGGCCGGCGCAGGCGCAGCCGCCGCGCACCTGGATGCCGTGCAGATCGCTCAGCATACGGGTGAAAAGCTGGTGGTGCACCGTGCCGTTCTCCGGGCACAGAATGCGGAAGGAGTAGATCGGCAGACGCCGGGCAGCCGGATTGCCGAGCATCTGCAGGCACGGGTTCTTCGACCACACGGCGATTGCGCGCTGATGCAGCTCTTCATGCCGCCGGTCGATGAAGTCCTGTCCAAGCGCTTCCTTGATGATGAGCACGAGGGCCGCGCGGATGTCGCCCAGAACATCGGGTGTTCCGGCCTCTTCGCGCGCTGAAAGCGAGGTCGAGTATTCGTGGCCCCAGGGCGAAACGAAACTCACCGAGCCGCCGCCGGGCATGGAGGGGCAGGCGGTGCGGGCGATTTCGTTGCGCAGGACCAGAAGACCCGATGCGCCCGGTCCGCCGGGGAATTTGTGGGGCGAAAGCACCACTGCATCCTTGGCGCAGTCCGTGCCGGGCTTCATGTCGATTTCCAGATAGGGCGCACCACCGGCATAGTCCCAGATGGCGAGCGCGCCATGGGCCTTCAAAAGCCGGGTCACCGCGTCCGTGTCGGTGGTGATGCCGGTCACGTTGGAGGCGGCGGAAAACGTGCCGACCTTCAGCGCCGCATCGGCATTTGCTTCAAGGGCCGTGGCAAGCGCGCCCAGGTCCGGGCCGCCGGTCGCGGCTTCGGGAATGGCGATGATCTCCGCGCCGCTTTCACGCCAGGGCAGAATGTTGGAGTGATGCTCGTAAGGCCCGGTGAAAACCACGACGCGCGCCCCTGCGGCCACAGCCTCGGAGATCTGCAAAAGCCGCACCAGCCGGTTGATGCCGGCGGTCGCGCCAGCGCCTGAAAAGACGACGCTGGTCTTGTCGTCGGCGTTGACGATCCGGTGAATTTCCGCGCGCGCCGCCTGACGCAGACGGGTGCAGAAGGAACCGCAATAGGAGGCTTCCGTATGGCTGTTCGCATAATAGGGAAGCACTTCATCACGGATGAAATCCTCCACCTGCGCCAGCGCCCGGCCTGACGCCACATAGTCGGCATAGACCAGCGTCTTCTTGCCGAAAGGACCGTCGATCACGGCATTCTCGCCGATCAGCCCGTCACGCAGATAGGCGTCGAGGTCGGTGCGCTTGAGGTTGTCGGCAAAGGCTTTGAGAAGGTCACTGGGCATGGCGGCGGTCCGGGAAGTTGATCGATGCGCAAGGATCGCACAATGATGAGCGATCATTCCCACACAAAGTGATGGCAAAACTCTCAAAATTGGGTCATATGATCGGATATGAGTGAGAAAATCGATCAGTTTGATAGAAGAATATTACGCGAGCTGCAGCGTGACGCCGGCCTGTCGCAACGCGACCTGGCAGAGAAGGTCGGGCTGTCGCAGAATGCCTGCTGGCGCCGGCTGAAATCGCTGGAGGAGCGCGGCGTCATTCGCGGGCGCACGCTCAATGTCGACCGCAACAGGCTGGGGCTCGGGCTGGTGGTATTCGTGATGGTCAAGACGCGCCATCACTCGACAACCTGGCTGCAAACCTTCCGTCAGCACGTGTCCAGCATCCCGGAAGTGGTCGACTTCTTTCGCATTGGCGGCGATTACGATTACATGCTGCGCATCGTGACAACGGACATGCAGAGCTTCGATTCCGTCTACCAGCGCCTGATCCAGAAGGTGGAGCTGGAATCGGTCACCTCCTATTTCGCCATGGAGGCCATCGAGGAACGGCGTCCCCTTCCAATCTGATGCGCCCCTGCCAATCTGATAAACATGAGCCGATGGAAAAACGGACAATCTCCTTCGAGCGCATCGCGCTTTATGCGTTCCTCACATCGCTGACCGCGCTCAGCATCGACGCAGTGCTTCCGGCGCTGCGCCTGATCGAGAGCGATCTGCATGTGGAACCGCCCCTGTCCACGCAGCACATCGTGTCGCTGTTCATCTTCGGCATGGTGTTTGGCGAACTCGTGATTGGCCCCATTGCCGACGCCATCGGCCGCAAGCGGGCGCTGGTCGGTGGTCTCGCGCTCTACATGGCCGGAACCGTGGTGGCGATGCTCTCCACCTCGGTGGAAATGATCGTGCTCGGCCGCATCCTGCAGGGAATCGGCGTCGCCGGCCCCAAGATCGCGACGCGCGCGCTGGTCCGCGACCAGTTCGAGGGTGAGGCCATGGCGCGCATCATGTCCTTCATGTTCGTGCTGTTCATTCTGGTGCCGATGATCGCGCCCGCCATGGGGCAGGCGGTGCTGGCATTCGCCGGCTGGCGGGCCATTTTCGCGGTCTATCTGGCGCTCTCGATCCTGCTCTGCATCTGGCTTGTCATGCGCCAGCCCGAGACGCTCGCCCCGCAAAACCGCATCCGCTTTCACCCGGTCACGCTCCTGCAAAACGGTTCGCGCGTTCTGCGCAACCGGCGCGTTTCGCTTCTGATCGTGGCCACGGGCTTCGTGTTCGGCGCGCATCTGCAATATCTGAGCACCGCAGCCGATATCTTGTTCGATGTTTACGGGATCGATAGCCTGTTCCCGGCCTATTTCGCAGCCTTCGCCGCCAGCATCGGTCTGGCCTCCATGGTCAACGCGCAGGTGGTGCGTCGCTTCGGCATGCAGGCCATGTGCGAATATGCGCTTTGCGGTCTCGTGGCGTTCGGGCTTTGCCTGCTTGGCCTGTCCCTTGTGTGGGAAGGGCAGCCGCCACTGCCCGCCTTCATGGCGCTGGGCTTTGCCATCTTCTTCTGCATCGGGTTTCTGTTTGGCAATCTGAATGCCATGGCGATGCAGTCTCTGGGCCAACTGGCCGGGCTCGGCGCATCGCTGATCGCATCGGGGTCGAGCCTTGTGGCGGTGGTCTTCGCCGTGGCCTTCGGCGCATTCTACAACGAGACGACCATCCCGCTTGCATCAGGCTTTCTCGTCACGGGCATTGTGGGCCTGATGCTGGTCCGGCTCGCCGCGCGGGCGAGCCGGGAACCGGTGGTACCGGTCAAGCGCGGGGCCTGATCAGCCAGCTGCCGCGACGACGATGATCTCGACCGTGTATTCGGGCGTAGCCAGTGCGGACTCGCCGCAGGCGCGCGCCGGTGCGTGGCCGGGAGCAACCCATGCGTCCCACACGTCGTTCATCTCGGCAAAGTCGTTCATCGAAGCGAGCCAGATGGTCGCCTGCAGGATGCGCGACTTGTCGGAGCCGTTCTGCTCGAGAAGGGCGTCGATCTTGGCCAGAATGTCCTTGGTCTGCGTGGCGACGCTTGCGCCCGGCGTGCCGACCTGGCCAGCCAGGTAGATGGTGCCGTTGTGAATGACGGCCTGGCTCATGCGGGTGCCGGTGTCGACGCGTTTGATATCGGACATGTTTTTTCCTTTCAGATCTTGATGAGGCGGTGTGGCGCAAGTGCCTGCACCACGGTTTCAGCGAGGCCGGACTTGCGACCGGCGCACAGGTCGGCTGCGAGCGCGGAAAGGGCAGGCGAGGTCTGTACGCCATAGCCGCCCTGGCCGGCCAGCCAGAAAAAGCCCTCCGCATCCGGCGCGAAGCCGACAGCGGGGGTGCGATCGGGGAAGAAGCTGCGCAGGCCCGCCCAGCTCCGTTCAATGCGTGTCACAGGCACGGTGACGGCCTGTTCAAAGCGATGCAGGCCCTCGGCCAGCACCATGTCGTCGGGCCAGGCGTCGAAAGGCTCTGACGGATCTTCGTCAGCCGGCGAAACCATCAGCTTGCCCGCATCGGGCTTGGCGTACCAGCCTTCGCCCGCACAGGCGAAAAGCGGCCAGCGCGTGACGTCGTGCCCCTCGGGTGCGGGCAGGATCACGGCCGAGCGGCGCATCGGCGTCAGGCCGAGCGGCTGCACACCGGCAAGCTTCGCGACCTCGTCAGCCCATGCGCCTGCGGCGTTGACGATGATGGGTGCGGAGAACGAGCCCTGCGGGGTTTCAAGCGTCCACACGCCATCCGCACGCGAAATGGCGGTGACGGGGGCCTTGTTGACGATGCGGCCGCCCTGATGGCGCAGCATCTTCGCAAAGCCCTGCAGCAGACGGTCGACATCGATGTCCTGCGCGCCTTCCTCAATCGCCGCCGCCACGATGTTTTCGCGGCGCAGAATGGGCACGCGTGCAACCGCAGCATCCGCGTCGAGCCGCTCCATGCCCGTCGCGCCTTCGAGGATCTTGTCCAGCGCGCCGACATGTTCCTCGGTCGCCACATAAAGCAGGCCGCGCGGAGTGAGCAGGATTTCGTCAGAAATGCCTTCCGGCTCCTTGAACACCGGTTCGGCAGCCGCATTGAGGGCGCGCAGGGTGTCGTTGCCGTAATTGCGGATGTAGATCGCAGCCGAACGGCCGGTGGCGTGATAGCCGATGGCCTCTTCCGTCTCCAGAACGGTCACGCTGGCGTCCGCCGCCATGCGCGCGCCCGCGCCGATGCCTGCAATGCCACCGCCGATGACGATGATGTCGGATGTCTCGCTCATGCTTCCCCTCAAGCTGTTTTGCCGCCGCTCGCGACGTCCGAATGTGCCTGTGCCTCTGCGGGCACATGATTGCCCCGTGCGTCTGAGGGCGCGGGGCGATTTTGTCAACTCAAACGCTGCCGGTTGGGCGATTTAGCGACGGCACACAGATAACGGGCATGAAGCGAAAGCAATAGGCTCAACGCGGTCGGCGCATTATGGCACTGCGCCGGCGCGACCCGTCTTTCACACACAAACCGGGTGGGGAAGAACGCCGTTCCCCCGTGCTGCGGGGACTGGTCTCGAAGCCGGCTTTGTGTGATCATTTACCGGGGAGAATGGGAGAACCTCAACAAGATGCGTAAAGCACAGGCTTCGCCTGACTGGTGGTGTGCAGGGCGGAGTGCGGGTTAGTGGAAACACCGCAATCGCCTGCCTTACGATCCTATCATTCATGGATCGCCAATGAGACGCTGGAGGACTATTCGCTGCGCTATGCGGCGCGGTCGTTCCGGCGCTGGTCTCCGTTCGTCATCGCCAACACAGCGCTCGGCGGCATCTCGTTTCTGGCTCTGGAGGCCATCGGCGGGGCGATCACGCTCAGCTACGGGTTCGCCAATGCGTTTCCCGCCGTTCTGATCACCTGCCTGTTCGTCTTCGTGACGAACCTGCCCATTGCCTATTATTCCAGCCGCTACAACATCGACATGGATCTGCTCACGCGCGGAGCAGGGTTCGGCTATATCGGCTCCACCATCACGTCGCTGATCTATGCGACCTTCACCTTCATCTTTTTCGCGCTCGAAGGCGCGATCATGGCGCAGGCGCTGAAGCTGTTCGCGGATGTGCCGCTGGTGCTGGGCTACATCATCTCATCGCTCGTCATCATTCCGATCACCTTCATGGGCGTGACGATGATCAGCAAGTTGCAGATGGTCACCCAGCCCATCTGGATCGCAATGCTGCTTGCGCCTTTCATCTACATCGCGGTCGGCCATCCCGAAACGCTCGATCAGTGGATGGCCTTTGCCGGCAGCGAAACGCCGGATGGCGGGTTCGATGTGCTCGCCTTCGGTTCGGCCATCGGTGTTCTGTGCGCGCTCTCCATCCAGATCGGCGAGCAGGTGGATTATCTGCGCTTCCTGCCCGACAAGACGCGCGAAAACCGCTGGCGCTGGTGGGCGGCGGTCATCTCCGCCGGTCCCGGCTGGATCGTGGTCGGCGGTTTCAAGATCCTGTGCGGCAGTCTTCTGGCCGTGCTTGCGGTCTCGGCCGGCCTCTCGCCATCGACGGCGCTCGAACCGATCCACATGTACATCAAGGCCTATGAATATGTGAGCGACGACCCGCGCACCGTGCTGGCGCTGGCGGCGATCTTCGTTCTCATTTCGCAGGTAAAGATCAATGTGACGAACGCCTATGCGGGCTCGCTCGCCTGGTCCAATTTCTTCTCGCGCGTCACCCATTATCACCCCGGCCGCGTGGTCTGGCTGATCTTCAACATCCTGATCTCGCTGCTTCTGATGCTGCTCGGCATCTTCCAGACGCTTGAGCTCGTGCTGGCGGTCTATTCGGTCATCGCCGCCGCCTGGATCGGCTCCATCTTCGCCGATCTCGCCATCTTGAAGCCGATGGGCGTCAGCCCGCCCTTCACCGAGTTCAAGCGCGCCTATCTCTACGATTTCAATCCGGTGGGCTGCGGGTCGATGGCGTTTGCCTCGCTGTTCGCGATCATCTGCTTCATGGGCAGTTTCGGCGATCTGGCGGAAGCCTATGCTGCCCCCATCGCCTTCTTCACCGCGCTTTCAAGCGCGGTGCTGATCGGCGTGGCGACACGCGGCCGCTATTATCTCGCCCGTCCGCGCGTGCCGCTTGCCGAGCCCGACAAGCCGGTGGTGCGCTGCGAAATCTGCGAACTGGAATATGAGCGGCCGGACATGGTGCACTGCACTTTCTACCGGCGTCCGATCTGCTCGCTCTGCTGCAGTCTCGATTCCCACTGCCACGATGCCTGCAAGGTTCCCGGCGCAAATCTGGAAGCGCCGCATTATCTGGGCCGCGCCCTGCGCAGCAAGATCGCGCCACGCATGACGCAGCGCCTGCTCAAGGTGAGCGGCGTTCTGTTCTCGCTGGCGGTGATGACGGCTGCCGTCTTTCTGCTGACCTACCGCTTGATCGAGCCGACCGCGCTTCAGCCGCATGTGGAAAGCGGCGCGCTTCTCCTGCGGGTGTTCCTGGCGCTCCTGCCGCTGCTCGCCATCGGCGCGTGGTGGATCGTTCTTTCGCACGAAAGCCGCGAGCTTGCGGAGCGCGATCTGGTGACATCGCTTGAAAAGCTTCGGCAGGCGCAGCAGGAGCTCGCCTCCAATGAGCGTCTGGCGGCAATCGGTCAGATCACCGCCACGGTCAGCCATGAGCTGCGCAATCCGCTGGGCACGATGGTCACCTCCGCCGATATTCTGCGCCGCTCGCTCAAGAACGCGGATGAGCCCGTCACCGGCGAATTGCAGCGCCTGCAACGCAATGCCTGGCGCTGCGTGCGCATCATCGAGGATCTACTGGACTTCTCGCGCAAGCACGCGCCCGTCATGTCGCCCGTCGCCATCGACCGCTGGGTCAAGCAGCAATTGAGCGAAGAGGATCAGGAGATCGCGCATCTCATCACGCTCAGGCTTGATGCCGGGTGCGACGTGCTTGCCGATGCAGAGCGTCTGAGGCAGGCCTTCTCCAATGTTCTGCAGAACGCGGCGCAGGCCTGCGAGGAACGCGGGAAGCAAAGCGGTCAGATCATCATCTCCACGCAGCGCCTGCGCGACCGCGTCCACCTGTCGGTGTCCGATAATGGCGGCGGCATGTCTCAGGATGTGGCCGAGCGCGTGTTCGAGCCGCTGTTCAGCACCAAGGCGTTTGGCGTCGGGCTCGGCATGCCGCTCGTCAAGCGCATCATGGAGCAGCATGGCGGCGATGTGCTCATCGAAAGCCAGAAGGGTGCCGGCACCACCGTATCGCTCGTTCTGCCCTGTGCGGGAGTGCGCAAGGCATGACTGATCGTGAACTCGACCTCCCCGCAGAAGTCATCGGCGAACATCCATTGCGTGAAACCACACCGGCGGAAGACCATTGCGTGCTTATCGTCGACGATGACGAGGATTTCGCCGCCAGCCTGTCGGGCCTCCTGAAACTCGAAGGCTACAGGATCGTGGTTGCCCACGATCCGCAGGCAGCACTCGCCTTCCTCGAAGAGGCGCGGATCGCGGTCGCCCTGGTCGATGTGCGGCTCGGCACCGGCAATGGCGTCGATCTGGTGCGCCAGATCCGCCAGCGCGAACCGGACGTGGTGTGCGTGATGGTCACCGCCTACGCTTCCATCGACACTGCCGTCGAGGCGTTGCAGGCGGGCGCCTATGACTATCTCTGCAAGCCGTTTCACAGCGAAGACCTGCTTGCCACGCTCGCCCGCTGCTTCGAGCGCATCCGGCTTCTGGAAGAAAAGCGGCTGGCGGCCGAGCGGCTCGGGCAGAAGCAGCGCATGGAGGCGATGGGCCAGCTCACCAGCGGCATCGCGCATGACTTCAACAACATACTCGCCGTTCTCCTGAGCAATCTGCGCTGGCTGGAGGAGCGGCTGGCCGACCAGCCGGAACTGGCCGAACTGGTCACCGATGCGCTCGAGGCCACCAGGTCGGGTTCCGAACTCACCGACCGCCTGCTGCGCTTTGGCCGCCAGCGCGCGAAAGACATTGCCGTGGTGCAGCTTGGCGAGGCGCTTCCGCCCCTGATGCGGGTTCTGGGGCGCACGCTGGGGGATACGGTGTCCGTTTCGCTCAATGTCGCAGACGGGTTGAACAGCGTGCTCATTCCCGCCGGTCAGCTGGAGCCGAGCCTCGTCAATCTGGCGCTCAATGCGCGCGATGCGATGCCGGGCGGCGGGAGCCTGCATTTCGACGCGTCGAATGTGATCGTTCGCCCGGAGGATGCGCGCGTCGCTTCGGGGCTGTTACCGGGGCGCTATGTGCTCCTGTCGGTGCGCGATACCGGTCATGGCATGCCGGTGGCGGTGCGCCGCCGCGCGCTCCAGCCCATGTTCACCACCAAGCCGCCGGGGCAGGGCAGCGGTCTTGGCCTGTCGATGGTGGATGGCTTCGTGCGGCAGGCCGGTGGCCGTCTCGGCATTCTCAGCACGCCGGGCAAGGGCACCAGCGTCAATCTGTATTTGCCGGCGCACTATTCCTCGGACTGAGGCGCGAACATGTAACCGACACCGCGAATGGTCTTGATAAACTGGGTGTCGCGGGCATTGTCGCGCAGCTTGCGGCGGATCTTGCCGATCATCACGTCGATGCTGCGGTCATAGGGGTTCCAGTTGCGGTTGGCGACGATGTCGAGGATCTGCTCGCGCGAAAGAACACGCCCGCGCCGCTCCACCAGCGCCGCCAGAAGCTGGAATTCCTGGCTCGTCAAACGCACCGATTCTCCCCGGGGTGAGGAAAGCTGATGCCGTGCGGGATCAAGTTGCCAGCCGGCAAAGCACATGATCGGCGAGCGGCTTTTCTCCTGCGGTTCCGGCATGCTGATGCGCTTGGCGAAGCGGCGCATGACGGTGCGGATGCGGGCCAGAAGTTCGCGCGGCTCGAACGGCTTGGTCACGTAATCGTCTGCCCCCAGCTCCAGGCAGACCACCTTGTCTATCGTGTTGTTCTTGCCTGAAAGCATGATCAGCGGCAGGTCGTGCTGGGCGCGCAGGCCGCGCGCAAGCGAGACACCGTCTTCGCCGACCGGGAAGGTCAGATCGAGAATGACGAGATCGAAGTCCTCATCCGCCATTGCGCGGCGCATGGAGCGGCCATCCTCGGCGCTTGTTACGGCATAGCCTTCGCTCGTGAGGAAACGCTGAAGAAAGCGCCGAAGACGCTGATCATCATCGACAATTAGTACGCGATGTTTTTCGTCCGTGATCCCCATGGCTCATACGATAGTCGCAAACGGTTGCATCGGTCGAGAAGGGAGTTTGCTCCGGTCTTTTGGAAAATGCGCGTTTTGTATCCGGCCAAAGGTAACCGGGGCGGGCAAGGCGCTGGCGGCTCTGGATGCGCCCACGGCAAATGACTGAAATTCAGAGCTTATTTCAGGCTGTTCAAGCGAAAACGAATTCTCCGGAATGTCCCTGGGCGGTTACAAAAAATTACAAAGCGGGCGTTCTCCAGAGCCAATCGGCTTACAGTCCAGACCTAATCTTCTCCGGCACGGTTTCGTCCGGTCGCATCTTGCGGGCGGGCGCAAAAATGACGGGGGGCTCGACACTGGAACCTCCGACTGGCCGTTCAAGAGGAGGAGACCTATGCCTAAAACAGTGTTTTCAGTCGATCTCAACAAGGCGCCTGAGGATCAAGCGATCAAGACGCACAATCGCTGGCATCCCGACATTCCGATGGTTGAGACCTTCAAGCGCGGTGAGGTGTTCCGCGTCGAGTGCTACGACTGGACCGGTGGTCAGATCGGTAACAATGACAGCGCCAACGACGTGCGCGATGTCGACCTGACCCGCGTTCACTATCTGAGCGGTCCGTTCGGTTTCGAGGGCGCAGAGCCAGGAGATCTGCTGGTCGTCGACATTCTCGATATCGGCGCAATGCCTGAATCCGAATGGGGCTTCAACGGCCTGTTCGCCAAGGAAAATGGCGGCGGCTTCCTGACGGAGCACTATCCGAACGCAACCAAGTCGTGCTGGGATTTCCAGGGCATTTACACGACCTCGCGCCACATTCCGGGCGTGCGCTATCCGGGCATCATTCACCCGGGCCTGATCGGCTGTCTGCCCGATCATGCGCTTCTGGCCGAAGCGAACCGCCGTGAGGAAGAGCTGGTTTCGACCGACCCGAACCGGGTGCCGCCGCTGGCCGCACTGCCTTATTCCGACACGGCGCTCATGGGCCAGATGTCGGGTGATGCAGCACGCAAGGCGGCGGAAGAAGCGTGGCGCACCGTGCCGCCGCGCGAACATGGCGGCAATTGCGACATCAAGAACCTGTCGCGTGGCTCCAAGGTCTATTTCCCTGTCTATGTGAAGGGTGGCGGTCTCTCCATGGGCGACATCCACTTCTCGCAGGGCGATGGCGAAATCACCTTCTGCGGCGCCATCGAAATGGCCGGCTGGATCGACATCAGCGTCGATGTCATCAAGGGCGGCATGGCGAAATACGGTGTCGTCAACCCGATCTTCAAGCCGAGCCCGATTGATCCGCATTTCGATGATTACCTGATCTTCGAGGGCATCTCGGTCGATGAGCACACGGGCGAACAGTATTATCTGGACGCGCATGTGGCCTATCGCCGGGCCTGTCTCAACGCCATCGAGTATCTGAAGAAGTTCGGTTACACGGGCGAACAGGCCTACAGTATCCTCGGCACAGCGCCGGTGGAGGGCCGAATAGCCGGCATTGTGGACATACCGAATGTGTGCGCCACGCTGGCCATTCCGACAGCGATTTTCGACTTCGACATCAATCCGAACTCGACCGGGCCGACCAAACAGGTCTCCGGCGTGGATGTCGCACGAACAAGCTGAGTGGCCTGGAGCATCGGGCCGGGAGGCGCAGGCCGCCTCCCGGTTGTTCCGGTGCTCCGTCGGGCCGTTTTCAAAAGAAACGAGTGGGACAGCCGGGGTGGGACCCGGCTGAACCCGCCTTTCGGGAGGAAGAGCTGCCATGCTGCTCGGGTTTGCCTTGCTTTACGTCGGCGCCGTCCTGTTTCTCAACGGGCTGTGGCTGATGGGAAAGATCGACGACAAGGAAATTGTCGTCATCAATGTGGTGTCCGGCTTCGTCACGCTCTGCGTCGCGCTGGCTTCGGCATTCGGCGCTGCGGCGGATGCCGCGTCGATCAAGTCTGCGGCGCTGACGCTGCTGTTCACCACCACCTATCTCTGGGTCGCCTACAACCGCGTGGTCGCGGTGGATGGCCGCGGGCTCGGCTGGTTCAGCCTGTTCGTGGCAATTACCGTCGTGCCCATCGCGATTGAAGGACTGGCCGGCGCGCAGACCTTCACCGACACCTGGCTCGGCCTCAACTGGGCCATCTGGGCGGTGCTCTGGTTCATGTATTTCCTGCTGCTTGCCCTCAAGCGTCCGATCCTGCAGGCCACTGCGGTTGTCACGCTCCTCACGGGCATCATCACCGGCTGGCTGCCGGGGTTCCTGCTGCTTCAGGGAATGCTCTGAGCTTTTTCGTGCGGCGGCGTCAGGCCGCCGCACCATGCGAGACAGAATTTTCGGAGACCAACATGCCGCTTTACAATTATGTTTGCGAAGATTGCGGACCTTTCGACGAGTGGACGTCCATGGCTGATGCAGGCAATGCATGCGCCTGCCCGAGCTGCCAGACGCCGAGCAGTCGCGATGTGGCCGCGCCAAGCCTCAGCCTCATGAACGGCACGCTCCGGCGCGCGCTGGCGCGCTCGGAAAAAAGCGGCAGCGAGCCGCGCGTGGTCAAGAAGGAACATCTGGCCGGTTGCGGCTGTTCGCTGTGCAATATCGGCAAGAAGGGCCCGCCTTCTCCACGCAAGAAATGGATGATCGGCCACTGCTGAGTTCGCGCTCGTGGACACAGGCCTTCAGGCCGATTCAGGGTGCTTTTCAGGCAGACGGCGCCCCCGCATTCCGGGGGCGCCGTCCGCCTGTTTCATTTTGTCGCCAGATTTGTTGAAACGGTGCGCTTTATGATTTCTGCAAATTGGCGTAATTCCTTCTACAAGGGGCAAGTTATTGATATTTTAGAGTAATTTTATGATTCATAAGCTTTGGCGTCGTGCGGCGTCTTTCAGCATTCTGGCGGTTGTCGCTGCACCGGTTCTTTTTGCTCTTGAGCCCCATTCGCCCGCGCGGGCTGCGGATGTCAGTCAGTTGGCAGAGCCAGTCGCGACAATCGAAGCCGAAGCGCAGCGGCTCATGCAGGACCACGATCTTCCCGGTCTTGCAATCGCGGTCACGGTCGGGGGGGAACATCGCATCTTCAACTACGGCGTCGCTTCGCGTGAAAGCGGTGCGGCGGTGGATGACGACACGCTGTTCGAGATCGGCTCGATCAGCAAGACATTCACCGGTCTGCTTGCGGCCTACGCGCATGTGCAGGGAAAGCTCTCGCTTTTCGACGAGGTCAGTTCGCGCCTGCCGGCGCTTGAAGGAAGCGCTTTCGATGCCGTGCGCATTCTGGAACTGGCGACCCATACGAGCGGGCTCGAACTCTTCCTGCCTTCGGGCGTGGACAGTCAGGACGCGCTTGTCGCCTATTGCAGGGGCTGGGAGCGTCGCTATTCGCCGGGTACGGAGCGCACCTATTCCAATATCGGCATCGCGCTTCTCGGTTCCATCGCGGCCGGGGCCCTGCAGCGGGACTATGACGATGCCCTCGCAAATCTGCTCCTGCCGAAGCTGGGGCTCGCAAACACCTACACGCAGGTTCCGCCTCACCGGATCAGGGACTATGCGCAGGGCTATACGACGGAGAACGAACCCGCCCGCCTGTCAGACAATGCGCTGGCCTCTGCACCCTACGGCGTCAAGACAACGGCGACCGATCTCATCCGCTATGTCGAGGCGCATATGCAAAGCGGCGATCTGGAGCCGGATATGCAAAGCGCCATCGGTCAGGCGCTCACCGGCTATTACAAGGCCGACGCCATCACGCAGGATCTGGTCTGGGAGCAATATGCCTATCCGGTCAGCCTGAAGCGTCTGCTCGATGGCAATTCCAGAAGAATGGCGCGCGACGATGTTCCTGCCATGCATCTGAAGCCGCCATTCCCGCCGCGCCGTAAGGTGCTCGTAAACAAGACCGGTTCCACGAGGGGCTTCTCGGCCTATGTGGCGTTCGTGCCGGGGCGCAGGATCGGCGTGGCCATTCTGGCCAACAGGAATGTGTCGGTGCGTGACCGGGTGCGGGCAGGGTATCGCATTCTTGCAGCCCTGAAGCAGGCACAGCCGTGACAGGGCCATTCGCCGGCAGGCGGGAGAGGCCCGCCGGCGAACGATTGGTGGGTTATCGACGCGCCACCAGAGGCACGTAGTTTTCCAGGTCCGGGTTCGGGAAACGCACCGTGTCGCCGGTCTCGGACGACAGGTAGAGACCCATCAGAATTTCCAGAACGGCAACGCCGTCGGCAAAGGTTTCCAGCGGCTCCTCGCCCTTGCGGAAGCACTCCACCATGTGCCGGTTTTCATCCGTGTAGCCATAGATCCCGGCCTCGTCCTCCAGCACGGGCATCAGGCCCTGTTCGGCATTCTGCTTCTCGACCAGATCCTCGCCTTCCTCGCCCTTCACTTCACGCGACATGAAGATTTTCAGGCCGGTGCCGAGCGAGTTGAACTCCATGGCGTATTCCGGCCCAAGCAGTTCCAGCTGGATGCGCAGACCCGCCCCCACATAGGCCCAGGAGGTTGTCGTCTCGATCATCAGCTCGTTTCCGTCCTCGTCCTCCAGGATCACATTGCCGCGCGCAAAGTCCTCGGAGGGGCGGTTGGCGTAATCCACTTCCGGGCCGAAGCGGTTCTTCAGGTCTTCGATATAGCGCGGGCGTGTCCATTTGAGGTTGGCCACGGTGCCGTGCACGGCCTTCAGCTTCAGGGAATCCCGCTTCCTGCCGGGTTCCGTCAGAAGGTGCCGGGCCACTTCAACGCTGTGGCACATCATGTCGAGCAGAACGCCGCCGCCCTGCTTGTCGCCCTGCCAGAACCACGGCTCGTGCGGGCCGGAATGCTCTTCTGCCGCGCGCGCCAGATAGGGGCGTCCGGTGGTGGAGGCGGCGCGCCGCCAGATGATCTCCTTGCCGCGCAGAACCGGCTGGGCGAAGACCTGGTTTTCCAGATAACCGTGGTTTAGCCTGGCGTCTTCCACGAGCCGCAGCATCTCACGCGCATCGGACAGCGTGCGGGCAAGCGGCTTTTCGCAGGCCACCGCAAACACTTTGCTGCGCCCGGAAACGACTTCGTCATGGATGGTGCGCATCGTCTCAAGGCGCGTGTCGTTGGGGGAGAGAATCCAGACCGCGTCCACATCGTCGGCCTGCAGCATGGATGCCAGGCTGTCATGGCTCTTGCAGTCGCCCAGCCCCAGTTCCGCCACCAGCTTCACGATGCGTTCGCGGTTCTCCGCCTTGCGGCTGTAGACGCCGGTCACGTCGACATGGCGCACGCCGAGCATGGACCGCAGATGGAATTCGGCAATGAAGCCGGTGCCGACAAGGCCGATGCGCAGGCGTTTTCCGGGCTGTGCGGACATGGTTGTTTCCCCTTTCATTCTGTTTTCGGTGGTGCGGTGGTGCCGCGCACGCGCAGCGTGGCTGGCAGCACCACGGGTTCCCTGGGCACGGCGGCCCCTGAAAGCATTTCGAGCAGCATGCCCATGGCCTGCCGGCCGATGTCGGTGCGCGGCTGGCGCACCGTGGTCAGCGGCGGGTAGAACGCTTCGCTCAGATAGAGATCGTCGAAGCCGACGACGGACACATCGCCGGGCACGTCGCGGCCGATCTCGCGCAGGTGATGAACCGCGCCGAAGGCCATTTCGTCATTGGCCACGAAGATCGCGGTCGGCGGTTCGTCGAGTTCGAACAGCGCCCTGCAGGCCGCAGCCCCGCCATGCAGCAGGTAGTCGCCGCGCTGCTCATAGCCTTCGGCAATCGCAAGGCCGGCATTGCGCATGGCGCGGCGATAGCCCTCCTGTCGGCGAAGGCTCATCACTTCGGGAACCGGCCCGGAAATATGGGCGATGCGCCGGTGGCCAAGCCCGATCAGATGCTCCACCGCCTCGCAGGAGGCGGCCACATTGTCGATCTGCACATGCGGAAAGCCGGAGCCTTCAATGGTTTCCAGCGCCACCACGATGGGTGCATTGGGCGGCAGCCTGTTGCGCGCGCCCTCCTGCGCCGGCAGCTTGCCCGTCATCAGGATCATGCCGTCGGCATGACCGTCGCGCAGCATGTCGAAATACTCGATCTCGCGCTCGGGATCGTTCTCGGTATTGCCCATCAGCACCGAGTAGCCGGCGGCGCGGGCGGTGGCCTCCACGCTCTTCAGAATGTCGAGATAGAACGGGTTGCCCACATCGCGCACCACCATCAGCACCGCCATGGAGCGGGCTGTGCGCAGGCTGCGGGCGCTGGCGTTTGGCCGATAGTGCAGGGCGTCCGCTGTTTCGCGCACCCGCGCGCGGGTTTCCTCCGTCACCAGATCGCTGCCGCTCAGCGCGCGCGACACGGTGGCGGATGAAACGCCCAGCGCCTCGGCAATGTCCTTGATCTTGGGCCGACGGTTCATGCGCGCAGCCCCCGACCGCGGCCATAGAACAGCATCAGCACCAGAAGCGTGGCGCCAAACACCATCTGCCGTCCGGATTCATCGATGTTGATCGTGGTCAGGATGCTTTGCAGCACCACCAGCAGAACCGCGCCGGCCATGGTGCCGGTATAGCCGCCCTTGCCGCCGGAAAGCGGGGTTCCGCCAAACACCACGGCGATGATCGATGGCAACATGTATTGCTCCCCTACATTTGCGAAAGAGGAGCCGGAATAACCAAGCAGGCAGAGCCCGGCAATGGCGGCGAACACGCCCGACAGCATGAAGAGAGCGATGCGCGTGCGCCGCACGGGCACACCGGCCATGAAGGCCGCCTGCTCGTTGGAGCCGATGGCGTAGATGCGCTGGCCGAACACGGTGCGGTGCAGGATGAAGGCCATCAGCAGGCCAACCCCGATCCACAGCCAGATGATGCCCGGCAGCCCTAGCAGGAATGGCCTGGTCACGAATTCCGAAAGGGCCGGGGCTGCGCGACCGGAGGGAATGCCCTGCCGGATCACCACCAGAAGCCCCTGAAGCACACCCAGCATGCCAAGCGTCATCACCAGCGGGGGAATGCGCAGCAGCGTCACGCCGAGCCCGTTGAACAGGCCGAACAGCGCGCCGGTCGCCACGCAGGCCAGAATGGCCAGCGGGATGCCGCCATCCATGCCGTTCATCACATTGCCGGCCACAATGGCCGAAAGCGAAACCACGCCGCCGACGGACAGGTCGATGCCCTCGCGCCCGCCCAGAATGACGAGGTTCTGGCCAGCCGCGACAATGCCCAGCAGCGCTGCCACGATGAGGAGCCGCAGGATTTGCCCGCCCGAGGCGAAGCCCGGCGAAAGCGTGTTGCCGAGAAACAGAAGTGCTGCGATCAGCACCAGTGCGATCATGAGCGGGTTTTTGGCAATGTCGAGCAGCCGGTTCATGCACGCCCCCTGCGGCTGACGAGAACACCCACCATCAGCGCGGCGAGAATGGCGAGCCCCTGCACCAGGTTCTGCCAGTGCGAGGGGGTGCCCGCGAAGAAGACGAGCGAATTGATGAGCCCGATGATCAGCGCCGCGATGACGGAGCCTGCAACCGTGCCGAACCCGCCGGAAAGCGCGCTGCCCCCAAGCACCACGGCGGCAACGCTGAACAGCGTCATCTTCGCGCCGACCAGCGGGTCGCCGCTTGCCGTGTCACCGGTGATGCAGAAGGCGGCAAGGGCAGCGAACACGCCACACAGCGCATAGCCGCCAATGCGGATCGCGGTGACGGGAAGCCCGCTCTGGAAGGCCGCCTGCTGCCCGTCGCCCACCGCCAGAAGCTGCGTGGCAAGCCGGGTGCGGGCCAATAGATAAAGCAGGATTGCAAGCGCCACAGCGGCATAGAAGACAAAGGGAATGCCGAAGAAACTGCCGCCATAAGTGCGCCAGAAAACGGTCGGTGCGGGCATGCCGGCCACCGGCAGGATCACCAGCGCCAGCCCTGTGAAGAAGATGCTTGTGGCGAAGGTGGCGACGATGGCCTGCAGGCGCAGCGCCGCGACCACGAAACCGTTGACGAGGCCGCAGGCCAGTCCGACGAGAACACCCACGCCGAGCGCGGCCAGCACCGAGAGCCCCCCACCGCCCATATGCTGCATCAACACGATGATCGTCACATTGACCAGCGAGGCGATGGCGCCGACCGAAAGGTCGATGTCGGCGGCATAGACCACATAGGTCTGGGCAACCGCCAGAAGCATCAGCGCCATATAGGTGCGCACGAGGCCCGTCAGCGAGCGAAAACTCAAACTGTTGGGTTCGAAGATGCCGTTCAGCACCAGAAGCACCGCGAAAATGAGAAGGGCAGGCAGGAACGGAAAGCGCCTCAAAAGCGTGCCGAAACCGCCGCCATCCTGTTTTGTGAGAGATGCGTTGGTCGTCATCATGCCGCCTCGTAGGCTGCCTGGTAGAGATTGTAGCGGGTGCGCTCCGCGCCGCTCAGCTCCCGGCTCACCGCGCCGCCGTTGAACACGAGAATGCGGTCGGCATTGTTCAGGAGCTCGGCGTCTTCCGACGAATAGAGCACGATGGCGAGCCCTTCCTCGGCGAGCCTGCGGATCAGCGCGAAAAGGTCTGTCTTGGCCGAAAGATCGATGCCCTTTGTCGGGTCGTCGAGCAGCAGGATGTCGGGCTTGTCGATCAGCCAGCGGGCGATCACGATCTTCTGCTGGTTGCCGCCCGAAAGTGAGCCGATGGAATGGGAAAGCCCGGCGAATTTCGTGTTCAGCGCCTTGAGCGCCGGCAGCGCCTTTTCAGCGAGCCGCCCCGGGCGCGCCAGCACGAGCCTGTTGCGCAGCGCATGGATGGGCGTGACATTTTCGAGGATCGGACGTCCGGTGATCACCCCGTCGCGGCTCCGGTCGCCGGAAACATAGGCCACGCCCTGGGCGATGGCGCTGCGCGGGCTGTCGGTGCGAAGCCGCTCTCGTGCTATCCGCGCTTCGCCGCCACTGGGCGGCGGCGCGCCGAAAAGCGCCTTCAGGAGAGCGGACTGGCCCTGTCCGTGCAGGCCGCCGAGGCCGAGGATTTCGCCCCGTCTGACCGTAAAGCTCACATCGCGAAAGCCTGCGCCGGTGAGGTTCTCAACGGTCAGCGCCGCATCGGTGGATGTTGCCTGTGCGGGGCGCGCAGCTTGCTGTGGGGCGGCAAGCTCTTCCTGCTCGCCCACCATCATGTGGATCACGGCCTCCGGGGTCGTTTCCGCAATGGCCATCGTGTCGATGGTCTCGCCATCGCGGATCACGGTCACGCGGTCGCCGATGGCGAAGATCTCGTCCATGCGGTGTGAGATGAAGACGATGCTGCGGCCGTCATTCCTGAGGCCGCGCAGGATTTCGAAGAAGCGGTCCACCTGCGCGCGGTCGAGGGCGGAGGTGGGTTCGTCGAAGATCAGGACCGGCGCTTCCGTCGCCAGCGCTTTCATGATCTCCACCAATTGCCGCTGGTCGGCGCGCAGATCGCCCACATTCGTGTCGGCCCTGAGTTCCGCGCCGGCGACGGCCTCGAACAGCGCGATGTAGCGTTCGGCCTTTTCGCGCAATGCCGCCCGGTCGATGAAGAATCCGCTCTGCTTCGGCAGATCGGGCAGGCAGATGTTTTCGGCCACGCTGCGATGATCGGCGAGGCTCAGTTCCTGATAGAAAATGCCGATGCCCAGCGCCTGCGCCGCACGCGGCCCGCTCACGGTCACCGCGCGCCCGTCGAGCAGCACATCGCCGGCATCCGGGCGCACGCTGCCGGCCACGATCTTGCAAAGCGTGCTTTTGCCGGAGCCATTGGCGCCGATCAGCACATGCACTTCGCCGGTGTCCAGTTCAAGGTCGCCACGGCGTAGCGCCAGCGTGGCACCGTAAGCCTTGCTTACACCGCTGAGCTTCAGTTTGGTCATGTCTACATCAATCGCTGAAAGGTCGGCGTCAGTCCCTCATCCGCCCGCCGCGCCTTCTCCCGTCAACGTCGCGAAGGAGAATGGCCGTGGCGTGGATGTCTCCCTCTCCCCGCATGTGGGGAGAGGGTGAGGGCGAGGGGCCTTTGCCGGCGTCGTCCTATTTGAACAGCGCTTCCGCGTCGTCGATGGAAAGCGAGCTCGTGTAGGAATAGTAGCCCGGCTTTCCGTCAACGGAGGCGGCCACTTCTTCCAGATTGTCCGAACTGATGAACGGGATCGGCAGATAGAGCGCGTTCTCATACTGCCCGGCCTTGGCCGGCTCCTTCAGTTCACGTCCCTGCAGCATCAGCACGGCCACATTGAGCGCGCTTGCCATCACGCCGGGCGGGTTCACCGAAGCGCCGGAGTTCAGCTTGTTCTCGGTCCAGATGTCGATGAAGTCCTTGCGGATTTCGCCGGTTGCGGCGATGTCGCAAGCCTTGTCGGCGTCCATGATGGAGCGCCATGCGCCGGCGGCCATGCCGTCCTGCACCCAAACGCCGTCAATGTCGGGATAGGTCGCGAGCAGGTTCTGCATGGCCTGCTGGCCCTGCGCCTGGTCCCAGTTGGCGTTCACTTCATTGACGATCTCGATACCGTCATGCTCGCCGAACACTTCGCGGTAACCCGCAACGCGCATCTCGTTGGCCGGGTGTCCGGCAACGCCGTTGATGGCGACGACCTTGCCTTCGCCGTTCAGCGTGTCGGCCAGCCATTTGGCGCTTTCCATGGCCCAGCCCTTCTGGTCGATGCCCACGTAAAGGGCGTCGGGCGAAGAGACTTCGGCATCGGTGGCGATCACCAGAATGCCGGCTTCCTTGGCCTGCGCGAACACCGGGTCAAAGGCGGTCGGGCTGTTGGGGTTGATGATGATGGCGTCAACGCCCTGGCTGATGAAGTTGCGCACATGCGCGATCTGGCCGGGCACGTCGACATTGGCGCTCTGGGCGACCACTTCAACATTCACGCCCTTGTCTTTCCAGGCGGCGGCGGCTTCCTCGGCCTCCTCGATCATCTGGGTGCGCCATTCGCTGCCCACCCAGCCGTTCGACAGACCGATCTTGAAGTCCTCGGCCAAAGCCGAAAGCGCAGTGCCCGCAAGGGCAGCGGCGGTTACGGCAGCAATTGCCAGTTTTTTCATGAACTCCTCCCTGGTGAAATGCACCAACGGCACAGGCAGCCAAGGCCTTTTCGCCGATCGTGCGGCACTCCTCCTCCATGACGTGTCCTCCGCGAAAGGTATCTTCCGCCACGTCAATGAAATCGATTGTATGGCAAATGTAATCGATTTCAATATGTAATTTGGGACGTAATTTTGTACGTAATTTTGTGGATTGCCGCCCTGATGCCTCAAAGAAGCTGCAAGCGCCCGATTTTACTTATGCAATCAGAAGGCGTGGCTGAGAGACGTGCTGGAGAGAAGGCGTGGTTTTTGAGGAAGTGAAATTGTTTCAAGACGACACAATCTGTTCACATGCCTGCGTTGCCCGCATTTCATTCACTCGGCTAACTTCTTCGAAGTGAGTAATGATTCGAGTAACATCGCCGTGCACAATGAACCGTCGCTTGAGGTTGTCCAGCTGGAGCTTCTGCTCGACCTCGCCGACCTGATCGCGCAGGGCTTCGAGGCCGCGCTTCTGTCGGTGCTGGATGATGTGGACGGGCAGATTCTTTTCAACCACAGGCTTGATGGCGATCCGCAGTATCAGCGGGTCGCGGCCGTGATGGTCGGCGCGGACGCCGATGTGGCGCTCGTCTTCCTGGACCGTACAGGAACCACCACGCATGTGGAGGGCGCAGCCGAAAGCGACCGCGCGATTGCGCGTGAGGCCGAGAAGGCGCGCAACCGGGTGCTTGCCGCTCAGGCCTGACGCAGCAATTTTCGCATGGCGATCTAACCGTGGCGCGAGTTCTGGCCGGGTCGGGCGCGCGCCACGCGGGGGAAGCGGACCACATTGTCTGCTTCCGGCTTTGCCGAGAATTCGGCCTTGAGCGCGGCATCGAGCAACAGTCCGATGGCTTCGCGCAACTGGTGCGTCGCCGGATCGGAACCGGTCAGTTCGGCCTGTGCGTTTTCGAGGTGGGCGTGCACGGACGCAAAATCTGTCGGCATGGTGTTCCTTTTTCGGTGCCCCCGGTATGGCAGGACCATGCGCAGAAAATTGTAACCGGCAAACAAACACGATCCATGGCATTTTAACGACCGGCGCTCTCCCGGCGCATTCTCTTTGGAAAACCCGATTTAATCTTGCACGCTGGTTGGGAAGGTCCGACCCTGAGGCTTGCCATTGCTTGTGGGGAGATTGTTTTCTTCTGCCGCGTCAGAGCCGGAATTAAGGAATAATATTCCTGTTTTTCATCGGCTTAAGCGTGTTGTGGTCGGAAGCGTCTTATGCGAATCGTTAAAAGACGAAGGGTCCCGTCAACTTTTATTAGAAGTTTGCCGGTTACCAACGGGATCAGTCACACTGGGGACGTTGAAAGCATATGGACAAGTCGCTCTTGCAACGCAAACCGCGCTGGACATGGCTCATTGCCTTTACGCTGCTTGGCACACTGGCAGCGGTCGGGCTTTCGTTCCTTGTCCACTACCTCCTCTTCTTCGGCGAAGAGATCAATCCCTATCAGCGCAGCCTTGCTGCCGCGCTCATTCTGCCGGTGGTCATCGCCACGCCGCTGCTTCTCTATATAGGGCAGGCAAGCGAGCAGCTGCGCCGCTTCAAGCGGGACCGGAATTTCTCCGCCGCTCATGATCCCTCGACCGAGGTGTTCAACGGCGAGATGTTCACAACGCTGGTGGAGCGCCGCCGCGCCGCGACGGTTTCCGAGGCAGGGCGCACCTTTGGCGCGCTGTTGATCCTCGAAGCCGAGAATGTGCGCGACATCGCCATCGATTACGGTTTCAGCTGGGGTGAAGAGTCGATGCGCCAGATCGCATCGGTGATCCGCGCCAATGTGCGCCGCAGCGATGTGGTCGGTCGTCTGAACGACAGCGAGTTCGGCGTCTTCCTTCCCGGCGCGACGGTTGAACAGGCCCGCGATGTGGGAGAGCGCATTCGCACCGCCATCACCAAATCGCGCTTCCTGGCGGAAGGCGAGCCCGTGGAACTCGGCGTCGATATCGGCGGCGTGATCTTTGAAGACCAGATCGAGTTCCGCGGTCTGATGCGCATTGCATCGGAGCAGCTCGAAATGGCGCGCCAGAGCGACAGTGACCGGTTCCGCCTCAGCGCGATCAATGCGATGGGAACGCGCGAAAACGGCGAGAGCCACTAGCAGAAGCACTCCGGCCCGCCCGCTATGGGTGCTGGACTCAAAGATTGTTTAGCCTCAGAATGATAGCAAGTGCGCCGCCATGCAGCAGGTTGCATGGGCGGCGCAGCTTTTGCTGACGGCATCGGCGCTTTCCCGTCGGGGGCGCGGCGGTGCTGCAAGGGGCGGCAATGAACCGTATGCGAAGTTTTCTGCTGGTCGCCGTTTTCCTGCTTGGCTGCGGGGCCGGCAGCGCGGATGAACCCGGGGCTCGGGTGTTTCAGCCGGCCATGCCCCTCGACAACGCTGCGCAAACCGACATCACCACGCTCTACAATGGCCAGCCCGGCGTTCTGGAACGCTATGCCTGGGCGATGTCCGCCAATCGACACATGCTGGTCGGCCGAAATGGCGATGCTATCTATGGCCGTGGCTTTGACGCAGCGTCCGGGGATGGCGGTGTCTGGGCGTTTGTTGGTCCGCAGGATCAGCATGTCATCCGGCTTGCTGACGGGGCGCTTGTGATCGCGCGCGGTGCGCCACTGGCAAACCTCTATGCGGAAGTCGGTTGCAAGGTCGGGGAATGGCCGACGCTGATCTGCGCGGATGGGCGCAAGAGATCCATCTCGGCGCCCAACGCCACCACCATCCGCATAGAAGACGAGACATTTGAACTGGCCGGGCAGGAGGCTGAATGAGCATTTCAGGAATGGACCGCGTTCGTGACAGGACGTGGATGATGTCTGCGCTCTGTCGGCTTCTGCTCTTGCTGGCTTTCATGCTCCCGGTGTTGCCGGGGCTGATTGGTGGCGCAGTCGCCGAAGAGACGGTCACCGTGCGCCAGTTCGATCCGGCAACGGGCCGCTGGGTCCGCCGTGAGCGCACGCTCTCCTTCAAGGCGCCGTGGGGCGACGCCGCCGTCAAGCCGGCGGTCGTGCCTTATTCCGAGAACCTGCCTGCCGGCTCCATTGTGATCGATACGGGCGAGCGCCGCCTCTATCATCTGCGTGGCGACGGCACCGCGGTGCGTTACGGGATCGGCGTCGGGCGCGAGGGTTTCGCCTGGCGCGGCCGTGAACGCATCACCAGAAAGGCGAAATGGCCGGACTGGCGTCCACCCGCCGAAATGATCCGTCGTGAGGCAAATGAGGGGCGTATCCTGCCGACCCTCGTGGAAGGCGGTCCGGAAAATCCGTTGGGCGCCCGCGCGCTCTATCTGGGCTCAACCCTGTTTAGAATTCACGGAACGAACCAGCCCTGGACAATCGGGCAGGCCGTCTCTTCCGGCTGCATCCGCATGACCAATGATGATGTTATAACCCTTTATAACAATGTCAAAATTGGCGCTCTCGTGGTCGTGAGATAGGGCAGTAAGGCTGACTGAATTCCTGCATTTCAGGGTTGAAATGCTTAACAGGAAGTGGATTTTGTTGCGCCGGCGCAACACCGCTATTTAAATGAGGCGACTAAACTACTCCAAAATGGGTAGGAGCACGACTTGGGACATAGCCAGTTGTGAATGGTTGTCCTAGCATAACATCATATTGAGACCCGATGTGGGATCGGGCTTTTCCATTTGCTGCGCAGGGAACGCGCAGTCAAAGGGGGGATAATGACGCTGAAGCCACGCATTACGCGCGTTCTGGCTGCCGCTCTTATGAGTGGCGCCGTTGTGTTTTCGACTGCTGCAAACGCCCTTTCCGTAAAGGAAGCCATGGCGGTCGCTCTGGAATCCAATCCCGAGATCGGGCAGGCGATTGAAAATCGCGAAGCCATCGAGTTCGAGTTGCGGCAGGCGCGGGGCCTTTATCTCCCGAGTGTCGATCTTGAAGCGTCGGTCGGCGCGCGTCGCCTCGACAATCCCTCGCGCCGTGGCACCGGCATTGAGGACGATCCGCTCTACCCGGCGGAGATCGGTCTCTCCATCACGCAGAAACTGTTCGACGGCGGTGGACGCCGCGCCGAGCTTGATCGTCAGGCCGCGCGTGTGGATTCCGCTTCCTTCCGTGTGCTCGAGCGTTCGGAAACAATCGCCCTTCAGGTGGTGCGCGAATATCTCGAATATCTGCTTCAGGTCGAGATCGTTAATGAAGCGCGCAAGAATGTGAGCTTCCACCAGTCGATGCTGGGCGATATCGGCTCGCTGATTTCCGGCGGCGCACTCACCGAGGCTGACCGTCAGCAGGCGCAGGAGCGTTCGCTGTCCGCCAGGGCGCGTCTCAAGGAAGCCGAGGAAGAGCTGGAAGCGGCCAAGATCCGTTTCTACAAGCTCGTCGGCAAGCCGCTCAGCAATCCCTCCATGCCGGGTTCCGTGGCATCGGCGCTGCCGGCCTCGCTCGACAGGGCCATCGGCATTGCGCGCGCCAACAACCCGCGCATCAAGGTCGCCAACGCCGATATCGATGCAGCCGATGCGCTGGTCGATGCCGCGCGCTCGAACATGCTGCCCGAGATCAGCGCCGAGGGCCGCGCCCGCGCCGGTTACGACATTGACGGTTCGGACGGCCGCACCAACGATCTGCAGGCGCGCGTCGTCGCCAAGTGGAACCTCTATCGCGGCGGCATCGACGTCGCCAACGAGCAGGAGCAGATCCGCCGCGCAAGCGAGCAGCGTCTGGTCCTTCATCAGGCCTATCGTGAGGTCGAGGAAGCGGTCCGCATTTCCTGGGATCGCCGCCAGCGGCAGATCGATCTGTCGCAGACCCTGCGTCAGCAGGCGCAGACGAATGCCCAGCTGGTCAGTTCCTACCGCGAGCAGCTCGTGGTTGGCCAGCGTTCGCTGCTTGATGTTCTCGGCGCGCAGAACACACGCTTCAGCGTGAATGTCCTGTCCAAGACCGCGCAATATGCGGCGCGCTTTGCCGAGTATCGCATTCTGGCGGCCACCGGCACGCTGCTCGATACGATGAACCTCTCCAGTGCGAAACAGTCGGAGGCCTACGCGCGGGCAGAGTTCAACGTGCCTGAAACCGCGCCGACGGAAACATATAAGAGACTGCCATCGCGGCAGACCAACGATCTGCCGCTCGATCTTCTCGCTCCGATCCGGTCTCAATAGCCGGTCGGGGCAGCAGGCAAGGGCGCAAGGTGGAACAGCTTCGCAACCCTACAGCCGACACGCCGCTCCTGGCAGACAGTTTCAGGTTTGCCTTTCGGGAGGTCGCGCAGTTTCTCGCGCGCCCGAGTTCCGAAACCGTCCTCTTTTCCGATACGCCCTTCGACGAGAGCAATCCGTCGCTGGAAGATATCGAGCGGCTCGCCGCGCGTATCGGTCTGGAAGTGGAGCAGCACAGCCGGCGCGATCTCGCCAGCGGATCCATCGATCTGCCGGTGCTTGTCGTCTATGCGGATGGCACGGCGCAGGCTCTTCTGGAGCCGCTCGATGGCGACCGCCTGCGCACCACGCTTCTGCCCGATCCCATCGCGGAAGAAGGCGTCAGGCTCAAGGATGTCCTGTCCAGAAAAGTCGGGCTGATCGTCTCCTTCAGCATCATCTATGAGAACAAGTCCGAAAGCGCGGATGCCGGTCTGCCTCAGCAGATGGAAAAGCGCCACTGGCTCACCACCACGCTTGCGCCGTTCTGGCGGTCCTATGCGCAGGTGGCGATAGCCGCGCTGTTCGTGAACCTTCTGGCGCTGGCATCACCGCTCTTCGTCATGAATGTCTACGACCGGGTGTTGCCCAACCAGGCAACCGCCACGCTCTGGGTTCTGGCGCTCGGCGTCGCCGGGGCAATCCTGTTCGACCTGCTTTTGAAAAGCGTTCGCGCAGCCCTTATCGATTACGCCGGCCGGAAAGCGGATCTGAAGCTTTCCTATCTGCTTTTCGAAAAAGTGCTGCACGCCACCATGGCGTCGCGTCCCATGTCGACCGGCGAATATGCAAGCCGCGTTACGCAGTATGAGTTCGTGCGCGAGTTCTTCACCTCGAACACGATCAGCACGCTGATCGACAGCGTCTTCGTTTTCGTCTTCCTCTTGGTCATTTACAGCGTTGCCGGCTGGCTGGCGCTGATCCCGGCAACCGCCTTCGCGCTCGCATTGATCATCGGGCTCATCGCGCAGGCGCGCATCGGCCGCCGTGTCGCCGCCGCCAACAATGAGGCTTCGCAGCGCCAGTCGCTTCTCGTGGAAACCATCGCGACAATCGAAACGGTCAAGTCGCTGCGCGCCGAGCGCACATTGCTGCGCCGGTGGAGCGAACTTGCCAAGAACGCCTCGCGAACCTCCGAGGGCATCAAGCAGCTGTCCTCCTGGGCGTCGAACATGACGCAGTTCGTGCAGCAGTTGGTCACCGTGGCGCTTGTCGTTGCGGGCGCCTACGAGTTCTCCGAGGGCAATATCTCGACGGGCGCGATCATCGCGACGGTCATGCTGTCGGGCCGCGCCGTCGCGCCGCTCGGCCAGATCGCCATGACCCTGTCGCGCATGCGCCAGGCGCTTCTGTCGCTGCGCATTCTGAACGCCATCATGGAGCAGCCCGAAGACCGGCCGGAGAGCACGGGCTTCGTGAACCGCGAAATCCGCACCGGCGATGTTGCCTTCCGCAATGTCGGGTTCACCTATCCGGGGGCCGCGAGCCCCGCGCTCAACGATTTCAACCTCGCCATCAAGGGCGGTGAGCGCGTCGGCATCATCGGGCGCATTGGCTCCGGCAAAACCACGGCTGGCCGTCTGCTTGCCGGGCTCTATCCGCCGTCGAGCGGCAATCTGCTCATCGATGGGGTGGATATCCGCCAGTATCACCCGTCCGTGGTGCGTTCCGCGGTCGTCTTCGCGTCGCAGGCGGCAGACCTCTTTTCCGGGTCGGTGAAGGAAAACCTCCTGATGGCCAAGCCCGGCGCGACCGATGATGAGCTGGTCGAAGCCGCAAAGGCCGCCGGTGTCGATGCGTTCGTCGCCCGTCATCCCAGGGGCTATGACATGCCGGTGGGTGAGCGTGGCAGTCAGCTTTCGGGCGGTCAGCGACAGGCGGTCGCGATTGCACGCATTCTCTTGAGTGACCCGAAGATCGTGTTCATGGACGAACCGTCTGGCGCAATGGATCTGGCAAGCGAGCGCGAACTCATCGCGCGGCTCAAATCCGCCTTCCGGGATGATGTGACGCTGGTGATCTCCACGCACCGGCACAGCATGCTTCAACTCGTCGACCGGCTGGTGGTCATCGATCAGGGCCGTGTCATCGCCGACGGACCCAAGGAGAGGGTAATCGCAGAACTGCAAAAGAACGCCGTGGGTGGGCGTTCGGGAAGGGGGCAATAGCTCCAGGCGTTGCCCGCGTGGCGCGCGACCTTACATAAAAAGACGAAAGGCGGATTGAAAATGGACCGTCCACCACTGGCTGCGCGATTGGGGTTAGTCGTTATTGCAGCCCTCTTGATGACATTTATTGGCTGGGCGTCCATCGCCGAGGTGCAGGAAATTGCGCGCGGCGAAGGCAAGATCATTCCGATCTCGAAGACGCAGATCATTCAGTCGAGCGAAGCCGGGGTCGTGCAGGAAATCGCTGTCACGATCGGCCAGACCGTCAGCAAGGGCGACCTCATCCTTCAGCTTGATGATACGGTCACGGCGTCGTCGCTCGGCGAGTCCGCCGCCCGCGCCCGCGCGCTGCGCGCCCAGGTCGCCAGACTTGAGCTGGAAGAGAAAGGCGATCTAGAAGCCGAATATATCTGCCCGGAATCCTTGCAGGAGGTTGCGCCCGGCATCTGCCAGAACGAAGCGCGCCTGCTGCGCGCCCGCGCCGACAACATCAAGAACAAACGCTCGGTGCTGATCGAACGGCGCACGCAGCGCATGAATGAGCTCGACGAGGCGAACGCGAACATCTCCCGGCTGGAAGAAAACCTGTCGCTCGCCCAGCGTGAGGCCGATCTTCTGGAGCCCATGGTCAAGCGCAAGCTGGTGGCGCAGACCGAGCTTCTGCGGGTGCAGAAGGAACTATCCGAGACGCGGGGCCAGCTTGAATCCACGCGCGAGTCGGTCGAGCGCATCGAAGCCTCCATCAAGGAGGCGACGCTGCAGATCGAGGAGCTGGCGCTCCAGGTTCAGCAGGAAGCGCTGGTGGAAAAGACACAGGCGCTGGCGGAACTGTCGGTCATTGAAGAGACCATTCGCGGGGCAACCGACCGGGTTGCGCGCACCGATATCCGCTCGCCGGTCGATGGCATCATCAACACGCTCGAGGTGAACACGATCGGGGCCTATGTGGAGCCCGGCACCGTGGTGGCCGGCGTGGTGCCCACATCCGACACGCTGCTCGTCGAAGCGCGGATATCGCCGCGCGATGTCGCCTTCGTACGGCCGGGTCAGCCTGCGCTGATCAAGGTTTCCGCCTATGATTTTTCCATCTATGGCGGGCTTGAAGGCGAGGTGGAGAACATCTCCGCCGACAGCCTCGTGGATCAGAATACGGGCGAAACCTTCTATCAGGTGCGGGTCAAGACCGATCAGGCCGAGCTGGTTCGGGATGGCAGGAGCCACAAGATCATTCCCGGCATGATCGCGACTGCCGACATCATGACCGGCAAGAAGACGATTCTCGCCTATCTGATGAAGCCGATTAACAAGGCGCGCACCGAAGCGCTGCGCGAGCGGTGACAGCCATGGACAAAGCGGTTGAAACGCACGGTGAAGAAGACTGGGCCTTCCAGCCCCGGTTTCGCGTCCTCAGGGTCGGGGCCGCGCGGCGCGGCATCCGGCTGGAAGAGATCTTCTGGTCGTCCCTGCAGGAGATCGCGGATGAGAAGGACTGCAGTGTCGGCGATGTGATTGAGGCCTGCGAGAACCGGCTTGAACAGGGCTCGAACCTCACATCGGCTCTCAGGGTGGAAACCGTCTCCCACCTGCAAGGCGAGCTCGATCTGATGCGGGCCAGAACCGGCAGACAGGCCGTGCGCAACATGGTCATGGCCTGCCCGTCGCCCTGTTTCGCCCTTGCCGGTGACCGGCAGTTGATGGCCCACAATCCGCCTTTCATCGCCTTTGTGCAGTCGCGGCTGTCCAGCCTGCCGTCGGATGCCACGGCGCGGGGTGTGCGCCTGTCGCTCGATATCCAGTTTTCAGAGCTGATCGAGAAGCTGAAGATGAAGGGCAGCGGACCGGCAATGGTGGGCTTTGTGATCGGTGTGGACCGTCAGCTTATCCGCGGTCGTCTCAACGCCATCCTTGCGCCGCTGGCCGGGCTTGACGCGATTGTCGGTTTCATCCTGCCGAACTGACCCTAACCGCCATTCACGCCGGTCACCCGGTTCTGGGGCACCGCCGCATTGTCGAAGCCTTCTCCCGGAGAAAGATCCGAGGGCAGTCCTTCAAGCGTTGCGACCATGGAGCCGTCGCGCTTTCTACCGTGGATCCAGGAGCGGTCTGCGCTCAGCGAGTAAAGCGGCAGGTAGTCGCCAAAGGCGGTGTCCTTCATCACGCGGTCGTGCAGATTGTCGAGCACATAATGCCCCTGGCTCGTGGAAACCGTGAGAACGGCGTGAAACAGGGATCGCCGCTGGTCCTGAAGCACCACGATCGACATACTGCCGAGCGGAATGCCCGCAGCGTTGAGCGCCGCCATCTTCAGGATGGCATAGTCCTCGCAATCGCCCTTGCCGCGCTGGAGAATGTCCCGGGGTTTCGCCCAAAGATCCAGCTGGCGATAATTGTTCCGGTCCGAGACGTAGGCAATTCTGCGGTTTACCGCCCGGTTGATCTCCGCAAGCTTGCGCGAGAACGGGCCTGCTTTGACGTCACGCACAAGCTGCGCCAGGTCTTTCGCCCGTTGCGCGCAGTCTCCGGCCTCCGTACAGGCGGCGAAATCGGCGCGCGCTATGGATGGGTACACGGCTTTCCAGCTGGCGCTGGATGGCAGGGCGCGAAAGGGAATGGCCACGGAGCCGAAAACGCCCGTGGCGGCATTGCCCGCCTGCCTGCGTTCTCCGGCGGGCCTTTTGCCGGCGCCTGCCGCAAAGCGCGCATTTTGGGGAGCGGCGCGCGAAGCCGCCCGTTCCCACTGCATCTTCAGTTCGGCAAGCCCCCGGGTCGCCGCCGTCATTGTCGCGGCCGCCGACATGGCGCTCATGCTGGAGATGAAGGAAACCTGCACCGGCGATGGCGCATAAGCCCCCGCCTGCGCTTCATTCTGCATGGCAAGTGAGGCGGATGCCGAGATGGCAAGCGCAAGGCTTGCACCTATGTATAGGCCTCTGGAGTTTTTCATTTGATCGTCCCCTGATCTTGCAATGACGATAAGAGGCGCAAATGAAATGCCGATTAAGTTGTTTGGGTTATTTTATACTTAGATATGTTGTTCAATTTATTTAAAATGGGATTTTGTCTATTTCATCTCTGTTTACCATTCAGGTCTCTGGGCAGAATGGCCGGCGGGAGCAGCCGGCGCAGGCTGTCAAAAAGGGATAATTATAGGCAAATGTATAATTGCTTATATTCAAGCATTAACCAACGGGAAATTTTCGTCCGTTCGGAATATGATGATATATCAATGATGCTCAGTTCATATTGTGCCGACTAAAGCGGCGTGTCTGGCTCCCGGGAACATCTGTTTCTGGGGGTTCCCATGGCCAACAATGACCGCACGAATACCACCGACGAGCGCGCAACTGCCGCTGAACAGTCTTCAACCAGCACGCGCCTGAGCCAGGCAGAGCAGAACGCTCTCCAGTTCGCGCAGAACGAGACTGCCGCCGAGCCGACGCCCGTCGATCCGGCGACCGGTCAGCCGGTCGCGGAGCCGACCTCGCAGGCAGCCGTGCCGGATGTGCCGGAAACGATCACGCCCGACGCAGACAATGTTGTCCGCCTTCCGCAGGGGGTCTCGATCGACGAGATCAGGCTCGACGGGAACAATCTGGTTCTCGTGCAGCCCGATGGTTCTACCGTCACCATCCTCAACGCCGCTCTCAAGGTGCCCACCTTCCTGATCGGCGATGTGGAAATCCCCGAACTCGCGCTCGCTGCCGCCCTTCAGGCCAACGGCATCGACGTCGCGGCCGGTCCCGATGGCGCGCTGACCGTGGTGTCCGCCGCGTCCCAGAGCGGCGGCGGCGGCTTCAACACCCCCAATGGCGATATCGGCGATGCCGGCCCCGTGATCGATCTGCTGCCGCCCACTGCATTGCAGTTCGGCACGCTGGAGCGGCGCGAGCTGTTCCCCTCGATCCGTGAAAACGATTTCCCCGAGCTCAGCATTGTGAGCCTGGGAGCGCCGCCCGGACAGGTCAACGAGAGCGCGCTTGCCAGCGGATCCGGCGGCGGCACCACCAGCACGCTGGGCAATATCCTTGTCGATCCGGGCGATGATGGCCTTGGCTCGCTTGTCGTCACAAATGCGTCCGGCGTCAGCGTCGACGTGACCAATGGCGGCAGCATTCAGGGTGTCTATGGCGAGCTGATCGTCACGCCGAATGGCGATGGCACTTACAGTTTCGAATATGTGCTGACCACCAACACCATCGATCACGCCAATGCCGGCCAGACCGGCGCAGACGACGTGGTCACCGACACGTTCGATTTCGTCGTCACCGATGGCAATGGCGACACGGCGTCCGACGAACTGACCGTCACCATCACTGATGACGGGCCGGCGATCGACCTCGCACCTGCGGAAGAAAGCGAGATTGTCCTTGATGAAACGGACAATGATGCCGACGACGGCGATGTGGGCGGCCTTCTGGCTGACCTCACCGTTCCCGGCTCTGCTCTTTTCACGGAAACGGCGACGCCGGGTGCCGATGGTGAACAGTCGAAGGTCTACTCGCTGGTCCTGAACGCCGGCGCGACCGGCCTGACCGACACGCTCTCGGGTGAGCCGGTCGTTCTGAGCGAGGAAGGCGGCGCGATCGTTGGCCGCACGGAACCCGGCGGTGACGAGGTATTCCGCATCAGCGTGGATGCAAACACGGGCGACATCACCGTTTCCCAGTCGCGTGCGCTGTTCCACGACCAGAACCCCGGTTCGGACGCTGAAGCTCACGACGAAAGCCTGACGCCGGAGGTGATGAACAGCGGCCTCGTTTCGCTGAACGTTGTTCTGACCGATGGCGATGGCGACACCGCCAGCGACACGGCCGAACTCGGCGCGCTGATCAAGTTTCAGGATGATGGTCCTGTTCTTGGCGAAGTGACGGCTGTTGCGGCCGGCGCCCTGACGCTGGATGAGAGCCCGCTTCCAGGTGCTGGCGATGGCGTTGCAATCCAGACGCTTGCGCTTGCCGGCAACTTCGCCGCGGTGAACTACGGGACGGATGGTGCCGGCACGACCACCTATGGCTTTGCGGCCACAGTCGATGGCACAGCCTCCGGCCTTCATGCGCTGAACAGCGTCGATGGCACGTTCACGCAGGGCACGGAGATCACGCTCAGCCTGAGCGCGGACGGCCAGACGATCACCGGCTCGGCCGATGGCGTGGATTACTTCACGATCGCGGTTGATGACACGGGCACGGTGACGTTCACGCAGCTGAACAACATCTGGCATGGCGACGCCGGCGATGCGGATGACGCCGAGGTGCTGTCGCTTGCAGCGGGTACGCTTGTTGTGCAGCAGACGGTGACGGATCAGGACGGCGACAGCGTGACGGCGGATCTCGATCTGTCGGCCGGGGTGTTCGTGATCGAGGATGACGGACCTGCAGTCGGTGCCGTAGCGGGTATGACGGCGTCTGTCCTTCTGGACGAATCCGATGGCACGGGTTCCGGCGCTGACGGGATCAATCCCGGCACGATCTCGGGTGCGGTCATCTCGGGCCTGTTCGCAGCGCCTGCCTATGGCGCAGATGGTTCCGGCTCCGTTGCCTACACGCTGTCGGCGACCGATGGCGCGCAGACGGGTCTGTGGCTGACGGGTGAGAGCCTTCCGGGCGATGAGATCATTCTCGTCAAAGTGTCCGACACCGAGTACCAGGGCGTCGCGGGCGGCGCCGGCGGCACGCCCGCCTTCACCATCAGCATCGACGGCGCGACCGGCGCGGTCACGGTCACCCAGCACGAGACGCTGGAACACACGGTTGACGGTGGTCCGGGCGCAGATCATGACGACGCGCTTGCGCTGTCTGGCGCTGCGGCCGTCTCGGTCGTCCAGACGGTGACGGACGGCGATGGCGACACCGCGTCGGCGACGAGCGCCAATGCGCTCGGCATCACCTTTGAGGATGATGGTCCGACCGTTATCGTTCCAGAGGATGCCGTTCTCAGCAATTCCGCGGGCGCACCGCAGGAGTTCGATCTGGACGTCGATGGCATGGTCACCGACAATTACGGCGCCGATGGCGCAGGTACGGTGCGCTTTACCGTGACGGACGGGCAGGACAGTGGCCTCACGTCCGGCGGCCAGCCGGTCACCTACCACCTGTCTGCCGGCGGAACGGTTCTGACCGCCAAGGTCGGCGGGGCAGGGGGCACGACGGTCTTCACGGTCACGCTTGATCCTGCAGACGGTACCTACACGGTGGATATGGATCGTCCGGTCGATGCCTTCACCCAGGTCGATTTCGATCCGGGCATCTATGATTTCGTCGGCGGCAACGATCCTTGGGCCGGTTTCGTGCCCAATGGACAGGACGGGAATTCGCCTGGCGGCTCGCCGGTGGACGACAATTCCCGTGACCTGCTGTTGACGCCGATCGGCGCTAGCGGCTCCTCAATCAACGGCAATGCCGCTTCGGCGGGTGTCGGCGGCGGTTCCGGTGGCCAGAACATCGGTGCCGGTGAAGGCATCCGTCTGGACTTTGTTCAGGATCTCACGGGCGACCCAGCCGGCTCGCCGGCGGATTATCAGGGCAATCCCGCCCAGCAGGATCATCTGTTCGATGGCCACTACACGGTGAATGGCGCCGCCGTTACCTTCGGAGATGGCTCGACAGACACCACCATCCAACTGAGCGCTTTCGATGACCCGGACGGCAACACCACGGTTGGAGACGGAACCGGCGACGATATCACGAGCATCGTGATCGCCTATGACGGTGAAAACCAGGTCATCACCTATGATCCGCTGGACACTTACCCGACCACGGTCACTGTTGGCAGCCCGGGCGGTCTTGCCGACCGCAGCTACACCGTCGATTTCGTCATGGTGGGCGGCGCCCGCGTGGCGCAGGTCACCGGCGTGCTGGACACGCAGGTCACAATCACCAGCTTCACGGCGGATGGCTATAACAGCCTCGAAGTGCTCTATATCTCGGGCGATGACTTCGCCATGACCGGGTTCGGCACATCCGTGGTGAGTACGGATCCGGTGGACTTCACTCTGCCCATCGAGATCGTTGATGGAGATGGCGATACGGCTCCTGCCGAGATCGACCTCACGCTGCAGCCCGACGCAGCCCCCACGATCAGCGCGTTCACCGCCGAGGTCAACGAGGCCGGTCTTGCAGGCGGCTCTGAAGAGGGCACGGCAAGCACGGTGGATACGGGCGCGCTCAGCATTGCGCTCGCATCGGGCGACACGCTGGACACGCTCGAGGTGAGCGACGCCAATGGCAACTGGGTCGATGTCACGGGCGGCGGCACGGTGCAGGGCAAGTTCGGCCTGCTGACGGTCACGGCGAATGGCAGTGGCGGTTACTCCAGCTCCTATCAGCTCAACCAGAACTCGCTCGACCACAATGTGCGGCCCGGCAAGGGCACGCCCGAAGGTGTGGCGGAACGCTTCAATGTTCGTGCAAAGGACAATGATGGCGACTATTCGGCCGTCGATACGCTGAAGGTCAATGTGCTCGACGATGCACCGGAGGCCGTTGCTGACCATGCAAGCCTGACGCTCGGGACCGAAAACTTCAACATCGCTTTCGTTCTCGATTTCAGCGGCAGTGTCAGCAACAGCGAACTGGATGCGATGCTAGACGCGGTCAAGGCGGCCGGTCAGGCCTTCTTCGATGGAACCTCGGGCAATGTGCAGATCGAGCTGGTCGCCTTCTCATCCAGCGCCAGTGCTGCCGGGCCGTTCACCGACTATGCGTCCTTCGCAGCGCAGATCGATGACTGGAACCCGACGGAAGGCGGCTCCCGCCCCTATAATGGCGGCACCGACTTCACGGCGGCCATTGAAGAAACCATGGATGCCTACACGCCCCTTTCGGATCACAACAATCAGGTCTTCTTCCTGAGCGATGGCAATCCGAACGAGCAGATTGGCGCTGGAGGACATTCGCTCTACGGCAGCACGCAGACGGCCTGGAACAACTTCGTCCAGAACAATGACGTGACCGTGCAGACGGTCGGCATCGGCAACAACATCGATGTCGAACAGCTTCAGGATGTCGACGAGGCCGACGGCAGCGATGTGGTGGTGTCGGTTTCGAATTTCGATGGTCTGGTCACCGCATTGCTCGATCTTACCAATCAGGTGGATGTCTCCGGCAATGTCCTGCTCGGCAACGACAATGCCGTGGGCGGTGGTGATGACGACATCCTCGGCGCAGACGATGGTCGCATTCTCTCCATCACGGTGGATGGCGTCACTTACACCTATCAGGAAGGCCCGGATAAGATCTTCAACGATGGCGGCCAGCCGGCAATCAGCGGGTCGAGCCTTGTCGTGGACGGTTCGCTTGGCGGCGAACTCTCGTTCAACTTCGAGACCGGCGCGTGGAGTTATCAGGCCGATGGTGACACAACGCCCGGCACCGAGAGCTTCGACTATGTTCTGGTCGACAATGACGGCGACACCAGCGGTGCATCGCTGACAATCGACATCCTGCCGCCTCCGGGCGCAACGGATGACGTGGTGCTGACAAACATCACCGACTACTCGGCGATCGATATCCCGACGGCAGCGCTGCTGCACAATGACATCAACCAGGGAACGCCGCTCGGTGTCGATGGCACCCGCAATCCTCAGAACGGCAATGTCAATCTGTCGGATGACGTGACATTCACACCTGCAATCGCCTCGGGTGTTCTGGTCAGTGAGAACTTCAACAGTGATACGGGTTCGGTCTCCTACCATGACGGGCGTTATCCGGGTTCGGGATATGGGGCTTCAGGCTCCTGGGACTCGGGGGGCGGTACGCTGTCTCTGGATCTGGGCGGAGTGAGCAACCGCAACATGAATGGTGCTTTTACGCAAACGTTCAGCCTTGCGAGCGCCGCGACAGTGACCATCACCTTTAGCTATTACGTAACGTTGTCAAAGTGGACGGATGCGGGCGAAGACGTCAGAGTTTTGGCTGACGTCGACGGGAATATGCTGGGCAATTCTGGCATCGTTGATCAGCTTTATGGTCAGCACGACAACGGGCACACTGGCGACAGCGGCTGGCGCAGTTTTACCACGACGGTCAACCTGTCGGCAGGCGATCATACACTGGCATTCGGAGGGCTTTTGACGAATTCCGATAACCCATTCGAGACTGCCAGCGTCCGCTTCGACAACGTCAGGATCGAAGGCGCTGCTACATCCTTCTCCAGCGGCGGGTTCGATTACTCGGTCTCCGATGGCAGTGGCTTCACTGATGACGCCCATGTCAGCGTTACCGGCGTCTCGGGCAGCACCATCACCGGAACGGATGCGGACGAAGTTCTCGTCGGCAATGACAGCGGTTCGACACTGCTCGGCATGGGCGGCGACGATTCACTCGTCGGTGGCGATGCAGCCGATCTTCTGGATGGCGGCGAAGGTGACGATCTCCTCATCGGCGGCGACGGCGCAGACGTGCTGATCGGCGGCGAAGGGCAGAACACCTACGATCTCACCGATACCGACAATGCCGTCGATACGGTGGTGCTCGATCCTTCCGCGCTCACCGGTATGAACCCGGACGAGATCATCGGCTTCAGCTCCGAGGACGTCGTGGACCTCACCGAACTGGTTTCGCTCTCGACCACGTCCGGTGAAAATGTCGGTGATTTCGTCCGGCTCAACCCCGGCGACGGTAAGGAACTGCAGGTGGATGCGGACGGAACCGCCGGCGGCGACGACTGGGTGACAGTCGCCACCTTCGACGTGCCGCAGACCCCGGCTTCCATCAAGATCCTCTACGACGATGATGGCAGTGACACTTCGGGCACAGTCTGAGTGAAATGACATGACATGCGGCCGCCATTGCGCGGCCGCATGTTTGATAAACCGCCGGGAACCGTGTAATTTCCCGGCTAGGGAACACAACACACCACAGGCGGCAACGCCAGGGGGGACTTATGAAGAAGCTTACTTTGGGGCTTGCTGTCGTTGTCGGGACCATTCTGGCCGGCGGGGCGCAATCTGCCGATCTCTCCACCGGCGATTATTGCCCGGTGGCCGGGAATGCCAAACTTCTCACCATCGAAAACAATGCCACCCTCACCAATGAGGTCGTCCGCCTCATGGATGAGGCCGTCGCCGTTGCCGATAGCCCGCAATGGATCAACTCGGGTCGCCCCGCCTTCGTCTGGGCCTCCGAGGCCAAGGTCGCCTGCGGCAAGGCCTATGGCTATCTCCAGTCCGCCTATCGGGATGAGGACTATCTGAACAAGTGCGAGTGTTTCCACTCGCGCATGGTTCGGTACATGTATTGATCTGCCGTAGATCCGGGTGCCTGGTGTCCCGATGAGAGTGTCTTCCGAGCCGTTGCTGCGCCCTGAAGCAATTTCAGGAAAAGTGGAAACCGGTTTTCCGTCCGGAATTGCTCAAAAGCGCTCTGGTGATCGCGCGTTTTTGCTCGCGCGTCTGACGCGGCCACTTGCGGTCTGCGCCATGCTGGCTCTCGCCGCCTGCCAGTCATCCGGCGTCGAAGACACGCTCAACGTCGAAGACAGCAAGGTTGCATCCTCCGCAGCCGGGCTCGAGACCATCGGCTCCGGGCCCGTGACAATCGGCATGGTCACCGGGCTTGCAGGCACCGCGCGCGCCTCCGAACGCGATTACCGCGCTGGCGCGAAGCTCGCCGCGCAGCAGCTTGGCGGAGATGCGGTCACGCTCGCCATCTACAACGCACAAGCCAATGCCTCAGGCACGAAAACCGCGGTTGATGCGCTCGTCGAACGCGGCGCGAAGATCATCATCGGCCCGGCGCAGGCCGGTCTTCTGAACGCCGTTCCATCGGGCGGCAATCCGCCTGTGGTGGCGTTCGTCACCAATGGCGCTCAGCGCAAGAACGGCGTCTTCGCCTTCCTGTCCGACGCGGTTGACAGCAGCATCGAGGCTGCGGCCTACGCCATTGGCGCGGGCCGCAAGAAGATCGTGATCGTTCACGCTGCGGATGCAGATCAGGCCAGTCTTGCGCGCCTGCGTTCCGGTATCTCTGCCAAAGGCGGCACGGTCATCGCAGACATTCCGGTCTCGGCCAATTCCACGAGCGAGCTTGCATCCAGAGCCGCGCAGCTTCAGGGGGCGCAGGCCATCGTTCTTGCCCCCGGCCTGCGTTCGCCGGCAGCCACGCTGGCGGGGCTTCGCGCCACCGGCGCATTGCCGGCCAGCGCGCTCATCCTCGCCACGCCCGACTTTCCGCCCGGTCCCGCAGGCGCAGGCGTTCTCATGTGCCGTGTCGACCAGCTGGCCGTCGGCGAGATTACCGAGCGCTTCCGCACCGAATTCGGCAGGGCCATGTCGCGGGATGCGGCCTATGGTTTCGATGCCGCAGCCCTCGCCATCGGCATCGCCCGCGCCAGAGGGGCTGCCGGGCTGACAAGCGGCACGCTCACCTCGCGCTCCGGCTTCCGGGGCGTGCTTGGCTCGTTCCGCTTCTCGTCATCGGGCGCGGTCGAGCGCAACTGCTCCATCTACCGGGTGGAGGGCAATGCCTTCAAAATGCATGATCCTGCGCCCAACGGCTTCTGATCTTGGCCTTTTCTTGCCCTATACCAAAGGGGCCTTGGCATTCGAGTAAAACGCCGCTTAAATGATTTCCGGGAGTGAACTGGAAAATGCATTCGGTCGCGTTGCGCGGCCACAATCGGGCGCGGGAGGCCTCGTTTGGCGAATTGCATTGCTGGCGCGGTTTCAGGGAAGATGGAGGAAAATCTCCCCTCTGGACCTGCCACAAATCAAGATGAGTGGGCGTTTCCCCGTTTCCATGAAGCGGTGAGGGCAGCCGCTATGCGCATGCATGCCGCATCTTTGCTGTGCGCCCGGCACAGCCACAGAAGCGTTCAGCACATTTCATCCGGTTTTCCGGCGTCGTCCCGGCGCTTCATGCCGAAGCAGACCGCCGGACGCGCCAATGGCGCCAATGGATTGTCCTGCCATCTCGTTGATCCATGTGAAGGAGCAGGACGGATCGTAACCTAGGATTCCGGCCCGCAGGCGCGGGCGCGGCCCAAGGCAAGGGAGGAATATATGACCGAAGTCTCGATGACGGTGAACGGCAAGGCGGCGCGCGCCTCTGTGCCGGACAATACGCTTTTGGTGGATTTCCTGCGCGAGCATCTGCGTCTCACGGGCACGCATGTGGGCTGCGACACCAGCCAGTGCGGGGCCTGTGTCGTTCATGTCAACGGGCGCGCGGTGAAGAGCTGCACCACGCTCGCCGCGTCGGCCGAAGGGGCCGAGGTCACCACCATCGAGGGGCTGGCCAATGGCGAGCTTCATCCCATGCAGGCGGCTTTCAAGGAAAATCACGGTCTGCAGTGCGGCTTCTGCACGCCCGGCATGATCATGTCGGCAACCGACATGGTTGCCCGCTATCAGGCCGCCGGCAAGGAGCTGACCGAAGAGGCGATCCGCCACGAGCTGGAAGGCAATATCTGCCGCTGCACCGGCTATCACAACATCGTTCGGGCCATTCAGGATGGCGCGGCGAAGATGGCCGCAGGCTGAGGGAGGATAGACATGACGGAACAAGGCATTGGCGCGCGCGTCCTGCGCAAGGAAGACAAGCGCTTCATCACCGGCAAGGGCCGTTACACCGACGATATCCGCAATGAGCGGCAGGCCTATGCAGCCTTCGTGCGCAGCCCCCACGCCCACGCGAAGGTCACCGGCATCGACAGTGCCGAGGCGGAGAAAATGGACGGCGTGATCGCGGTCCTCAACGGCAAGCAGCTCACCGGTGACGGCATCGGCAATCTCATCTGCGGCTGGGCCGTCAATTCCAGGGATGGCAGCCCCATGAACATGGGCGCATGGTCGGCGCTCGCCACCGACAAGGTGCGCTATGTGGGCGATGCGGTTGTCCTCGTGGTGGCCGAAACGCAGGCGGCCGCCCGTGCGGCGGCGGAAGCGGTGGTCGTTGATTACGAGGAGCTGCCGGCAGTCGTCCACGCGGTCGACGCGCTGAAGGACGGCGCGCCGCAGGTGCATGAGAATGCGCCCGGCAATTTGATCTTCGACTGGGGCATCGGCGAGGAGGCAGCGGTCGACAAGGCGCTTTCGGGCGCAGCCCACGTTACCGAGCTTGAGATCGTCAACAACCGCCTGTCGCCCAATCCGATGGAGCCGCGCTCGGCCATCGCCACCTATGACGAGGCGGAAGACCACTACACGCTTTACACGACCAGCCAGAACCCGCATGTGGCGCGGCTGGTGCTGTCGGCCTTCTATCAGGTTGCGCCGGAGCACAAGCTCCGGGTCATCGCGCCGGATGTGGGCGGCGGCTTCGGCTCCAAGATCTACATCTATCCCGAAGAGATCGCCTGCCTCTGGGCGTCCATGAAAACGAAGCGCTCGGTCAAATGGACGTCGAGCCGCTCCGAGGCGTTTCTGACGGATGCGCATGGCCGCGACCATGTCTCCACCGCGCGCATCGGCTTTGATGAGAACAACCGCATTGTCGGCCTCAAGGTCGATACGGTCGCCAATCTCGGCGCTTACATGTCGCTGTTCTCCTCGGCGGTGCCGACCTATCTCTACGCAACGCTGCTTTCGGGCCAGTACGACATCGCCAACATCTACTGCAATGTGCGCACGGTCTACACCAACACCGCGCCGGTGGACGCCTATCGCGGCGCCGGTCGTCCGGAGGCGTGCTTCCTCGTGGAGCGGATCATGGAAACGGCGGCGCGGGAGCTGGGCGTCGACCCGTCAGAGCTGCGACGCGCCAATTTCATCAAGGCGTTCCCGCACCAGACGCCCGTCATCATGACCTATGATGCGGGCGACTTCGCCGCCAATCTCGATCAGGCGCTGGAGGCTGCGGACTACAAGGGCTTCCCCGCCCGCCGCGAAGAAGCCGCCAAGCGCGGAAAGCTGCGCGGCATCGGCCTCGCCTCCTATATCGAGGCCTGCGGCATTGCCCCTTCGGCAGCCGTCGGTTCGCTGGGCGCGGGCGTCGGCCTTTGGGAGAGCGCGGAAGTGCGGGTCAATCCCGTGGGCACGATCGAGGTGCTCACCGGCAGCCACAGCCACGGGCAGGGGCATGAGACCACCTTCGCCCAGGTCGTGGCGGAGCGTTTCGGCCTGCCCATCGAGAACATCCAGATCGTCCATGGCGACACCGACAAGGTGCAGTTCGGCATGGGCACCTATGGCTCGCGGTCCGGCCCGGTCGGCCTCTCGGCCATCGTCAAGGCGCTCGACAAGGTCGAAGCCAAGGTCAAGAAGATCGCCGCCCATGTGCTGGAAGTTTCCGAAGACGATCTGGTCGTTGAGAATGGCGAGGTGAAGGTCGCCGGCACGGACCGCGCCATGGCCTGGCACGAGGTCGGTCTTGCCGCCTACACGGCGCACAATCTGCCCGCCGGCATGGAGCCGGGGCTCAAGGAGGGCGCGTTCTACGATCCGGAAAACTTTACTTTCCCGGCAGGAACCTATGTCTGCGAGGTGGAAGTCGACCCGGAAACCGGCGAGACGAAAATCATCCAGTTCGTCGCGTCCGATGATTTCGGCACCATCATCAACCCGATGATCGTGGAAGGCCAGGTGCATGGCGGCATCGCCCAGGGCGTTGGCCAGGCCATGCTCGAAACCGTGGTCTACGACGATGAAGGCCAGCTCCTTTCGGCCAGCTACATGGACTACACCATGCCGCGCGCCGACAATGTGCCGAGCTTCGTCATCCATCATCATTCCACCAAGAGCCCGTCCAACCCGCTCGGCATGAAGGGCTGCGGCGAGGCGGGGGCCATCGGCACGCCGCCGGCGGTCATCAACGCCATCACCGATGCAATCGGCAACAACGATCTCCAGATGCCGGCCACGCCGCCGCGCGTGTGGGCGGCGTTGCAGGCTGCCTCAACCAAGATCGCTGCAGAATAGGGAGGCCTGCCATGTATGACGTAACCTATCACCGCGCCACCAGTGTCGACGATGCAGCGGAGAAATTCGCCGCAGCCTCCGACGGGCAGCTTCTTGCCGGCGGCCAGACCCTGCTCCCCACCATGAAGCATCGGCTGGCCGCTCCGTCAGACCTGATCGACCTGCGCGGTATTGCCGATCTCGTGGGCGTCCGCGTGTCCGGTCGCAGCGTCACCATCTGCGCGATGACCACGCATGCGGCCGTCGCCGAGAATGCTGAGCTCGCAAAGGTCTGCCCGGCAATCGTCAAGCTCGCCGGCGGCATCGGCGATCCTGCGGTGCGCCATCAGGGCACGATTGGCGGCTCCATCGCCAACAATGATCCTGCGGCGGACTATCCGGCAGGCCTCATGGCGCTTGGCGCGACGATCCACACCAACCGGCGCGAGATCGCTGCGGATGATTTCTTCACCGGGCTGTTCTCCACCGCGCTCGATGAGGGTGAGATCGTCACGGCGGTCAGCTTCGACGCGCCGGAAACCTGCGGCTACGCGAAATTCCCGAACCCGGCCTCGCGCTATGCGATGACGGGCGTTTTCGTCGCGAAAGGCGGTGACGGCGCGGTGCGTGTGGCGGTCACCGGCGCAGGCTCGGATGGCGTCTTCCGCCATGAGGGGCTTGAGCAGGCTCTTTCGAAAGACTGGTCTTCTGCCGCCGTGGATGGCGTGTCCGTCTCCGCCGATGGCCTCATGTCCGACATCCATTGCGATGCCGCCTATCGCGCCAATCTCATCAAGGCCATGGCCAAACGCGCGCTCGCCTGACCGGGATCACGAGATGCAAAAAAAGGCCGGGCGTCTCGCGCCCGGCCTTTTTCGTTATAAGTGGTCAGCCGTTATGTGTCTGAGAGCCCGTCTGCCCGGACTGGGAGTCCCCTGCAGGTGGCGGCGCGGCTTCGGAAACCTCCCGCGCAACGGTGCGGTCGCGTCCGTCGTTTTTGGCCTCATACAGATAGCCATCGGCCCGCTTGAACAGCGTGCCAAGCGTGTCCTGCGGAGCCTTCTCCGCCACGCCGAAGCTTGCGGAAAGGTCGATGCCCTTCTGCGTCAGCGGAAAGTCGTCGGCTGCAAGGTTCCGGCGCAGGCGTTCGGCCATGTCGCGCGCGCCGGCGAGGTCGGTGTTGGGCAGGAGCAGCGCGAATTCCTCGCCGCCGATCCGACCCACAATGTCGGTGGACCGCGCCGTCTCCAGAAGCATGGTGCCGAAGACCTTCAGCGCCGCATCACCGGCACTGTGGCCATGGGTGTCATTCAGGAGCTTGAAGTGGTCGAGATCGCACACGATGAGCGACATGGCTGCTCTGCGCCGCGAATTCACAAGCCTGTTGGCGCGTTCCTCGAAACCACGGCGGTTCAGAATGCCCGTCAGCCCGTCACGGTCGCGATCGCGCCGCAGGTCTTCCATCATGTCGGTCAGAATGGTGGCGAGCACGGCCAGCGCCAGCATGGCCCCCAGCACCGAGAGCGAGAGCTGGAGTGTCTGCCAGAACAGTGATCCATCCGGCGCAATGCCGTCATGCGCTATCGCGGGGCCGGTGGTGAAAAGCGTGCGCGGAAAGAAGTGAATGGCGAAGACCAGCAGCACCCAGAAGAGCACCCGGTCCGCAGCACTTGCACCTTTTGCCGGCCGCAGGCGCAGGGCGTTGACGAGAAGTATGGCGCCGTAGCCGAAATTCTGCACATAGATGCGCATCAGCAGGCTTGGCTCGACATAGGAGAAATACCAGAGCGGCGCCATGATGGCGATCATCAGAGCGATGCCGGCTAACAGGCTGAGCCGTTTGCCGGCGCGTCGTAACATGCCGTCGCTCGCCAGCAACACGGCCAGCGTATAGAAAAAGCCGGAAAACAGCACATTCGGCCCCGGTCCCGCCGGCCATTCCAGAAGCTGCAAGGTCATGCCCACGCTCAGGAAGGCGCAGGCGGCTGCAAGAATGGCGGAATTCAGCTGCCGCCGGTCCACGAGCCACACCCAGACGAAGCCGAGGGCGAAAAGGAGCATGATCGCAGGACCGACAAAGCCGGTCATGTTGATCGCAGGGGTGTTCTCCATCATGCTTTCCAGGCGTGTCGCGAAAGGGTTTCGCAGGGGCGAAACGTTCGAAGTCTCCAGAGAACTTCCCTAATGTCACATTCATAACAAAGGCTGAAGGCCTTCTTTTCATACTATCCCACGTTGTTTCCGTGCGCGCGCACCCGTCTGTGCCAATGCTCCGCCGGCGCAGGCCATTGGCCCTTTTCGGGCGGATCGGATAAGTGGCTCTGGATCGCCGTGGTTCATTCGGATCCGCCGCGATCCAGGCGGTTGATGCAAGTCCGGTTTTTCAGAGCGTGGGGGACGCATGGAAGAGTATTTGATCCTGGCGGTCGCGGCGTTCTTTGCCGGCACGCTCAACACGGTCGCAGGCGGCGGCACGTTTCTCACCTTCCCGGCGCTGGTCTATACGGGCGTGCCCGTCGTTGCGGCAAACGCGACAAGCGCCGTCGCCGTGTTTCCCGGCTATCTGGGCGGCGCGCTGGGCTTCCGTTCGGAGCTCGCGGCTTTCGACCGGTCCAGGCTTCTGCGCATTGCCGGCCTCACGGCCATTGGCGGGCTGATCGGCTCGCTCCTGCTGCTGGTGTCTTCCAACGAAGCGTTCTCGATGGTGGTGCCTTTCCTGCTGGCAGCCGCCACGCTCATCTTCGCCTTCGGCGCCCGCATTCAAACCTGGGCGCGCCGCCACGGTTCGGGCGGTGGCGAGGCAGGTGAGGGGCGGATCAGCACCCTCGTCGTCTCCATCTATGGCGGCTATTTCAATGGCGGTCTGGGCATTGTCCTGCTCGCCCTGTTTTCGCTCTGGGGCATGCGTGACCTCAACACGATGAACGGCCTGAAGAACGGTCTGTCCTTCATCCTCTCGGCCATCTCGGTCGCCACTTTCGCGCTTGCCGGCATCGTTGCATGGCCGCAGGCGCTGGTGATGATGGCAGCCGCCACCATTGGCGGCTATGCGGGTGCGCCGCTGGCCCGCGCGCTGCCGCCTGCCGTGGTGCGCGCGGTGGTCATTCTGGTCGGCACGGTGATGAGCCTGGTCTTCTTCGTCAGGCTCTTTTAAGCCGACTTATCGCCCCGCCGCTTCCCACACCATGTGTCCGCCGCCAGCGCGCCGAAGTAACCCTGCTCGGCCGGCCGGCTATAGCCGCCGCTACGCGAAAACAAAACTCCGACCGGATAGACGCTCACATTGGTTCCCTAAAACGCAAAAGGCCCCGACGGGAACAACAATATTCCCGACGAGGCCCAGATGCCAAAATCTTATTAGGTCTTAAGCCTATCTCGCGAAACGAAGCTGTCAAGGGCGTGTCGAGAGGATTGTCTCTCGCAACGTCAGTTGTGTTGGAAAAGCCCCGATAGATAGGCGGTTATGAGGAAATCGGCGTCCTTCAATGATAATTTATTGACAAAATATCTGGAAATGTTTTCTTTTGATTGGGAGGCCGCTCATAACGCGCGGAAAACATGCGTCTGTCGTCAAACTGGACTAACAGTTGGGGCCAGATGCAGCCGGGTTCAATGAGACATCTCGGCCTACCCTTCAAATGGGAGCACCTATGCCGCAGCTCGGACAGGACACGTTACTGGAAATTCGTTCACTCGCCGTCGAATTCGGCTCGAACCGGGTCGTGGACGATCTGAGCTTCAGGGTCGCGCCGGGGCGCACGCTGGCCATTGTGGGCGAGTCCGGTTCCGGCAAATCGGTCACCTCGCTCTCCATCATGCGGCTGATCGATCACATGAACGGAACCATCGCCAATGGCGAGATCCTGTTTAATGGCGGTAACGGTCCGGTCGATCTCGCCAAGGCCCCGGTCGAAACCATGCGCAAGGTTCGTGGCAAGGACATCGCCATGATCTTCCAGGAGCCGATGACCTCGCTCAATCCGGTCTTCACCATCGGCGACCAGATCACCGAAGTGCTGATGCTGCATGAAAGCGTTTCCAGAAAAGAGGCGCTGCGTCAGGCCGGCGACCTTCTGGAGATGGTGCGCCTGCCGGATGCCCGCGCGCTGCTGTCGCGCTATCCGCACCAGCTTTCCGGCGGCATGCGCCAGCGCGTCATGATCGCCATGGCGCTTGCCTGCAAGCCAAAACTCCTGATCGCCGACGAGCCCACCACCGCGCTCGACGTGACCATTCAGGCGCAGATCCTCTCCATCATCCGCGACCTGCAGGAAAAGCTCGGCATGGCGGTCATCTTCATCACGCACGACATGGGCGTGGTGGCCGAGGTGGCCGACGAGGTGGTCGTCATGTGGCGCGGCCAGAAGGTCGAGGAAGGCCCGGTTGACCAGATCTTCGCCAATCCGCAGCATGCCTACACGCAGACCCTTCTGTCCGCCGTCCCCACCCTTGGCTCCATGGCCGGCGAGAAATATCCCAAGCGCCTGCCGGTTGCCGTCATGGATGGCGAAACGCCCCGTCTCGTGGGCGAGGAGCATCTTCAGGACACCGCGCGCTACGATCAGTCCCCGATCCTCACGCTGAAGAACCTGGAAACCCGTTTCGACATCAAGAAGGGCTTCTTCGGCGGCGTCACCCATCGCGTTCACGCGGTGGAAAAGGTCAGCCTCGACATCTGGCCGGGCGAGACCCTTTCGTTGGTCGGCGAGTCCGGTTCCGGCAAGTCCACCATCGGCCGCACCATCCAGCAGCTTCAGGAAGCGACAGGCGGCGAGATCTTCTTCGAGGGCAAGGCCATTTCCGCCATGTCGTCGGCCGAGCGTCACAGCCTGCGCCAGAAGGTGCAGTATGTCTTTCAGGACCCGTTCGCCTCGCTTGATCCGCGCCGCACGGTCGGCTTCTCCATCGCAGAGCCCATTGTCACGCATGGCCTGATCGAAGGCGCCGCCGCCCGGCAGAAGCGTGTGGATGAACTGCTTGAGCGCGTCGGCCTCAAGGCCGAGCATGCGCGGCGCTACCCGCATGAATTCTCCGGCGGCCAGCGCCAGCGCATCTGCATCGCCCGCGCACTTGCCTCGCGGCCCAAACTCATCATCGCCGATGAGGCGCTGTCGGCGCTCGACGTGTCGGTGCAGGCGCAGATCATCAATCTCTTGATGGAGCTGCAGGCTGACGAGGGCCTGTCCTACCTGTTCATCAGCCACGACATGGCCGTGGTCGAGAAGGTCAGCCACCGCGTCGCCGTGCTCTATCTGGGGCAGATCGTGGAGGCGGGGTCGCGCGAGGCCGTGTTCGAGCGCGCCACGCATCCCTACACGAAGAAACTGCTCTCGGCGGTTCCCATCGCCGACCCGACAAAGCGGCCCGACCGGCCCATGCTCGAAGGCGAAATCCCGAGCCCTGTGCGCAGGGTCGGCGACGAGCCCGAAATTCAGCCTCTGGTGGAGATCGCGCCCGACCATTTGGTCGCGCAGAACGCCGCAGGCTGATTGCTGGAACACAAACGCAGATGAAACGGAGGACTTTGACATGAAACTGGGCAATACACGCGGCGCGTTACTCGCCGCCGTGCTGGCGGCTCTGCCGTTCGGCGTCATGCCGGCGCAGGCCGCAGGCACGCTCACCATCGCTTCCCCGCAGGACCCGGGCAGCTGGGACCCGATCGACACCTTCCTGGTGAACTGGTCGTCCGTCGCCACCAACATCTATGATGGCCTGGTCTATCGCGGTCCCGACACGAAGATCGTCCCCGGCCTCGCCACCGAGTGGGAAGTGCTCGACGAGGGCAAGCGTCTCCGCTTCAAGCTGCGTGAAGGCGTCAAGTTCCACAATGGCGAGGATTTCAACGCCGACGCCGTGAAGTTCACCTTCGACCGCCTGCTCGGCGAAGAAGGCAAGAAGGGCCCGCAGCGTTCCAACTACGCCGTGATCGAGAAGGTCGACATCATCGACGATTTCACCGTCGATCTGATCCTCACCCAGCCCGATCCGGTGCTGATCACCAAGCTCGCCGGCTATGGCGCGATGATCGTGCCGCCGAAATACGTCACCGAGAACGAAGAAGACTTCGTCAACGCAAATCCCGTTGGCACCGGTCCGTTCAAGATGGCCTCCTACGAGCCGAAGGTCGGCGTGAAGCTTGAAGCCTTCGCCGATCACTGGGGCGGCGCACCGAAGCTCGACGCCGTCGAGTACCGCTTCATCTCGGAGCCGGCCACCGCCGTTGCCGAGCTGCAGGCCGGCCGTGTCGACATCGTCATTCCGCCGACCATCCCGATCTCCATGGTTCCCACCATCGAGGCCGACGACAAGCTCGAAATCGTTTCCGTCACCAGCCCGACGGTCTATGCCCTGCGCTTCAACACCGGCAACGGCATCACCGCCGATGAGCGCGTGCGCAAGGCCATGATCATGGCCGTGGATCGCGAGGCCATCATCGACGCGGTTCTCGGCGGTCAGGCCAAGCAGATCGCATCGTTCCAGTCGGAACTGTCCTTCGGTTACGACCCGGAGATGGAGCCGCTGCCGTTCGATCAGGCCAAGGCCAAGGAACTGCTGAAGGAAGCCGGCGTTGCGCCCGGCACGGCTGTTCAGATCGACATTCGCGGCAATGACGCCACCTTCGGTGAAGTCACCCAGGCAGTTGCCAGCTACCTGCAGATGGCCGGCCTCAACGCCACCATCAAGCCGTATGAGACCAACGTTCTGCTCAACGACATCATCCCGCAGGGCAAGACCGGCGAGATGTTCCAGCAGAGCTGGGGCGGCTGGACGCTCGACTACGACAACACCGCCTACCTGATGTACCACACGGGCGAGCGCTGGAACCCGTATGACAGCGACGCGGAGCTGGATGCGCTTCTGGAATCGCAGCGCCCGATGATCGATGTCGATGCGCGTGAGAAGGTGCTGCAGGAAATCGCAGCCTACGCAGCCGACCGCGCTCTCGAAATGCCGCTCTACAACCTCAATGCGCTCTACGGCGTCAACAAGCGGGTGAAGAACTTCATCGCGCCGCCGGACAGCCGCATGCGTCTCAATGAGGTTGAGGTCGAATAGTCCTCCTCAGCATTTTGTGGTCGGGTGCTCTCACCCGACCACGCACAAATGTGAAGGTCAAAGGACTGCGACTTGCATGTCGGGGGCGGCCCGTGTCGCCCCCGGCCCCTTGAACATCGCGCACCGCAAAAGGATCACGCGGCGCGCAACGAATTTATCCCGGAGGCTCTGGTGGCCAGTTTTCTTCTCAAACGCATCCTGCAGGCGGTGTTCGTCGTTTTCGTCGTCACCCTCACGGTGTCGTTCGCCATCCGGCTGACCGGCGACCCGGCGCTCATGCTGTCCCAGGGCGCGGGCAGCGTCACGGAAGAGGATCTGGCGAACATCCGCCAGGCGCTCGGCCTCAACGAGCCCTTCATCACCCAGTACTGGGATTTCATCAAAGGGCTGTTCGTTGGCGATTTCGGCCGCAGCTTCCTTGGTGGAACCTCGGTTTCCATGCTCATTTCCAAGGCCCTGCCGGCCACGCTGGCGCTTGCCTTCTCGTCCATGTTCGTGTCCATCGCGATTTCCATTCCGCTTGGCGTTCACGCCGCGGTCAACAAGGGCAAGACCGCCGATCAGGTGATCCGCATCCTGTCGCTGGTCGGTCTTTCCTTCCCGAATTTCTGGCTCGCCATCATGCTGGTGCTGGTGTTCTCGGTGATGCTGCAATGGCTGCCGCCTTCGGGCATGGGCGGCTTTGCAAGCTACATCATGCCGGCGGTCACCATGGGCGTCATTCTCACGGCCACCAATGTGCGGCTGGTGCGCACGGCCATGCTTGAGACGCTGCGCTCGCAATACATTCAGGTGGCGCGGGCCAAGGGCCTGAGCGAGACCAAGGTGCTCTACAAGCACGCGCTCAGAAACTGCGCCATTCCGCTCATCACCTATTTCGGCCTCCAGTTCGGCGGCCTTCTGGGCGGCATCGTCGTCATCGAGCGCGTGTTCAACTGGCCGGGCCTCGGCACGCTGGCCTTCGATGCGGTGGCCGGTCGTGACTATCCGGTCCTTCAGGCGGTCATCACCGTTCTGTCGCTGCTCATCATCGGCATCAACCTGCTGGTCGACATCGCCTACGGGCTGGTCGATCCGCGCATCCGCAACCGCTAGGAAAGGACGCAATCATGGCACAGGCTGTTTCGCGTTTGCGTCACTTCAAGAACATCGAGTTCATCCTCGGCATCCTGCTCGCCGGCACGATGACGTTGGCGGTGCTTCTCTCGCCGCTTCTCTTCCCCGATGGTGGCGAGCAGATCAATCTTGCCGCCCGCCTGACCAAACCCTTCACCGACTGGGCGCACATTCTCGGCACTGATCCGCTGGGGCGCGATGTGCTTGCGCGTGTCATCTCCGGCGGCAAGATCTCGCTGCTCGTCGGCTTCACCTCGGTTGCCGGCGCGGTGGTCGTGGGCGTCGTGATGGGCCTGATTTCGGGCTATTATCGCGGCTTCTGGGATGTGCTGGTGATGCGCTTTGCCGATGTGCAGCTCGCGCTGCCCTTCATCCTGCTCGCCATCACCTTCATCGCCATTGTGGGCGGCGGCATCACCAACACGATCATCCTGCTCATCGTGTCGCAGTGGGTGCAGTATGCGCGCCTTGTGCGCGGCTCCGTCCTGTCGCTCAACGACCGCGAGTTCATCCATGCGGCCAAGGCCATCGGCGTGCCGGATTTCAAGATCCTGTTCCAGCACCTTCTGCCGAACCTGGCCGGCCCGGTCATCGTTCTGATGACGCTCAACGTCGCCACCAACATCCTTCTGGAAAGCTCGCTCACCTTCCTCGGCCTCGGCGTCGATCCGACCATCCCGAGCTGGGGCGGCATGCTGGCCGACGGGCGCACCTATATGCAGAACGCATGGTGGGTCAGCGTCTTCCCGGGACTTGCCATTCTCTTCACCGTGCTCGGCCTGAACCTGCTTGGCGACTGGCTGCGCGATCTCCTCGATCCAACAGGACGGACAGAAACATGACCGCGATCTTCGAAAAGACCTTTGACCGAACGCTCGACCGTCTGGTTGCCGACTATGCCAGTGAGGCATGGCGCGGCGCAGAGCTGGAGGCCTGGCTTTTCGAAGATGAGGCGGCACGCCGCGCTGCCGGGAAGCGCTTTGCGGCAGCGGGCGTCACCGCCCGGCTGCACAGCGCCTACAAGCCGCTGGTTCATTTCTTCACCGAGGATGCGGCAGCCGGCGCAAGCCGCATCGCCATAACCTACCCGGTGAGCCCGGCTGCGCCCGGGCAGCGTTTCCTTCTGGAGGCCTATCCGCTTGCCGGCATGGTGGGCGCGGCGGAAATCGCCTTCACCCCGGCTGAGGCCGGCGGCGCGCTCGAATATGGCGTCGAGATCACGGCGGCGGATGGCGCTGTCTCGCGCCATGCGGTGTTCGCGCCCAATCGGCTTGCCGAAGATCACATTGGCAAAGAGCTTCTCTCGCCCTGCGGCTGGCTGCGTGTGCGCCATCCCGATGGCCGCAGCGTCGATGAGGTGCTGGAGACCGATTTCGAGCGTCTGTTCCACGAAACGGTACAGGCCATCGATGCGCATCCCTGGGGCGACAGCGAACCCTTCTTCGAGGCGCTGCACATTGCCGTGTCCATGCCCGGCGCAGACGCACGCCTCCCGGTTGGCGAGGAAGCGATCAGCCTGCATGAGGCGCTGCACGAGGATTTCTATTTCTCGCTGCTTGAACTCTTCCAGAAGAAATCCGGCCGTCCGCTCGGTTCGCGCGGGCTTCAGCCCGGTCAGATCATTCCGGTGATCGCGGCAGGCGAGGGGCCGCTCACCGTCAGGGTCGAAACACGCCCGCTTACCACCGAGCCTGCCGCATGGCCCGCACAGCCGCTGCACGAGGCAACGGGACCGTTTTCGGTCGCCGCCGTCAACGAGACGCTGGAGCGGATCGGTGGCGAGGCGTTTGCGGTCAACTCGCGCGCGGGCCGCGCGGTGGCAGGGCGCTATGTCAGCGGAAGCGATCATCCGATCATGCTGAGCGGCGGGCAGCACCCAAACGAGATTTCCGGCGTCGCCGGCGCACTGCGCGGCGCGACGATGCTCTCAGAGCGCACAGGCGCGCATTTCACCGTCTCGCCGCTGGAGAACCCGGATGGCTATGCGCTGCACTGGCATCTCTGCCAGAGCCAGCCGCATCACATGCATCACGCCGCCCGCTACACCGCGCTGGGCGACGATCTTGAATATCGCGAGGCCGAGCCGCTTTATGAAAAGGGCATCCGGCGTCTGTGCTTCGAGCGCACAAAGGCGGCCCTTCACATCAATCTGCACGGCTATCCCGCCCATGAGTGGACGCGGCCGCTGACCGGCTACATTCCGCGCGGTTTCGAGATGTGGACCGTGCCCAAGGGCTTCTTCCTGATCGTCCGCCACAAGGCGGGCTGGGGAGAGCGCACGCGCCGGCTTCTGGAAAAGGTCACGACGGAACTGGCGAAAGTGCCGGGGCTGGTCGAATTCAATGCGCGGCAGATCCGGCTTTACGAGATCCATGCGGGCACGCTGCAGTTCGAGGTTCTGAACGGCTTCCCGATCACGATCTCCGAAGATGATCGTCACGAGGCGCCGATGATGCTCATCACGGAATATCCCGACGAGACGATCTATGGCGATGCCTTCCGGCTCGCGCATGAAGCGCAGGCGCAGACGGTTGTCGCCGCCTACGACGCGCTTCAGGAAATCATGATGGAGACGGCGCTGGAGGTCTGAGAAATCAGGCCTTGTCGGCCTGCTTCTGCGCTTCGGCTGCCTGTTCGTGCCAGGCGTAGTCGATGGAGCCTTCAGCCGCCTTGTGGAAGTATTGCGAGCAGACCAGCCAGCCCTTGAGCGGGCGCAAAAGCGCCATGCAGCTCAGGATCGTCAGCGGCACGGTGGTGAAGACGTGAACCCAGAGCGGCAGTTCGAACGCCATCTGGAACCAGACGCCGAAGGCAAGGGCCGGAACGGCGGCAATCGTCATCGCGAAGAAGGCCGGGCCGTCCGCCGGGTCGGCGAAGGAAAAGTCGAGACCGCAGACGTCACAGTTTTCAGCGATCTGCAGATAGCCCTTGAAGATATGCCCCTTCTGGCACTGCGGGCAGCGGCCGAGCGCGCCGGTCAGCATGGGATTGTCAGTCGGTGTGTATTCGGCGTTCTTCATCTCGGCCTCCATTGGGGCGCGCAGTGTCGGGCAAAGCAAATCGCTTGACCATGTGACAATTGCGCTTGCGACAATATTGCCTGAAATTCTCCAAAACGGCGATTTTCCAGAAAAACGACGGGCTTTTCGGGAAAACCAGGCGCTTTTTCCGAAAAAGAAATGCTCCCAAAGCAGTGCCGTAATCGCGCAGTTCTGATCTTGCGAAAACAACCTGCCGCATCGTAGCCTTGACCATGGAGGCGCGCAGGGCGGATCTTCTTCCGCCTGCCGGTGAGTGGGGCTGACGGCCATGGCGGAGACGTTCGACTACATCGTCGTCGGTGCGGGAACGGCAGGATGCCTGCTGGCCAACCGGCTTTCCGCCGATCCGAATGTCTCCGTTCTGCTTCTCGAAGCGGGCGGGCGGGACAATTACGCCTGGATCCACATTCCGGTCGGCTATCTCTACTGCATCTCCAATCCGCGCACCGACTGGTGTTTTGCGACCGAAAGCGAGCCGGGGCTCGGCGGGCGCTCGCTCGCCTATCCGCGCGGCAAGGTGCTGGGCGGCTGCTCGTCCATCAATGGCATGATCTACATGCGCGGTCAGGCGCGCGACTATGATCGCTGGCGGCAGATGGGCTGCACGGGATGGGCATGGGATGACGTGCTCCCATTCTTCAAGAAGCCGGAGGATTATTACCGGGGCGCCGACGAGATGCATGGCGCGGGCGGCGAATGGCGCGTGGAAGAGGCGCGGGTGCGGTGGGACATTCTCGACGCGTTTCAGGAAGCTGCCGAAGGGCTGGGCATTCCAAGGGTCGATGACTTCAACCGGGGCGACAATGAGGGGTCGTCCTATTTCCGGGTGAACCAGCGCGACGGCGTGCGCTGGAATGCGTCGAAAGCCTTTCTGAAACCCGTGCGCCACCGGAAGAATCTGCGCGTGGAAACGGGCGCGCATGTGCGCCGCCTGCTTCTGGAAGAGGGGCGTGTGACGGGCGTTGCCTATGACCAGAACGGCGAGGCGCGCGAGGCCAGATGCCGCCGCGAGACGGTGCTTGCGGCAGGCGCGATAGGCTCACCGCACATTCTGGAACTGTCAGGCATCGGGCGCGGTGATGTGCTTCAGGCGGCAGGCATTCCCGTGGAGTTCGAGCAGAATGGCGTGGGCGAAAATCTTCAGGACCATCTGCAATTGCGCTGCGCCTACAAAGTGTCGGGCATCCGCACGCTGAACGAGCAGGCGAGCAGCCTGACAGGCAAGGCGGCGATTGCGCTGGAATATTTCCTGAAACGTTCGGGACCGATGTCGATGGCCCCAAGCCAGCTCGGCCTCTTCACCCGTTCGGATGAGGCGCGTGAGACGCCGAACCTGCAATATCACGTGCAGCCGCTCTCGCTCGACAGGTTCGGCGAGCCGGTTCATCCGTTTCCTGCCTTCACGGCGAGCGTGTGCAATCTGAGGCCGGACAGTCGCGGCTCGGTGCATTTGACGTCTGACGATTTCCGCAAGCAGCCGGCAATCCGGCCCAATTACCTTTCGACCGAGAGCGACCGGCAGGTGGCTGTCGATGCGATCCGGCTGACGCGCCGCATCGTCGCGCAGCCGGCCTTGCAGCGATACAGCCCCGAAGAGTTCAAGCCGGGGCCGCAGTACCAGAGCGAAGAAGAACTGGTGGAGGCGGCGGGGCAGGTGGGCACGACAATCTTCCATCCCGTCGGCACCTGCCGCATGGGCGCGGATGAAGGGGCGGTGGTGGACCCGCGGCTTCGCATGCGCGGGCTTCGGGGGCTGCGCATCGCCGACGCCTCGGTCATGCCGGTGATCACATCGGGCAACACAAATTCACCGACGCTGATGATCGCGGAGAAGGCGGCTGCGATGATCCTTGAGGATGCGCGCTGACGTAAGGTGTTTCAGGCTTTTTGCGTCTTGCGATTGCCGCTTTTATAAGGGTTTCATGGTGTTGTCCGGTCGCCAGTGCCGGGCAAAGCCCCACGTCTGCGGCTGGCCGGGCCTGTAGCCCGCCGGCGGGACGTGGTAGAACGCGTTTCAACGCTTGACTCAATGAATAGTGATGATTATTGAAAATCATCAGGAATTAGATGATGAAGCCAGTTTCACGCACACGCACAGATCCTGAAGAGACCCGCTCCCGCATTCTGGAGGTTGCGGAGAACTTCTTCCGAACCATCGGTTATCAGAAGACCTCGGTCGCTGATATCGCGGCGGAACTGCGCATGAGCCCGGCCAATATCTACCGGTTCTTCCCCTCCAAGGGCGCAATCAACGAGTCCATCTGCGGGCGCATCGTGGAAGAGGTGGCCGATATCGCCTTTACCATCGCGCGGACTGACGCGCCTGCGCCGGAGAAACTGACGAAGCTTCTGACCGCCATTCACGAGCACAACAAAGCGACCCTTATCAGGGAAAAACGCACGCACGATATGCTTTCGGCGGCGATGCACGAGAACTGGGCGACGATCAAGGACCATATCGAGCGCATGACCCTGATCATAGAAGGAGTCATTCGTGAGGGGATCGCTTCCGGCGATTTCGACGTGGACGATCCTGCGGAAGCAGCGCGCTGCGTGAAGACGGCTTTCATGACATTCGTACATCCGCAGATGATCGAACACTGCATCCTGCATGGTGAAGACACCGAAGAGGGGCTGCGCGAGCAGCTTCGCTTTATTCTGAGAGGGCTGGGCAAGCGAAACTAGGGCGTTACCGGGAAACCGGGAGCCAAAGTCTGTTTCGTGCGCCTAAAGAGTGATGATTATTGAGAATCATCAGTTAACAACGTTTATAAGGTAAGGCTTTCATGCCCCGGGCGACGATGAAACGGACCGTTCTTTTGAGCGCAATGGCGCTGGCGCTTGTCGCCTGCCAGGATGAGGAAGTGGCCGAACGGCCAGACCCGGTGGTGCGCGTGGCGACGGTGCGCCTTGCGCCGATTGCCGAGACCCGCACCTACACCGGAACCGTGATGCCGCGCACGGAAGTGGCCGAGGCGTTTCGCGTCGGCGGCAAGGTGGCGGCCCGGCTTGTGGATGTGGGCGACCGGGTGAAAGCAGGGCAGACGCTGGCGCAGCTCGACCCGGTGGATCTGAACCTGCAGCTTGAACAGCAGCGCGCCGCGCTGACAGCGGCGCAGGCGAGCCTCACCAAGGCGCAGTCCGATCTGGAGCGCGCCCGCACGCTGTTCAAGCGCGGGCATGTGACCGAGGCCGCGCTCGATGCGCAGTCGCTGGCCGTGGATGAGGCGCGCTCGCGCTTCGATCAGGCCGAACGCGCGGTTGCACTCGCCACCAACCAGATGGGCTATGCGGAACTGACGGCCTCTGCCGATGGCGTGGTGAGCGCCACGGGCGTCGAGGCCGGGCAGGTGGTCTCGCCCGGTCAGATGGTGGTGAGCGTTGCGCGGCTCGATCAGAAGGAGGTCGTGGTTTCGATCCCGGAAAGCCGGCTCGCCGATCTGGAAGGCTCCACCGCCGAAGTGACCCTGTGGGCCGGCGACGGGCGCTATGCGGCGACGGTGCGCGAGATCGCGCCGGAGGCCAATGGCACGAGCCGAACCTATCCCGTGCGGTTTTCCGTGCCGGAGGCGGACGAGAATGTCCGGCTTGGCATGACCGCCACCGTTTCACTCACCAAAGGAGATCCGTCACCGGTTGCTCGCATACCGATGACGGCGGTTCTTGACGACGGCCGGGGCCCGGTCGTGTTCGTTGTCGATCCCCCCTCGCACGAACTCCAACGCCGGCCGGTCGTCGTCGAGGCCTACCAGACAGAGAACGCGATCATCGCCAAGGGGCTTGAAGACGGCGACAAGATCGTGACGCTTGGAGTGCAGAAGCTCCGCGACGGGGAGCGTGTCCGGCTCGCCGAAATCCAGTCCGCCAGCGCCGACTGACCGGGGGCTCAGATGCAACGCTTCAACCTTTCGCAGTGGGCCGTCACCCACCAGACGCTCGTTCTGTTCCTGATCATCGTCCTGTCGCTTGGCGGGGCCTATTCCTACGCGCGGCTTGGCCGGGCGGAAGACCCGAGCTTCACCATCAAGGTGATGGTTGTGAACGCGGTCTGGCCGGGCGCCACCGCCGAGGAAGTGCAGCGGCAGGTCGCCGATCCCATCGAAAAGACGCTTCAGGAAGTGCCCTATTTCGACAAGGTGCGCACCTATTCCAAGCCCGGCTCCACCTTCATGCAGGTGCAACTACAGGACACCACGCCGCCGGGTGAGGTGGAGGAACTCTGGTATCAGGTGCGCAAACGGGTGGGCGACATTCGCGCGCAGCTGCCGCAAGGCGTGATCGGGCCGTTCTTCAACGACGAGTTCGGTGATGTGGACAGCGCGCTCTACATGCTGAGCGGCGAAGGCGCGACCATGCGCGACCTGAAGGACGCGGCGGAAGACATACGCCAGCGGCTTCTGCGTGTTCCCGATGTGGAGAAGGTGCGCTTCTACGGCGCGCAGGATGAGCGCATCTTCGTCGAGTTCTCGCATTCAAAGCTTGCGACGCTGGGCATCGACCCGCAGGTGATCTTCAATTCCATCGCGGCGCAGAACGCGGTGACGCCGGCAGGCGAGATCGAAACGGCCTCTGACCGGGTGTTCCTGCGTGTTGAAGGCGCGCTCAAAGGCGTGGACGCGGTCGCGTCGGTGCCAATTGCGGCGAACGGAACCGTGTTCCGGCTGGGTGACATTGCGGATGTGCGGCGCGGCTATGAAGACCCGCCGGCCTTCCTTGCCCGCCATGACGGGCATCAGGCGCTGGCCATTGGTGTGGTCATGGCCGAGGGCGCGAACATTCTGAAGCTCGGCGAAAACCTCGATGCGGCCATGAGTGAAATCAGGGCCGACATGCCGGTGGGGCTGGAACTCGAGATGATCGCCAACCAGCCCGAAGTGGTGCAGGATTCGGTCGGCGAGTTCATCAAGGTGTTTCTGGAAGCGCTGGCCGTGGTGCTGGCGGTGAGCTTCCTGTCGCTCGGCTGGCGCACGGGCATCGTTGTGGCGCTGGCCGTGCCGCTGGTTCTGGCCATCGTGATGATCGCGCTCGACATGCTGGGCATGAGCCTTGAACGCATCACGCTTGGCGCGCTCATCATCGCGCTTGGCCTGATGGTGGACGATGCGATCATCGCCGTCGAGATGATGGTGGTGAAGATGGAGCAGGGCTATGACCGGCTGAAGGCGGCGACCTTCGCCTGGACATCAACGGCCTTTCCCATGCTCACCGGAACGCTGGTGACGGCGGCGGGCTTTCTGCCTGTCGGGTTCGCCAAGTCGACGGCGGGCGAATATGCCGGCGGCATCTTCTGGGTGGTGACCATCGCGCTGGTGGCGTCGTGGTTCGTGGCGGTGATCTTCACGCCCTATATCGGCGTCAAGCTGTTGCCGGACTTCCACAAGCATGGTGGTGCGGTGGCCGAGGGCGGGCAGCATCACGACATCTACGACACGCGCCTCTACAATGCTTTGCGCCGGGTGGTGAACTGGTGCGTCTCCTGGCGCTGGGTGGTGATCGCCTCGGTGATCGGCCTTTTTGCGGCTTCCATCTGGACATTCGGTTTCGTGCAGCAGCAGTTCTTCCCGACCTCGCCGCGACCGGAGCTGATGGTGGAAATCCGTCTGCCGGAAGGCGCGCCGATCAAGGCGACGGAGGCTTCCGCCCGCACCATGGAAGCGGTGGTCGCGGCGGATGAAGAGGTTCTGACCTACGCCACCTATGTGGGCGCTGGCGCGCCGCGCTGGTTCCTCGCTTCCAATCCGGAGCTGCCGAAGCCGAACTTCGCGACCATCGAAATGTACACGAAGGACGCGGAAGCCCGCGACCGGGTGAAGGCACGGTTGCAGGACTATATCGCAGACGGCGGTCTGCCGGAGGCGCGGGTGCGCGTGACCGAACTCGTGTTCGGCCCGCCGGTGGGCTTTCCCGTGCAGTTCCGCGTGGTTGGCCCCGATCCGCTGGAAGTGCGTCGCATCGCTTATGATGTGCGCGATGTGATGGCGCAGAACCCGAATGCGCTCGACCCCAATCTGGACTGGAACGAGCAGGCGAAGTCGATCCGGCTGGAAGTGGATCAGGACCGGGCGCGGGCGCTTGGCCTGACCCCGCAGGACATTGGCCGCACGCTGCAGACGCTGCTTTCCGGCTACACGGTGACGGCGGTGCGCGACGGCATCGAGACCGTCAATGTCGTGGCGCGCGCGGTGGAAAGCGAACGGCTCGACGTGGCGCATCTGGGCGATCTGACGATTGCCACGCGCGGCGGCCAGCCGGTGCCGCTCTCGCAGGTGGCGAAGGTGGTCTATGGCCATGAGGAGCCGATCCTGTGGCGGCAGAACCGCGACATGATGATCACCGTGCGGGCCGATGTGCCGGCGGGCGTGCAGGCGCCGGATGTGTCGTCGCAGATCTGGCCGACGCTGCAGCCGCTGATCGAGGATCTGCCGGTCGGCTATCGCATCGAGCTTGGCGGGGCCATCGAGGAAAGCGCCAAGGCGAATGCGGCGCTGTTCGACGTGTTTCCGATCATGTTGCTGGCGATGCTGACGATCCTGATGATCCAGCTTCAGAGCTTCTCGCGCCTTGCACTGGTCTTCGCGACAGCGCCGCTCGGCCTGATCGGGGCGACGCTGGGGCTTTTGATCTTCAACCAGCCCTTCGGCTTCGTTGCGCTGCTCGGCCTGATCGCGCTGGCCGGCATGATCATGCGCAACACGGTGATCCTGGTCGACCAGATCGGAGCGGACCTTGAAGCCGGCCATGCGGAATGGGACGCCATTATCGAGGCCACCGTGCGGCGCACGCGGCCCGTGGTTCTGACGGCGGCGGCCGCCATCTTCGCCATGGTGCCGCTCTCGACCAATGTGTTCTGGGGGCCGATGGCCTTCGCCATCATGGGCGGCCTGACGGTGGCGACCGTGCTGACCATTCTGTTTGTGCCGGCGCTCTATGCCGCCTTCTACCGCGTGAAGCGGCCGGAGGCGGGCGCACCTGCAAAAACGGATGCGGCCATGCAGGACAACGAACAGCTCGCGCTGCCACAGGCGGCCGAGTGAGCAGAGGCGGCGGGATTCAATTGCTCGCGTCCCGCCGCTTCTCCTTACCCCTTTTCGGGCGGGGTTCCGCCGCCCGTTTTTCCACAGCTTCATCGACCGGTTGCCGACCCCGCCTCGCGCATGGCCTGAAAAGGCTTTGTGCCGCTGGGGCATGTCTGCGCGGGGCAATCTGGAAGCGCTCTAAAAGATGAGTGTTGACATCATCTTTTAACGGGAGGTAAGTCGCCCGTATTTCAAGCATGTAATTTTATTGAGAATTAATAATGACTTATAGCTTTTTCGATGCGGCTCCGCGCAGCCCGGCGCGTGCCGGTTTGCGCGGCGCCGTTTCTTCTTCCGGTCGGCTTGCACTGGCTTTTCTGGGCTGTGTCGCCCTGCCGGTGGAGGGCGCGCTGGCACAGGCGGAAAACCAGAAGGTCACGCTTCTTGACACGCTGGTCGTGACGGCGACCGGCTTCGAGCAGAGCGTGGTGGATGCGCCGGCGAGCATAACCGTGGTGCCGCGCGAGGCGCTGGAAAAGGGCGTTTACCGCGACCTGACCGACGCGCTTCGCCATGTGCAGGGCGTGGCGGTGACGGGGTCGCCGGGGCGGGAAGACATTTCCATCCGCGGTCTGCCGGGCGCATACACGCTGATCCTGGTGGATGGAAAGCGGCAGAACACGCGCGAGTCGCGCTCCAATGGCAATTCCGGTTTCGAGCAGAGCTTCCTGCCGCCGGTGTCCGCCATCGAGCGGATCGAGGTGGTGCGTGGCCCGATGTCGGCGCTCTACGGTTCCGATGCGATGGGCGGTGTCATCAATGTCATCACGCGCAGGGTGGCCGACAAGTGGACCGGGACGGTCTCGCTCGACGGAACGCTGCAGCAGCATACCGACCATGGCGATGCAGGGAATGCGTCGTTCTACGCCAGCGGGCCGGTGGTGCGCGACATGCTGGGCCTGCAGGTCTGGGGGCGCGGTCTCCTGCGGGGCGAAGACCGGATCAAGGGCGGCTTGCCGGAAAAGAAGGATCTCGATCTCGCCGGCCGTCTGACCTTCACCCCGAACGAGGATCATGAGCTGGTTCTTGATGCGGGCAGGACGCGGCTGTTGCGCACGCACACCGAGGACAGAACCAGCACGCGTCGGGACAATTACGACCGGCTGGACCGCAGGCACTGGTCGCTGAGCCATACGGGGCGCTGGGACTGGACGACATCGGAGGTTTCCCTCTCGCAGGAATGGGCCGAGCGCACCCGCTTCATGCGCGATAAGGAGACCGGACTATATGCGGAAGATCCGCGTTCGCCGCTGGTCCGCAACACGGTTTTCGACGTGAAGACGACCACGCCGCTCGATTTTCACGGGGCGCATACGCTGGTGCTGGGCGGGCAGTATCTGGATGCGCTGCTGACCGACCAGAACCCTGGCCGCCGCACGGGGCACGACGAGAAATTCGGCGTTTCGCAATGGGCGCTGTTTGCCGAGGACGAGTGGTGGATCACGCCGGATTTCGCGCTGACCGGCGGCATCCGCATGGACAATCACGAGATCTATGGCGCGCAGCTCAGCCCGCGCGCCTATGCGGTGTGGCATGCGACGCCGCAGCTGACGCTGAAGGGCGGTGTCTCGACGGGGTTCAAGGCTCCGGTCATTCGCGCGATTGCGCCGGGCTACGCCTATGTGACGGGCGGGCGCGGTTGCAGCTATGGACCGGACGGCACCTGTGGCGTGATCATCGGCAATCCGGATCTTGAAGCCGAGAAAAGCACCAGCATCGAGATCGGCGGTCTCTGGGACAGTCTCGGCGGCGTGCGGCTGGGCGCAACCTATTTCCGCAACGACTTCAAGGACAAGATCAGCAATGCGATGATCTACAATCCCGATGGGTCGAATGCTCGCTGGGACGAGGATCCGAATTACCGCCTCTGGCGCTTCTTCAACATCGGCCGGGCCATCACGCAGGGCGTGGAGCTGACGGGCGAATGGGATGTGCGTGACGATCTGATCCTGCGGGGCAGCTACACCTACACGCATTCGAAGCAGGAGACCGGCGATTATGCAGGCTTCCCGCTGATGCGCACGCCGCAGCATATGGCCAGCCTGCGCGCCGACTGGACCACGCCGGTCGAGGGGCTGAGCGCGTGGGGCGAGGTCAGTTATCACGGGTCGGAGGTGAATGCGGGTCTGCGTATCGGCTCCAAAGGCAAGCCGATCCTTTCGAGCGACGGTTCGAAAGTTCTGGCGCGCAAATACGATGCCTACACCACGGTCGATTTCGGAGCGAACTATGCGCTGAACGACAATGTGACCCTGAAGGCGGCTGTCTACAATGTGTTCGACAAGCGCATTGACGTGGGCGACATCAACACGGTTGTCGAAGGACGCCGTGTGTGGGTCGGCATGACCTCCACTTTCTGAGCCTCATGACCTTCTCGCTGACATCCAGCGCTCCCGCCATCACCGCTTCGGTGGCGGGAGGGGCAAACCGTCATCTGCGGACTTTCAGGGCCCGAAGGCCGTCACACGTTCCAGGCGATCTGCGGCTTCTCGCGCCATGCGAAGCGGGCCAGATGATCGTCGATCACGTGCTGGGCGCGGGCGAGTTCCTCGTCCGTTTTGGCGGCGCACTCGATCGTCAGCGAGGTTTCGTCGGCGCGCATGAGGCAGTCGCCGAAGGGGAAATCAACCTTGCCCTGCGAGGCGTCGTAATCGACCGAAACCTTGTGCGCGAAATGCTTGCAGAGCTGCTGCAGATATTTCGAGGCATGCTCGGTGGCGATGACGGCTTTGGATTGCAGCATGGGAAATCTCCAGAAAAGCGGCGGTTGAAACTGAGTGTTGGAATGTCCGCACAGAAAAGTTGATTGTAGAAATCATATTTGCTAACCGAAATCCAGACAAGGGCGTTGCCGACCGCGCAAAACGGAAACCGGCAGGTGGCGTCCACCCGTCATCCCTGACATTTGGAGCATGTCGATGATCACAAGAACGAACTCCCTGACCGCGCGCTTTCTGGCTTCGGCCATCGCGCTTGCGGCGTTCCTGCCGGGCTACGCCAATGCCGACGAAATCACCGTCAAACATGCGCAGGGCGAAACGGTTCTGCCGGATACGCCCAAGACGGTTCTGACCTTCGATTTCGCCACGCTCGACACGCTCGACACGCTGGGCGTCGACGTGGCCGGCGTGCCCAACGCGCTGCTTCCCGACTATCTGTCGAAATACAAGAGCGACGATTACGCCAAGGTCGGCTCGCTGTTCGAGCCGGACTTCGAGGTGGTGAATGCCGCCAGGCCCGACCTGATCATCGTCGCGGGCCGCTCGGCCAAGCAGTATGAGGCGCTTTCCAAGATCGCGCCGACCATCGACCTGACGGTCGCACAGGATGACTTCCTCAACAGCGCGGAAGACAATGCGCGCAAGCTGGGCGTGATCTTCGACCGTGAAGAGAAGGCCGAGGAACTGATCGAGAAGCTCAACACCTCCGTTGCAGCGCTGCGCGAGACGGCGAAGGATGCCGGCAAGGGCCTGATCATCCTCACCAATGGCGGCAAGGTTTCGGCCTATGGTCCGGGCTCGCGCTTCGGCTGGCTGCATGACGATCTCGGCGTGATCCCTGCTGTCGAGAATGTGCAGGAGGCGACCCATGGTGAGGCGGTTTCGTTCGAATTTCTCCTGAAGACAAATCCGGACTGGCTGTTCGTGGTGGACCGGGATTCGGCCATCGGCAGTGAAGGCCAGTCGGCAAAGCAGACGCTGGACAATGAACTCGTCGCAGCGACCACGGCCGCGAAGGAAGGCAATATCTACTATGCCGATTCCGTGCGCTGGTATCTGGTCGGCGGCGGCATGACTGCCCTCCAGGCAGAAGTCGACGCGCTCTCCAAGGCGCTCACACCAGTCGACTGACAAGGCTATGCAAGCTGCCGCCAGCATGCCCCAACGTATCTACCCCGCCGCCGGCCTCGTGCTGGCGGTGGGCGTGGTGATCGTTCTCGCTGCAATCAGCCTTTTCATCGGCGTGGCCGACATGCCGCTCGGCGATCTTTTGAGCGGTGACGGCAACGCACAGGCCATCCAGCTTCTGCTCGTCAGCCGCATTCCGCGCACCCTGGCGCTGGTGCTTTCGGGCATGGCGATGGGCGTTGCGGCGCTGATCATGCAGATGCTGTTTCGCAACCGTTTCGTTGAACCGACGACGACGGGCACGGTCGAGGCGGCGAGCCTTGGTCTTCTGGCGGTGGCGCTGTTCGCGCCCGGCCTGCCGATGCTTTCCAAGATGGCGGTGGCCTCGGTTTTCGCGCTGATCGCAACCTTCCTGTTCCTGCGGCTTGTGTCGAAGATCCCGGCAAGCTCCAGCCTGGTCGTGCCGCTTCTGGGCCTGATGTTCGGCGGCGTGATCAACGCCATGACCACCTTCGTCGCCTATCGCTACGATCTTCTGCAATCGCTTTCCGCCTGGACGAATGGCGACTTTTCAAGCGTCTTGCGGGGGCGCTACGAACTGTTGTGGATCGCGGGCGGGCTGGCGCTGCTTGCCTATGTGGCGGCGGACCGGTTCACGGTCGCCGGGCTTGGCGAAAGTTTTACGCGCAATCTCGGTCTGAACTACGGGCGCATTCTCGCCTTCGGCCTCGTCATCGTTTCCATGGTTTCGGCGACGGCAGTGGTGACGGCGGGTACGGTGCCGTTTCTGGGGCTGATCGTCGCCAATGTGGTGAGCATGACGGTGGGCGACAATCTGCGCCGTGCGCTGCCCTGGGTGGCGGTGTCGGGCGCGGGCTTCCTGCTTGCCTGCGACATTGTCGGCCGTACGCTGCGGTTTCCCTATGAGATCCCGGTGGGAACGGTGGCGGGTGTGCTCGGTTCGGGCATTTTCCTTTATCTCCTTTTGCGGCGGCGGGCGCGTTTTGGCTAAAAATCCGACATGGCGACGGCCCCGCGTGGCGCTTGTCGTTCTGGCGTTTGGCGCCATTGCGGCGGCACTGGCCTTCATGACCATTGGCGTGAAGGGCAACTGGGATTTCGTGCTGCCGTTTCGCAGCGCCAAGCTGCTCGGCCTCGTGCTGGTGGCCTATGCGGTGGCGACGGCGACGGTGCTGTTTCAGACGGTGACGCAGAACCGCATTCTGACGCCTGCGGTGATGGGCTTCGATTCCCTCTATGTGGCCCTGCAGACGGCGCTGGTGTTCTTTCTGGGCACGCGCGATCTCGCCAGCGTGGACATGCGGCTGCGTTTCGTTCTGGAGACGCTGCTCATGGTGGGCATGTCCATGGCGCTCTTCTACTGGCTGTTTCTCAGCCGCCAGCGCAGCCTGCATCTGGTGGTGCTGGCGGGCGTGGTGTGCGGTGTCTTCTTCCGCAGTCTGGCGCACATGATGCAGCGCATTCTCGATCCCAACGAGTTCATCGCGCTTCAGGACATGCTGTTCGCCAGCTTCAACAGCATCGACCAGCAATTGCTGGCGGTGTCGGCGGTGATTGTTCTGGCGACCGCCTTTGTGAGCCGGCGGCTTCTGACGAAGCTCGACGTGCTTGCGCTTGGCCGCGATGTGGCGATCAATCTGGGCATTGATTATCAGCGTGTGGTGCTGCTGCTGTTCGCCATGATCGCCGTTCTGGTTTCGGTCTCGACGGCGCTTGTCGGCCCGATCACCTTCTTCGGTCTGCTGGTCGCCAATCTCGCCTATCAGGCCGTGGGCACGGACCGGCACAAATACACGCTGCCGGCGGCGACGCTGCTTGCCATCATTGCGCTTGTGGGCGGGCAGACCGTGCTGGAGCGCGTGTTCGGTTTCGACACGGCGCTCAGCATCATCATCGAATTCACCGGCGGCATTGCCTTCATGCTGCTGCTTTATCGGAACCTCAGGCGATGATCGACATCCACAATCTCACCAAGACCTATGACGATGCGACGGTGGTTGACGATGTCAGCCTGTCGCTTCCCGAGAGCGGCATCACCGCGATTGTCGGTCCGAACGGGGCGGGCAAGTCGACGCTTCTTTCCATGGTTGCGCGCCTGATCGCACCGACATCGGGGCGGGTTCTGGTCGATGGTCTGGATGTGCAGGACACGCCGGGGGCGGTTCTCGCCAAGCGGCTGGCGATCCTGAAGCAGAACAACCAGGTGGGCATGCGCCTGACGGTGAGCGAACTGGTGGCGTTTGGCCGGTTTCCGCATTCGGGCGGGCGGCCGACCGTGGAAGACGAGCGCCATATCGGCGAGGCGATTTCCTATCTGGGGCTCGACGCTCTGCGCGGGCGGTTTCTGGACGAACTTTCTGGCGGTCAGCGCCAGCGCGCCTTCGTGGCAATGGTTCTGGCGCAGGACACCAAATATGTGCTGCTCGACGAGCCGCTCAACAGCCTCGACATGAAACACGCGGCGGCGATGATGAAGCTGTTACGGCGCACGGCGGACGACCTTAAGAAGTCGATTACCGTGGTGATCCACGACATCAACTTCGCCTCGATCTATGCCGATCACGTGGTGGCGATGCGCGACGGACGCGTGGTGCTGCAGGGCGAGGCCGGTGACCTGATGCAGGAAGCGGTGCTTGAGGACATCTATGACACCGTCGTGCAGGTGCGCGAGGTGGAGGGGCATCTTCTGGGGCTGCATTATCTGTAGAGCCCGGCATCTGCAGAGCCTGCGGAGTGGAGAAACCGTTCAATTGCGGAATTTATTCTCAACTAACCGTCAAGGTTTGTGATAAACACTGGTGCAAAACAAACTTGTGAGGGGGCACAAGGCTTTTGGCGCACCAGAGGCAATCAAAACGCGTGGCTCGCGTTTTTTGCGATCAGGCGAGGGTCGCAAAAAGGGCTTTTTTCTTAGCGTTTATAAGTACTTCGCTTTCAGTTTCGGCCGTATCGGCCAATCCGAATTCCATTGATTTTGCGATGCAGTATCTGGCGGACCTGCGTGATTCGCCGGAATGCGCAGTTACGGTGGACGGGGAAGGGCGCTTCGACTTCGGGCCGGAGATAAGCAATCCGTCCATGAGCTGTCCGGATGCTTTCGCCTGGAAGATTTTCACCGAGGCGGTGCGTGGCGAATTCTGGTCGCGCTGGACGACCGATGTGCAGATGTGGCCGACCGCGCCATGGCCGGTGTGCGAGCCCGGCCAGACGGAGAACTGCTGCAGCACGGTCGAAGTTTCCAACAATCCCGATCCCGAACACTGCCCCGTGCGCCCCGACCCGGCGCTGGGCATGCCGGCACACACACCGCATGAGCCGAGCAAGGCGCATCAGGTGTCGATGGAGGATGCGGCCAAGACCGACCGGGATGGTGACGGCAGCATCGACTGGGATGACGTGCCGCCGGAGCTCAAGACCGCAGTGATCGGCGCGGAGCAGGTGGAGCTGGTTTATCACAACCGGCCGATGACCGATTACATCTTCGCAAACGGGCTCTATCACACGGACGGGCTTGGCCGGGTGTTTCAGACACGTGCGGGCGTCATGGAGCACTATGCGCCATACAATGGCGTGGCCGGCACGGGACCGCTCAGCCAGATCGACCTGCCGATCCGCTCGCTCATGCTCAAGGCGAACCTGCTCGACATCCGCAAGGCGAAAGAGCTGGGCATCGATCTTGAAAAGAACGCCGACTACATCACGCTCGATTTGCCGAAGGGCGGCAACACGCCGGAGACCGGCACTTATATCCTTCTGTCCTTTCACATCTCCTCGAAGGATCTGCCCAACTGGTTCTGGACCACGTTCGAGCATGTGGACAATCAGGGCCGCTGCGACTGGATCGGCTGCAATGACAGTTTCGGTTATGTGGCGCGGGTGAGCGAGGGGCCGACCGCGCGGGATGATCTGCCCGAACCGGCAGACAATTACGTGTCGCCGAACCAGCTGGAAATGGCCGACGGGGCCGTGGTCGCATTCGATCTTGCCCGGACTTATGACGCCGACAGCGAGATGCGCGACGGGCTGGCGGCGGTGTTCAGGACGCTCGGCATCGGAACCGGAGCCGCCAATGAGAGCGGCACGCCGAGGCCCGCCGATCCGGCCTGGCGCAACTATCGCCTCAAGGGCAGCCAGACGAATTTCGTGACGCCCACGGGCCGGCCGACGCAGCTCGGCAATTCGGTGACGGAAGCCGGCTTCACCAATTCCAGCTCCTGCATCAGCTGCCATGCGCGCGCATCGGTGACCGAGAAGGGGTTACCGAACTTATCGATCTTCGTGAGCGATCTGAGTGACGCCGGCCTGCCCAAAAGCACCAATGGCGTGCCGGCGCCGAGCTGGTTCACCACCAGCGCCTATTACGGTGTCGGCGACCAGGTTCTGGCGCCGGGACTGGTGGCGGTTCAGACGGATTTCGTCTGGGGATTCCGCAATGCCTGCCCGATCGAGGTGGGCGCACAGGGCCCGCACCGCTGCGCAAAGAAAGACTGAAAGCGGCGCGCGGTCTGCGCGCTGGCGGCAAGAAACATACGAACTGATTGAAGCAAGGCAGGATGTTGCACATGCAAATGAACCGGCGTGCCCTCCTTTTCGGTTCCACGGCTCTGGCGACCGTGGCGGCGCTGGCCGTGTTGCGGCCGGACCATGCGGCAGTGGCCGAGGGTAAGGACGATCCGCGGCTCGTGCCGGCGCGCTCGCCGCTCGGCATGGAAGGCGATCTGAAGAACCCGCGTGAGATCCACTCCATCGACGGGCGTTTCCAGACGGACCTGACGATGAAGATCACCCGGCAGGATCTGCCTTATGCGAGCGCGGAGCTCAGGCTTTATGAAGGGGAGATCCCGGGACCGACCTTTCGCGTGTCGCCGGGCGACGAGATGGAGATCGCCCTTCACAACCGGATGCCGCCCAACCGCGACCACGACCCGGTGACCAACACGCCGAACCAGTTCAACTCGACCAATCTGCATTTCCACGGCTTTCATGTGAGCCCCAAGGGCAACAGCGACAACGTCTATTTGCAGATCAATCCGGGCGAGAGCTTCAATTATCTGGTTCAGCTTCCGGAGGATCATCCGGCGGGCAATTACTGGTATCACCCGCACAGGCACGGTTCGGTGGCGGTGCAGGTGGCTTCAGGCTGCGGCGGCATGATGATCGTGCGCGGCACGCTGGATGATGTGCCGGAGGTGGCCGAAGCCATCGAGCGCGTGATGGTGTTCCAGTGCCCGGTGGTGGATCCGACAAGCGGCGAGCTCGACAGCTTTGACACGATCTGGAACCTGGATTCGGAACGCTACTGGCTGGTGAATGGCGAATATCAGCCGCGCATCTACATGCGCGAAGGCGAGGTGCAGCACTGGCGCTGGCTGAATGCGGGCGACGAGCAGTTCCTGCCGATGACGCTGGACGGTCTGGACCTGTTCGAGATCGGTTTCGACGGCAACCCTTATGATTTCGCGCGGAAAACCGACCGCATCTTCATCGCGCCGGGCAACAGGTCGAACGTGATGGTGCGCGCGCCGAAAGTGGGCGTCTACGAGCTGATCCGCCCTGCCTTCTCGCAGGGCAAGACGGCGCTTCCGGAAGTGCGCATGGCGCAGGTCGTGGTGCTGCCGGCGGATACGGACCGGATCGGGCCGGACGTGAAGATGGGCACGCGCATTCCCGAGGAAGAGCTGCCCGACAACAAGATCCTGACCGACATCACCGATGAGGAAATCTCAAAACGCCAGCAGATCGTGCTCGGCGTGACCGACACGCCCGGCATGTACAAGGACACGGTGTTCACGCTCAACGGAAAGCCGTTCGATCCCTCGCGCGACGACATCGTGGCCAGTCTGGGGACGGCGGAAGAGTGGGAGTTCGTCAACACGACACCGTTCCCGCACCCGATCCATGTGCATGTGAACCCGATGCAGGTGACGCACATCAATGGCGAAGAGCTGGCTTACAAGCACTGGCAGGACACGATTGCCGTGCCGGCTGCGGGGTCGGCCACGGTGCGCATGCGCTTCACCGAGTTCGACGGCCGCTTCGTCATGCACTGCCATATCCTTCCACACGAAGACCTGGGGATGATGCTCAATGTCAATATCAAGGCTTAGCCTCGCAGCACTGCTCCTGATGCCGTTCGCTGCCCAGGCGCAGGACAACAACGCCGTTCCGAAACAGGCGTCGGGCTGCGTCTCGTGTCATTCGGCGGATGGAAATCCGCTGGTGGAAGGTGTCCCGATCCTTTCGGGCCAGCGGTCCGACTATCTGGAGGCCGCCCTCAAGGCCTATCGCGAGGGCCGCCGCACCGGCGGGCCGGCTGACGTGATGCGCTTCTACACCAAGGAACTGAGCGACGAGGACATCAAGGAGATTTCGGAATGGTTCGCACAAAACTGATCGCGCTGGCCGTTGCCGCGCTTTGCGCAACGCCGACACTTGCCGCTGAAGACCTCCTCTACCTGACGAGCGAGCAGGGCGAGGAGCGCCTGCTCGACGCCGACCTCAACCGCGACTATTTCAGCCTCGCCACCTATGTGGAGAGCGAGCAGATCCTGACCTTCTGCGGGCCGGCGACCGTGGCGGCGGTGGCCAATGCGCTGGGCATTCCGCGGCCTTCGCCCGACCGGCTCTATCCGTGGACGCTGTTCACGCAGGACACGCTGTTCAACGAGGCCAACCAGAAACTGAAACCCTATGCGATGGTGGAGCATGAGGGGCTGACGCTGGCCGAACTCGACACGTTCATCGAGAATACGGGGCTTGCGGCGGAACACCATTTTGCCGACGAGACATCCGTTGATGAACTGCGCACGGCGATCCGGGAAACGCTCGAAGACCGCGATGCGCGCTTCATCGCAAACTATTCGCGCAAGGCGCTGCCCCAGGAAGGCGACGGGCACATTTCGCCCATCGGCGCCTATGACGAGGAGACCGACAGCGTTCTGATCCTCGATGTGGCGAAATACAAATATCCGCCGGTGTGGATCAGCGTCGAGAAGCTGCATGCGGCGATGATGATGGTGGACGAGGGGTCCAACCGCTCGCGCGGTTTCGTCAAGGTGTCGGTCCAGTGACGGGGCCGCGCCTTTCCCGCCGCGCCTTCCTGATCGGAAGCTGCTGCGCCATGGCGCTTACGCCCGTGGCGCCCGTGGCGCAGGCGGCGCGTCTGGGCTCCGCCTATGACGATACGGTCTGGGAGGGGCTGGTCTCGGCCATTGCTGGCCCGGTGAAGACGCCGCAGATCCTGCGCGATGCGCTGAAGCGCGATTTCACCAAGACGTTCGGCGTGCCGGCGCGGCAGGATCTGGTGACCCATTTCGGCCGCGCGGGCATCGCCACGGTGCTTGATGCGCAGGAGGGGGACCGGGAAGAGCAGGTGCGCTGGATCGCCGCCTATCTGTTCACCGGCTCGGCCGACCCCGCCGACAAGGACGCGCCGATGATCAATTATCCATACGCGCTGGGATGGAAGTCGCTGAGCTTTGCCAAAGCGCCGGGCCTGTGCTCGGGGCCGGAGTTCGGCTACTGGCTCAATCCGTGGGAGGCAGCATGAGCGACCTGCACGCCGATATCGTGATCGTCGGGTCCGGCATGGCGGGGGCGCATCTTTCGCGCAGCCTCGCTGAAGCGGGACGCGACGTTCTTGTTCTGGAAGCCGGCGACAGCAAGCCGCGTTCGGAATATCTCGCCGATTTCTACGCCAATCCGGTGAAGGGGCCGCAGGCCCCCTATCCAAGCCAGGACTGGGCGCCGCACCCGACCGATACGGATTACGACGCGTTTTATGATCAGGCGGGACCTGTGCGTTTCGTCGGTGCGTATTTGCGCATCTATGGCGGCACGACGTGGCACTGGACGGGCTTTGCCGACCGGTTGCGGCCCAATGACTTCAAGAGCGCCACGCTTTATGGCCGGGGCGCGGACTGGCCGATCACCTATGACGAGCTGATCCCCTATTACGAGCAGGCGGAAGCGCGCTGGGGTGTTTCGGGCGACCCGGACTTCACATGGGGCGCGCCGCGCAAGCCGGGCGAAGGCTACACGATGCCGCCCATTCCCGCCTCCTATATGGATTTACAGATCCAGAAGGCGCTGGATCAGATGGGGCTCACCTCCAAGCGCTTCTCGCATGCGCGCAACTCGGTGATCTTCGACAACCGGCCAGCCTGCTGCGGCAACAATACCTGCGTGCCGATCTGCCCCATCGGGGCGAAATACGACGCCTCGTTCGACATGGACAAGGCGGTGGCGGCTGGCGCACGCATTGAACTGCGCGCGCTTGTGACCTTCATTGAAATCGGGGCCGACCAGAAGGTCGTGTCGCTGACGATCCGCCGCCCGGACGGCGCGACGCAGAAGGTGACCGGCAATATCTTCGTTCTGGGCGGGCACGCCATTGAGAACCCGCGCCTCATGCTGAATTCCAAGCAGGAAACTGCGCCTGACGGGGTTGGCAACGCGCATGACCAGGTCGGGCGTTACCTCCTGTCGCAGTACAATATCGACGTGTCCGGCACGGTGACGGATCCGGTCTATCCCTATCGCGGGCCGCAGCAGACCTCCGGCATCATCGAGTATCGCGACGGCGATTTCCGCAAGGAATATGCGGCCTTCGGCACATCGTTCATGAACAATGGCTGGAGCGGCAATTCGGATGCGGAGAAACTGTCGCGCGATCTGATCGGCAAGGGCATGCGCGGGGCGGAGCTGGTCAACACGCTCAACGAGCAGATTTCGCGCCATGTGCGGCTCAACTCCTCGGCGGAAACGCTGGGCGTGCCGGAGAACCGCGTTACGCTTTCCGACAAGATGGACACGTCCGGCGTGCCGCGCCCGCGCATCAACTTCACGGTCGATGATTACACGCAGGCCGGCATCACCGTGGCGCGGGAGGTGAACCAGAAGGTGCTCGGCCTGATGGGGGCGAAGGACATCAAGGAAGATACGCCCTATCTCTCCAACGCCATCATCGCCGGCACCACACGCATGGGAACCGACCCGAAGCGTTCGGTCGTGGGGCCGGATCTGAAGGCGCACCAGCACCCGAACCTCTATATTCTCGGCACCTCGACCCATGTGAGCGCGCCGGTCAACGCGCCGTCGCTGACCATCGCCGCCATGGGCATCCGGCTGGCCGAGCACCTTAACAAGGGCTGAAACCTGCATGAACAAGGCCGCGCTGCCGTTGCTGCTTCTCCTGGTGCTGCTCGGCAACGGGCTGCGTTCGGTGGTCAGCTCCACCGTGTTCGTCTCGGAAGGGACGTTTGCGAGCTTTCTGAAAATTTCCGTCAACAAGACCTCGGTGATCATCGAGCTGCTTCTGGGCGCGGTGCTTCTGTCGCTTCTGATCACGCCACGGCTGATCCAGCGCTTTCCGGCACGGCCGCTGGCGGCTGCGATGTGTCTCATCGCGGGGGGCTCCAGCCTTGGGCTGGCGGTGCTTTTCTGGGTTGCGCCGCCGGTGGCAACGCGTGAGGCGCTGGTGGTGGTGCTGTTTCCGCTGATCGGCTTTTCGCTGGCGGCGCTCGCGCCCATTGCACAAATGATGACCGTGTGGGGCGGCGAGCGGCATTCCAAGCTTTTGACGGGTGTGTGGGCGGTGGCCATGCCGGCGGCGTTTCTGGTCACGCCGCAACTCGTCCGGGTGATTGCGCCGCGCTATGGGCTGGACATCTTCTTTGCCGGCTTCGCCATGGTGCCTTTCCTGCTGATGCTGGGCCTCTGGATGGTGCGCGAACCCGTGAAGGAATCCGCAGGCGAGGCAGGGGAAGAGAAGGCCGCCAGCTTCGCGCTTCTTCCGGTTCTTGCCGTGTTGATCACCTTCGAGGCGGTGACAACGCTGGTGTCGCTCTCGGGCATCAGTGCGCCGGAAACGCAGATTGCGGCCGGGTTTTTTGCGGCGAGCCTTGCCTATCTCATCGTGCGGGCGCGCCGGGGAAGGGCTGCGGAACAGGCTCCGCGAGCGCCCGTCAAAGGGGCGACGCTTGGCGTGTTTGCCTTCCTCTTTTTCGTCAATGTGGCGACCACGGGCTTTTACGACACCGCCTATCTGGTGAAGCACATGTGCTCCAACACGCTGATTGCCGACCGGGCAACGATTGGCGCGCTGGCGCAGGTGGTGGCGGCCATGGGAGCGACGGCGATCCTGGCGCGCATGCCGATCCAGCGGGCGCTGATGCTCGCCGGCGCGGTGATCACGGCGGCGGGGCTCGGCTCCTACATGCTGTATTTCGGCTTTCCCTATTACGAGGTCTATCTGGGGTCTAAGGCGCTCACCGGTTTCGGCACGGGGCTGCTGACGACGGCTGCCGTTTTTGCGGTCACCGGCGCGGCAGGCAAGAACGCGCATCTGTCGCTCTTCATCGCCTTCGTGATCATCGTGGGGACGGAAGTGGGGCTGGAACTCTTCGAGATCCTGATCCAGGTGATGGAGATGCTGAGCTTTGCGCCGGACGCGGTCTATTCCAGCGTTTTCGTGTTGCAGGCCGTTCTGGTGGTGGTGGCGATGCCGTTCCTTTTTGCGAAAGAGGCATCGCCCGGCGCCATTGCGGCGGAAGGTGCGAAAAGCCCGACCGCGCAGCAATGAGCGCGGCGCGGGGACAAGCTACCAGCCGGCGAAGTGCTCCAGAAGCTGCGGGTCCACACGCCCGGCCTCCACATCGCCCAGCGCCTGGTCGAGAATGGCGATGCCGCGCAGGGCTTCTTCCTCGCTCATGGTGAGGGGCGGCGTGAACTCCAGAACATTGGAGTTGATACCCACATAGTAGATGACGAGGCCGAGCTGGAAGGCGCGGTAGACGACAAGCGCGGTCTGCTCGATGGCCGGTGTGCGGGCGTTACGGTCGCTGACCAGCTCGACACCCAGCGCAAGACCGTGGCCGCGCACATTGCCGATGAGCTCGTGCTTTGCCTGAAGATCGCGCAGCGCAGTGAGCATCGTGTCGCCCACGCTGGCTGCATTGGCGACGAGGTTTTCACGCTCGATCGTGTCGAGAACGGCGAGGCCCGCCGCCGCGCAGACGGGATTGCCGTGAAGCGTCTGGAAGGAGAAGGCGGAGGCGTGATTCATGATCGCCTCGGGGCCGACCGCCGCCGAGATGGGCAGGCCGCCGCCGAGCCCCTTGCCGAAGACAATGATGTCGGGCTCGATGTCACTGTGCTCGAAGGCGTGGAGCCGCCCGGTGCGTCCGAGCCCCACCTTCACCTCATCGCAGACCAGCAGAATGCCATGTTTGCGGCAGAGCGCCTGAATTTCCCGGAAATAGCCGGGCGGGGGCACCAGCATGCCGCCATCGGACTGGATCGGTTCGATGAAGAAGGCCGCCACTTCCTCCGGCGGGACGGTGGTGGCGAAAAGCTCTTCGAGATGCGCAAGTGCCGCGCTGGCGGCAGCCTCGGGGCTGCCGGCGGCGTAGGCATCGGGATAGGGAACGAGGCTCAGGCCCGATGCCTTGTCGATGCCGCCCTGCGCGGGGTGGCCGGAAATGGCCACCGACCCCACCGTGCCGCCATGATAAGCGCCCTTGAAGGACAGGATGCGTTTGCGGCCCGTCGCGGCGACCACGGCGCGGGCGACGGTCTCGTTGGCATCCGAGCCGGAATGGCCGAACCAGACACGGCCAGCGGCGCGCTCCGGCACGATGGAGAGCAGTTTCTCGGCCAGAAGAACGCAGGGCTCGTTGGCGGTGGAAAGGTAGCTCGCGCCCGCCTGATCGGTCAGCGCGCGGTTGACGGCTTCGGCAAGGGCCGGGTGGCCGTGGCCGAGGCTGGCCGCGCCCCACGAAGCGGCGAAATCGAGAAGGTCGCGCCCGTCATCGCCACGCAGGAGACTGCCCTTTCCGCCGGTCACGGCCTGCGGAAAGAAACGCAGATGGGCGAGCGTTGAAACGCTGCGGCTTTCGCGGTCGTACAGTCCGTTCATGCCTGCTTTCCCTGTTGTGTTTCCGTGTGTCGGGTGTTGCCCCCAAAGGCCGTCAGTAGACTGCCTTGTAACGGGCGCAGCGCTCTGCCTGATCGAGATCAGCCGTCTGGTCGATCTCGCCGCGCTTGTGCTTCACATAGGTTTCCACCGCCTCGCGGCCGAGCCACTGCGCGACCAGCCCGTTTGCCGAAAGCCGGTCAAGCGCCTCGTCGAGCGACTGCGGCAGGCGCACGAAGCCGCGCTTTGAAAGCGCGTCGGGGGAAAGGAGGGACAGGTCTTCTTCGGTGACCTGCGGGGCGGCGAGGCCTTCCTCGATGCCCTGTGCACCCGCATGGGCGAGGGCGGCGAGCACCAGATAGGGGGAGGCTGCGGCATCGGCTGCGCGATACTCGAAATTGTACTGTTTTGCGGCGCTGTCGGGGCTGGCGCTTGTGACCGGGCAGATGCGCACGGCGGCCTCGCGGTCGTGATAGCCCAGATTGTTGAAGGCCGCGCTCCAGCGATGCGGCGTGAGGCGCAGATAGGAGATGGCAGAGGGCGCGGTGAGCGCGATGATGCTGTCCATGTATTTCAGGATCCCGGCGATGAAGGAGCCGGTCTTTTCCGACATGCCCCATTGTGCGTCGGGGTCATAGGTGGCGGGCGCGCCGTTCCCGTCGATGAAGCTCATATGCACATGGACGCCATTGCCGACGCCGGCGGGATCGCAGATCGGCGCGAAGGTGACCGGGTGGCCCATGCGCTCGGCGACGAGGCGGGTGACGGCGCGCACCTTGACGGCCGTGTCGGCGGCGGTGACGCCGAGATCGGGACCGTTGGTGACCTCGAACTGGTCGGCGCCATACTCTTTCAGGAAGGTGTCGGGCTTGACGCCCGCCAGCTCCAGCGCGGCCATGACGGTTTCGCCGAAGGCGCGGTGATTGGCGAAGCTGGCAAGGCCGAAGGCTTCGCCGGGGCCGGGCGGCGTTTCGCGGGTCTGGAATTCATGCTCGAAAGCAGCGATGAGGCGGAGCCCCGAGACATCTTCAAGCCGCTTGAGGGCCTGTTTCAGGATCGAGCGCGTGCAGCAGCTCCAGGGCGTGCCTTCAAGGTCGAGAATATCGCCCAGAACGAAGCGTTCCACCGGGCCGCCATCTTCCAGATCAAGCGTCACGGCGGTGTCTGCATCGGGCACGAGGATCAGGTCGCCGAAGGAGCCGAAGGGGCTGTCGGCGATGGCGTCGAAACAGGTGATCTGCACATTGGTGGGCGTCCAGCCGACACCCTGCCGGAAGCGCTTTTCCATTTCCTTCAGGGGGAACGCCTTGCCACGCGTCACGCCGGAGAAGTCCGAAGTGGCGGCGAACATGAGAGGATTACTGATCATCGTCGCGTGCTCCATGATCGAAGCGGAGCGAGTCCCAGGCTTCGATGCGTTTGCGGGTTTTGTCCCAGTTGGTTTCGGCGATGCGGGTGAGCATGGCCTCCATCAGCACCATCGCGCCGGCGTAGCTGTCCCAGACAGTGCCGCTTTCGATGGGCGTGGCGAAAACTTCGTTGGCGTGGTTGGCGGCGGGTGACATCCACTTGTCGGTGAGGACGACGATCTGGACGCCACTCTCTTCGCGGGCAAGGCGCGCCAGCTCTGAAAGCTTGCGCTGGTAGCGGCGGAAATCGACCACGAACAGCACGTCTTTCGAGCGCATGCGCAGCAGATACTCCGGCCAGACTTCCGGGTCTGCCGGCAGGTGGAAGACGCCGCTTCTGACCTGCCGGAGATGGCGTGACACATAGAGCGCGATTGCATCGCTGATGCGTCCGCCGATGAGGTAGATGTTGCGCTTTTCATCACCCAGAAGCGCGCATACGCGCTCGAACTGGGCGCTTGTCGTGGCCGATGCCGAGGCGGAAATGAGATTGACCGCGCGGGCCACGAAATCTTCCAGAAAGTCGCCCTGTATGGCGCGGTCTCCCACATGCAGATCCAGCGGCGAGCGGTTCGACTGCCGGATCTCGTCGATCAGATGACGCTGGAAATCCTGATAGCCGTGAAAGCCCAGTTTCGTGACGAAACGCGAGATGGATGGCGGAGACGTCTTGGTCTTCTTCGCCAGGTCCTGGATCGTGTCGAGGCCCGCATAGGGGTAGTCGAGCAACAGCGCGGTGCACAGCTTCCGTTCGGTCGCCGTGAGCTCGCTCGACAGGTTCTCCAACCGTTGTCTGACTTGCATTGATCTCCTCCAAGGCGAACAGACGATTTTGAAAATCATAAGTCAATATGAAAATTTTTGGTTGACTGTGAAAAAATAATATCAAAGCTAAAGGGCAGGGGAGCAAGAGGGGAGTTCATGTTCACGTCATCGCGCCAGCACTTCATTGCCGCCGCTCTCGCCATCGTTGTTCTGGCGGTGGCGGGCGTTGTGATCGCCGGTCTTTTCGGCGCTGCCGCTGAGCGCGTGCTCACGGTTTTCTTCATCTCGCTCATCGCCGTTACGGGCATTGGCGTCTACAGCGGAAACAGCGGTATCCTGAGTTTCGGCCATCTGGCCTTCATGGGCATCGGCGCTTATGTGTCGGGCCTTTTGACGCTGCCGGCGGGGCTGAAAATGGCGACGCTGCGCGGGCTGCCCGACTGGCTCGCGGCAACCGAACTCTCGCTTGTTCCGGCCATCATCGTCGCCGTTCTGGTAACGGCGATCATCGCGCTTCTGATCGGCATCGCCATCGGCCGGCTGGAAGGCTCGGCGGCGTCCATCGCAACGCTTGGCCTCTTGGTGATCGTGCATGGCGTGATCATCGGCTGGCGCGACGTGACGCGGGGCGCGCAGTCCTTCTTCGGCGTGCCGCGCGACACCACGCTTCTGGTGGCGGCGGTGGCCTGCGTGATCGCGCTGATCGCGGCGCGCTGGTATCGCGACTCCCTGTCTGGTCTGCGCCTGAGAGCCGGCCGCGAGAACGCGATTGCGGCCAAGGCGGTCGGCATCAACGTGCAGCGCGAGCGGCTCATCGCATGGGTTCTGAGTGCTGCAATCATGGCGCTTTCGGGCGCGCTGATCGCCCATTTTCTCGGTGCGTTCAGCCCCAAGAAATTCTATTTCCACGACACGTTCCTGCTTCTGGCGATGCTGATCGTCGGCGGCATGACGACGGTGACCGGTGCGATCTCCGGCACCATTCTGATCACGGTCATCACCGAGATCCTGCGGCGCTTTGAAAGCGGCATGAGCATTGGCGGTTTCGAACTGCCGGCGGTGTTCGGCACGACGCAGATCGGCATCGGCCTGCTCATCCTGTTCGCCATGTTCCGCATGTCGGAAGGCGTGATGGGGCTGAAGGAGTGGGAGGAGCGCGTCTTCCCCTACAAGCCGAAGCGCGGCAAGGCGGAGGCGCTTGCAAAACGCCACAGCGACGACCGGCTGAAAGTCGACCATGTGGCGATGCAGTTCGGTGGTCTGCGCGCGGTCGACGATGTGAGCATTGCCGTCAATCCGGGCGAGATTCTCGGTCTGATCGGGCCGAACGGTTCTGGCAAGACGACGCTCCTGAACATCATCTCCGGCGTGTTGAAGCCGACCGAGGGCGATGTCGTTCTGGGTGACCGGTCGATCACCGGCGTGGCCCCGGAGAAGATCGCCGATTACGGCATTGCGCGCACGTTCCAGAACATTCGCCTGTTCCCGACGCTGACCGTTTACCAGAACGTGCTTGCGGCAGCGCTTTCCACCCATGGCGGAAAGAATGCGGAAGAGCGCACGGGCGCGGCACTGGCGCGGCTGGGCATCGATGAACGCGCCGGCGAGGATGCGGGAACGCTGTCCTATGGCGAGCAGCGCCGGGTGGAAATTGCCCGGGCGCTGGCCTGTGAGCCGACGCTCCTGCTGCTCGATGAACCGGCTGCCGGCATGAACCGCGAAGAGACCGACGATCTGATCGACCGGCTGAAAGTACTCTCGGCGGATCTGGGGCTCGGCGTGGTGCTGGTGGATCACGACCTCAAGCTGATCAACGAATTGTGCGACCGCATCGTCGTGCTCAACGAAGGCCGGCTCATTGCGGATGGCGCGCCAGCGGAAATCCGCGAAAATCCGGCGGTCATCGAAGCCTATCTGGGGCCGGGCAAGACCGCCTGATCGAAACGAACGAAAAAAGAAAAAAGGGAACTGACATGAACAAGCTGCTCATATCCACGCTTCTCGCCAGCGCCATGGCGCTTCCGGCGGCTGCCGAAACGCTGCGCGTTGGCGTCGCCACGGCGCAGACCGGTGCGCTCGCGCCGTTCGACACGCCGGTGATCGACGGCATTCACATCGCGGTCGACGAGATCAACGCTGCCGGCGGCATCGACGGCAAGATCAAGATCGAGCTTCTGGAAAAGGACGTGCGCTCCGACGCCGCGCAGACCTCCATCGCCACCCAGGAACTGGTGGATGAAGGCGTCTCCGTGATCGTGCTGCCGTGTGACGCCGACCCGTCGCTGGCCGCCATCGGCGTCGTGACCGATGCGCAGATCCCGGCGATCTCCACCTGCGCATCCTCGCCGACGCTGCCGCAGATCGGCGGCGACTACATGTTCGCCAACTTCCCCGGCGACAATGTGCAGGCGACCGTTTCGGCCAAATGGGCCTATGACGAAGGCCACCGCAGCGCCTACATCATCTATTCGCCCGACACGCAGTACACGACCATGCCGCTCTATTTCGCGGAAGTGTTCGAGAAGCTCGGCGGCAAGATGCTGGGCGAGGACACACACACGATCGGCCAGCAGGATTTTTCAGCGATTGCAACGCGTATCGCGGCGCTCGACCCGCAACCCGATGTCATCATGACCTCGACCTATGAGCCGGACTTCCCCTCCATGCTGAAGGCGCTGCGCGCAGCCGGCGTGGAAAGCCAGATGATCGGTTCCGACGGCATCGACAGCCCGACCACTTTCTCGCTTGGCGCGGTGGCTGAAGGCCTCGTCTTCACCACGGCTGGTCACCCGACCGAGGGCAGCGAGCTGGAAGCCTTCAACAAGAAGTTCGAAGAGGTGAACGGCGAGGCCCCGCAGACCGTGTTCAACGCGGTTGGCTACGATCTGGTGAAGGTGCTGGAAGCGGCCGTGATCGCGGCAGACGGTTCCACCGATGCGAACACGCTGCGTGACGCCATTGCCAATCTGGAGAACGTGCAGGGCGCGACCAGCACGATCACCTACAAGGGCACCAACGGCATGCCGCTGCGCTCGGTGAGCCTGATCCGCGTCAAGGACGGTGAGCGTGAGCTTATCGGCCAGCCGACGCCGGATGCTTCGCTCATCCCCGAACCCCGCGTTCAGTGAGGTAGGGCTCGTGTCTGCGCTATTGTCCGTCCAGTCACTCCAGGTGCAATACGGCGCCGTTCAGGCGGTGCGCGGTATCGACCTGGATGTGCATGAAGGTGAAATCATCGCGCTTCTGGGCGCCAATGGCGCGGGCAAGTCCTCCACGCTCAACGCGCTGGTCGGCCTTGCGCCGGCGAGCGGGGGCAAGATTGTCTTTTCGGGGCAGGACGTGACCGGCAGCGCGCCGGAGCGTTTCACCTCGCTGGGCATGACGCTGTCGCCCGAGGGGCGGCGCGTCTTCGGCACGCTGAGCGTGCAGGAGAACCTGCTCATGGGCGCTTATTCGATGCGGGACAAGGCGGCGGTGAAAGCCGCCTGGGAGCGGGTCTTCGACCTGTTCCCGATCCTGCAGGAGCGCCGTGAGCAGTTTGCTGGAACGCTGTCAGGCGGCCAGCAGCAGATGCTGGCCGTTGGCCGCGCGTTGATGAGCAATCCGCGTCTTCTATTGCTTGACGAACCGTCGCTGGGGCTCGCGCCGAAGATTGTCGAGCAGATTTTCGAGTTGATCACCGTTCTGCGCAAGCAGGGCGTGACGCTGATGGTCGTCGAACAGAATGTGTCGATGGCGCTCGAAATCGCGGATCGTGGATACGTGATGGCCAGCGGCCGCATCGCTGCTTCCGGCACCGCTGCGGAACTGCGCGATTCCGAAACGCTGCAAGCTGCCTATCTGGGGGCCGAGTAATGGATCTGTTTCTACAGCAAACCGTCAATGCCTTTGCATTGGGCGGCACCTATGCGCTGCTGGCGCTGGGCCTTGCCATGGTCTTCTCGACCATGGGGCTGATCAACTTCGCCCATGGCGAGCTGATGACCATCGCCGGCTATATCCTGATGGCCTGCGGGCTTGCCGGCGTTCCGTTCGCCATCTCCATTCTGCTGGCGATTGCGGCGGCGGTGCTGGCCGCCGTGGTGATGGAGCGCATTGCCTTCCGGCCCGTGCGAAACGCCTCCGGCGCGACCATGCTGGTAACCAGTTTCGCGGTCTCGATGATCCTGCAGGTTCTGTTCCAAAACTTCATTTCCGCCCGCTCGCAGGCCGTTCTGGTGCCGGAAATCCTGTCTGAAAGCGTGCGCTTCGGAGGGCTGGTGATCGGCGTCAACAAGATTGCGGCCATCGCCACCACCATCGTCATGCTGATCTTCCTCGACCGTTTCATGAAGCATCACCGCATCGGCATCGCCATGCGGGCGGCAGCCGAGGATTTCTCGGTAGCGCGCCTCATGGGCATCCGCGCCAACACGGTGATTGCCGGCGCGTTCGCGCTGTCGGGCTTCCTGGCCGGCGTTGCCGCCGTGCTGTGGGTGAGCCAGCGCGCTTCGGTCGATCCGCTGATGGGCTTCACGCCCGTTCTCAAGGCCTTCATCGCGGCCATTCTGGGCGGCCTCGGCTCGCTGCGCGGTGCGGTGGCCGGCGGTTTCCTTCTGGGCTTCATCGAGATCTATCTGGCTGCCTACCTGCCTGCCGGCATGCAGGAGTTCCGTGATCCGATCGCCCTTTGCCTGGTCGTTCTCGTGCTGATCTTCCGCCCGAACGGCCTTATCCCCTCGCCAGCCCTCAAGGCGGAGAAAGTATGAGCCTTCACACATCTGTCGGAGAGAGCGGTCGGCTTCTGTCGTCGCTCGACCCGAACCCGGTCACCATTATCAATCAGGAAAGCAGCTTCCCGGTGCTGCTGGTCTGCGAGCATGCGGGCAAGACGGTGCCGGCAGCCCTGAACGGGCTCGGCCTCTCGGACGATGCGCGCGAGGCGCATATCGGCTGGGACATCGGTGCGGCCGCCGTTACGCGGCTGATGGCCGAACAGCTCGGCGCGCCGGCAGTGTTTCAGAGCTACAGCCGGCTGGTGATCGACTGCAACCGCCCGCCGGAAGCGCCCGACGCGATGCCGGAGGTAAGCGATGGCGTGATCGTGCCGGGCAACCGCTCCTTGAGCGATGAGGCGCGCGCCCACCGCACGCGCGAGATTTTCGAGCCGTTCAATGCGGCGGTGACGATGATGCGCGAAGCGCCGCACTGCCGGGCGATCCTGTCGATCCACAGTTTCAACCCGCAGCTTCAGGATGGCGTGCCGCGCCCCTGGGAAATCAGCTTTCTCTATCGCAAGGACGTGCGCACTTCCGAGCGCCTGCGCCAGCTCGTTCTGGAAAACGCGCCGGACATGACGGTGGGCATGAACGAGCCCTACACGATCGATGACGAGTCGGATTGGTTCGTGCCACGCCATGGCGAGCTGAGCGGTCTGCCGCACAGCCTGATTGAAATTCGCAACGATCTCATCTCAGATGCCGTCGGACAGGCGCAGTGGGCAAAGCTCATGACCGCCGTCGTGCATCGCTTCGTAACGGAGTTACAGGAATGGAACTGACGCGCAACGTTCCCATCGAGCCGGGCCAGGCAGCGATCCTCTATGTGGATGTGCAGAATTTCAGCGCCCACAGGAAAGGGGCGGAATTCGCCGATCTCGACGAGAAGACGTTTGAGGAAAAATACCGCTGGTATTTCGACCGGCTCGACGCAGACGTGATCCCGCGCATGCAGGAACTGCAGGCGGCCTGCCGCAGCGCCGGCGTGGAGGTGATGTACACCACCATCGAAAGCCTGACGCTGGACGGGCGCGACCGCAGCCTCGACTACAAGATCACCGGCTTCAATGTGGCCAAGGGCTCCTGGGACGGCAAGGTGATCGACCAGATCGCGCCGGGCGAAGACGAGATCGTCTTGCCGAAATCCTCTTCGTCGGTCTTCGTTTCGACCCATATCGACTACATTTTGCGCAATCTTGGCGTGAAGCAGCTCATCATCTGCGGGCTGATCACCGATCAGTGCGTGGAGAGCGCCATTCGCGACGCCTGCGATCTGGGCTATCTGGTGACGCAGGTGACGGATGCCTGCCTGACCTACAGCCAGGAGCGGCACGACAATTCGCTGCGCACCATCAAGGGCTATTGCCGGCAGGTGACGACGGCGGAGCTGATCGCGGAACTGCAGTCGAAAGCTGTGTGACGTTTCGCCCGGGCGGCTTGCGAACGGGGCCGCATCGTGAAACGGATAGCGGCATCGGGCCGGGCAGGCATGGGTGGATGACAGGTCTGCCGCCCGGTCCAGATCGTTCCTGTGCGTCCGGGTGGATGCAGGACGATCCAGAGCTGCGCTTGGGAGATTAGGGCGAATGACTGCAATTCTCGACACGGTTCCGCGCTTTTCCGAGGAAGAGGTGCGCCGGCTTCTGCTGGATGTGTATGGCATCGAAGGCGCGCTTTCGGCGCTGGAAAGCGAGCGGGACCAGAATGTCCGGGTGAAGACGCCGGAAGGCGCGTTCATCTTCAAGATCATCAATGCGGCTGAACCCGCCCTGGAAAGTGATTTCCAGACGGCGCTCCTGCAGCACATGGCCCGGCACGCGCCCGACCTGCCCGTGCCGGCGCTCCTGCCGACCTTGAAAGTCGAGGCGCTTGGCGAGGCGGTTTCCGCCAGTGGCGGAACGCACCGGCTGCGGCTTGTCAGCTGGATCGAGGGCATGCCGCTTGCCGAGGCGCCGCGCAGCGAGGCGGCCATGGAAAGCCTCGGCGAACTGCTTGGCCGGTTCAACAATGCGCTCAACGGTTTCATGCATCCCGGCGCGGTGCGCCCGCTGGACTGGGATCTGCGCCTTGCCGGCAACAGCCGCGCGCGGCTGGACAAGATCCGGGATGCGGATGACCGCGCGCTGGCAGAGCGCTTCATCGACCGTTTCGAAGCCGATATTCTGCCACGGCTCTCCTGCCTGCGCGGCGGGGTGATCCACAACGACGCCAATGACTGGAACGTGCTGGTCGATCCGGCGGACCACACGAAGATCTGCGGCCTGATCGATTTCGGCGATGCGCTCTACAGCGCGCTGATCTGCGAAGTGGCCATTGCCGGCGCATACGGCGCGCTCGACTGCGACGATCCGCTGGGGGCCATCGGCGCGCTGGCGGCCGGTTTCCATGCGCAGTATCCGCTGCGTGAAGAAGAGGTCGACCTTTTGTTCGATCTCGTTGCCATGCGGCTCGTCACCTCGGTGACGATCTCGGCCAGCCGCCAGTCGGAAGTGGCCGACAATCCCTATCTCGCGGTGAGCGAAAAGCCCGCATGGGATCTTCTGCGCCGGCTCGGCGCGATGGACCCGCGTTTCGCCACGGCCATTCTGCGCAATGCCTGCGGCTTCGAGGCGATGCCCGGCGCGCGCGCGGTGAAGGGCTGGCTGGCGGACAACCGCCGCAATTTCGCGCCGGTGCTGGTGCGCGCGGCGGCGAGCTATCCGACCGCCCATGTGCCGCTTGGCGACCAGAGCGACCCAATCGCCATCGCCTCGGCTGAAGAGCGGCCGGACGAGGCGCAGGCGCTCTGGGAAGACGCGGTGGGCGACGCGACGCGCATTCTGGGCATTGGCCCATGGGGCGAGGAGCGCGGCGTCTACACCAGCGAGATTTTCGAATCCCGCCTGATCGCCGGCGAGCGCCGCAGGCGTCATCTGGGGCTCGATCTTTTCCTGCCGGCGGGAGCCGCGCTTTATGCGCCGCTTGCCGGCACGGTGAAGGAAGTGGGCGTGGAGGCCGCGCGGCTTGGCTATGGCGCGGTGATGGTGCTGGAGCATGAGCCGGAAGACGGCCCGGCCTTCCTGTCGCTGTGGGGGCATCTTGCTCATGAGGTTGCGGACCGTCTGAAGGTGGGCGACCGGGTCGAGGCCGGCGCGTTTCTGGCCCATATGGGCGGGCCGAAGGAAAATGGCGGCTGGATGCCCCATCTGCACCTGCAGATTTCCTGCGACACGACGATGAGCGCCGACGACATTCTGGGTGTCGGCGAGACGCGCTATCTGGAAACGTGGGGCGAGCTCTTCCCCGACGCCAGTGATTTTGCCGGGCTTGTGGCGGTTGATGCGGGGCGGCTTTCCAAGGCCGAGATCGTGGAGAAGCGCCAGTCACTGCTCCTGCCGAACCTGTCGATTTCCTATGAGGAGCCGATCAAGTTCGTGAAGGGCGAGGGCGTGTGGCTGATCGATGACCGTGGCCGCGCCTATCTCGATTGCTTCAACAATGTCTGCCATCTGGGCCATTGCCACCCGGCGGTGGTGGAGGCGCTCGCCACACAGGCGGCAACGCTCAACACCAATACGCGCTATCTGCACGACAACATCGTCGCCTATGCGGAGCGGCTGACGGCAACCATGCCGAAGGAGCTGGGCATTGCGGCCTTCGTGAATTCGGGCTCGGAGGCAAACAGTCTGGCGCTGCGCATGATGCGGGCGCATACGGGCCGGGAGAACGCCATCGTTCTCGACTGGTCCTATCACGGCACGACGCAGGAGCTGATCGATCTCAGCCCCTACAAGTTCCGCCGCAAGGGCGGGCATGGCCCCAGGCCGCATGTGCACGTGGCCGACCTGCCGGACGCCTATCGCGCGCCGGCCGACTGGCCGCAGGAAGAGCTGGCGAAGCGCTTCGCCGCCAGCGTGGGCGAGCAGATCGACGCCATGGCGGCCAAGGGCGAGGCTCCGGGCTTCTTCATTGCCGAATCCATCCCGAGCGTTGCCGGGCAGGTGTTCATGCCGGAAGGCTATCTGGACGAAGTCTACCGCATGGTGCGCGCGGCAGGCGGCATCTGCATCGCCGACGAGGTGCAGGTGGGCTTTGGCCGCATCGGCAGCCACTGGTGGGCATTCGAGACGCAGGGCGTGGTGCCGGACATCGCAACGGTGGGCAAGCCCATTGGCAATGGTCACCCCATGGGCGCGCTGGTGGTGCGCCGGGAGATCGCGGAATCCTTCCAGAACGGCATGGAGTATTTCAACACGTTCGGCGGCAACCCGGTTTCCTGCGCGGTGGGGCTTGCGGTGATCGACACGATCGAGCGCGACGGCCTGCGGGAGAATGCAGCGGCAATCGGCGAGTATCTGAAAGCCGGCTTTGTTGAACTCCAGACGCGTTACCCCGTGATCGGCGATGTGCGCGGCATGGGCCTGTTCCTCGGCATCGAGCTGGTGGAAGACCGCGAGACCAAGGTTCCCGCCACGGCAACGGCGCGCGCCATCTGCAACGAGGCGCGGGCGCGGGGCGTTCTGATGGGCACCGAAGGGCCGCATGACAATGTGCTGAAGATGCGCCCCTCGATGATCTTCTCCAGGGCCAATGCGGACCATCTGCTCGGCGTTCTGGAAGAAAGTTTCGAGGCGGTGGCCAAGGTCTGACCGGGTCTGACCGGGCCTGACAGGGCCTGCGAAAGGGCATGGATGCGACGCTGGACCGCGATATGATCAACGGGCCTGCATGTTGACATAAAGATATCTTTATGTGATGCAGGTCCATTGTCGTATCAAGGATGAAAAGCGTCGCACATGCCGTCTATCGATGAACTGTTTGGGCCGGTCGGCGAAAAGCCGGACGGATCGGAAATCTTCGCCGCGCTGAACAAGGCCGCGCGCGAGCGCATTCTCATCCTCGACGGCGCGATGGGCACGCAGATCCAGGGCCTGGGTTTCAACGAGGATCATTTCCGCGGCGACCGTTTCACCGGCTGCGCCTGCCACCAGCAGGGCAACAATGATCTGCTCAACCTGACGCAGCCCAAGGCCATCGAGGAAGAGCACTTCCGCTATGCGATGGCGGGCGCGGACATTCTCGAGACGAACACCTTCTCTTCCACGACCATCGCCCAGGCCGATTACGGCATGGAAGACATGGTCTATGAGCTGAACCGCGACGGTGCGCGGCTTGCCCGCCGCGCGGCGATCCGCGCCGAGCAGAAGGACGGCGTGCGCCGCTTCGTGGCCGGTGCGCTCGGGCCGACCAACCGCACCGCCTCCATCTCGCCGGACGTCAACAATCCCGGCTACCGCGCCGTGACTTTCGACGATCTGCGCGTCGCCTATGGCGAACAGCTGCGCGGGCTGCTCGATGGCGGCACGGACATCGTGCTGATCGAAACCATCTTTGACACGCTGAACGCCAAGGCGGCGATCTTCGCATGCGAGGAAATCTTCGCAGAGCGCGGCGTGCGCTTGCCGGTGATGATCTCCGGCACGATCACCGACCTTTCCGGACGCACGCTTTCCGGCCAGACGCCGACAGCCTTCTGGCATTCGGTGCGGCACGCCAAGCCGCTCACCATCGGTCTGAACTGCGCGCTGGGCGCTGCGGCCATGCGCCCGCATCTGGCGGAGCTTTCGGGCGTGGCCGACACGCTGATCTGCGCTTATCCGAACGCCGGTCTTCCGAACGCCTTCGGCCAGTATGACGAAAGCCCGGAGACCATGGCTGCGCAGGTCGAGGAGTTTGCGCGCGAGGGGCTGATCAACGTGGTCGGCGGCTGCTGCGGTTCGACGCCGGAGCACATTGCCGCGATCCGCGACGCGGTGGCCAAGCACGCGCCGCGCAGCATTCCCGAGCGTGCGCCTCAGATGCGCCTTTCGGGGCTCGAGCCCTTCACGCTGACCGACGACATTCCCTTCGTCAATGTGGGCGAGCGCACCAATGTCACGGGCTCGGCAAAGTTCCGCAAGCTCATCACCGCCGGTGATTACGCGACCGCTCTGGATGTCGCGCGCAACCAGGTAGAAGGCGGCGCGCAGATCATCGACATCAACATGGATGAGGGCCTGATCGACTCCAAAAAGGCGATGATCGAATTCCTCAATCTGGTGGCGGCGGAACCCGACATCGCGCGTGTGCCGGTGATGATCGACTCCTCCAAATGGGAGGTGATCGAAGCGGGCCTCAAATGTGTGCAGGGCAAGGCCGTGGTGAACTCCATCTCGCTCAAGGAAGGCGAGGAGGCGTTCCTGCATCAGGCCAATCTGTGCCGCATGTATGGCGCGGCCATGGTCGTGATGGCCTTTGACGAAACCGGTCAGGCCGACACGGAAGCGCGCAAGGTGGAAATCTGCACCCGCGCCTATAAGCTTCTGACCGAGAAGGCCGGTGTCGCTCCCGAAGACATCATCTTCGATCCGAATGTGTTCGCGATCGCGACCGGTATCGAGGAACACGACAATTACGGTGTCGACTTCATCGAGGCGACGCGCGAGATCATTCGCACCCTGCCGCATGTCCATATCTCGGGCGGCGTGTCGAACCTTTCCTTCTCGTTCCGCGGCAATGAGCCCGTGCGCGAGGCAATGCACGCGGTGTTCCTCTATCACGCCATTCAGGCGGGCATGGACATGGGCATCGTCAATGCCGGTCAGCTGGCTGTCTACGATGCCATCGATGCCGAGCTGCGCGAGGCCTGCGAAGACGTGGTTCTGAACCGCACGCCGAAGGCCGGCGGCACGGCGACGGAGCGCATGCTGGAAATTGCCGAGCGTTTTCGCGGCACTGGCGGGCGCGAGGCCAAGGAAAAGGACCTTTCCTGGCGCGAACTGCCGGTCGAGAAGCGGCTGGAGCATGCGCTGGTCAACGGCATAACGGAATATATTGACGCGGACACCGAGGAAGCGCGGCTGAACGCCGAGCGCCCGCTGCACGTGATCGAAGGGCCGCTGATGGCCGGCATGAACGTGGTCGGCGACCTGTTCGGCGCAGGCAAGATGTTCCTGCCGCAGGTGGTGAAATCCGCCCGCGTGATGAAGCAGGCCGTGGCCGTTCTGCTCCCCTATATGGAGGAGGAAAAGAAGGCCAATGGCGGCGGCGAACGCCAGAGCGCCGGCAAGATCCTGATGGCCACGGTGAAGGGTGATGTGCACGACATCGGCAAGAACATCGTCGGCGTGGTTCTCGCCTGCAACAATTACGAGATCGTCGATCTCGGCGTGATGGTGCCGGCGGCAAAGATCCTCGAGACCGCGCGCGAAGAGAAGGTCGACATTATCGGGCTTTCCGGCCTCATCACCCCGTCGCTTGACGAAATGGTGCATGTGGCAGCCGAAATGGAGCGCGAAGGGTTCGACATCCCGCTTCTGATCGGCGGTGCGACGACCAGCCGTGTGCACACGGCGGTGAAGATCCATCCGAGCTACGATCGCGGGCAGGCGGTTCACGTGAACGATGCGAGCCGTGCGGTGGGCGTGGTCTCGAACCTGCTTTCGCCGGAAGCGCGTGGCGGCTATATCGATGGCGTGCGCGAGGAATATCGCAAGGTGACCGAGGCGCATGAGCGCTCCGAGCGCGAGAAGCAGCGTCTGCCGATCGCAAGGGCGCGCGCCAATCCGCACCGGATCGACTGGGCGGACTACACGCCGCCGCAGCCCGCCTTCACCGGCACGAAAGTGTTCGAAAGCTGGGATCTCGAGGAGCTGGCGCGCTACATCGACTGGACGCCGTTCTTCCAGACCTGGGAACTGAAGGGGCGTTACCCCAAAATTCTCGAGGACGAGAAGCAGGGCGAGGCGGCGCGGCAGCTCTTTGCCGATGCGCAGGCCATGCTGAAGAAGATCATCGACGAGAAGTGGTTCGCACCGCGCGCAGTGGTGGGCTTCTGGCCAGCCAATGCGGTTGGCGATGATGTGCGGCTCTTCACGGATGAAACCCGCGAAGAAGAGCTTGAGACCTTCTTCACCCTGCGCCAGCAGCTTACCAAGCGCGGCGGCAAGCCGAATGTCGCGCTGTCGGACTTCGTTGCGCCGGTGGACAGCGGCAAGCCGGACTGGATCGGCGGGTTCGTCGTGACGGCGGGCATCGAGGAAGTGGCAATTGCCGAGCGCTTCGAGCGGGCAAATGACGACTACAACTCGATCCTCGTGAAGGCGCTGGCCGACCGGTTTGCGGAAGCCTTTGCCGAGCGCATGCATGAGAAGGTGCGCAAGGAGTTCTGGGGTTATGCGGGCGACGAAAACTACACGCCTGAAGAGCTGATTGCCGAGCCGTATCTCGGCATCCGCCCGGCTCCGGGTTACCCGGCGCAACCCGACCACACCGAGAAGGTGACGCTGTTCAGGCTTCTGGATGCGGAGAAGAATTCGGGTGTGCAGCTGACCGAAAGCATGGCCATGTGGCCGGGCTCGTCGGTCTCGGGCCTCTACCTGTCGCATCCCGAAAGCTATTATTTCGGCGTTGCCAAGGTCGAGCGCGACCAGGTGGAAGACTATGCCGCGCGCAAGGGTATGGCCGTGGCGGATGTGGAGCGCTGGCTCGGGCCGGTTCTCAACTATCTGCCGGCCTCCTACACGGAAGCCGCCGAATAGGGCCTATTCGCGGACGGGTGCGGCGCAGACGCGCGAGCGGGTGAGAAAGCGTTTTTCGCGCCCGTTATCGAGCGAAAACATGCCGCCGCGCCCCGGCACCACGTCGATGATCAGGTCGGTGTGTTTCCACGCCTCGAACTGCGATGCGCTGATGAACACCGGCGTGTCGCCGATATGGCCCAGAAGCACGTCCTGATCGCCGACGATGAAATCGCCGCGCGGGTAGCACATGGGTGAAGATCCATCGCAGCAGCCGCCCGACTGGTGAAAGAGGACGGGGCCATGATCGGCGATGATCTCGTCCAGAAGCGCACGCGCTTCGGGCGTTGCAGAAACCTTGTCATGTCTGGCTTTGTTGGACATGGGTCTGGCGCTGGTGGACATGGGGAAGCTCCATCGAAGCGGATGCCTTCCCCCGCGAACGGGGAAAGGCCAGTCTGACGCCAGCGAAAGCCGGCTTTCCTTTTCTCAGAAGAAGCCCAGCTTCTTGGGGCTGTAGCTGACCAGCATGTTCTTGGTCTGCTGGTAGTGGTCGAGCATCATCTTGTGCGTTTCACGACCGATGCCGGACTGTTTGTAGCCGCCGAAGGCCGCATGGGCCGGATAGGCGTGGTAGCAATTGGTCCACACGCGGCCCGCCTGAATGCCCCGGCCAAAGCGGTAGAGACGGTTTGCGTCGCGGCTCCAGATACCTGCGCCCAGGCCGTAGAGCGTGTCATTGGCGATTTCCATGGCCTCGGCATCGTCCTTGAAGGTCGTGACCGAAACGACGGGGCCAAAAATCTCTTCCTGGAAGACGCGCATCTTGTTGTGGCCCTTGAAGACCGTCGGCTTGACGTAGTAGCCGCCGGCCAGATCGCCGGGCAGATGCGCCTTCTCGCCGCCGGTCAGCACTTCCGCGCCTTCCTGCCTGCCGATGTCGATGTAGCTCAGGATCTTCTCAAGCTGCTCGGAGGATGCCTGCGCGCCGATCATGGTGGCCGGGTCGAGCGGGTCGCCCTGCACGATCTGCTCCACGCGCTTCAGGGCGCGCTCCATGAACGCGTCATAGATCTCCTCATGGATGAGGGCGCGGCTCGGGCAGGTGCAGACCTCGCCCTGGTTGAGCGCGAACATGACGAAGCCCTCGATGGCCTTGTCGAAGAAATCGTCATCCTCGGCGGTGACATCCTTGAAGAAGATGTTGGGCGACTTGCCGCCAAGCTCCAGCGTGACCGGGATCAGGTTCTGGCTGGCATACTGCATGATGAGCCGGCCGGTGGTGGTTTCGCCGGTGAAGGCGATCTTGGCGATGCGGTTGGAGGATGCGAGCGGTTTGCCGGCTTCAAGGCCGAAACCGTTGACGATGTTCAGAACGCCTTCCGGCAGAATGTCGCCGATGAGATCGGCCCACAGCATGATCGAGGCCGGGGTCTGCTCGGCGGGCTTCAGCACCACGCAATTGCCGGCGGCGAGCGCAGGCGCGAGCTTCCAGCAGGCCATGAGAAGCGGGAAGTTCCACGGGATGATCTGGCCGACCACGCCCAGCGGCTCATGGAAATGATAGGCGACGGTATCGTCGTCGATCTGCGAGATGGAGCCTTCCTGGCTGCGAAGGACGCCGGCAAAGTAGCGGAAATGATCGATGGCGAGCGGTACGTCGGCTGCGGTCGTTTCGCGGATCGGCTTGCCATTGTCCCAGGTTTCCGCGCGCGCCAGAAGCTCGAGGTTTTCTTCCATCCGGTCGGCGATGCGGTTGAGCATGAGGGCGCGTTCTGCCGGGCTGGTGCGGCCCCAGGCGTCCTTGGCCTTGTGGGCGGCGTCGAGCGCCAGCTCCACGTCGGCTGCGTCGGAGCGGGCGATTTCGCCCAGCGGCTGGCCGGTGACCGGCGAGGTGTTTTCGAAATAGCGCCCGGATTTCGGCGCGACCCATGCGCCGCCGATGAAATTGTCATAACGCTTTGCGAAGGGCGCTTTCGCGCTGCGTGCGAATTCAACCTTGTTCATGAAATCCTCCCGAATTCAAACCGCGTCATGCGGCATGAAGGGAAGGGTAGGCGCGGGTTTTCCGGTGCGGCAGAGGGGGAAGAGCGGGGGCGTGCGTCACCTGTCTCAGATCTGCGACAGGTGACGCATCAAAACATCCCGGAGGGCGCTAATGGGTGCGGCCGACGCCGAGCCTGGCCATCTTGCGATGCATGGTGGCGCGGGAAATGCCGAGCTGGCGCGCGGCCTCGGAAACATTGCCGCCGGCGCTGACAAGCGCGCGCTGAAGGGCGCTGCGCTCGGCCCCGGCAAGGCCGGGCGACGCGGTCTGCGGGCCGCCCAGCACGTCGCATGCGGGCAGCGGATTGGCAAGCGGGCCGGGCGGGAGGTCGAGAAGCGCGCGGGCCGTGCGGGTTGCGCCGATCACCAGATCGTCGCTGTCGACCGCGATGAGGGCGGACGGGTCCGCCGCCGGCAGGAGCATGATGCGCGCCTGAGGATAGGCGAGGCGAAACGCCTCCGCCTCGATGCGGCGGGCGGCATCGCTGGCCGCGGTGGCGATGAGACTGACAAAGCCGTCGGTCAAGTCGGCGCGGCAGGAAGAAACGTCGAGCGCGCCCGCCAGATGGCCCTCATGATCGTAGACCGGCGCGGTGGTGCAGGAGAGAAGCGTGTTGCGGGAGTGGAAGTGCTGGTCGCGGTGGATTGTCAGCGTGCGGCGCTCCACGAGGCAGGTGCCGATGCCATTGGTGCCTTCGCTTTGCTCGCTCCAGACCGTGCCGGTCCACAGCCCCCACTGGCGGAAGGTCTCGTCATCGCCCGGCGTGCCGCGCCGTTCCATCAGGATGCCCTGCCGGTCGGCCAGAACCACACAGCAGCCGGAGCTGCCGACGGCGAGGAAAAGCTGGTCGAGCGGGGTTTGCGCGGAGCGGAGAAGCGGTTCGAGCCGTGCGCGGGCGGCCGCCAGTTCCGCATCGGAAATGCGTTCCGGGTTGCGGCGTTCGGCCGGGTCGAGCCGATGGAGCCGGCAGGAGCGCTGCCACGACGCCACGAGCGCGGACTTGGCCGAGCGGTTGGAATCGACCGCCGCCAGAACCCTGTCCGCATGATACGACAGACTGCGTCCATCCATGGCTTTCCTCCCCATGGTTTGCCTGCCACTGCCAGCCAGCGCCTCCACGCTGTCTTGGCTCCCGGCCTCCCGGGCCGTCTGACAGTGTCTTTCAGTCAGTCTCTTTGCTGGAGCGGATCTGTCAATAGACCATTGGATGAGATGCGGTGCGGGCGATGCTGAATACTCGAACCGCTATTTCCTCTGGCTGACCCGGGCGATGAAGAAGTCCAGCAGAAAGATGATGATGACGCAGAGGCCGACAGCTTCCGCAATATGAATTGCAGCCTGCGCATTGGAATAGCGCGGGCAAAAAAATGCGGTGTTCACCACCCAGAAAAATGAAAACAACACACCCCAACAGATCACCGCGATTGCGATGATCTCGATCACTCGTCCCATAGGGCCCCCACCCGAAATTACGTAGCGGCAACCTATTTAGAAATTTTCTTTCGTCAACGGTTTATTCTTAGCCGGCTCGAAATAGTTGCAGAAATGCACCGATTTCGCGCTTCTTACCGGTCGTGAAGCCTTTAAACGCGATAAAGGGTTGCCGTTTAACGGTCTTCCCCGTCCTGCCAGTCTTTTGGCAGGTTGGGCTCCTGAACCAGCGGCGCGAGCAGCACTTTTCCGTAGATGGGCGCATGGCGTTTGCGCTGGTCAGGATCTTCCTTGAAGGAGAGCGCGTATTGCCCGATCTGGTGGAAATAGGTCAGCCGGGCGCGCACAAGGCTCTCCTCCGGCCCGTATCCCATGGCGCGAAAGGCGCGTTGCAGGAGCGTGATGCGCAGGTCGTCCATGCGGGCGACTTCCTGACCGAGCGCTTTCGAGGTGCGCGACCAGTCACGCACGGCGAGATCCAGAAGCGGGCTGAAAGGGTCTTCATCCACCCAGATGTGGACGATCTCCGTGAAGAACTGCAGCCCGTCGACATCGGTGATGTCGCGCTTGGCCTCGAAGGGCGCGCAATTGGCGCGACGCCATTCGTTCAAAAGCTCTTCGTGGAGATCCTTTAGGCTGGAAAAGTGGAAATAGAAGCTGCCGCGCGTGACCTTGAAGTGGCGGGCGAGGCGGTCGATCTTGACCTCGGCGATGCCCCGCTTTTCCAGAACCTTGCGCGCCGCCTTTGCCCAGGCTTCACGGGACAGCGTCTGGCGCGATGACGTCTTCTTGTCCTTTGCGGATTTCGATGCCTTCTTCTGCGCCACGGGCTGCCTCCACTTCTGGTGCGCATTCACGCGCTGTTGTTCTGGGAACCTGCTGGTCTCTTTCCTGTCGAACGGCTTTCGCTAACAGAAGTTGCGGGGCCGGTCATCCGTAAACTCTAAAGTGGTCTGCGCACCCCGTTGGGTGCGCAGCGCCATCGTGCATTGCCGCGATTGCGTCAGGGCAGGGCGCTGATGCGCTCCAGCATGAGGTCGAAGAACGGAGCCGGATCGATCCGACGCAGCACATTGACGTTTTTCGGCTTGCCGGTGACGTGCCACCAGTCGACCACCGTCATGCCAATGGTCTCGGACGAGGAGATGTCGACCGTGACATAGCACTCGCGCTGCTCATAGGCCTGCGGAACGAGCAGATAGCCGGTGACGCAGGCATCGTGGATCGGCCGCGCCTTGGTCGGGAATTTATGATCGCCATACTGGCAGAAGAAACCGGCCATGTTGGCGGCCTCGAGTGCGGCGCGGCTGCCGGTGGCGCCCAGCGTTTCGAGCCATTCCGGCGTCATCTGTGCGGTGTAGGTGCAGTCGATGGGGGCCATGGTGACCGGCGCGCCCGAGTGGAACACCTTGTGGGCCGCATGCGGGTCGACGAAGATGTTGAACTCGGCTGCCGGCGTGGCGTTGCCGCCCTCGAAGAAGCCGCCGCCCATCAGCACGACTTCGCGGATGCGGGGGATGATGCGCGGCTCCATGGTCATGGCCATGGCGAGGTTCGTCATCGGCCCGAGCGTGCAGACGGTGATCTCGCCTTCGGGCGCGTCCATGATCGTGCGAACCATCCAGTTGACGGCGTGCTCGTCCTGCACCGGCGTCGTCGGCTCGGGGAGTTCGGCGCCGTCCAGCCCGGTTTCACCGTGGACATATTCCGCCGTCATCAGAGGCTTCACCATCGGTCCGGGGCAGCCTGCGAAGACCGGCACGTCGGGGCGGCCTGCAAGTTCCACAACTTTGAGCGCGTTCTTGGTGGTGAGCGAAAGGGGCACATTGCCGCCAACGGTCGTGATGCCAACCACTTCGAGTTCTTCCGGGGAACCCAGGGCGAACAGGATCGCGAAGGCGTCGTCCTGCCCCGGGTCGGTATCGATGATGATCTTACGTGGCGCCATGTCGGTTCCCATTTCCGTCTGATTCGGCTATTGCCGAGCACAATCCGATATGCATAAATACAGTACTGTATAGTATCTTCAAGCTGGGATGGTGGTCATGTCAACGAGTGAACGCGGCGATTTTTCGGAGATTCCGGTTCTCGACGTCTCGGGTCTTTATGGCGGCGACGAGGACGCCGTGCGCGCAGTCGCGTCGACGCTGCGCGGCTATCTGGAAAACATCGGCTTCCTCTACATCGTCGGTCACCAGATCGCGCAGGAGGACATCGAGGCCGTACGCGAAGCGAGCCGGCAGTTCTTCGCTCTGCCCGAAGAAGAAAAGCTGAAACTGCGGATCGACAAGAACTTCCGCGGTTACCTGCCGTTCGCCGGCTCCACCATCGTCACCTCGTCGGTTGCGACCGTGAGCAAGCCGAACCAGAGCGAGTCGCTCTTCTTCATGCATGAGGTCGACGCTGATGATCCGCGCGTGGCTGCCGACAAGCCGCTTCAGGGGCCGAACCAGTGGCCGGACGCCGCCTCGCTGCCGGAGTTTCGCGAGACCATCGAGCGCTATGTGGACCAGATGAACACGCTGGCCCGCAAGATGGTTGGCGCGATCTCCATCTCGCTCGGCCTGTCGCCGGACGAGCTGAACAGCCATTTCGACGATCCGACCACCTTCCTGCGCCTTCTGCACTATCCCACGCAGCCGGCGGAAGAGGGGCTGTTCGGCTCCGCACCGCACACCGATTACGGTTTCATCACCCTGCTCGCGCAGGACGATGTCGGCGGTCTCGAGGTCAAGAACAAGGGTGGCGACTGGGTGCCGGCTCCGCCGATCCCGAACTCCTTCGTCATGAATGTGGGCGACATCCTCGCCCGCTGGTCGAACGACGTGTTCGTCTCCACGCCGCACCGGGTGATCAACCGGTCGGGCCGTGAGCGCTACTCGCAGCCCTTCTTCTTCGATCCGTCGATGGAAGCGCAGATCGAAGCGCTGCCGGCCTGCGTGCCCGAGGGCGCTGCACCGAAATACGAGCCGGTGCTCTATGGGGATTACCTGATGGAGCGCATCGACAAGAACTATCATTACCGCAAGAAGAAAGCCGCTGAAGAAGCTGCGGCGAACTGATCTTCGCGCTTGAAACGGCCTTGATCGTCCCGAAGGACGCCAGGGCCGTTTTCAAAGGGATTATGCCTCGGGGGCTGAGGCATATATGGATAAGTCCAGAGGAGAACGGGTATGAACAAACATGTTTCGCAGATGGCGGGCCTCGGCCTTGCCGCACTGATGGGGCTGAGCGCTTCGGCATCGGCTTCCGACATTCCGGTTGCGCCGGAAGTCACGGAAAGCGGCAAGCTGTCGGTCGCCAACACGATCGATTTCGCGCCTTTCGAGTATCTTGATGCAGACGGCAAGCCGACCGGCATCATCATCGAACTGGCCGGCGAAGTCGCCAAGCTGGTGGATGCCGAGCTTGATGTGCAGCGCACCCCGTTCCCCTCGATGATCCCCGGCCTGGCGGCCGGTCGCTTCAAGATTGCCTGGGAAACCTTTTCGGCCAAGCCCGAGCGCCTGGAGCAGGTCGACTTCGTGATGTTCATCAAGGCCGGCATCGCGGCTTCGACATCGCCGGAGAAGAAGGACGACTTCGCCGGCGACATGCCGCTTTGCGGCAAGCGCGTGGGCGTGTCGGCGGGCAGCGGTTCCGACTTCCTGGTCGACAAGCTGAGCGCCGAATGCACCGAGAATGGCAAGGAAGCGATCGACAAGTCGGTGTTCAACACGTCGACGGACATCATTCAGGCCGTGCTCGCCGACCGCATCGACGCCCGCGTGGATGACGCGACCGCATCGAGCTATTTCGAGGTCACCAGCAATGGCAAGCTCGTCGTTCTGCCGACGCTTTATGACGTCGCGCCGCTTGGCCTCGCCATTGCGAAGGGCGATCAGGCAACCGCCGACATGATGGTCGCGGCACTCGCCGAACTGTTCGAGAACGGCACCTATCAGTCGATCCTCGACAAGTATGGAATGGGCGCCTACGCGATCAAGGAACCCTATTTCGTCGACACCATGGACGCGCTGCGGGCCGAGTAATCGGCCTGTAGTCCCACTGTAGCGAGTTTGGAGAAACGATGAGCAAGGTTGATACGAGCAAGGCTCGGCCCCAGCCATCCGTGGTGGAGGAGGTCGACCGTCTCGTCGTCGTGCCGCGCCGCAATTACGGCATCTGGATCGGGACGGCGTTCACCCTGGTGCTATCGTACTTCATCCTGCGCGCCTTTGCCGTCAACCCGGCCTTCGGATGGGAGACAGCCGCCGGCTACCTCTTCCATCCGTCGATCATGAGCGGTCTCATGACCACGCTGGTGCTGACGGTCGTCATCATGTTCCTGGCGATCGTCATCGGCACCATCGTCGCGGTGATGCGCGTGTCGCCGAGCCCGGTGCTGCGCAGCTTTGCGGGCGCCTATGTGTGGTTCTTCCGCGGCGTGCCGGCGCTGATCCAGCTGATCTTCTGGTTCAACCTGGCGCTGCTGGTGCGCGAATTCTCGCTGACGCTTCCTTTCGTCGGCGAAATCTTCTCGATCCGCACCAATGATTTCATGACGCCTTTCTTCTCCGCCGTTGTGGCGCTCTCGCTTTGCGAGGCGGGCTACATGGCCGAGATCATCCGCGCCGGCATCAAGTCGGTGCCGACCGGCCAGTCGGAAGCGGCAAGCGCACTGGGCATGCCCTACCGCAACATCCTGAAGCGCATCGTGCTGCCGCAGGCCATGCGTTTCGTCGTGCCGCCGACGGGCAATGAGGCAATCAATCTTCTGAAGCTGACCTCGCTGGTGACGTTCATCGCCGTGGACGACCTGTTCTATTCGGCGCAGTCGATCTATGCGCGCACCTTTGAGACCATTCCGCTGCTCATCGTGGTGGCCGTCTGGTATCTCGCCGTGGTCTCGATCATGTCGGTGGGGCAGCATTTCCTGGAGCGCCATTTCGGCCGCAGTGAAACCCGCAGCCAGTCCCTGACCACGCGCTTCCTGCGCAATGCCTTCGGAACACGCGCAAAGGGAGCGGCGACATGAGCAACACTCCATCTGAAAACCGCGCCCGCTTCGGCGTGCCGGAAGACTCCATGGTGTTCGCGCGCGGCGTGCGCAAATCCTTCGGAACGCTGGACGTTCTGAAGGGCGTGGACATCGACGTTCCGAAGGGCTCGGTCGCCTGCATCATCGGGCCTTCCGGCTCCGGCAAGAGCACATTCCTGCGCTGCATCAACCATCTGGAAAAGCTGACCGGCGGCATTCTGCTCGTCGACGGCGCATTCGTTGGCTACGATCTGCGCAAGGACAGGCTCTATGAGGTGAAGGACAACGAGCTTTGCCAGCGGCGCGCCGAGATCGGCATGCTGTTTCAGTCGTTCAACCTGTTCTCGCACATGACGGTGATGGAGAACCTGATCGAAGCGCCGGTGCATGTGCGCCGCGTGCCGGTGGAGCAGGCCAAGAGCGAGGCGCTGGAGCTGCTCGCCCGTGTCGGCCTGTCCGAGAAGGTCGACAGCTATCCGCGCGAACTCTCCGGTGGCCAGCAGCAGCGCGTGGCCATTGCCCGCGCCATGGCGATGAAGCCCAAGGTTCTGCTTTTCGATGAACCCACTTCCGCGCTCGATCCCGAGCTTGTGGGCGAGGTTCTGCAGGTCATGCGCGATCTTGCCGAAACCGGCATGACCATGGTGGTGGTGACCCATGAAATCGGCTTTGCCCGCGAGATCGGCGATCAGCTGATCTTCATGGATGGCGGCGTGATCGTCGAAGAGGGCAACCCGCGTGAAATGATCGCCAATCCGCAGTCGCCGCGCACGAAAGAGTTCCTCTCCAAGGTGCTCTGATCCGGTTTGCCGGGGAATTAATTTCAGGTGCTTTCGACCCCGTCTCCCGTTCTGCCGGAAGGCGGGGTCAGCTTTTTGATTTCTCGGGGTTAGAGTGCTCCCCCTTTTCCTGGAATTGCAAAAACGCCCTCATTCATTGCTCTTGCGCAATTCCGGACGGAAAACCGGTTCCCACTTTTCCTGGAATTGCTCTGCTCGTGCTGTTGAGCAGATCTCACGGGCGCCATGCCTCTTCCACAATCAACATGCTTTCAACGGACAGACGGGATGAATCCGCGCCTGCGGCCTTGACACGGGCGGCGACTGTCTCATTAAATGAAAGCGCTTTCACTTTTGAGGAGAGGGGGGACGTTGAATCAGCTCTGGGTTACGCTTCGGCCGCACCTGCCCTTCATGCTCGACGGGTTTCTGCTCACCGTGTTCGCCTGTACGCTGGCAATCATCGGGGCGGTTCTCATCGGGGCATTGATGGCGTCGCTTCGCACGTCCGGAAACCGGATCGTGCGCGGGGTTGCGTTCGCCTATAGCGACGTGTTCCGCAACACGCCGTTCATCGTTCAGCTTTTTTTCTTCTTCTACGGCCTGCCGGAAATCGGCATCTATATCGGCGCGTTCGAGACCGGGGTGATCGCCCTGTCGATCATCGGCGGCGCGTTTGTTTCCGATGTCATCCGCTCGGGCATTCTGGCGGTGGATCAGGGGGTGATCGAGGCGGCGAAGGTGAGTGGCCTCAGCCGCTGGACCATTTTTACAAAAATCGTTCTGCCGATTGCGCTGCGCACCTCCGTGCGCCCGATGGGCTCGGTGCTGATCAACATGGTTCTGACCTCCTCGATCCTGTCGACGATCACGATCAATGAACTGACGGGCACCGCCAAGATCGTGGCTTCGACCACCTTCAAGCCCTTCGAGGTCTATCTCGTGCTGCTCGTTCTCTACGCCTCGCTCACCTATGCGCTGTCGCTTCTGATCAACACGGTTCACAGGCGGCTCAACCGGGCGATGGATACGGGAGGTGCGGCATGAGGTATGCGGACTTCACGCCCTACGATCTGGTGCTGCTTGCGCAGGGGCTGGGCGCCACGGTGGGGCTCTTCACGCTCACCACGCTTGTCGGGCTTCTGATCGCGGCGCTTTTCACCCTGGTGGATTATTACCGCGTGCCGGTGCTGCGGCAGGTGATTGTCACGGTCAGTGAAGCGCTCAAGAACTCGCCGGTTCTGGTTCAGCTCTTTCTGGTGTTCTTCGGGCTGCCGGCCTTCTTTCACATCAACATGACGCCATTCGTGGCGGCATCGCTCACCATCAGCCTGAACACGGCAGCGTTTGCATTCGTGATCTTCCGCTCGGGCATCGATGCGGTGGAGGCGGAGCAGGTGGCGGCGGCAAAGGTCTATGGGCATTCGCGCTGGCAGATCCTGCGCTTCGTGCTTCTGCCGCAGGCTGCCGCGTTCTCCATCGGACCGCTGGTCGGCCTTCTGGTGAACCAGCTTCAGGTCACATCGCTGATCTCGGTCATCGGCGTGTTCGATCTGACCAAGATCGGCAACATTCTCAATCTGCGCACGCTCGAGCCGTTCATCGTGTGGACCGTGGTGGGGCTCCTCTACTACGCGCTGGCAAAGCTTCTGGCGAGTGTGGGCGCGCGCATTGAAAAGCGGCTGCGCAGGTCGGTCGTCTGGGAAGGAATCTGACATGATTGTCATTGAAGACGTCGAAAAGCGCTTTGGCGAAACGACGGTCCTGAAGCGCATCAACCTGACCATCGAGCCGGGCGAGGTGGTGACCATTCTGGGCTCGAGCGGTTCGGGCAAGTCGACGCTGATCCGCTGCATCAACGGGCTGGAGGCCCTCTCTGGCGGGCGGATCACCGTCGACGGCAATGATGTGTCCACCAAGGCGGGGCTCGCGGCGGCGCGGCGGCGCTCGGCGACGGTGTTCCAGCTGTTCAATCTCTACCCGCACATGACGGCGCTGGAGAACATCACGCTGGCGCCGATCAACGTTTTGAAGAAGCCGCGTGCGGAAGCCGAGGCGCGGGCGCGCGAACTCCTGAAGCTGGTGGGGCTCGCCGATCTCGCAACGGCCTATCCGCAGCGCCTGTCGGGCGGCCAGCGTCAGCGCGTGGGCATCTGCCGGGCGCTTGCGATGGACCCGCATTACCTGCTGCTGGACGAGGTGACGAGCGCGCTCGATCCGGAGATGACGGGCGAGGTTCTGGACATTCTGGCCGAGCTTGCGCGCGGCGGCACGACGATGCTGTTCGTGACCCACGAGGTCGAGTTTGCGCGGCGCATTTCCAGCCGCATCGTTTTTCTGGAGCAGGGCGAGCTCATCGTCGACATGCCCACCGAACGTTTCTTTGCGGAGGATGGCGGCTTTGCCGTGCCGCGCATCCGCCAGTTCCTGACCAAGATGAAGAAAGACTGACGCGTGATACTTCTTGCCAATTGCGAGGCCGAAGCCGGATTTTCCGAATCCATTACCGACCTGAAGAACGGGAAATCCGCCGTGGATGCGCTGGTGCGCGGCATCGGCTTCGTGGAGGCCGATCCGAAGGTGCGCAGCGTCGGCTATGGCGGCTGGCCCAACATGCTGGGCGTGATGGAATGCGACGCCGGCGTGATGGACGGAACGACCCGCGCCGTGGGCACGGTGGCCGCCGTTCCGCGCACGCTGCATGTGGCCGCGCTCGCCTGCGAGGTGATGCGCCGGCTGCCCCATGTGATGCTGACCGGAGAGGGCGCTCGCAGGTTTGCAGATGAAATCGGTTTCACGCCTGACGACATGCTCTATCCGGACAGCAAGCGCGTCTGGTGGGAAAAGCTCGACGGCCTGATGACCGAAGAACAGAAGGGCGCTTTCCCCGACACACCGCTGGCGGGGCTTCTGGGCGCGATCACCGACCCCGAGCGGGTGCGCGACACGACCGTGTTTCTGGGGCAGGACCAGACCGGCGGGATTGCGACCGTCACCTCGACTTCGGGCTGGGCGTGGAAATATCCGGGCCGCGTGGGCGACAGCCCGATCCCCGGCGCAGGCTTTTACGCCGACAGCCGCTATGGCGCGGCGGCGTGCACGCATACCGGCGAGATGACCATGCGTTCGGCGACGGCACACGCAATCGTGCACGGCATGAAATGCGGTCTGTCTCTCGACGACGCGATCCAGAGCGCAGCCGACGATCTGCTCGCGCTCGACACCGGTTTCATCGGCGAAGTGGTGATCCACGCGCTCGACACGCACGGCAATCACCGTGTCGTCAATCTCCATGGCCAGGGCACCGTTGCCTACTGGTTCTGGGAGCCTTCCATGGCCGCTCCGGAAAAGCGGCAATCGCAACCGATCTGATTTAAGAAGGAGGAGTTCAATGAAATCTCTCGTGAAGAAGACCATCGTGGCGCTGGCGGCCTGTGCCGCGCTCGCCGGACCGGCGGCAGCCGGCATGCTGGATGACATCATCGAGCGCGGCAAGGTGCGCATCGGCGTGTCGCTGGGCGGCGAGCCCATCGGCTTCCGCGACGACAAGAACAACCCCGTCGGCTACGACGTGGACGTGGCCACCCTGCTTGCCGAGAAGATCGGCGTGCCGGTGGAGTTCACCGACGTTTCGGGCGATGCGCGTGTTTCGATGCTGGTTTCCGGCCAGCTCGACATCGTGGTCGCAAACACGTCTGCAACGCTGCCCCGCGCCAAGGCGGTGAGCTTCTCGATCCCCTACAACCGCGCCGGCCTGCGCGTGATTGCCCAGACCGATGCAGGGATCAAGACCCTCGCCGACCTCGATGGCAAGCGCGTCGTTGTGGGGCGCGGCACCACGGGCGAAGCCTTCCTGAAGCGTGAAGTGCCGGGTGCGGAACTGGTCTACACCGACACGTTCTCGCCGGATGGCGTTCTGCTGCTGCGTCAGAAGCGCGTTGACGCCGGCATCGAGGATTCCTCCATGCTCGACTATCTCGCAGCACAGGAAGAAGGTCTGGTCACGGTGCCGGGTCTCTATTCCAACGATCCGATCGGCATTGCCGTCGCCAAGGGCGATCCGGATTTCGTGCGCTGGCTCGACATGTTCGTCTCGGACTACATCCAGTCCGGCGCCTATGAGGCAAACTACAAGAAGTGGTGGGGCGAAGACGCCAACCCGCCGGAGCTGAACCCGCTCTGGTAAACCCGAACGGCCCGCTGGCGAGCAATCTTGCCGGCGGGCATTCTCATTGATCGAATGTCGGTTTGTCAGCCGGTGCTGCGCTCGACGAAACGGGTGCGCAGTTCATGCACTTCCGGGTGGTCGCGATAGCCGGCGGGGTCCTTCAGAAACATCGAAATGCCATGGATCAGTTCCGCCTTGTCAAAGCCGATCGAGGAAATGTCGAAGGCGTTGAAATTGGCGTTCACCACGGCGTCGAACCCGTAAAGACGATAGTCGCGCGGCGGCAGAAGATCGCGCGCCCTCAGCCCGTCCATCATGCCCATGGCCATGGCGTCCGAGGTGCAGAAAATAGCATCGGGAAGGCTAGCGCCGTCGATGCGGCCGGCAAGGGCAAGCCCCGACGCATAGGAATAGTCGCCCTGCAGCTCCTGAACGAGATCGAGACCTGCCCCGGCGCAGATGTCGCGATAGGCCTGAATGCGGGCCTGCTCGATGAGCGAGGTCTGACGGCCGGTGACCAGCGCGCCGGTCTTCGCCCCGCTTTCCAGCGCGCGCGTCACGGCCTCGCGAATGCCTGCCGCCTCGTCGATGGTGATGTAGGCGGACTTGGCGTCGAAGCGCCCGTTGAGCATCAGAACATTGTCGCTGTGGAACAGCGTGCGCACGCCTTCGGCGTCGGCGAAGTCGGAAAAGACGAGCGCTGCATGAACGTGAAACGCGGCGCTGTTGCGCAGAAAATCCTCGATCTTCTCGGTGTTGCCGACACGGATGATGACGGCCTGCTTGCCGAGCGCCTGGATCGCTTCGAGCAGCGGGTCGAACAGGTCGAGATCGGAAAGATCGGTGATGTGGTTGACGATGACCGCCACCATGTCGAGCGAATTGGTGGCCAGGCCGCGCGCCAGCGGGTTCTGGTTGTAGCCAAGCTCCGCGGCGGCCTTCAGAACACGCTCGCGCTTCTCGCGCGAGACCGGACGGCGCTCCGGCGAGAGCGCACGGGAGACAATCGCCGGCGCCACGCCCGCCCGCTTTGCGACATCGGCAATCGTCGGCCTTTTGCGTCGCGCGGGTTTGTCTTCGGGCATGGATTTTTCCGGTCTTCTTGTAATGTTCTGGCCTTCGCGGCCTTATGCCATCAAACACGAAAGAATTGAAATGATATGTTGTTTTGACATCGGCGGGTCCAAGGCCATCGTTGCCGACATGGGATCGGACAACAGGCCTGTCATTCGCGGCAGGCAGGCGACGCCCGCGCGTGATTACGACGCTTTTCGCGAAACGGTGAAGGCGATGGCAGGCGAGGGCGATGCGCCGGTGGGCATCTCCATCGCGGCGGTGATCGATCCCGTGACCGGGCTTGCGCGCAGCGCCAACATTCCCTGCATCACCGGTCGCAACGTGGCCGCAGATCTGCGCGAAACACTCGCGCGCCCGGTCTATGTCATCAACGATGCAAATGCTTTTGCGCTCGCCGAAGCGCAGACGGGCGTGGGCGTCGGACACCGGCAGGTGCTCGCCGCAATCATCGGAACGGGCATTGGCGGCGCGGTGGTGATCGATGGCCGGGTGATGACGGGCGCGACCGGCAACGCGGGCGAATGGGGCCACGGCCCGGCAAGCGCCATGCGCACGGGCACCGTTTTGCCTGCGATTGAATGCGGCTGCGGCCAGGTGGGCTGTGTCGACACGCTGGGGGCTGCGCGCGGCATCGAGCGGCTGCACCGGCACCTGCATGGCATCGAGAGCGACAGCGTGACGATCCTTGCGCAATGGCATGCCGGCGAGGAATGGGCGACACGCACCGTCGATGTCTTTCTCGACATTGTCGGCGGCGCGCTGGCCAACATCGTCAACATGGTCGATCCGTCCATCATCCCGGTCAGCGGCGGGTTGGCGCAGGATGAAACACTCATTGAAGCGCTTGATAGAGAGGTGCGTCAGCGCTGCCTGATCGAGCGCAGCGAACGGCTGCTTGTCCCGGTTCAGGGCGGGGCGGAAAAGGCACTGGTGGGCGCTGCAATCTTTGCAAGGGAGGCACACAATGCAGGCAACGCTTGAGGTTTGCGTGGACACGCTTGAAGGCGTGGAAACCTGCGTCGAAGGCGGGGCGGACAGGATTGAGCTGTGCTCGGCGCTGCCGCTTGGCGGGCTGACGCCATCGCTTGGCCTGATGCGGGCGGCGGCAGGGTGCGGAGTGCCGGCCTATGCCATGATCCGGCCGCGCCAGGGCGATTTCTGCTTTGGCGCGCGTGAGGTTGCGCTGATGGTGGATGACATTGCGGCGGCGCGGGGTGCGGGCCTTGCCGGCGTGGTTCTGGGGGCGGCCACCGCTGACGGCCATCTCGACGAAGCCGTGCTTTCGGTGCTCTGCGCGGCGAGCGAGGGCATGGGGCGCACCCTGCACCGCGTGATCGACACGGTGGAAGACCGGCTGGCGGCGATCGACACCGCCATTGCGCTTGGCTTTGAGAGAATTCTCACGTCAGGCGGCGCATTGACGGCCATTGACGGGCTCTCGGCACTCAAAGACATGCAGGCGCATGCCGGCGAGCGCATCGAGATCATGGTCGGGTCCGGTGTCGCTCCCGAGAATGCCGTCGCGATTTCCGAGCGGACGGGCATAAGCGCGTTTCATGCGTCTTGTGGAATCTCTGTGCCCACCGATGCGCGGCTCGCCGCATTCGGCTTTGCGCCGCAGACCGCGCGCCGGACCTCGGCGGAGAAAATCCGGCAGATGAAGACGGTGCTCGAAGGCCTTTAGAGCGGTTCATCGATTTGTGGAAACGATGAACCGCCTGGTGGCCGGATCAGGAGGCGTAGCCCGTGAGGAACGAAGTCAGATTGTCTGACAGCGCGTCACACAGATAGCCGCCTTCCTGCACGATCACGCTCGGCAGGCCGAGGCTGGAGATCGCCTCCGCCATGCGGGCGAAGCCCGGCGTGCTGACGGACAGTCCGCCGAAGGGGTCGCCCTCGAATGCATCAAGGCCGAGCGCCACGACCAGCGCGTCCGGCGCAAAGGCGCGGATACGGCGGAAGGCAGGCTGAAGCGCTTCCAGAAACGCTTCATCACCCGATTTGCGCGGCAGCGGCAGGTTGAGATTGTAGCCAAGGCCCGGTCCTTCGCCACGCTCGTCGGCGTGCCCCCAGAAGAAGGGGTAGAAGCGCACGGGGTCGGCATGGATGGAGACGGTGAGCACGTCGGGCCGGGCATAGAAAATGCCCTGCGTGCCATTGCCGTGGTGCAGGTCGACATCGAGAATGGCGACGCGGGCAGCCTGTTTGCGAAGATGCTGCGCGGCGATTGCCGAATTGTTGAAGAAGCAGAAGCCGCCGGCGGCATCGGCAAAGGCGTGGTGGCCGGGCGGGCGCGAAAGCGCATAGGCGGCGGGCGCACCGCTCATCACGGCTTCGGCGGCTTCCACAGCACTCCACGCGCTCCAGCAGGCGCTGTCCCAGGTCTCGGCCGAGATGGGGCAGGCGGTGTCGGCCATGTGGTAGCCGGCCTGTCCCACGGCAGAAGCCGGGTAGCGGCCATTGCGGCCAAGCGGGTGAATGTTCGGGATCACCTCTTCGGATGCGCCCTCGATGCGCTGCCAGCGCGTGTAGATGTGCTCCAGAAAGTCCAGATATTCCGGCGTATGGATGGCTGCGATGGGACCGCGCCCGTGTTCGCGGGGACGCTCGATGGCGCAGCCGGCGGCCTTTGCGCCCAGAAGAAGACGCTCGGTCCGCTCGGGCTGTTCCGGGTTCGGCTGCGGCGCACCGCTGGAGAGGAAGGCTTTCGGATTGTGCTGTTTCTGCTCTACGGCGTAGAAGGCTTTCATCATCACTCCTGTCTTGTCTGACGGCTGGCCAGCGCCTCGAATGTCGCCGCATAGGCGGCATGCGCGTGCTCGTTTTCGTTCCAGCCAATGCCCAGCCGGGCGTAGAATGCTTTTGCGTTGCGGTTTTCGGCATCGACCGAAAGCCGCAGATAGGCTCCGCCGCGCGCCTGCGACCAGGCCGCCGTGGCGGCCAGCAGGGCCTCGCCTACGCCGCGCCCGCGCGCCGCTGGCGAGACGTAGAGATCCTGCACGTAGACGCCGGGTTTGCCGAGCCAGGTGGAGAACACGGGGAAGAAGAGGCTGAGGCCTGCAAACGCCCCGTCGGTCTCTGCGATCAGGCAGGAGAAGGCGGCGTCCGGCCCGAAGCCGAAGCGGCGGAAATCCTCCACCTGCGAGACCGCGCGGTCCTGTTCGCCCAGATAGGCGGCAAGATCCATGATGGCGCGGTGGATGGTCTGCGCGTCATCCGCCGTCGCGGGGCGGATCGAGAAGCCGGTGTCGGCAACGGCGTGGTTCGGCATGGGATCTTCCCCGGGGCGTTCTCACTTGCTCTAGAATGCGACCCGGTCGCCTCCCTTGAGGCCCAGCAGATCGCGCGCCTCGGCAGGAGAGGCGATCTCCAGCGAGAGGGCCTCCAGAACGGTTCGGATGCGTTTTACCTGATCCGCATTGGAGCGCGCCAGTTCGCCGCGTCCATTGTACAGGCTGTCTTCCAGCCCGACACGCACATTGCCGCCCATGGCTGCCGACATGGTGATCATCGGCATCTGGTGCCGGCCGGCGGCCAGAACCGAGAAGCTGTAATCGTCGCCGAAAAGCTTGTCGGCAATGCGCTTCATATGCGTGAGGTTCTCCGGGTCCGGGCCGATGCCGCCCAGCACGCCGAACACGAACTGGATGAAGAGGTGACCGGAGACCAGCCCGCGATCGCGGAAATAGGCCAGCGAATAGAGGTGGCCGACATCGTAGCACTCGAACTCGAACCGCGTGCCGCAGCCCTGTCCGAGCCGGGTCAGGATGTTCTCCATGTCGGCGAAAGTGTTCTGGAAGATGGAGCTGCGCGTTGCCTCAAGAAGCTGCGGCTCCCATTCGTGCTGCCAGTCGGTCTTCTTTTCCAGCGCCGGAAAGAGGCCGAAATTCATCGAGCCCATGTTGAGCGAGCACATTTCGGGCTCGGCGCGCAGGGCTGCGGCGATGCGGTCTTCCAGCTTCATCAGCGAGGAGCCGCCGGTGGAGATGTTCACCACCGCATCGGTTGACTGCTTGATGCGCGGGAGAAACTGCATGAACAGCGCCGGATCGGCGGAGGGACGGCCATCCTCGGGATCGCGGGCATGCAGATGCAGGATCGACGCGCCGGCCTCTGCCGCCGCGATGGCCTCGGAGGCGATCTGGTCAGGCGTGATCGGCAGGTGAGGCGACATGGAGGGCGTGTGCACGGAGCCGGTGACCGCGCAGGTCACGACGACCTTGCGGTTCGGCTTTTTCTTCATGCCATCGGTCTTTGTGTCTTTGGTCATGGTGCAGCTCAGCGGTTGACTGGAAGATCGAGTTCGGCGGCCAGTGCCTCGAGCGTGTCGCCCAGAATGGCCGTGATGGACCCGATTTCTTCGCGTGTGACGATCATGGGCGGGCAGACGAGGAAGTGATCGCCCTCGACCCCGCCGCGGGTGCGCCTGGAATAGATGATGAGCCCGCGCTCATAGGCCATGTCGACCATGCGCTGATGCGCGTTGAGCTCCTTGGGCAGGGGCTTCATCGTCTCGCGGTCGGAGACGAATTCGGCAGCGAGCAGAAGCCCCTTGCCGCGCACATCGCCAATGAAGGGGAAGCGCTCGGAGAGGCGTTCAAGCTCGCCCTTCAGCACCTCGCCCATCCGGGCTGCATTGTCGATCAGGCCGAGACGGTCGATCTCGTTGAGCACCGCGACACCGGCCGCACAGGCGAGCGGATTGCCCGCATAGGTGAAACCGTGCTGGAAACCGCCGACATCGAGAACGGGCTTCACGAGGCGCGAGGGAGCGGCCATTGCGCCAAGCGGGCAGTAGCCGGAGGCAAAGCCCTTGGAGAGCGCGATCAGGTCCGGCTTGCAGTTCCAGTGGTCGCCGCCGAGGAATTTGCCCGTGCGCCCCACGCCGCTCATCACCTCGTCATGGATGAGGAGAATGCCGTAGCGGTCGCAGATCTCGCGGATGCGCGGGAAATAGCTGTCGGGCGCAACCAGCGCGCCGGTGGAAGCGCCGCCGATGGGCTCCATGATGAAGGCGAGCACGCTCTCCGGGCCTTCGGCCAGAATCTTCTCCTCCAGCATGTCGGCATATTTGATGCCGCGCTGCTCCATCGTGAGATTGTCACGGTCGAGATAGGCGGTGGGAGCCGGGATTTTCGGCATCTCGCGCATCATCGGCGAGAACGGGTCGCTGAGCGCCGCATAGCCGGTCACGCCAAGCGCGCCCAGCGTTCCGCCATGATAGGAGGGGAAGCGCGAGATCACTTTCCAGCGTTCGCTCTGGCCCACGGCAAGCGCCCACTGGCGGGCAAGCTTGATGCAGGATTCCACCGCTTCGGAACCACCGGAAACGAAGAAGATGCGGTCCATGCCTTCCGGCAGGCGCTCCGCCGCCATACAGGCCAGGTCTTCCGCCGGCTCGTTCTCGAAATGCAGGCGATAGGCGAAGGTCACGCGGTCCATCTGGCGCTTCATCGCGTCGAGCACGTTGCGGTTGCCGTGGCCGATATTGACGACCATTGCGCCGCTCGACCCGTCGATCATCCGGCGGCCTTCCTGATCCCACAGATAGATGCCCTCGGCGCGGTCCACCAGCGGCCGACGCAGGCGCGACTGGTAGAAGAGGTGAGACGGGGGGCGTTGTGTCGAAGTTTCATTCTGCATGGCGTGTCTCGCTCAGCGGGAGAGGTAACGGTCGAGGACATTCGATGTGACGCGTTCGACCATCGCGTCACCGCGTTTCAGCGCGGCCACCCATTCGCAGCTTCCGGCGTGGAACACCTCGCCACGGCCGCGCGGGAAATTGACGATCATGCCCGAGCCGCGCTTGATGCGGTTCACGGACTCGTCGGACTGGTTGCCGACCAGCGTTTCGGCGACGAATTTTGCGTCGGCGTCGGAGAGAAACTGGTCGTCGGCGGGAATGTCGGCGCTCTCCTCCTTGAGGGAGGACATGCCGAGCGCCAGAATTTCGAGCCCTTCGGGCGCACCGGAATCCTCCGTTGGTTCCGGCAGACCGCCACGGATCACATAGTCGAGACCGTCCACCTCATAGCCGAAGGCGTGACCATCCGCGCCCAGCAGGTCGCCGTAATAGATGCCGGTTCCGGCGAAGGCCCAGTGCTCGGGCCGGTAGACCGGGAACCCGCGCACGCCGCGCGGCGCGCAGCCGCCCCAGCCCACATAAAGGCCGCGCAGGGCGTTGAGGCCGAATGTCCCTGCGGCTGGCCGTCCGGTCTCCTCAGCTTCCCAGCAGCCGGAGGTGCGGCGTTTGTCTTCCGACTGGTAGACCGGGTCTTCCGCGCGGGCGCGGTATTTGTAGCAGACCTGCTTCTTGCCATCGTCTTCAAACCGCGTCTGCCACATGAAGTTGCCGGCGAAACGGGCCGCCCTGCCGCCATTCTCGACATAGTTGTCGACAGCGTCGCGCATTTCCCATGTCCAGTATTCGTCATGGCCGACGAAGACCACGCAGTCATAGCCGTCGAGGATTTCCGGCGTGAAGTGCAGCTCGTGCTGGCTCGCCAGATCGACCGCGTAGCCGGCGCGTTCCGCCCAGCGGAAGAAATGGCTGTCATAGCTCGCCCAGCCGGCGGAGGCGTATTTCTTGGAATAGCCATTGGCATAGGCCCATTCCATGTGCGGATAGCGCGGGGGTGCAGCCGGCGGGGTGTAGATCTCCAGCGGCACGCGTGGCGCACTCTCCGGCAGAACTGCGAAGCCACGGCAGAACGGGCGCTCGGTGCTGACCATGGGCGCATACTGGTTGCGTCCGGGGCCGGTGATGCCCTGATAGTGGTTGGAGCCGCCCCAGGTGTTGTAGGCGGTCCAGGTGCCGGTGGCGGCGACCTGCAGAACGCGGCCGGGCTTGCGACCGGCAAGCGGGCGCACGATGAACACATGGTGGCAGGTGATGGGGTCACCGTCGCGGCCCTCTGCCGTCAGCGTGATGCGATAAGCGCCCGACGGCCAGTCCTCGCCGATGCGGAACGCGTGGGAGACGGACCAGCCGCAACCCATGACGGAGCACTGGTCGGGCGTGTCCTGCCAGGCGGCGGTAAGGCCGTCCTGCGACAGGACACGGGTTTCGGTTGCGCCGTCGCGCACGATCTCCAGCCGGTATCGGGAAGCGGTCGCGCTGACATGCAGATTGACCGTCGCGCCGGGCGGATAGGCATAGGCATCGGTGTAGCACCAGATTTCGCCGCGTGCGCCATCCATGCCGGGAATTTCGTAATAGTGGCCCAGAACCGCCTCGCGGCGTTGCTCCGGCGTCAGCCCGAAATCGGGGAACTCGGTTTCGATGATATGCATGGTCTCAGGCGGCAAGATACTTCTTGAGGAAGGAGCGGGTGCGCTCCTGCTTGGGGGCGGTGAAGATCTCGCCGGGCGGGCCTTCCTCCACCACGACGCCGCCATCCATGAACAGGACGCGGTCGGCGACCTCGCCGGCAAAGCGCATTTCATGGGTGACGATCAGCATGGTCATGTGCTCGGCGGCGAGCTGCTTCATCACCATGTTCACCTCGTCGACCAGCTCGGGGTCGAGCGCGGAGGTGGCTTCATCGAAGAGCATCACCTTGGGCTGCATGGCCAGCGCGCGGGCGATGGCCACGCGCTGCTTCTGGCCGCCCGACAGGCGGGAAGGATAGGCGTCGATCTTGTCGGCGAGGCCGACCTTGGAAAGAAGCTCCAGCGTGAGTTCGCGCGCTGCGGCCTTGCTCATCCCCTTGAGGATGACCGGACCCATGGCGATGTTGTCGTGCACGGTGAGGTGCGGGAACAGGTTGAAGTGCTGGAACACCATGCCCATCTGCTGGCGCACCGCATTGATGTGGCGCTCGAAGGCGCGTCCGGTGAGCGGCTGGTTGACCTGAACGCCATCGAGCCAGACCTCGCCGCCATTGAGCGTTTCAAGGTGGTTGATGGAACGCAGGAGCGTGCTCTTGCCGGAGCCGCTGGGGCCGATGATGGCGACGATCTGGCCGCGCTCGACGGAAAGGTCGATGCCTTTCAGAACCTCGAAGGAGCCATAGGCCTTGCGGGCGTCCTTGACCTCGACCATGGGGTTGCGGGTGCTCATCGAGAGACCTCCACTTTCTTTTCGACCTGCCGCAGGCCCGCTTCCAGAACGAGGTTCAGGATGTAGTAGAGCGCGGCGGCCGTGATGTAGAATTCGAACGGGCGGAAGGTTTCGCTGATGGCGAGCTGGGCGGCGTGGACCAGTTCGGCGATGCCGATGACCGAGACCAGCGAGGATTCCTTCAAGAGGGCGATCATGTTGTTGCCGATGGGCGGCGCGGTGTTGCGCACGGCCTGCGGGATGACGACGTAGCGCAGCGTCTGCCAGCGGCCGAAGCCGATGCTGCGCGCGCCCTCGGACTGCCCCGGATCGACGGCGGTGATGCCGGCGCGCAGAATGTCGGCGTTGTAGACGGCGAAGTGCAGGCCAAGACCGATAATGCCGGCGCCAAGTGCGGGAATGTCGATGCCGATCTGCACGAGGCCGAAATAGATCAGGAAGAGCTGCAGGAGCAGCGGCGTGCCCATGAACAGCCACATGAAGAAGCGCACGGGATAGGCGATGACCGCCGGGGCGTAGAGCACGGCGACGGCAAACAGAATGCCGCTGAAGAAGCTCAGTATGGACGATGTGACGGTGAGAACGATGGTCCACCAGACACCCATCCACAGGAGGCCGAGATAGGGAGTGACGACGCTGAAATCCAAACCTTGCATGGGTCGCTCCCTCAGCTCAGCGCGTAGCGGCGGTCGAGCAGGTCGACGACACGCGCAACGGCATAGACGATGATCATGTAGAGAAGGGCGGCGACGCCGAAGATCTCGAACGGCTTGTAGGTGGAGCCGATGAAGCGCTGTGCGGTATAGGTGAGTTCCACCACGGAGATGGTCGAGACCAGGGCGGAGCCCTTCACCAGCGCGACCGTGTTGACGCCGAGCGGGCGGATCATCAGACGGGCGGCCTGCGGCAGCACCACCTTGCGCATGGTCTGCGCCCGGCCGAAGCCGATGGTGCGCGCGGCTTCCGTCTGGCCCTTGTCCACGGAGAGGATCGCGCCACGGATCGATTCAGCCATATAGGCGCCGATGTTGAGGCCAAGACCGATGACGCCGGCGGCAAAGGCGTCGAGATGGATGCCGATCTGCGGACCGCCGAAATAGAGAATGAAGAGCTGGATCAGGCAGGGCGTGCCGCGAAAGATGCTGACATAAACCGTGCCGATCGTGCGAATGATGCGCGAGCGCGACAGTTTGGCGGCGGCGGCAAGCGAACCGGCGGCAAGGCCGAGAACGAGCGCCAGCGCGGAAATCTGAACGGTGACCAGTGCGGCTTCCAGAAAGAACGGAAAGACGCGCACCATCAGGGAGAAATCCATACGGAAGCTCCGGAAAGGGGCAGGCGGGGCGACCGGCGCTGGAACGCGCCGGCCGGATGGTCATTGCGGGATCAGCGGATGTCGCTGCCGACCCATTCCATCGAGATCTTCTCGTAGGTGCCGTCTTCCATCATCGCGTCGAGCGCTTCCTGCATGGCGGCTTTCAGCTCGGGGCTGTTCTTGCGGATGGCGATGCCGATGGCCACCGCGCCGCCCTCGATGTCCGGGGTCTCGAGCATGCGCACCTTGTCGCCGGTTTCCTTCACGGCCACGCGCACGGGGATGTTGTCGACAACGATGGCGTCGATGCGGCCGGACTTCAGCTCAAGCAGCAGCTCGGGCAGGCCCTTGTAGGTACGGATGTCCCAACCGCCCTTTTCGCGCGCCCACTTCTCATGGGTCTCGCCGAGCGTCACGCCGAGGGTCTTGTCCTTCAGATCGTCAAGCGCCTGAACCTCGGAATCTTCCATCACGAACACGGCGCGGCCGGCATGGTAGTACGGGCCGACGAAATCCACGACCTTCTCGCGCTCCGGCGTGATGGTCATGGAGCCGACGATGGTGTCGTATTTGCTGGCCAGAAGGCCGGCGATGATGCCGTCCCAGGCGGTGGTGACGATCTCGCCCTCGACGCCCAGACGCTTTGCGATTTCCATGCCGATGGACGCATCGAAGCCAACCACCTGGTTCTGGTCGTTGACGAAGTTGAAGGGCGGGTACTGGCCCGACATGGCGATTTTCATCTCGCCGGCTTCCTTGATCGCTTCCAGTTCGTTGGCCCCGGCGGAAAACGCGCCAAACGAGGCGGCGAGGCCGAGCGAGACGGCCATCAGGCGAGACAGAATCTTGGTCATGAGATTGGGTTCCTCCGTTCCTCTGGGTGAATGCTGTTCTGATTTTTTGCAGGTCATTCGTGTTCATGATTGCGTTTGCCAATGCATTACGCAAATAGATAATGGGAATAGAAGTCATAGATTTGGTGAATGATGAATCAGCGCACCGACAGGCTCGTCTGGGACCTCGACTGGAACCTTCTGCGCACCTTTGTGGTGATCGCCGAGGTGAAGAGCATCACCGGCGCGGCCGACCAGCTGAACCTCAAACAGCCCTCAGTGAGCAACGCGCTGAAGCGGCTGGAAGACCGCATCGGACGGCGGCTGGTGGAGCGCGACGCAACGCGCTTCGAGCTCACCGAGGTGGGCGAGCTCCTCTACGAGCAGAGCATCGAGGCGTTCGGCGCGATCTCGCAATTGCCGCTCCTGATGCGCGGCATCAGCGACGAGGTGACGGGGCATGTGACCATCGCGCTCGCAAGCCATGTGGAATCGCCCCTGTTCGACCGCGCGCTTGCGGAATTTCACAAAAACTATCCCCGCGCCAGCATCACGCTGAACGTGTTAACGAGCATCGATGTGGCCAGGCAGGTGCGCGAGCGGCGGGCCTCGTTCGGCATCTGCCTTGTCAGCCAGCGCGACCCGGCGCTGGATTACACGATGGTCTATCGTGAGTTCTTCGGCTTCTTTTGCGGCCCTGAACACCGGCTGTTCGGGCATCACGGGCTGAAGCTTTCGGACCTGAAGGGCGAGACCTCCGTTTCCTTCCACACGGACCACATCTCGGATTCGCTGCGTCCGGTGGCGCTGTTGCGCAGCGAGGCCAAGCTGGACAGCAGCGTGGTTGGCGTTTCCTCAAGCCTTGAGGAGGTGCGGCGCATGATCCTTGCCGGGCTCGGCATCGGCCCGCTGCCGCTGCATGTGGCGCGGCGCGACGTCAATGACGGGCTGCTGTGGCGTCTGCCGCCCTATGACCGGCCGCCACAGATCGACATCTTCATGCTGACCAATCCGGAAAAGGTTCTGAACCGGGCGGAGAAGGCGTTGATTTCCGGGCTCCAGACACTGATCGCCGAAACCCCGTTCGAGGAACGCGTCTACGACCGTTGAGGCGTCACTCCGAAGCGACGAGCAGCGCTTCGCCGCGGGCGCGCAGGCTGGGTTCGAGTTCCGCGGAGCGGCGCGCTTTGAGATCGAAGCGCACCGTGGTGGTGCGGTTCACGGCGCGCACGACCCCATCGATGCTGCCGGTCATGACCTGCTCGAAACTCACCGACGAGCGCCCCAGACGCGTCACATGGGAGTGGATCGTCAAAAGCGCGCCGGCTTCGGTCTCGTGCTTGTATTCCGTCTCGCTGCGCACATCGGCCCAGCCAAGGTCGTGGTTGTCGATGGCCTCGGGGCCGGCCAGATGGCCGAGCAGCTGAAAGCTGGCGTCATCGAACATCGCCGCATAGTGGCGCACATTCATGTGCCCCATCGTGTCGCACATCCATGGATGCGCCACGCTGACGAGGGTTGTGAGCCGGGAAGATGCCATGATGCGCCTCTTGGTCTGCGGGTGGTCGATTGACCGGTGCAATCTACGCGGCCTGACGCAATAGTCCACCAGGCGCATCTCGCATGTTGACGGGCTTTGCCCGGGTAAGGCAGGAATGGCGCTGGCGCGAAGTTGGGATGTCGCGCCGGAACTGGCGAAGTGGCGGGGCCTTGAGGGCTGCGCTATCGTGACAGGGGGAGGTTGATGCGCCGAGGAGGCGCGGCGATGCCGTGCGGCCTGGCCTCCCTGGGAGGAGAGCCTTTGCGCAGATTGTTACATTGCTGGGTGGTGTCGGCCTGCGTCTGGCTGTCGGGGGCGGCGTTTGCACAGGCCGCCGACACGGGATGCCGGCTCCAGATCATCACCTCCTACCCCGAAAGCTTTTACCGTCCTTTTGTGGAGCGGTTCTCCAGCGATTATGGCCGCGCCTGCGTGACCAACAAGAACACGATCGCGCTGATGCGGCACATGCGTGAAGGTCGCCGCCCGGTCGCCGATGTGGTCTGGACAAGCTCGCCCGTTGCCTTTGCTGCGCTCGACGCCGACGGCCTGCTCGATCACCGGCCGGAGCTTTCTTCCGATCCTTCGCATTTCGGCGGGCTGGTGGTGGATGATGCAAGCGGCGCGCGTTTCGGCTTCGCGCTGTCGCAGATCGGCCTGATGTGGAAGCCCGATGGCGAGACGATAGGGCCAACCGCCGAGGTGGAGCTTCTGGCGCAGGACCGCTATCGCAACCGCATCGGCATGACATCGCCGGCGCGCAGCGGCACCACGCATCTGTTCGTCGAGACCGTCCTGCAGAACCTGGGCTGGGATGAAGGGTGGGCGCTCCTGTCGCGTATCGGCAGCAATCTGGCCACTGTCACGGCGCGCAGTTTCGGCGTGCGCGAGGGCATCGCCCGAAACCGGTTCGAGCTGGGCATTGGCATCGACTTTCTGGCCAAGGCGGCCAATGAAACGCAGCCGCCCATCGCTTTTGCGCCGCTGCGCGACAGTGTGGTCTTCCCGGCCAGTGTCGGCATTGCCCGCACCGGCGCGGAGAACCCGCTGGCGGTGGATTTCGTTGAGTTCCTGCGCTCCGACACGGGGCAGAACCTGCTCTTGCGCCCCGCCATTGCGCGCATCCCCGTCAATCCGGACCTCTGGGGGCAGGTGGGGTTCGAGCCTGAACACAGCGCAGGCGCGGCCTTCGATGCGGCCCTTGCCGCGCGCCGCCTTCCCATCGTCAATGCGCTGTTCGACGAGATGATCACCTATCGTTATCTGGAACTCGCCGAGATCCGGGCCGGCATCGACCGCCTCGTGGCGGCCCCGGAAGCCGCTGACGATCCGCAATTGCGCAATCTCATCGCCGAGGCGCGCGACCGGGTGGAGACCGTGCCGGTCGCCTCCTTCATGTCGGATGCCGCAGAGCTGATTTCGCAGCTTGAAGGAAGCGATCTGGTCGATCTTTCCGCCGATGGCGAAGGCACATTGCGGGACAGCTGGTCGCGCGACTTTTCAGGCCGCTTCAGCCGCGCCCGCGAACTGATCGCGCGCGGAGACGCCCGGCTGGCCGAACTCACATCCGGGCGCGCGCCGTGAACGGTCATTCCACCTCCCTGCGCAGCAAGCTTCTGGTCGCCATGGCGACGATTGCCGGCTTCGCCATCGTGGCGATGCTGGTGGCGAATTTCACGCTGGGCAATGTCGGCAACACCATTTCCAATCTGGCGTCGGACAATCTCAAGACGGCGGCGGCCAGCGCCCGGCTGGCCGAAATCGGTCAGGCCATTCGCGTCGATGTGCCCATGCTTGGCAGTGCGCGCACACGGTTCGAACGGGAATCCGCGCTGGAGCGGCTCGAGGACCATTTCGGGCACCTTCGCCAGCTTCTGGCGACGGGCATGGGAAAGGATGAGGCGTTCAGCGGGCTGGGCGGCGTTCTGGCCGAGGTGGAGGCCAATGTGCTGGCGCTCGACCGCAATGTGGCGCGGCGCTTCGTTCTCGCCAAACAGCGGGAGGAGGAGACGGCGCGTCTCAACCGCCTGCACGGCGATTTTCTGCTGGAGGTCGACCCGCTTCTGGTGGACGCCAAGTTCAACGTGGAATCGGCGCTTGAGGCGCGGGCGGGCGAAGGCCTCGCCGACAATGCGCGGCGCAGTCTCGTCGAGCGCGAGGTGCGTCTGACGGAGGCGCTTGGCCGTCTGCACGCCAGCGCCAATCTGGCGGTGGGGATGATCCTGCGCGGCGCGAGCGAGACCGATTTCCGCCTGATCGAACAGTTGCAGGGGCGGCTTGCGGAAACGGTCGATGAGGGCAACGCCAATGCGGCGCTGATCGCGAGCAATGCAAGCGCCATCACGCTGCGCCAGATCTGGGACGACATCGCCCTGTTCGCCACCGAGCCGGACAACCTTCTGGATCGCCGGTTGAACGAAAGCGGGCTTCTGGCTGAAAGCGCGCAGTTGCAGGAAATGAACGCCTCGCTGCTTGAAGAGCTTGGCAATGTGGTTGCCGGTGCGGTGCGCGAAAGCGGTCTTCGGTCGAGCCTTGCGTCTGTGGAAATCAACGATGTGCTGTCGGGCTGGCGGGTGTTCAACGCGTTCAGCACCGCCATTCTTCTGCTCCTTCTGCTCGCCTTCTCCTACTTCTTCGTGCGCGGGCACCTGTTCCAGCGTCTGATGAAGGTGCTGGAGGCGATGGGGCGCATTGCGAGTGGTGAGAAAGGCATTCAGGTGGGCGTTTCGGGTTCCGACGAAATCGGCCAGCTTGCGGATGCGGTTCGCCTTTTCCGCGACAAGTCCGAAGCGCTCGACCAGCGGGCGCGCGAGCTGCGGCAGGCCAATGTCAGCCTGACATCGGAGATCGAGCGGCGCAGACAGGTGGAGACCGAACTGCGCGAAACGCAGGCAGAACTGGTGCAGGCGGCAAAGCTTGCCGCCCTTGGGCAGCTTTCGGCGGGTATTGCGCATGAGTTCAACCAGCCGCTGACGGCGATGGGGTCCTATACGCACAATGCGCTGCGCTATCTGGAGCGCGGCGACATCGACAAGGGCAGGGAGAAGCTGGGCGACATCGAACGGCTGATCAAGCGGCTGGCGAAAACCTCCAATCATCTGAAGACCTTCGCCCGCAGGCCGCAGGATGTGCTGGTGCGCAACGATGTGACGGAGGTGGTCGCGAACGCGCTGACCCTGTTCAAGGAGCGGATCGAGCGGCAGGGGGTCGCGCTTGTCATGGAGCACCCGCCGCACCCGGTTCACGTGATGACGGAGCCGGCACTTCTGGAGCAGGTGCTCGTCAATCTCGTTTCCAATGCGCTCGACGCCACCGAGCCGGTTCACCCGGCACGGCTCACCATCCGCATCAGCGAGACCGAAATGCTGGCGCGCATCGAGGTGGAGGACAATGGCGAGGGCATTGCCGAGGGGCTTGAAGGAAAGCTGTTCGACCCGTTCTTCACGACAAAGCCGCCGGGCGAAGGGCTCGGGCTCGGCCTCTCCATATCGTACAATGTCATTCGCGATCTGGGTGGCCGTCTGGAACTGAAACGCAGGGAGGAAGGCGGCGTGATCGCAACCGTGGAGCTGTTCAAGACATGAATGCGATACCGGTAATTCTGGTGGATGACGACATGGAAATCCGTGACGCCTGGGCGGAGACGCTGGCGCTGGAGGTCTATGAACCGTTCACCTTCGCCGATGGGCGGGAGGCGCTGCGCGTGCTTGACCGGAACTGGCCGGGCGTCGTCGTCTCGGATCTCAGAATGCCCGGCATGGATGGCATCGCCCTTCTGGAGGCCGTTCAGGAGATCGACCGCGATATCCCCGTCATCATCATCACCGGTCATGGCGATGTGCCCATGGCGGTGTCGGCGGTTCGCAACGGGGCCTATGATTTCATCGAGAAACCGGCGGAGCCGGAGGTGCTTCTGGCGGCGGTGGAACGCGGCGCCAGAATGCGTCAGCTCATCCTGCAGAACCGCCAGCTGCTCAGCGGTGCGGGCGCGCCCTACGCGCTGGAAAAGCAGCTCATCGGCAACAGCGAGGCCATTCAGCGCTTGCGCAAGCGCATCGCCGCCGTTGCGCTGGCCGACGTCAACACCGTCATCTATGGCGAAACCGGGTCGGGCAAGGAAGTGGTAGCCAATGCGCTGCATTCGCTCGGCCAGCGCAGCGACGGCCCCTTTGTCGCGCTCAATTGCGGCGCGCTGCCGGACACGCTGATCGCCAGCGAACTGTTCGGCCACGAGCCGGGTGCCTTTACGGGGGCGGATCGCCGGCGCATCGGCAGGCTGGAACAGGCGAGCGGCGGAACGCTGTTTCTCGATGAGATCGAGAGCATGCCGCTTGCGCATCAGACCCAGCTCCTGCGCGCGCTCCAGTCGCAGGCCATCACGCGGCTTGGCGGCAAGGACGAGATCGGCATCGATGTGCGGGTGGTTGCAGCCGCGAAGAAGGATCTCGAAGAGGCATCCGAGGAAGGCACGTTCCGCGCCGATCTCTACTATCGCATCGCCGTCGCGACGCTTTCCATTCCGCCGCTCAGGGAGCGCCCGGAAGATGTGCCGCTTCTTTTCATGCACTATGTACAGCAGGCGGGCCGGCGCATTCAGCGCGGCTTTGTCGAGCCGGACCAGAACCTGCTGGAAGAGCTGAGCCGGCGGCCATGGAAGGGCAATGTCCGCGAGCTAATCAATGTCGCAGAGCGTCATGCGCTGGGTATTGATGGCGAGACGCAGGGCAGCGCCATGGGCGGAGCGGAACCCGGCCTTGCCGACCAGCTTGACGCATTCGAAAAGCGCGTTCTTGCCGCAGCGCTGCGCCGGACTGGCGGACGGGTGCAGATGGCCGCCGATCATCTGCGGATCCCGCGCAAGAAGCTCTATCTCAGAATGCAGCGCCACGGCCTCGTTCGGGAGGATTTCGTGGAGGATGATCGTGTCGAAAGTGACACGTGATTAAGGCGGATGGGTCAAAAACGACCCGTTCGCCGGTCAGTTCTGCGTCCTGAATTTCCCATGAACATCAATGGATTGCCGAAAAATTCCGGGCGGCGCGCAAACTGGCACGCCGGTTGCTCCTGATTGTTCGCGATGAAAAAGATCGCGGTATATTTCTGGGAGGAATTTTATGCCTGACATCAAACGCAAGCCGTATCGCACGCTGGGACTGGGGGTCGCAGCAGCGGCCTTGCTGGCGGCGTCGCCGCTTTATGCGGCCGACGACAAGCTCGTCATCGTAACGTCCTTTCCCTCCGATCTGACGGATGTTTTCAAGACCGCCTTCATGAAGGAGAACCCCTCGATTGCCGTTGAGGTGGTGAACAAGAGCACGTCTTCGGGCGTGAAATATCTGATCGAGACGGCGCAGAACAACCAGTCCGACATTTTCTGGGCTTCCGCGCCGGATGCGTTCGAAGTGCTGAAGGGCGAAGAGCTTCTCGGCAGCTACTCCAAAGAGGTCGATGGCATCCCGGCCGATCTCAACGGCTATCCGATCAACGATCCGGACGGCCAGTATCTGGGCTTCGCCCTCTCGGGCTACGGCTTTATGTGGAACACCCGCTACATGGACGCCTACGAACTGCCCGCGCCGAAGGAATGGGACGACCTCGAAAAGCCGGTCTATCACGGCCATGTCGGCATTTCCTCGCCGTCGCGTTCCGGCACCACGCATCTGACCATCGAGACCATTCTTCAGGGTGAAGGCTGGGAGGAAGGCTGGAAGACGCTGAAGGCGATTTCTGGCAATGCAAAGACGATCACCGAGCGCAGCTTCGGCGTGCCGGACGGCGTCAACAGCGGTTCCTTCGGCGTCGGCATCGTGATCGACTTCTTCGGGTTCTCGTCCAAGGCCTCCGGCTTCCCGGTCGAGTTCCATTATCCGAGCGTGACGGCGCTGGTGCCCGCCAATATCGGCGTTGTCGCCAATGCGCCCAATGAGGGGCCGGCGCAGAAGTTCATCGACTTCCTTCTGTCGGAAAAGGGCCAGGCACTGCTCTTCGATCCGAAGATCATGCGTCTGCCGGTGAACAAGAACGCCTATGCGGGCGCGCCGGAAGGTCTGCCCAACCCGTTCGACGGTTCGATCGAAACCAAGGTGAACTTCGACAGCGACGTGTCGGAGCAGCGCTACAATGTGATCAATTCGCTGTTCGACGTGATGATCACCTACCGGCTTGATGATCTGCGCAACGCCACGGCTGCCGTGCAGGCGGCGGACACTGCGCTCGCCGAAGCCGGCTCCGGCAATGCCGAGGCCGCCAAGCTGATCGAGGAAGCAAAGGCCCTGATCAACGCGCTTCCGGTCTCCGCTGAAGAAGCCGCCGATCCGGACTTCAATGCGATCTTCACGGTGAAGCGCAAAGAGGCCGACACCAAGGTCGAAGGCCGTCAGGCCGAGATCGAGCAGCAGTGGGACGCCATGGTGGTCGAGAACTACCGCAAGGCCACTGAACTGGCCGAGAAGGCCAAGTCTCTGCTTTAGGTCGTCAGGCGTCCATCCGGACGCTCAAGGAACGATCTGATCCATTGATTGAGCATCGGGCCGCGACCGGTTCCCGGTCCGATGCTCCAGGGCCGGTTTGGCCATTCAAGATTTCCTGTTCCCACGGAGCATTTCCATGCCCACTGCAGCCCTTCGGCGGCCGGCGCTCAACGTGTCTGTCGGACCCTATCTGGCGGCTGGCATCGTCGTCCTGTTTCTCGGCGCATTTCTGGTTGTCCCGGTTCTGAAAGTCATCCAGGTCGCCTTTCAGGATCCCTCCAGCGGCGCGTTCACCCTGGTGAATTTCCAGGACTTTTTCGCCAGCACGCTGTTTCGCCAGTCTTTCTACAATTCCGTCTATGTGGCGGGCATGTCGGTGGTCATCGCATCCGCGATCGCTCTGCCGCTGGCCTATTTCACAACGCGGTTCAACTTCTCCGGCTCGGTCATCATCCAGACGCTGGCCTTCGTGCCGCTCATCATGCCGCCCTTCATCGGCGCGGTGGCAATGCAGCTTCTGTTTGGCGCGAATGGCAGCGTGAACCTGCTTTTGCGTGAATATTTCGGCATAACGATCCCCTTCATGAAGGGGCTGAACGGCGTCATTTTCGTGCAGAGCCTGCACTATTTCCCGTTCATCCTGATCAATCTTTCGGCCAGCCTGCGCAACATCGACCGCTCCATGGAAGAAGCGGCCCAGATGCTTGGCTCCAGCGGCGTGCGCATGTTCCGGCGCATCGTGTTCCCGCTGGCCATGCCCGGCTATATCGCCGGCGCATCGCTGGTCTTCGTCAAGGTGTTCGACGATCTGGGCACGCCGCTTCTGCTCAACGTCAACACCATGCTCGCCCCGCAGGCCTATCTGCGCATCTCCTCGGTCGGCATCTCCGATCCGATGGGCTACGTGATCTCGTGCATCCTGATCGTGTTCTCGATCTTCGCCATGTGGGTGTCGTTCCTCGGCATGCGCGGCAAGGATTATTCGACCACGCAGAAGGGCGGTGGCGGACTTTCCAGGCGCGATCTGACGCGGCGCGAGGCGGTGCTCTGCTACATCGTCGTTCTGTTGATCCTGGCGCTGGTGCTTGCGCCGCATCTGGGGCTCCTGCTTCTGTCCTTCGGCACGGTCTGGTCGTTCGGCGTCCTGCCCGACGGGTTCACGCTCGCGCACTATGAGACAGCGCTCACTTCGGCCTGGGGCTTCATCCAGAACACGCTTCTCTATGCCGGGCTCGCGGGCCTGATCGACATCATCATCGGCACGGCCATCGCCTATCTGGTACTGCGCACAAACATCATCGGGCGCAAATGGCTGGACTATATGGCGGTCTCCGCACTCGCCGTTCCCGGCGTGGTGCTGGGTATTGGCTATCTGCGTGTCTATTACGGTGTGGAGATGCCGCTCACCGGTCAGCCTCTGGCAACCTGGTGGGGCATCATCGTGATCGCGCTCGCGGTCCGGCGTCTGCCCTATGCGCTGCGCTCATGCACCGCCGCGTTGCAGCAGATTTCACCGGCACTCGAAGAAGCGGCCGAGAACCTCGGCGCATCGAAACTGCGCACGGTCCGGCGCGTCGTCGTGCCGCTCATGGTGAGCGGTCTGGTGGCCGGTTTCGTGACCAGTTTCGCAACCGCAGCAGTGGAGCTTTCGGCGACGATCATGCTGGTCTCCAGCGAGAAAGACGCGCCGCTGGCCTACGGACTTTATCTTTTCATGCAATCGGCGGCAGGCCGCGGCCCCGGCGCAGCGCTGGGCATCATGGCGGTCGTGATCGTCGGGCTGGCGACCTACCTGTCGCATCGTCTGGTCGAGAACGCCCGCCGCAACCAGGCTGCAGCCAGCGCCCCAGGGGGAGGACATTGAGATGAACATGCCCATGAAATCCATGACGGGCGACGGCCCCGCTGAAACCGCAGACAAAGGCGCAGGCCGGGTGGAGCCGGTCGAGATCGACATTCGCAACGTCTCGCTTTCCTTCGGCAGGACGGAGGTGCTTAAAGGCATCGACCTGAAGATCGAGCCCGGCGAGTTCTTCGCCTTCCTCGGTCCCTCGGGCTCCGGCAAGTCCACATTGCTGCGCGCGATTGCCGGTTTCGGACCGACGCCCAAAGGGCAGATCCTGCTTGGCGGGCAGGATGTTGTCGGCACCGCGCCGTGGAAGCGCAATGTCGGCATGGTGTTCCAGAGCTACGCGCTCTGGCCCCACATGACGGTCGCGCGCAACGTGGCCTTCGGGCTCGATGAACGCCGTGTGCCGAAGGCGGAGACTGCAAAGCGCGTCAGTGCGGCGCTGGAGATGGTCGGCATGAGCCAGTATGCCGAGCGTTATCCCTCGCAGCTTTCCGGCGGCCAGCAGCAGCGTGTTGCGCTTGCCCGCACCATCGTCGTGGAGCCGCGTGTTCTGTTGCTCGACGAGCCGCTTTCCAATCTGGATGCGAATTTGCGCGTACAGATGCGGCAGGATCTCCTGAAACTGCAAAGGCGGCTCGGCATCACGACCATCTTCGTCACGCACGATCAGGAGGAGGCCAACACGATCTGCGATCGCATCGCGGTCATGGCCGATGGCGTCGTGCAGCAGGTGGGGCGGCCCGACGAGGTGTACGACACGCCGGCCAATGCCTTCGTGGCAAAATTCCTCGGCACGGCCAATGTGCTGGAAGGCGCGGTGGAACAGCGGACGGACGGAAACGCATTCGTGCTGCCGTCCGGTATCGCCATCCCCTGTGCGGGGGATGCGAGGGCCGGCGCCGGCAAGCTCGTTCTGCGGCCGCAGAGCATTTCGTTTGCGCAGAATGGGAACGGGAGCCTCACCGGCACGGTTCAATCGGCCGAGTTCCTTGGCGGCATGATCCGCTATGCGGTCGAGGTCTCCGGCCAGACGCTCCTCGTGGACGAAGTCCATAACCGTGGCAGCGGGCGGCGGCAGGCCGGTGAGGCGGTCAGTCTCGACGTGCGCCATCAGGAGGGCGTTCTGATCCATGACTGACGAGATGCTTGCCCGTGAAGCGGGGCATGCCGGTGACGCATGTGAGGCGTCGGGCCGGGAGCCCGGCCTTTATCCGCCCATCCTGCTCATCCGGCACGGGGAGACCCAGTGGAACCGGCAGGGGCGATTGCAGGGGCGCAGGGACGCGCCCCTGACGCTCAATGGCATGCGGCAGTGTCTTGCCGTCGCTGCAACGGTCGATGCGCATATGCGAACCCTGCCCGGGGATGTGTGCTTCTGGGTCAGCCCATTGGGCCGCGCCCGGCAGACGGCGTCCATTCTGGCGGATTGCTGGCAGATCGGCTTTGACCGTTTCATCGAAGCGCCCGACATCGCCGAGCGCGCCTATGGCGCCTGGGAAGGAAACACGCTCAGTGACGTGGAGACCGACCGGCCCGAGGAATTCAGACAGCATGCAGCCGATCCATGGGGCTATCGGGTGCCCGGCGGCGAAAGCAAGGATGAGCTTTTCGCGCGGATTGAAGGCTGGCTCGATGGGCTCGACCGTCATCAGGCGCATGTGGTCGTCACCCATAGCGGATGCTTTCGCGCCATCCGCGCCCTGTGCACGGGCGCATCGCGCGCGGCGACGGAAGCCTATCGCGAGCCGCAGACCACAGCTTTCCTGCTTCAGTCGGGCAGTGAGCGGGAAGTCGCACCGCCGACGGCGCTGCTACAGGCTTTCGGCGTCGGCGGTTCCGGCCGCACGGTGGAAATCTGAGCCTTGAAGCCGGGCCGGATTGAAATCCGGCCCGGTGCGCAATCGCGTGTCCGGGGACGGAAAACCGGTTCCCACTTTCCTGCCCCTAGTGAACGCCGGCCACGCCGCGCCGCCAGTAGGACACGACCAGATGCTGCCGGTTGGGCAGCCGCAGCTCCTTGCGCAGATGACTGCGGATGGATTTGAAGGCGGAGAACTCGCATCCAGCCCAGACGAAGAGATCGGGGTCGTCTCCCTTGAGATCCAGAGCTTTTGCCGCCTCTACCAGAAGCGTCGTCGTTCCAGCCTCTGCATTGCCGCGCACGAGCCATTCCAGATCGAGCGCCGCGCGGGTGGAAAGCAGCTGCTTCTCCTCCTCACTGGCGATCTCGATGCGCACGATGGCGTTCGTCTCCTTCGGCAGTCCTTCCAGAATGCGGCCGATGGCGGGCAGGGCGGTTTCATCGCCCAGAAGCACCAGCGTGGCGGTGTGCGGGGCTTCGCCGCCGCCCGGTCCCGTCATGCCGACGATGTGGCCCGGCTTTGCACGCGCCGCCCAGCCTGCGCCGGGATAGGCGTCACCCTCATGGAGAACCATGTCCACGTCGATCAGCCCGGCGGCCACGTCAATCGTGCGGATCGTATAGACGCGCGCGACCGGGCGGTTTTCATCGTCGGGCCAGACGGCGTCGCCATTCCTGCCGATCTGCGGCCATGAAGGGGAGGCGCTGCCGGCGGGCGGAAACAGAAGCCGCATGTGAAGCCCGTTGCGGGAGAACCGTTCCAGATCATCACCGGCAAGCCGGACACGCCGCATGGAGGGCGTGAGGTCCTGCGTGGAGACCACCTGCATCTTGCGGAAATAGGGGAGCAGCATGCCGGGCCTGTTGTCGCTGTCCCATGGAAGCTCAATGCCCTTTTCGAGCGATTGCAGGCGGTGGCTGATGCTGAGCTGCAGATAGGCAAGCGACGTACGGTCATCCGCATCGAGGCTGATATCAAGGCCCGATGCCTGCGTCTCGACGGCGATGCGGCCGAATGTGTGCGCGAGCCGCGTGCCTTGCGCCGTCTCTTCGAGAGGCTCTGCGCCCATGCCCTTGATCAGCGCATCCGTTAATCGCGAACCGGCCATCTGCGGGAGACGCAACTGCGCGCGAAAAGAACCTGGCATCGTCATGAATGCACCCTGCTGCAACCGTTGAAATTAAACTTGAGTCTTATAGTCTAATTTATGATTGTTGCAATCGACGCTGCAGGGCTTTTGCCTGAGGCGGGGCATCCATGGACGGGCGTTCTGCGCCCATCCGGAAAACTATGTTGTCGCCTGTGAAGCGGTTTTGCGGGCGTTGTCGATTGTTTCGACCTGCCTGCTTTCACGCATCATCAGCACTGCGCCCACCAGAAAGCCCGTGGCTCCAAGGAACAGATGGATGTTGGCGACATCCGCGATCCAGCCCGGTTCAGGCCCTCTGGGCACAAAGGCCAAAACGCCGGCCGTCAGAAAAAAGATGCAGCCCAACAGGTTGGAAAAGGCGATCCACCAGTCGATGTCGCGCGAGCTGTATGACCAGTAGCCATGGCTGATTTCCATGAAGGCCAGATAGCCTGAGATCATGAACAGGATGGAGCCGACAATGCCGGGCAGCCAGATGGTCAGATCCTGCGCATACCAGCCCGGCAGCGGATGGATGGCGTCGAGCGTGTTGAAGTTGAAGGCAATGGTGCCGACGAACTGCGTGATCGTGCTCAGCCAGCCCAGATTGCCCGGCCGCCAGCCGATCACCCGGAAGGGCCGTGGAGCCGCGCTTGCCTTCGGAGGGGCGTCGTCGGGCGCATTTGCGGCCTGCAGGTTCTGCATGAAGGCAGCGGTGGTGAAGGGGATGGACCCCAGAAAGAAGACGAGGCCGATCTGCCAGTTCGCCAGCGAGGTATGCACGAGGGAGAGCGCCGCGCCGAGCATGAAAAGCGAAGCGCCACAGGCGAAGATGAGACCCATCCACCAATTGTAGGCGGGTTGCCGCCAGGCAGGCGCATCATCGTGCTGCAGGAAGCGGATCAGCCCCTTGCGCCGCTCACGCGATTTCAGAACGATGTGCTGGCCGTGCAGCACGAAGCTCCGCAGGGTGATGAAAGGCCAGGGGCCACGAGCGTGCGTGGCCCCCTTGTTCTCGGTATCAGACAGCGTGCTCATCGCGTGTCCCGGTTGGAGGGCAGCCGTGCGGCCGCGCTCAATGGTGGAAACCGGAGAAGTCTTCGCTGCCGAGCGGCGTCTTCTTCGGGTGCGCTTCGAGATGCTCGAGCGCGGCCTTCATGTCCTCGATCAGGAGCGAGCAGAGGTCGAGGCTCACGCCGTTGCGCACGAGAATGCGCTGCACCGCATGGTCCTGGCAATTGGCCGGCAGCGTGTAGGCCGGCACCTGCCAGCCGCGCACGCGCAGACGGTCCGCCAGATCGAACAGGGTGAAGCCCGGCTCCGTGCCGTCTTTGATCTTCCAGGACACGGCCGGAATGCCGCGCGCTTTGTCGCCGTCGAACACGATCTCGAACGGGCCCAGCTTGGCGATCTCGTCAGCCAGATACTTGGCGCTCTTGTAGCAGGCGTTGTGAACCTTGGCGTAGCCTTCACGGCCAAGACGCAGGAAGTTGTAGTACTGGCAGACGATCTGGCCGCCCGGACGCGAGAAGTTCAGGGCGATGTCGCGCATGTTGCCGCCGAGATAATTGACCCAGAAGATCATCTCTTCTGGCAGGTCGGCTTCTTCGCGCCACATGACCCAGCCCACACCCAGCGGCGAGAGGCCGAATTTGTGGCCCGACGCATTGATGGAGCGAACGCGCGGCAGGCGGAAGTCCCATTCCAGCTCCGGTGCGCAGAACGGAGCGAGGAAGCCGCCGCTTGCGCCGTCGACATGGATCGGAATGTCGAGGCCGGTTTCGGCCTGCAGCTTGTCGAGCGCGTCGCTGACAGCCTTGACCGGCTCGTACTCGCCGGTGAAGGTGACGCCGAGCGTCGGCACGACGCCGATCGTGTTCTCGTCGCACAGCTTCAGCACCTCTTCGGGCGTCATCAGCAGGCGGCCGTTCTCCATGGGAATCTCGCGGTGCTCGATGTCCCAGTAGCGGGTGAATTTGTGCCAGCAGATCTGCACCGGGCCGGTGATGATGTTGGGCTTGTCGGTGGGCTTGCCTTCGGCCTTGCGTTTGGCTTCCCAGCGGCGCTTCATGGCCAGACCACCGAGCATGGCAGCCTCGCTCGAACCGGTGGTGGAGCAGCCGGTGGCAGGGCCTTCCGGCGCGTGCCAGAGATCGGCAAGCATGCGCACGCATCGCATTTCGATCTCCGCGGTCTGCGGATACTCGTCCTTGTCGATCATGTTCTTGTCGATGCAGTCATCCATCAGCTGATGGATTTCCGGCTCTTCCCAGGTCTGACAGAAGGTGGCCAGGTTCTGGCGCGCATTGCCATCAAGCATCAGCTCGTCGCGCAGGGCGGAATAGACATGGCGCGCATCGCGCTCGGTGCCGGGGAACTGCGACTTGGGCAGCGCCTGCGCCAGATCGCCGGCGCCGTAGACTTCGTCCAGATTGTCGTTTCGATGTTTGCTCATGGGGCTCTCCATCGCGTGGCGGACGGGGGTGTTGCACCAGCCCGTCGGTTATCGAATTCGGTTGGGGCAGGGAGGAGCGTCATGCGGCGGCAAGCGTCTTGCCGGCCGCATGACGTCGTTTCGTGATCAGGCGGCCTTGGCCTGCTTGAGAAGGTCGGTCGCGTCTGCGGAAAGACCGTCGAACTTGTCCATCTGCAGCACGAAGACCTCTTTCGAACCAGCCAGTTCATTGAGGTCGAAGCAGGTGTAGTTCAGGCTGCGATAGGTGCGCAGGTAGAAGCGGCGGCGGGCCAGATCCGACAGGTTCGTCCAGCAGGTGAACTCCGTCGCATAGGCTTCGCTGCTCGAATTTGAGAGGCCTGCGACCTCCAGATGGCCGCCATCCTCGCTCGGATAGTCAATGGTCACGCCGCGCGGGCGGTCGAAATTGTTCATGACATGCGCCAGCGTCTGCACGGCCTGATCGGCGGTCTTCGCCTTCTCGGTGTACTGGGCGTAGTAGGCGGCCCGGACAAAGCGTCCCACCGAGGTGTTTGAGGCGGGAAGACCGGCCGTGGCGATCCCTGAATCCGGCTGCACCGCCTTGTAGCTTCCGAAGGTCGCGCTCGTCTTGTCGACATTGCTGAGGAACGTGTAATTGTCGAGATTGGTCAGGTGCCAGCTGAACTCCGGCCCGTTGGTCATCACGCCGACGGGGTTGTCATAGAGCTTCATCTCACCCTTGTTGAACTCGATCACCAGGCAGGCGCCCGATGCGTCGTGAACGACGTAGTGGAACGGCGATTCAACGCCCCCCAGAAGCGCCAGCGCTTCCAGAAGCACCGGCTGCTCGCCGAGGGCCTGTTTGACCTCGGCCACAGTGGCGAACTGGCTGAGCGCCCACGAACCCAGATCCGTGGCCGAAAGCACGGCCTGCGTTGCAGCGACGGCCTTCTGGGCGCCACCGGCAGCGGGGTAGGAGAGGAGGCTGAAGGTCAGCCCGTTTTCGTTCATGCCTTCCAGCGGCTTGAGATCCTGAAAGCCCAGCGGGGCCTCTGCCGTCGGCAGGCGGCCGGGCATGGTTACGGCGACAAATCCGTATTTACCTGTAAACTTGAGGGCCGGGTGACCTTCACTTTCTGAGGAAAACGGAACACCGGCCGGGAAATAGACGACCTGGTATGGCAGGTCGGTCGTAAGCTCCAGTGTCCGCCCGAAATAAACGTTGTCGGAGACGTCGCGGTAAATAAGAGATGTGCACATATACGATATTCCTCAATGCGATTCAGGGAAACACTAAGCTGACGAACAATACTTGTCCATTAACGTGACATGAGTTCGGTGTTTGCGATTACAAATTTGTAATCTTCTCCAATCTGAGCTTTGAACTCTTTGTTAACCACGCTGTTTCGGTCTCTGGAGCACGGCTTCATGCCCTGGCCTGAAGGCCACAGAGCCGGCTGCGCATTTCCTCCAGCGTCACGCGATACCCATCAAGCTGCTCATTGGGCGCGCGCTCGCTGCGGGGCTCGAAATAGGCCATGTCCAGCATCTCGTCAGCGTGTTCCAGATCGCCAAAGGCACGCATGGAAATCGCCAGATCGCTGTCGCGCCGATCCTTGGTTTCGCCAGCCAGAGATTTGAGATCGCCACTGACGCGGTCGAGCGTGTCGCGCACCTCGTTGACGACGCTTTTCGGCCAGAACTGCGTGAAAATGACGTAGATCACGAAGATGCCGACGAAAATGCCCATGATCCTGTCGCCAGCCTGCGAAAACTCGAAGCTGGGGCCAAATCCGTTCAGCGTGGTCAGCAGGAAGGCGAGGGCGATCTGGACGCCGCTATAGGAGATGCGCTCGTTCCCGGAGGAGACCCACGCGCCCACCAGCGTGCCGGCGAAGACGAGGATCATCAGCCCGCCAATGCTGGTGAGGTGGGGCATGATGAACAGGAGTGCGCCAACGCCCATGGCAGCGCCGATGAGGCAGCCCACGATGCGCAGCGTGAGCTTGCGCACGGTCTCACCCGTCGTGCCGAGCGCGGCCACATAACAGGTGATCAGGGCCGTGTGGATGCCGTCCCACTGAATGCCCGTGTAGATCAGGTAACAGATGATCGCGGCCAGCGAGGTTTTCAGCGCATAGCGCTGGTGATCGGGGTTGGTGAAGGCGTCAGCCGACAGAAGCCGCTGCGGGGCGGGCTTCGGCGACGCGCCGCCATCGAGTTGTGAAAGCGCTGCAAGCGCCTCGGACAGTTTGCGTGCGGCGGTGCTGTCATCGGTCGCGTCTTCGGGCGCAGGGGCAGCCGGGATGTTGCCCGAGGCGATCTCATCGGCAGCCTGCCGGAGTTCACCTGCCAGTGCGCGGGCGCGTTCCGGGGCAATGCTGCCCGCAGGTGCGAGCGACGCAAGCATGACGCGATAGCTGGTCTCGACAGCGCCGTTCAGCCATGTCGATTTCTCTTTGGAGATCAGGTGAAGCAGCTTCACCGTCAGCATCTGCTGCAGGGAAAGGTCGTTGCCTTCGGCCAGCAGCTCCTGCAGTTCTTCTCCCGCTTCCGGGTTCTCCAGCACGTCGGCGCTGGCGCGCAGGCGTCGCACGATCCTGTTGCGCACCAGTGTCTGTGCGGGAATGCCGAGGACCAGATTGAACAGGATCATCAGGGCCATGGGCATGCAGGCCATTTTCCAGGCCGCGAGAAGCCCCTGATTGCCGATCTGGCCAATCGGCACATCCGTCACCAGCGTCATGATGAAAGCGACGATGAGGCCGACAATGGCGGCCTGCTCTCCGAGCGGTGTGGTCGAGCTCAAAAACAGGAAGACATAGGAGACGCCGAACATGATCGCCAGCCGCATGGCCGGGCTGTCGATGCTCAGATTGATCACCGGGATCATGAGCACGACCACCAGCGTGGCCAGCAGGATCAGGCCGAAACCCATCAGGCAGTTCTGAACGGCGTCTTCCTTCATCAGGAAGATGATCAGGTAGCAGCTGATCGACGCTTCCGGAATCTTGAACATCATCGCCGCAGCGGTGACGATCGCGCACAGAAGCGCGACCCGCCAGGTCAGCCCGAAGCGGCCGGCAAAAGGCTGCAGGTCGGCCCAGGCCTGGCTGAGCAGGCGCGAAAGGGGTGAGCTAGCAGGAGTCATCGCGGTGGATCACCGAAACGGCGGATGCGCCCACTCTCATGAGATCTTCCGGGGGATCGACCAGCCGGATGCGCACCGGAAAGCGCTGCTGAACGCGCACCCAGTCGAGCGACTTCGGCACGATCGGCAGGCCCACCGGCAGGGTGATGAAATCCTTTGACGAAACGCCCCAGCCGATGCTCTCCACCGTGCCCTTGATTGCCCGCTTGCGGTCGGCAAGCGCGTAGACCGTGGCGCAGTCGCCAACGGAAATGCCGGGGAGAACGGTTTCGACATAGGCGGCGGAGGCAAACCACGCATCGGTCTTGATCAGGGTGAACATGGACTGCGCCGGCAGCACATATCCGCCCTTGCCGACCGTCAGATCGACCACGCGTCCGTCGGCGGGCGCGCGGATCACCGTGCCGGCCAGCTCATGCTCGGCGATGGCGAGGGCGGCCTGACGGGCGCGGATCATCGCTTCGACGCCTTCCTCATCGCCCACCAGCGCCTCGGCGGCTTCCTGCTGACGCAGCGCCTCGTTCAGGCTGACTTCCGCATCGCGCTTGACGGTCCTGGCGTCATCGATCTGCTGCGCGGAGACATAGCCCTTGGACTGCATCGGAAGCAGGCGGTCGAGCGTCTGGGTCGCCAGTTCGAGATTGGCCGTGGCGCGCGCAACCTGCTCGGCGGCGATCTGTGCATTGGCGCGCTCGGCCTGGATGTTGCGTGTCTGGTCGTGGGCGGCCGCCGTTGCGATCTCCAGATCCGCACGGGTCTGCTCCACGGCCATCCGGTATGCGGAATCGTCCAGCTCGACAAGAATGTCGCCCTCGCGGACCATGGCGTTTTCGCTCACATGCAGGGCCTTGATGCGCCCGGCAACGCCGGCGGCGATGCTCACCGTTTCGGCATCGAGCGATGCATCGTCGGATAGCGGATTGGCCTGTGTCTCCAGATGGCTGCGATAGGCGAGCGCGCCTGCGCCGGCGATGATCGCCAGACTGATTGCACCACCGAGGACGGCGAGAACGCGACGGGAAGGGGAGTGCTTCATTTTCTAGCGCCCAAATGCCAGGAAAGAGATGATGAAGGTGAGCCCCAGAGCCATGCTCATATAGACAGGGACACGCCAGCGCAGGATGTCATCGAGACCGATCAGGACGAAAACCAGCCGCAGAACGACCGTCAGAATGACGCCGGCAAAAAGGCTGAGCAGCCAGTAAGGGAAAAAACTGCCGAACATGGGCACCGAGGGCGCTGCCGCATGAGCGGGCGCACTGGCGGCCAGAAGCGTGGCCAGCGGCAAGAGGAACCTGAAACGGCCACCGGTGCGGGGGCTGGATTGTCTTCGCACGGTAACCTCCTTTTCGTCTGTCGGTCGTCGCTCCGGACGACGCTGCTGGTTGCGGGCGGTTTTGGGCCATGCATGCCCGAAACCGTTATGCCGATTGGTCAGAAGCGATAGGTAAGACCGATAACCGGCCCGCTCATGGTCGTGTCGAACACGTGCCCGTCATCTTCGTAATTGATGTCGAGATATTTGTAGCCGGCTGACACGGACAGGTGATCCGTCATCGTGTAATTCGCCGTGGCCAGAACCGACCAGGTGGAGTTCGATCCACCGCCAAACCCGCCGACATCGGCCTGTGCCTGAAGCGAGAGCTTCTCCGTCATGCGCAGAAACGCGCGCGCGCCGATGACCGGATCGACCCAGCCGAAATCCTCGCCATAGCTGATCCTGCGCTTCTGGCCGGCGACCTGGACGTCCAGATCGACATCATTCGAGATGTGCCAGAAGCGCACGCCGCCGAGCACGTCGAATGTGAAGTCAGGCGTTTCGATCACGCGGTAGCCGGCCTGCAGCGTCGAGGTGAACTGCCTGGTGTCGATCGATGCATCAAGCCGCACGGAGAGGGGCGGGCGCGGGATCGTGCCGTGGACGACCTTGCTGTCCGTGGTCGAGACGTAGAGCATATCGGCTGAAAACACGAAGCGCTCATACCGGCCCCAGACATTCACGAAGCCGGCGAAGTCGAGATCCTCAATCACATCGGAGAAGCTCTTCTTGATGCCGATTGTCGGGCCGCGGCGAAACGGCGATACATCGCCGCTGAGGCCCGTGCCCCACACATAGGGCGTGATCTGCAGCACCCACGGGCGCTCGGTTTCGCCCTCGTTCTGTGCGGGAGCAGGAAGGTCCGAGGCCTTCGCGCCAAGTGCAGTCGCTGTAAGGGTGGCGGCAGCCAGAACAGCCAGTGATGCACGCATTCCTATGCTCCCAATGTATTTTTCTGGATGCGGCCATCCTTGATGATCAGCTTCATGCTGGTCTCGGGATCAGCGATCAGGTCGATGTTTTCCAGCGGATTGCCGTCGAGCAGTAGAAGATCGGCAAAGGCGTCGGCTTCAACGACGCCGAGCTTGCCGGAATAGGGGTTGCGCGGTCCCGACATCGCCAGCAGGTCGGCATTGCCGCTCGTCAGCATCCGCAGAACGTCGGCATTGTCATACCAGCGGGCGAACTTGGTCAGCTGCTTGCCCTGGCTGGCGGTCGCCTGCGGGTTGAACAGGATGTCGGTGCCCAGCGCCATCTTGACGTCGAACTTCTTGCCCAGCTCCACGGCGCGCACCGTGCCTTCGGCAATCAGCTTCTGCTGCTCGCGCTGCAGTGGATTGGGATACATGTTGGAATCTTCATCGGCGAGGAATGGCTGAATGGACCACCACGCGCCCATGTCGGCCATCTGGCGCGCTGCCTCTTCATCGGCAAGCTGCCCGTGCTCGATGGAGCGGACGCCGCCGGCCAGGGCGCGCTTGATGCCATTCGAGGTGTAGACATGGGCGCACACATAGGTGCCCCAGTCTTCAGCGGCCGTCACGGCCATGCGGATTTCTTCCTCGGTGAACTGAAGGCTGTCGAGCGGATCGTAAGCGGAGGCAACGCCGCCGCCCGCCATGATCTTGATCTGGCTCGCTCCGAGCATGAGCTGTTCGCGCACCCGGCGCAGAACTTCCGGCACGCCATCGGCGATCGCCGAAATGCCGGCTTCTTCCGCATGGCTCAGATTGGTCTGGGGCGAACGCGGCAGCTCGTAGAGCGGGCGGAAGTCGCCATGGCCCGAAGTCTGCGACACCATGGCGCCGCACGGATAGATGCGCGGGCCGGGGATGCGGCTTTCATCAATCGCACGCTTGACGGAGAAGGAGGGGCCGCCCGCATCGCGAACCGAGGTGAAGCCGCGCATGACGGTGCGCTCCGCCTCTTCGGCCGCAACGAGATGCACATAGGGCACCTGCGCTGTCATCGCGGTCATCTGGGAAATGCCGGCAAGCATTGTGTGCCAGTGCGCGTCGATCATGCCGGGCATGATCGTGCGTCCGCCGCAATCGATGATTTCGGCATCGCTCACGGTGTCGTCCTGCGCCGGCAGGGCTGCGATGCGCGCGCCTTCGATCAGGATGGCCTTGCCATCGATGAGCTGCGCCGAACGGCCATCGAAAATACGCACATTCTTGAGCAGGATCGGCTTTGGAGCCGGCTGCGCGAAGCTTGGCGAGGCAACGCCAAGAGCGGGCGCGGCCAGTGTTGCCGCGATGCCGCGCAGGACCGAGCGGCGCGACAGACCCTTGTCGACACGCTGAAAAAGGCTGAGCGCTTCAGGACTGTGGCAGGCACAGTTCAGGCCGTGAACCAGGTGCCCGTATTTCTTTCCCAAACGAAGCCGCATCATATTCTCCTGGGCGAATGGATTGTGTTCCGGCGCAACAATGACCGGAACTAGCGAACCGCCTGTGACGGTGCGTTCTTGGAGGTCATGTTCCCGAGCGAGAAGGCGAGCGTGGAGGCCGCGATCAGCGAGGCGGCATGGGCGTCGGCCTGCGCCTGTCGCGCGTCCAGAAGCCCGGTCTCCGCCGTCGTCACATCGGTGATCGGCACGAGCCCGTTCTTGAAGGCCTCGAACGACGCGTTGTAGGTGACGCCGGCCGCATTGACGAGTTCGCTCGCAGCGTTGTGCGAAGCGAGCGCCGAGCGCAGCGTGTCGGAGGCGACGACAATCTCGCGGATGGCTGCGGTGCGTACCTGCTCATGGGTGGCGATGGCCGCCCTCGTTACCGACTGCGCCTGACGGCGCTGGTTGGCGCGCAGGCCGCCATCATAGATCGGCACCGAAGCGCCGACGACGATGCCGGTCGAGGTGTTCTGAAGCCCGAGGCCCGGCAGGCTGCCGGCCTGAATGCGGCCGTTGTTCGCGGCTGCCATCGCGCCGAGATAGACTTTTGGCATGAAGGCGGCGTCGGCGGCGCGGGCATTGGCCTCGCTGGCTTTCACCGCTGCGTAGCTTGCCAGAACGTCGGGCCGGCGGGCGAGCGCGGTCCTGACCAGTTCCTCTGTCGGCAGGGCGCGCGGACGCGGCAGACGACGCGCCGCATCGCTGGCAATCTTGATGTTGGTGTGGGGCGAGAGGCCAACTGCGCCAAGCAGATCCTGATAGGAATCGCGCGCCGTGTCTTCGGCCTGCACGAGGCGGAAACCGGACTGGGCGACGATCTGTTTCGCCTGTGCGGTTTCGATCGTGGTGCCGACACCGTTCTTGTAGCGTGTGTTGGCGGCATCCTGCAGACGCCGGCTGTTGGTCAGCGTCTGCCGCGCGATCTGCAGGTTCCTGCTGGCCGCGCCATACTGATAATAGGCGCGCGTGATGTTGTAGATCAGCGCCTGATGCGTGCCGTTGAAACTCACGCTGGCTGCATAGGCGTTCTGCTTGGCGGCGTCGCGCCATGCCTGTCGTTCGCCGAAATCGAAGATCAGCCATTGCAGGGTGACGCTCGGAACCGCGCCGCTGACGGTCGTGTCGAGATAGGCTGTGCCGCCTGTCAGCGTGGGGATCGGCGTTGTCACCTCCTGCTGACCGGCGATGATGTTGGCCGTGATGACGGGCAGGAAGGTGGCCTCGACCATGCCCACGGCGGTGGCCGCCTGCCGCGCCTGCTCCCATGCAACGCGCGTCGCAGGGTTCAGCCGCTGCCCCATGTCGATCAGCTCGGGCAGCGTGTAGGCGTGGTCCCTGCGGATCTGCGGGGTGGACGATGCGGGAGAACGTTGGTCGGCGCTGGAGATGGGGGAAGCCGCCTCCATATTTGCCGGCACAGAATAGTCGCCGCTCTTGCCTTCAGCATTCCACGCCTGGTCGGGCGCGGGTGAGGTCAGCTCGGACATCTCGGATACACAGGCTGCCGGTAAGGCGCTCAGGGCCAGTAGCAGGGCAAGCCTGGGGAGACGGGAAACAGTGACTCTTGTTGTTCGCGACACACAACGCCCCATTGCTACTCAAACCCGCAGCGGTCGCGCTGCACTTGCTTCCAGACTTAGGTCACCAATTCGACACCAAGATTACAGCGTTCCTGCAAAAAACGTGTCGGCGCCAATAGCATCTATTGGAGTTCTTTCGTTTCTGGAAGGCAAGGTCAAGACCGCCATTTTACTTCTTCTCACGCGTTTAGTCGTTTGGCGGCGCTCGCAAAATACGTGGCCATGGGGTGGCCATGTGCTGGATTCGCTGAAAACTTGCGAAAAAACAGGCCGAATTCGAATGAACAGCCCGAAGAACCATGTTTCCTGTGAACAGCTTTAAAAAATGCGCGGGTTTCATTCCCGCAGGGCACAGGATAATGCTTCGATGCGCATAATCGTAATATGGCTAACCGTTTGGCGTCAGGCCCCTCACATACGCTTCGATATTTATTGCTTGGAAGATTGGCGAAATGATTCGTAATCCAGCCTGGACACTCGCAGCGCCCATTGTGGCACTTGGCTTATCGTTCTTCATCGAACATCAGGCCGGTGAAACGACTTCAGTTTTTCTGTTACTCCTCGCTGCGCCGTTTCTGTTTCTGTCGGTTTTTTCCGCAGTCCATCATGCCGAGGTGATTGCCCATCGGGTTGGCCAGCCCTTCGGTTCGATCCTTCTGGCGCTCGCCGTGACGATTATCGAAGTGTCGCTGATCGTGTCCGTTCTTCTGGCTGATCCCGCGGGCGACAGCCCGGTGGCCCGCGATACCGTTTTTGCAGCCATCATGATCGTGTTGAACGGCATTGTCGGCGTCTGCCTGCTGGTCGGCGGCATTCGCTATCACGAGCAGGGCTTTCAGGGGCGCAGCGCCACGGCGGCTCTGGGCGTTCTGGGCACGCTGGCCGTGCTCGGTCTTGTGCTGCCGAACTTCACGGTCGGCGAGCCGGGGCCGGTTTATGCGCCGGCACAGCTTATCTTCGTCGCCGTCGTTTCGCTCAGCCTTTATGCGCTGTTCCTGTTCGTCCAGATGTTCAGCCATCGCGACGACTTTCTCGATATAGGAGAGCCCCAGGGACATGGGCACGATCATGCGCATGAGCCTCCGCCGCGCCGTATGCTCATATCCTCGCTTCTGGCGCTGCCTGTGTCGCTTGTCGCCGTTGTCATGCTCGCGGAAATCCTGGCCGATCCCGTGGGGGAGAAGATCGAACAGGCCGGCCTGCCCGACGCACTGGTTGGCGTGGTCATCGCCCTGATGGTGCTCATGCCCGAAGGCATTGCGTCCATCCGCGCGGCTGCACAGAACCGTCTCCAGACCAGCCTCAATCTGGCGCTCGGTTCGGCGCTCGCCAGCCTCTGTCTGACCATTCCGACCGTTGCGTTGATTTCGGTTTTTCAGGGCAAGACGCTGATCCTCGGTCTGGCGTCCGAGCACATGGTGCTTCTCGTGCTGACGCTCTTCACCAGCACGCTGTCGTTGGCGACCGGGCGAACCACGATCATGCAGGGCGGCATTCACCTGGTGATCTTCGCCGCCTTTATCACCATCTCGATCCTTCCCTGATTTTCCCCCTGATTTTCCGTGCACGCCACCATGACGAACCAGCAAACGCCACCTCGTAATCGCGGCCTTCTTCGCTTTACCGCCATCTGGTTTCAGCGTCTGGCGCTGGCTGTCATCTGCGCCATGACCCTGGGTGTCGCGGCACCCGCCGCCGCACAGGACGAGCCTTTGATCGTCGGGGTTCACGAAAGCCCGCCCTTCGTTTCCGAAGAGGAAGGGCGCTTCTCCGGCATGGCCATCGATCTCTGGGAGTATCTGGCCAAAGAACTGGAGCTGGAATATCGTTACGTGCCGTTCGACACGGTAAGCGAGATGGTCAATGCAACGGCCGCAGGCGAGTTGGATGTCGCCGTCACCAATCTCACGATCACCGAGACGCGCGCCGAACGCATCGAATTCACGCAGCCATGGTTCGATTCCGGTCTGCGCATCATGGTCAATGACAGTGGTTCGAACGGCTTGTGGGACCTGCTGCGGGGCCTGCGGGATTCAGGCTTCCTCACAGCCTATGCATGGCTTGGTTTCGTCGTTCTCGCCGCCACGTTTGGCTACACGCTCTTTGACCGGCATTTCGACACATCATTTCCCAAACGCTGGCGCGACGGGCTGGCGGAGAGCTTTTACTCTGTCATGACGATTGCCACCTCGGGCAAGCCGCCTGCGCGCAAGAACCTGTTTGGCTGGTTCGGGCGTGTCTGGCAGGGCCTGTGGCTCGTCTTCGGTGTGATCGTCGTCGCATTCGTGACCTCTTCGGTAACCAGCGTGATGACCACCCTGTCCCTGCGTGGCGAAATTCACAGCGTTGCCGATCTCGGTGGCCGCGTTATCGCGGTTACGGACGGGAGCACGGCCGAGGAATTCGCACAGGCTGCGGGACTGGCCGTGGTGCCGTTCCCGAATATCTCCCGCTCCGCCGACGCTCTGCTCAGGGGGCATGTGGATGCGATCATCGGCGACAAGCCGGTGCTGGAGTATTTCGCCAACAATCACCCGGCAGCGCCTTTCTCGGTTGTCGGCGCGGTTTTCAATCCCGACAAATACGGCTTCGGCCTGCCGCCGCAGAGCCCGCTGCGCAAGCCGCTCACCGTCGAGGTGATCGGGGCCCGGGAGGACGGGACGATCCGCGAGCTTGCGGTGCAGTATTTCGGGAGCAATCCCTGAAGGGGTAGCCATATGCGGGCAGGCAGCCTCGCCTGCCTCGGGCTCAATCACGAAAGGTCAGACACATGATGACGACAAGCCCGTTCGCCGGCGAGGAAGCGCTGCCGAAGGACGTTCTCGATGTCGACTATAATGCGCGGGCATCCGTGTCTGAGCAGGCATTCGCCGACGAGATGGCGCGCTATCGTCGGCTGTCGGAGGAGGCCTGCGCCCCGCTCGGTGGTCTGCGCGACGTGGTTTACGACCAGACCAGCGGCGAGACCCTCGATATTTTCGGCGTGCGTGAGGGCGAGGCGCGGCCCGTCTTCCTTTTTGTGCATGGCGGCTACTGGCGCGCGCTTTCCAAGCAGGATTCAGGCTTCATGGCGTCGATGCTTGCGCAAAAGGGCATCGCCACTGCCGTCCTCGATTACACACTTGCCCCGGCCGTGAGCCTGAGCGAAATCGTGCGTCAGGTTCGTGCGGCGCTGGCGTTTCTGTGGCGGGAGGGAAAGGTCCACGGCGTCGATCCCGAACGCATCTTCGTGGGCGGCAGCTCGGCAGGCGGTCATCTGACGGGCGCACTGCTCTCGGCCGGCTGGCATGAGGAATTCGGCGTTCCGACAAATGTGATCAAGGCTGCGATGCCGGTGAGCGGGCTGTTCCACCTGGCCCCCATCGCACGGTCTTTTGTGCAGGAATGGATGTCGCTCACACCGCAGGAAGTGGCTGACCTCAGCCCTGCCGAGAACATTCCCGCGAGCGGCCCGCCCATCATCGTCGCCTATGCAGAAGGCGAGCCGGCGGGTTTTCGCCGGCAGTCGCGCGCCTATCATGAAATGTGGTCGGCAGCGGGACTGACCTCCACGCTGATGGAAGTCCCGGACCGCCACCATTTCGACGTGATCTCCGATCTGGCCGATGCGGATACCGATCTCGCCAGGGCGCTCGTTGCGATGATCGAAGGCAGCCCGGAGCGGTCCTGACCCTAGATCCCGACCCTAGCTCTGCTCGCGCGGTGTGAGCCTTTGCGCCATGCGCCGCACCACGCTTGCAAAGGCGGCTGTTGCCGGCGCGACGGAGCGGCCGCTGGCGTGGATCAGAACCACTTCGCGGGCGATGCTGGGATTGGTGAGTATCTTGCCGGTCACCTTGTGATGCTGCGCTGAAGCGAGCGCATAGGTGGGCAGAACGGCAACGCCGAGCCCGGCCTCCACCAGTGCCAGAGCCGTTGTCACCAGCGAAACCTCAAAGGCCGGTTTCAGCGGGAGGCGCACGGTCTCGAAACCGACCTCGACCAGCAGTCGAATGCCGCTGTCGCGTGTCAGCGTGATCAGGGGCTGCCCATCCAGATCAGCCCATTCCACAGTCGATTTTCCGGTGAAGGGACTGTCATAGGCGCAAAAAAGCATCAGATTGTCCCGCATCAAAACGGTCCGCTCGATGCCCGTCTCGCCCGGCGGAAATGTGCCAAGCCCACACTCGGCCTGGCCATTGAGCACACTTTCCACGATCTGCTCGGTGCCCACATCGACCAGCTCCAGCCTGATGCCGGGATGCTGCGCCTGAAACTCGGCAATCGCCTGCGGCAACACGACTGCCGCCAGCAGTGGCGGTGCGGCGATGCGGATGCGGCCCCGCTTGCGATCGGCAAGATCGCGCGCGTTCTGCACGGCGTGATCCAGATCTTCCAGAACCTTGCCAGACGCGCCCATGAACTCGCGTCCCGCGCTCGTCAGCTCCACGCGCCGGGTCGTTCTGTCAAACAGGCGCACGCCAAGCTCCAGCTCCAGATCCCGAACGGCCTGGGATAGTGCGGGCTGCGCCGAGCCGAGGCGTCGTGCTGCGGCGGAGAAGCTTCCCTCATTGGCAACGGCAAGAAAGCTTTCGATCTGTCTGATGGTGACCTTCATATGGCGTTCTTATAATGAAAACTGATAAATTAATACGATAAATCCAGATGGTCATATAGATGAATTCCATGTTTGCTTCTCGCCAACGAACGACGATCCACCAAGGATCGCGATGGGGAGCAGAGTTTGGATATCGGCGAGAACACCTCCGCACGAAAAGATGCATGGCTTGGCCGCAGCCTTCTGCGTGTCGAGGATATGCGCCTTGTGCGTGGTGGCGGCCAATATGTCGACGATCTCCTGCCCGAGGGCTGTCTTTTCCTGGAATTTGTCCGCAGCCCCTATCCATGCGGCGAGATCGTCGCGCTGGATGTTGAAGCGGCCCGGCGGGCGGAAGGCGTTGTCGCCGTTCTGACCGCTGACGACCTTGGTGATCTGGGCGCATCAGCGATTAATCTGGTGCTGGCGGATATGGGCGCGCGCCCGCTGCGTCCACTGGCAAAGGGTGTTGTCGAGGCGACAGGTCAGGCTGTTGCCGCCATCATCGCAACGTCCCTTTCCGCTGCCCGTGACGCCGCCCAGAGCGTGTTTCTGGATGTGGAGCCGTCGGAGGGCGGCAGTGCAGCGGCAGAAGCCGAGATCTACGCACACCACCACACCGATGGCGATGTGGACGCGGCCTTTGAGCAGGCGGCGCACATTGTCACTGTGTCGGTGGAACACGCGCTGGTGGCTCCGACCGCGCTCGAGCCGCGCGCAACGCTTGCCGACTGGTCCCGGAACACGCTGACCGTCTGGGCTTCGACGCAGACACCTTTCCGGGTGCGTGAGGATCTTGCGCGCATTCTCGATCTGCCTCTGGCGCAGGTGCGCGTTGTCGCGCCGGATGTTGGCGGTGCGTTCGGCGGGAAGTCGTCGATCTATCCGGAAGATGTGGTCGTCGCCTGGGCAGCGCGGCATCTGAAGGCACCGGTCAAATGGTGCGCCACCCGTGGTGAGGAATTGCTCGCCGCGACGCAGGGGCGCGGCGCGCGCAGCGAGGGCGAACTGGCCTTGTCCGCAGATGGCGTTCTGCTCGGGCTCCGGGCGCGGCTGGCGTTTCAGCTTGGTCACTGGATGCCCTACAGCGCCGCCATTCCCGGTCGCAATGCGAGCCGCATCCTTCCCGGCCCCTACCGGGTTCAGGCAATGGACATCGACCTGAAGGGCTATCGCGCCAACCGCGCCGCCGTTGGCATCTACCGGGGTGCAGGCCGTCCCGAGGCGGCAATGCTGCTGGAGCGCCTGATGGATGCTGCGGCAAAACGGCTGAAAATCGATCCGCTGGAACTGCGCCGCAGAAACGTGATCGACGCAAACTCCTTTCCTTATACGACGCCGACCGGCCAGACGCTCGATTCCGGCGATTACGGACAGCTCCTCGACAGGATGCGCAGCCATGCAGGCTATGAGGCCCTGCTTGCGCAGCGTGACGAACGGCGGGCTGCCGGTGAAGTCGTCGGTCTCGGTCTGGCGCTCTACATCGAACCCTGCGGGCAGGGCTGGGAAAGCGCGGATGTGAATTTCTGCCGCAACGGGATGTTTCAGGTCCTGACCGGGGCGAGCGCGCAGGGGCAGGGACGCGAGACGGCCTTCGCCCAGATCGCGGCCGACATGCTTCAGGTCTCGCCCGATCGCATCGCCGTCCGGCAGGGCGATACCGACGATCTTTCCGGCGGCATCGGCGCGCTGGCGAGCCGGGGCACGGCCATCGGCGGCAGCGCAGTCGTTCGCGCCTGCGAGATGTTACGGGGCCAGTTGACGGAGATCGCCGCCGGGCTTTTCCAGTGCGATCCGGAAATCCTGCTTTTCACCCGCGAGGGCATTTCGGCCGGTGTTGTGGGCGCTGCATCGATAAGCTGGAATGCCCTGGCCGATCATGTGGCGGGAGAAGCACCCGGTCCGGCCCTCAAGCCGCTCCTGACCGGTTCCGTCGTCTACCACGCCGAGGGCGAAGCGTGGAGCAGCGGTTGTTGCCTCGCGTTTGTGTCCATCAATCCGCGCACCGGCGCGCCGACCTTCGAGAAGCTCTCCTGGGTGGACGATGCCGGACGCGTCGTCAATCCGATGCTTGTGCGCGGCCAGCTGGTCGGCGGCATGGCGCAGGGGCTTGGTGAGGCGCTGATGGAGCGCATTGTCTATGACGATGACGGCCAGCTTCTGACGGGATCCCTGATGGACTATGCCGTGCCCCGCGCCATCGACATCCCAGCCGTCGATATCGCAAAACTGGAGACCGTTTCTCCGGCCAACGCACTCGGTGCGAAAGGCGTGGGGGAGGCTGGCTGCATCGGGGCGCCAGCCGCGATCTTCAATGCGGTCTCGGATGCGGTCGCGCCGTTCGGTCCGCACAAGCTGCAGATGCCATTAACCAGCGAAACAATCTGGCGCGCCCTGCAGCAAGAATGGGCGCAGGCGCATCCACGGCAGCGGAAAAACGGGAGTTTGACATGACGACGAAAAGAAGACTGTCGGCTTTCAGTTTCTCAAAATGGATCGACGAACACGAACATCTTCTTCGCCCGCCGGTGGGCAACCAGCAGATCTGGGAAGACGCAGACATGATGGTGACGGTCGTTGGCGGCCCCAACAAACGCACCGACTATCATGACGATCCGGTGGAGGAGTTTTTCTACCAGCTGCGCGGCGACATGCTTTTGAAGGTCGTCGACAATGGCGAATTCCATGACGTGCCGATCCGCGAGGGGGAAATCTTTCTCCTGCCGCCGCATGTGCGTCATTCACCCCAACGTCCGCAGGAAGGCTCTGTCGGGCTGGTCGTAGAACCCAAGCGCCAGCCCGACGAACGCGACGCGTTCGAGTGGTATTGCTTCGAATGCCAGGCGCTCGTCAAACGCGTCGAGGTTTCACTCAAGAGCATCGTGCGTGACCTGCCGCCCATCTACGAGGCGTTCTACGCCGACGAGAAGGCGCGCATCTGTCCCAATTGCGGAACGGTTCATCCGGGCAAGGAGCCGCCTGCGAATTGGGTTCAACTCTAACCTCTCCTGCAAAGTGGAAACGATAAAATGAAAAACATGAAAGCAGGCTTGTTCGCGCTCGCCGGCCTCCTGGGGAGCGTGGTGACCGGTGGGGCTCAAGAACCGGTCAAGATCGGCATGATCACCACGCTCTCGGGGCCGGCGGGCTATCTGGGACAAGACGTCCGCGACGGTTTCGAGCTCGCGGTCAAGATGAATGACGGCAAGCTTGGCGACGTTCCGGTCGAGATCCTCGTTGAGGATGACGGACTGAAGCCCGGCAATGGTCGCCAGATCGCCGACCGCTTCCTGAACAATGAAGATGTGAAGCTCTTCACGGGCATCATCTTCTCCAATGTGGCGGGTGCGACCGTTCCCGATATCGTCGATGAGGGCGCGATCTTTGTCAGCCCGAATGCCGGGCCCTCGGAGTTCGCCGGCGCGGGCTGCCACCCCAACTATTTCGTGCTGTCCTGGCTGACCGACACGATGCAGGGCAGCGCCGGCAAGAATGCCAGCGACCTCGGCTATAAACGCGCCTTCGTGCTCGCACCCAACTACCAGGCTGGCAAGGACGCGATCACCGGCTTCAAGCGCTATTTCGACGGCGAGATCGTCGGCGAGATCTACACGCGCCTTGACCAGACCGACTTCGCCGCCGAGATGGCGCAGATCCGCGAAGTCGCGCCGGACGTGGTCTTCCAGTTCCAGCCCGGTGGTCTGGGCATCGCTTTCCTGCGCCAGTATCAGCAGTCGGGCCTGCTTGGCTCCATTCCGATGGTTGTCTCCGAGCCGTCGATGGATCACGCGATCCTGAAGGCTGTTGGCGACGCCGCCGAGGGCCTGAATGTTTCCGGCGCGTGGAACACCGATCTCGACAACCCGACCAACGCGGCCTTCGTGGCGCAGTTCGAGGAAACCTACGGCCGCACGCCCACCATGTATGCGGCGCAGGGCTATGACACGGCGCTCGCCTTCGCGTCGGCGCTCGGCAAGGTCGAGGGCGACATCAGCGATCTGGATGCGTTCCGGGGCGCCCTTCGCGAGACCGACTTCGAGACCACACGCGGTGCTTTCGAGTTCGGCGCAAACCAGCATCCGGTCCAGGACTGGTACGCGATGCGTGTTGAAAAGAACGATGCGGGTGAACTGGTTCTGAAGACGCGCAAGAAACTCATGTCTGCTCACGGCGATCCATTCGCCCAAGACTGCAGCTTCTGAGGCGCACGACATGCGGGTAATTCGGCAGAAACTTGAGGGCGTCGACATGGTTGTCGACCGTTTGGAATGCGGCCCGGTGCGGGTGACATGCATCCCCGACATCGCAAACATTGCGTGGCCGGCAAAAGCCATTTTCGGCGCATTGTCGTCCGACGCTCTGGCGGCTGCCGAAACCCGCGCTCCGTCCGGCACGGTCAACGCGTCGGACGGAACGGTGCGGCTGAGCTTCAACAGCTACCTGATCGAAACACCGGATTTCACCGCCCTGATCGACTGCGGTGTCGGCAACGACAAGGAGCGGCCCGACCGTCCGGCCTGGCATCGCCGCAGCGGCTCCTTTCTCGACGCGCTGTCGGCGCTCGGCGTTGCGCCGCAGCAGGTGGACATCGTCATCAACACGCATCTCCACGCAGATCATGTTGGCTGGAACACATGTCTGGTGGAGGGTGGCTGGCAGCCGACTTTCGCCTCCGCGCGCTACGTGGTGTGCGGGGCCGAACTTGACCATTGGTCGGCAATCGACCGTGAGAACGATGGCGTTGGCCCGGACGGTGTGGGAACGCTGCACGGCGCATTCGCCGACAGCATCGCTCCCATCGTGGAGACGGTCGGTTACGAAGCGGTCGCTGCGGACGCGGAGATTGCGCCGGGGCTTTGCTTCCAGCCGGCGCCCGGCCATTCACCGGGAATGGCTGCCGTCATCCTGTCGACCCCGCACGGCGACGTGATGTTTCCGGCCGATGCCATCCATCATCCTCTGCAGCTGGATGATGCGGCGGTCAGCTCGAACTTCTGTGAGAACCCGGAACAGGCCTGCAGCACCCGGCAGAGGCTTCTGGCCCAGGCTGCGGCAGGCAATGCTGTTCTCGCACCCTACCACTTTCCAGCCCCCGTTTTCGGTCGTCTGAAAACGGAGGAGACGAGTTTCCGGTTCTGTCCCCTCGCGGTCGAGGACGTCAGCTAGCCGGCAACAACGCGCACAGCGCGGGAACCAGAGGAGAACGGGAAATGACATTGAGAAAGACCATTCTGGCCGGTGTGCTGGCTGCAGCCGCAGCGACCCCGCTGGCGGCGCAGGAGCCGGTCAAGATCGGCATGATCACCACGCTGTCCGGCCCGGCCGGTTATCTGGGGCAGGACATTCGCGACGGTTTCCAGCTGGCCATTGACGCAGAAGACGGCAAGCTCGGCGGTGTTCCGGTGGAACTGATGGTCGAGGATGACAGTCTGAAACCGGGCAATGGCCGCCAGATCGCGGATCGCTACCTCAACAATGAGGGCGTGAAGCTCTTCACGGGTATCGTCTTCTCCAACGTTGCCGGCGCCACCGTGCCGGACATTGTCGATGCAGGCGCTTTCTACATCAGCCCCAATGCCGCGCCGTCCAATTTCGCCGGCAAGGAATGCAACGAGAACTATTTCGTCGTGTCCTGGCAGAATGACAGCCTGCATGAAAGCGCGGGACAGAACGCGACCAATCTGGGCTACAAGACGGCCTTCGTACTGGCCCCCAACTATCAGGCCGGCAAGGACGCCATCTCCGGCTTCAAGCGGTTCTTCAAGGGCGATATCGTCGGTGAGGTCTATACCCGCCTCGACCAGACCGATTTCGCCGCCGAAATGGCGCAGATCCGCGACGCCGCGCCGGATGTCGTGTTCCAGTTCCATCCCGGTGGTCTGGGCATTGCGTTTCTGCGCCAGTATCAGCAGGCGGGCCTTCTCGAAACCGTGCCGATGGTGGTCGCCGAACCGTCCATGGATGCGGTCATCCTGAACGCGGTTGGCGATGCCGCCAAGGGCGTCAACGTGTCCAGCCACTGGAACACGGACTTCGAGAACAGCGCCAACGAAGCTTTCGTGGCTGCCTGGAAAGAAGCCTATGACCGTCCGCTCACCTATTATGCGAGCCAGGGTTACGATGCGGCGCGCGCCATTGCCGCGGCGCTGAAGGCGACGGGCGGTTCCGTCGACGATGCGGACGCGTTCCGCAACGCCATGCGCGAAGCAGCCTTCGAATCCGTGCGCGGCGATTTCGCCTTCGGTCCGAACCAGCATCCGGTTCAGGACTGGTTCTCCCTCAAGGTTGTCGATGGCGAGGATGGCAAGCCGGCACTCAAGACCGTGGGTACGGTCTTTGAGGATCACGGCGACGTCTATGCCGCCGAGTGCAGCCTTTAATCACACGCATATGGCGGTCGCGATGGCCTTTGCGCCGGAGCGGCCGCTTCCTTCCAATCTCTGAGCAACTGGCCAGCGAAACGCAATGACTCTGTTTCTCGAACAAGTTCTCAACGGTCTGCAACTCGGCGTAATGCTGTTTCTGATGGCCGCGGGACTGACCCTGATCTTCGGTATCATGGGTATCATCAATCTGGCGCATGGCTCGATCTACATGATCGGGGCCTATGCCGGAACCTATGTCGCCATGGAGACGGGCGTCTACTACGCCGGCATTCCGGCGGCGCTGGCCGCTGCGGCGCTGACGGGCGCGGCGATGGAATTCCTCGTCGTCAGGCGTCTCTACAAGCGCGATCACCTCGATCAGGTGCTGGCCACGTTCGCCCTGATCCTCATTTCCAACCAGGTGATCACGCTCATCTTCGGCAGACAGCCCCTGTTCGTGGGCCTGCCATCGGCGCTGAGCGGTTCGGTCGAGCTTCTGCCCGGCCTGTTCTATCCGAGCTATCGGCTCGCGATCATTGCCGTCGGCCTGCTCGTGGCGCTTGGTCTTTACCTGGTCATCAACCGCACACGCATCGGCATGCTGGTGCGGGCCGGTTCCACCAATCGTGACATGGTGCGCGCGCTGGGTGTCGATATCCGCATGCTCTACACGATCGTGTTCGGGCTGGGCGCGCTGCTGGCAGGCCTCGCCGGCTACATGGCCGGCCCGATCCTGGCGGTGCAGGTGGGAATGGGCGAGCAGATCCTCATCACGACCTTCGTCGTCGTGGTGATCGGCGGCGTCGGGTCGATCCGCGGCGCGTTCTTCGCCAGCCTCATCATCGGCGTCTTCGACACGATGCTCCGTGCCTATCTGCCGGGCTTCCTCAGGCAGATCATGGCGGGCTCCGAGGCCGATGCGCTGGGCGCGGGCCTCTCCTCGATGGGCATCTACCTTCTCATGGCGCTTGTTCTGCTTGTCAGGCCCAAGGGTCTCTTCCCGGCGCACTCGTAAGTTTCGGATTGATTATTTCGATGACACAATCATCAAGCAAAACTCTCCTGGGCATCGGCCTGCTGGCAGTGTTTCTGGCACTGCCGGTGATCGCCGACATGCTGGGGCAGCCGGCGCTCACCTCGCTGGCAACGCGGGTTCTGATCTACGGCATCGCCGCAGCCAGCCTGAACTTCATCCTCGGCTTCGGCGGCATGGTCAGCTTCGGGCACGCAGCCTTCTTCGGTGTCGGCGGCTATGTGGTCGGCATCCTTTATCAGCACTACGCATCGGGCGAACCGCTGTTCGGCTTCCTGCCGGGCACCAATCAGCTTCTGATCACCCTGCCTCTGGCCATTCTCGTCAGCGGGGCGGTCGCTGCGATCATCGGCGCGCTTTCGCTGCGCACCAGCGGCATCCAGTTCATCATGATCACGCTGGCCTTCGCGCAGATGCTGTTCTTCTTCTTCGTCTCGCTCAAGGCCTATGGCGGCGATGACGGGCTGATCATCCGCCGTGCAAACGAGGTTCCGGGGCTGAACATGCGTGACAAGCAGACCGTCTACTATGTCTGTCTGGCAATCGCCGTTCTGTTCTTCGCGCTTCTGACGCGGCTGGTGAACTCCCGCTTCGGCTACGTGCTTGCCGGCCTGCGGCAGAGCGAACAGCGCATGGCGGCCATCGGCCTGCACGCCTATCGCTACAAGCTGGTCGCCTTCGTGATCTCGGGCATGGGGGCCGGACTGGCCGGTGCGCTCATGGCCAATTTCATGCGCTTTGCCAGCCCGGACATGCTGCACTGGACAAAATCGGGCGAACTGATGGTGATGGTCATTCTCGGCGGGGTCGGAACCGTGTTCGGGCCGCTGATCGGCGCAGGCACGTTCATCGTGCTGGAAACGCTGCTCGCTTCGTGGACCGAGAACTGGCAGCTCGGCCTCGGCTTCATCCTGCTGTTCGTTGTCCTTTATACGCAGGGCGGCGTGCAGGCCTTGCTCCAGCGTGTTTTCGGGAGCCGCTCATGACCAGTTCCATCCTCAAGGTCGAGAACCTGCAGAAACGTTTTGGCGGTCTGACGGCCACCGACGATGTGAGCCTCACCGTGGAGCCGGGCGAAATCCATGCGCTGATCGGACCCAATGGTGCGGGCAAGACCACACTGATCTCGCAGCTCTTTGGCGAGCTGGCGCACGACGCCGGCCACATCAGCCTGAACGGTCAGAAGATCGACAGCCTGCCGACACCGGATCGCGTGGCGCGCGGGTTGGCCCGGACGTTTCAGATCACCTGCCTGTTGCCGGATTACACCGCGTTGCAGAATGTCTCCATCGCCTGCCAGGTGCAGAAGGGCCACAGCTTTCACTTTCTGGCGAGCGCCCGGCGCGACACCGATTTGCAGGAAGAAGCGGCAGTGCTTCTGCGCCGTGTCGGGCTGGAGGAGCGCGCCGGTGAGCTGGTGGCGAACCTCGCCCATGGCGAACGCAAGCAGCTCGAGCTCGCCGTGGCGCTTGCCACGAGGCCGCGCCTGCTCCTGCTGGATGAACCCATGGCCGGTCTTGGCCATGTGGAGAGCCAGCAGATGGTCGACCTGCTTTTGAGCCTGAAAGGACAGTTCAGCATGCTTCTGGTCGAGCACGACATGGATGCCGTGTTCGCGCTGGCCGACCGCATTTCCGTTCTTGTTTACGGGCGGATCATTGCCACCGGAAGCGCCGATGAAATCCGAAGCAATGCCGATGTGAAGACGGCCTATCTGGGCGAAGGAGACGAGCTATGCTGAGCGTTGAAGGGCTTCAGGCCGCCTATGGCGCAAGCAGGATCCTTTTCGATGTCGCACTGGAGATCGGAGAGGGGCAGGTCGTGACCCTGCTCGGTCGCAACGGCATGGGCAAGACGACCACGGTGCGCACCATCATGGGGCTTTTGCCGGCGCAGTCCGGCAAGGTGCAGCTTCGCGGCAGGGATGTCACCGCGGCCGCACCCGAAAAGGTCGCCCGCCTCGGTGTCGGGCTGGTGCCGGAATCGCGGCAGGTGTTCCCAACGCTCACCGTGCGGGAGAACCTTGTAGCGACGGCCAGCAACCGGCTGAAGCGCAACAATCCCTGGACGCTGCAGCGGGTCTACGAGATGTTCCCGCGTCTGCGCGAGCGGGCGGGGCAGTCTTCTGGAACCCTGTCGGGCGGTGAGCAGCAAATGCTGGTGATCGGGCGCGCGCTGATGACCAATCCGCATCTTCTCATCCTCGATGAGGCGACGGAGGGGCTCGCCCCCGTCATTCGCCGCGAGATCTGGCAATGTCTGGAGCGCCTCAAGGCTGAAGGCCAGTCGATCCTGCTGATCGACAAGAATGTGGAGGTGCTCAAGCGCCTTGCCGACCATCATTACGTTCTGGAAAAAGGACGTACGGTCTGGTCGGGCACAAGCGCCGATCTGGAGCGCGATTCAGAGTTGGTGCATCGCCATGTCGGCATCTGACGTCTGGTTTGTATGCTGCAGACCGTCTGCGCTGAAGCGCCATGAGGTATGTCCATGACCTGCGTGACCATGCGCATCAATGGCGAGGCCGTGACCGAAGACATCGAAGACCGCACGCTGCTCGTGGATTTCCTGCGGGTGCGCAGACGCCTGACTGGAACGCATGTCGGGTGCGACACCAGCCAGTGCGGCGCGTGTGTGGTGCATGTCGATGGCGAGGCGATCAAATCCTGCGCCATGCTTGCCGTGCAGTGCGAGGGGCGGGAGGTGACCACCATTGAGGGGCTTGCCGAGGGCGAAAACCTGCACGCCATGCAGAAGGCATTTCACGAATGCCATGCGCTTCAGTGTGGCTTCTGCACGCCGGGAATGATCCTGTCGGCGCTCGATATGGTGCGCCGTCATGGCGCGGCTTTGGATGAGGCGACCATTCGGCATGAGCTCGAAGGCAATATCTGCCGCTGCACCGGCTACGAGAACATCGTGAAGGCGATCCGCCAGGGCGCGCAGGAGATCTCTGCATGAACCCGTTCTGCTACAGGCGCGCTGAAAGCGTGGAGGCTGCGGCTGCATTTCTGGGCGAGGCCGATGAGGCGAGCCTGCTTGCCGGCGGGCAGACCCTGCTGCCGACGATGAAGCAGGGGCTGGCCGCGCCCGACATGCTGGTCGATCTGGCAGGGATCAGCGCTCTGAAAAAGATCCGCATCGAGCCTGATGCGATCATTGTCGGGGCCATGTGCACCCATGCACAGGTGGCAGGCGCCGAGGCCGTTCGCAGACATGTTCCGGGACTTGCCGCCCTTGCCGGAGAGATCGGCGATGCGCAGGTGCGCAATCGCGGAACGCTTGGCGGGTCCATCGCCAACAATGATCCGGCAGCCGATTATCCCGCTGCCTGTGTGGGGCTTGGCGCGACCGTTCTTACCGACCGGCGCGAAATCGGGGCTGACGCCTTTTTCCTGGGCCTGTTTGAGACTGCGCTTGAAGAGGGGGAGATCATCACCGGGGTGCGTTTTCCCCTTCAGCGTCGCTCCGCCTATCTGAAGTTTCGCAATCCTGCCTCCCGGTTTGCGATTGTCGGCGTCTTCGTGGCCGGTGTGCCAGGGAGTGTGCGCGTCGCCATCACCGGTGCCGGCCGCGATGGCGTGTTTCGCTGGTCTGCGGCAGAAGAGGCGCTCAATGAGCGCTTCCACCCGGAGGCGCTGGAGCGGCTCGTGCTGCCTCTGGATGACATGCTCTATGATATCCATGCCAGCGGCGAATACCGCGCCCATCTGGCGAAGGTTCTTGCCGGTGACGCTGTCGCGGAAATTTCAGGCGTGGCTTAGACGGGCCGGCCTCTGCACCAGAATATCCCACGTCGAAACTCTTTTGTCTGAATGCTAGCCGCGCGCTTCGCCGGGCTGGAGGCTCCCGATCTTTCCGGCCGCGCTGAACGAATAGCCGACGCCGTAGACGGATTTTATCGGCGGGTCGATGTCGGTCTGGTCGAGGATCTTGCGTCGTAAGCGGCTCACCACCGCGTCGAGATGGCGGTTGTCGAACTGGGTCTGCCGCCGGGAGAGGATCCGGGCCAGTTCCTCGCGGGAGCGTGGCGTACCGGAATTCTCGATCAGTGCGCCGATGAAGGAATTCTCGGTCGCGGTGAGCTTTACCGAACTGCCATCGGGAGAAAGCAGGGTCCAGCTCACCGTGTCGAGCACCCAGGTTCCTGTCTGCCCGTCATGTGCCTGGTTCTGGGGCAGGCGGCGCAGCAGGCTGTGAACCGCTGCGGTGATCTCGCGCAGGCTGCTGTGCTTGACGAGATAGATATCCGCGCCGCTGTCAAAGCCGCGCACCCGGCTTTCCGTGTCGCCATGCGCAGTCAGCATGATGATGCCGCAATCGAGCCTTGCCCGGATCATCTCCGCCAGATGGAAGCCGTCGCCGTCCGGCAGGGTTATGTCGAGGATCACAACGTCGGGCCGTGCCTGCACTTCAAGGGCTTTTTTCAGCTCACCGGCCGTTCCAACGCCGGCTGCGTCAAACCCCTGCAGGTGCATGTAGTCGATCAGGTCGCCCCTGAGGGCGTCTTCATCTTCGACAATCAGTATCCGGCTCATGCGGTTTTCTCCTCCCACCGCTCCGTATCGTTCATCGGCACCAGGCCGGGCATCGGCAGCATGACGGTTGCGACAGTGCCGCCGCCGCTGCGCGCCTTGAGGTTTACCGCGCCACGGTGGTAGCCAAGCAATTGCCGGCATGTGTGAAGCCCAAGTCCGTTGCCCGCCGTCTTCCCCGTGTTTGGGGCGCGAAAGAAGCGTCGTCCCACATGGCTGAGCGCCCCTTCGGGAATGCCGATGCCGCGATCGGACACCTCCATGATGAGAAGTTTGTTGCGCGCGGAAATGGCGATCTCGACCGGTTTGTCATCGGCTGAATATTTGAGCGCGTTGTCGATCAGGTTGACGATTACGGTGCGCAGCATCTCGACATCCGCCCAGTAATCGGAAACCGCCTCGACGGTCGTGAAGTGCAGTCGGTCGCCAAGACCAACCTGATCGAAATGCCGCTGGATGTCCTGTGTCAGTTCGCCGATGTCCAGCTGCTCGACCTTGAGCACGCCCTCGACCTGTCGTTCGGTCGACAAAAAACGGTCGATGAGCATGGTCATCCGGGAGACGGCGTCATCAATGCTCCTGAGGCGCTTGGTGACGGCCTCCGAGCGGCGCTTGAGCATCATCTCGAGCATCTCGCTGGCATAGCGGATGCCGGCCAGCGGGGTGCGGAATTCGTGGCTCACCATGCGAATGAGCTGTCGCTGCTCTTCGCGCGCGGCCTTTTCCGCATCAAGGCTGGCGGAAAGTTCGCCTTCAAGCCGCCGCCGTTCGGCAACCTCACGGGCGAGCGCCGAGTTCCTGTCGCGCAGGTCGTTTGAAAGGCGCATGCCGACCATGAACAGAAGGCAGATGAAAAAGCCGACAATGAACAGATGGCCCTGGAAAAAGTACCAGGCGTTCACATCGCTCAGCAGCGCGCCATGGGCGAAAGTGTCCGGGTACCAGTAGAGCAGGAAACTCTGCAGGAGGCTTGCGCCGACATATTCCCCCAGCAAAGCGATGGTGATCCAGCGCAGGAAGGGCGGCTGGGTGCGGTCCATGTAGAGGGTCTTGATCATGACCCCCATCATGACGACGGTGAAAGCCGTGGAGGCATGAATGCGCAGTTCGAGGCGCTCGGGCGCAAGCGCGACCGCCGTGACCCAGAAAACGAGATGCGCGGCCAGGCAGAAAACGCCGATCCTCAGGCATCTTGGCTGGCCGAGAAACCGGGCCATGCCATCGGCAAGCAGAACCAGCCCGATCTTGATCATCATGTTGTCGAGCACGATGCGCAGCGCCGATGCCTCCTGACCACGCTGAAGCAGGAGAAGAAGGCCGAGCGCGATGGCCACGAAGCCGGCGGCGATGACTTTCAGCTCATAGAGATGACGCCAGGACATCCACACGAGAACCCAGGCGATTGCCTGGAGTGTCGTCGTGCAGAATTCCAGCAGCAGCAGCGTCTTGAGGTCGAGCATGACCTTTGATGACGCAAGCTTTGGGCCGGTGCAAGAAGGCAAGGCCGGTGAAAACCGTCATTTCTCGTGAAGCGGCTAAAAAGCGGCGATACATGTAAGATTTGGTCAGTATTCGTCAGAATTTGCAGGAATTCGCTGGCCGGACATGGCCCCGAATTCGGCTTGTGCATCCTTGGGTGCCTTTTCGACGGCCTGGAGGGGCGGGTGGAGTGTGTGAGTCGCTTACGGTTTTTGGAACGCGACGCTGTCAATACGTATGGATACCAGTTTTTGAGAATAGACCAGTCGACATATATCGGTTTAAATTGAGCGGTTGTTTGATTGTATGTCTTCAAGTTTTATTTGGATGGTGAAGTATATTCAGAATTCCACATGAATTCATTGCGCGTGTGAGTCCGGTGTATTAATGATTTGCATAGGCAAAGGATTTCAGTGGGGCTTGCTGGGGCGATGAATTACTTTTCTCTTGCGCTTCTTGTCGCTTTCGGCGGAGCCGTTGGCTCGGTTGGGCGCTGGTCTGTCGGGCTTCTCGCCAACCGCATCTGGGGCGATGCTTTTCCCTGGGGCACGATGATCGTCAACATCATCGGTTCTTTCGTGATCGGTGTTGCTGTCGAGATCATATCGCGCGCCGCCGTCAGTTCAGCAGAGTGGCGGGCCCTTGTCGTTACCGGCGTTCTGGGCGGCTTCACGACATTCTCCTCGTTCTCGCTTGATACGATCCAGTTGATCGACAAGGGCGAAAGCCTTGCCGCCTTCTACTACGTCTTCATCACGATCGTCGTTTCGTTCGGATTTGCGTTCATTGGCGTGCACGCCGCCAAGTTGTATTTCAACGGAGTGCAAGCGTTTTAGTATATGTATGGCGTTTTTCTGTGTTAACCTCTGGTTAATCAATAAAAAAATGAAAAACGCTTGTATGCGTTTTGTATTCCATGGCAGGTATTAGAGGGTTTTTGAAGGAGGGTGGCTTTTACGTGGCGGCGCGACGTTCGCCTTGGGTGTTTTTACAATCAAGCGGGCTGTTTTGTCTGCTTTGAGCGATAAAAGCATTTGGGAGGTGTGTCGCTAAATCGTCGTCAAACAGCTCTGATCCGGAGGCGTTGCGCTTTTTCTGGATCTGCGGCTGGCAGGGATTGTCTGCATGTCGGTGCCCCACCGACCTGCGCGACGTGCAAGTTTATCCATTCTGACAGGGAAGAAGTACATGCACTTTACACCAAGAGAGATCGACAAGCTTCTGATTTACACGCTTGCGCAGGTCGCTCAGCAGCGGAAGGATCAGGGGCTGAAGCTCAATCACCCCGAGACCGTTTCGCTCATTTCCGTGGCCGCTCTCAACGGCGCGCGCGCCGGCAAGACCGTCGAGGAAGTGATGGAGATCGCCCGCAAGGAGATCACCCGCGACGATGTGATGGAAGGCGTCGTCGAGATGATTCCTTTCGTGCAGGTGGAAGCCGTGTTCACCGATGGTAGCCGGCTTGTGACGATCCACGATCCTATCCAGTAGTGCGTGCCGCGAAGGGAGCTTCTTAAATGACCGAACAGAAAAAAACGCCAGTCGGCGGACTGGTGCTTGGCGAAGGCGACATTGAAATCAATGCCGGCTACCCGACCACGGACCTGAAGGTGCGCAACACGGGCGACCGTCCGATCCAGGTTGGTTCCCACTTTCATTTCTTCGAAGTGAACGCCGCTCTGGAATTCGACCGCGAGCAGGCCTTCGGAAAACGCCTGAACATCCCTGCCACGACAGCCCTGCGCTTCGAGCCGGGCGATGAAAAGGAAGTCACGCTGGTCCCGTATCAGGGCAAGCAGCGCGCCATCGGCTTCAACGGCCTCGTCAATGGCTGGGTCGGCGACGAGAGCTACGACGATTCCCGTCCGCGTCTCGCCGATGCCATGGAGCGCGTCGAGCGGTACGGCTTCAAGACGGAAAAATAATCGCCCGGGCGCAATCTCGTTTTACAGGACTTATGAAATGGCAAAGATTTCCAGGCAGCAGTATTCCGACCTTTACGGACCGACGACCGGCGACAAGATCCGCCTCGGTGATACCGATCTCTACATCGAGATCGAGGAAGACCTGCGCGTCTACGGTGAAGAGGCCGTCTATGGCGGCGGCAAGACGCTGCGCGACGGCATGGGCTTCGACAATGAGTTGACCAGCGCCGCCGGCGCGCCCGACCTCGTCATCACCAACGTCACCATCGTTGACGCGGTGCAGGGCGTTATCAAGGCCGATGTCGGCATCAAGAACGGTCTGGTCTGCGCCATCGGCAAGGCCGGCAACCCGGCGATCATGTCGGGCGTCACGGCCGGTCTCGCGCTTGGACCGGGCACCGATGCAATCTCCGGCGAGCACCTGATCCTCACGGCCGGCGGCATCGATGCGCACGTCCACTTCATCTCCCCGCAGCAGGCCGAGGCCGCGCTCAGCAATGGCGTGACTTCGCTGTTTGGCGGCGGCATCGGCCCCACAGACGGCACCAATGGCACGACCATCACGCCCGGCACGTGGAACGTGGAGATGATGCTCCGCTCGTTCGACGGCTGGCCGGTCAACGCAGGCGTTCTGGGCAAGGGCAACTGCTCGACCCGTCTGCCGATGGAAGAGCAGCTGCGCGCCGGCGTCATGGGCCTCAAGATCCATGAGGACTGGGGCAGCACGCCGGAAGCGATCCGCACCGCGCTCGGTGTCGCAGACGATTTCGACATCCAGGTTTGCATCCACACCGATACGCTGAACGAAGCCGGCTTCGTGGAAAACACGATCGCCGCTTTCGAGGGCCGCACGATCCACACCTACCACACGGAAGGTGCGGGTGGCGGTCACGCGCCGGACATCATCCGCGTTGCCGGGCAGTCGAACGTCATTCCGAGCTCGACCAACCCGACGCTGCCCTACGGCATCAACTCGCAGGCAGAATTGTTCGACATGACAATGATCTGCCACAACCTCAGCCCGAAGATCCCGACCGACGTGTCGTTCGCGGAGAGCCGTGTTCGCCCGGAAACCATCGCCGCAGAGAACGTGCTGCACGATCTCGGTGCGATCTCCATCCTGTCCAGTGACAGCCAGGCCATGGGCCGTGTCGGCGAAAACTGGGTCCGCGCGATCCAGACCGCAGATCTCATGAAGAAGCGCATGGGAGCCTACGAAGGCGACACGTCCGGCAACGACAATCAGCGCGTGCTGCGCTTTGTCTCCAAGGTCACCATCAACCCGGCCATCGCACAGGGCGTCAGCCATGTGGTGGGCTCGATTGAAGTGGGCAAGATGGCCGATCTGGTTCTCTGGGAGCCGGCATTCTTCGGCGCGAAGCCGAAGATGGTCATCAAGGGCGGTTTCGTCTCCTGGGCGCTGATGGGCGATCCGAACGCATCGCTGCCGACGCCGCAGCCGGTTCGTTACCGCCCGATGTATGGTTCGTTCGGTTCGGCTCTGCCGAAGACGCGCGTCACCTTCACGTCGCAGGCGGCTTACGAAGACGGCATTGTCGACCATTACGAGCTCAAGTCGCACGTGATTCCGGTCCACGGAACGCGCACGATCAGCAAGGACTCGATGGTTCGCAACAGCGCGCTGCCGGTGATCGAGGTGAACCCCGAAACCTTCGCGGTCACCGTCAATGGCAAGCATGCAACCATTGAGCCGGCAACCAGCCTGCCGCTGAACCAGCTCCACTTCTTCAGCTAAGAGACATGACGCCCGCGCAGGAGCTTCGGCTTTTCTGCGCGGGCGTCTCAATACCCTTCACAGAAGTCTGTTTCGGAGAAACGCCGATGCAGTTTCCGCCGCAGCCCGGCGGTTTCGCGGGCATGGCGGACGAATTTTGGCGCAACCGCTACAGCATCCAGGGATAGAAAATGATTCTTGTCGAAAATGCTCTTGGAAACCTGAACGATCCGGTCTGGCAGGAGAAGGCCAAAGACCTGCAGGTGGATTATCTGGCGCTTGAACAGTGGGAAGCCCCCAAAAGCCGTCTGCGCAAGATGAGCGAAGGCGGTGTCGAGATCGCGATTTCGCTGCCGCGTTCGCAGCACCTGCACAATGGCGACATCCTCCACCATGACGAGGCGAAGAACCTCATCGTCGTGGCCCGCATCGCGCTCAAGGAAGTGATGGTGATCGAGCTTGAGAGCCTTGAGAGCCGCACGCCGCAGGAAATCCTGAACATCTGCTTCCAGCTTGGCCATGCGCTCGGCAACCAGCACTGGCCTGCCGTGATCAAGGGAAGTACGGTCTATGTGCCGCTTTCCGTCGACCAGAAGGTCATGGCTTCGGTGATGAAGACCCACGCCATCGAAGGTGTGAAGAGCCATTTTGCGCCGGGCGAGGAAATCGCCGCCAAACTGGACGCAAGCGAAGTGCGCATGCTGTTTGCCGGCGCCGACGCAACGCCGCACCATCACCACCACCACGTGCACGAACACTGAAGGCCGATGGCGGATCGAAAGAAGGGGGCGAAACGCCCGAAGAATGACATGCTGCTTCTGTCGCGGCTGCTGCAATTCTCCGACTCGACGCTTCCAGTTGGTTCGTTTGCGTTTTCGAATGGCCTGGAATCGGCGCTGCAGACCGAGGTTGTCACCGATGCTGACAGCCTCCAGCGCTTCGTCGAGGTCGTTCTGCGGCAGGCGGCCCACATGGACGGGATCGCCCTGCTGCACGCGCACCGGGCCATCACCGCGGGCGACTATGACGGCGTTCTGGCGGCAGACCAGGCATTGTGGAACCGGCGTGTCGGCGAAGAGCAGCAGCTCATGCTCGCCCGCATGGGCCGCAAGCTTGCCGAACTGTCGCTGAAGATCAGTGCGTTTCCGCATCTCGAGCGCTGGCTGGCCGGGATCAAGGCAGGCGAAACGCCCGGCTGTTTCCCGATCGGTCAGGCCATGGCTTTTGCGCAGCTCGGCGCGGACGAGAAGCAGGCTTTCGTCGTCCATCAATATGGCGTCGCCGCGATGATCATGAGCGCGGCAGTGCGCCTCATGCGGATCGACCACCTCGATACCCAGCGCATTCTCTTTGCGGCGCAGGAAAGCGTCGAGGACGAATATGCGAGCGTCTGCGGCCTGGAGCTGGAAGAGATGTCCAGTTTCGCGCCCGTCTTCGACGTTCTGGTGGCGCATCACACGACAACACATGTCCGGCTGTTCATGAACTGAGCGGCTGGCTGAAGCAGGATTGGCAAAATGAAGAAAATCACACGCATTGGCATTGGCGGTCCGGTTGGCTCCGGCAAGACGGCCGTGATCGAGACCATCACGCCGCGTTTGCTTGATCTCGGAGTGAAGCCGCTGATCATCACCAACGACGTCGTGACGACCGAAGATGCGAAGCAGGTTCGCCGCACGCTCAAGGGCATCCTCGTCGAGGAAAAGATCGTCGGTGTTGAAACCGGCGCGTGCCCGCACACCGCGGTGCGCGAAGACCCCTCGATGAACATCGCCGCCGTCGAGGAGATGGAAGAGAAGTATCCCGACAGCGACGTGATCCTGATCGAGTCGGGCGGTGACAACCTGACGCTGACCTTCAGCCCGGCGCTTGCCGACTTCTACATCTACGTCATCGACGTGGCCGCAGGCGACAAGATCCCGCGCAAGAATGGCGCCGGTGTCTGCCAGTCCGACATTCTGGTCATCAACAAGACGGACCTCGCACCCCATGTGGGCGCGGACCTTGGCGTGATGGACCGCGATTCCAAGCTCATGCGCGGCAAGAAGCCGTTTGTCTTCACCAACTGCAAGACCGGTGAAGGCGTCGACGAGCTGATGCAGCTCATCATGGATATGGCGCTGTTCGACGTGAAGCCGGCAGCCAAGGCTGAAGACACGGTAGCGTAACGCCATGGCATTGCACGAACGCCTGCGAAGGCTCGACGATTATCGGGAGCTCAGTGGCTTCAAGACCGAACCTGCGCAGATGCGTGCTGCCGGCCCGGGAAAGATCGGGGAGCTGCGTCTGGGGTTCACCAGGCGCGGCGACCGGTCGGTCCTCTCGGACCTCTACCGCGTGGCCCCGCTGCTCGTGCAGCAGGCGCTCTACTGGGATGAGGCCATGCCGGAATTGCCGATATGCGCGATCATCTCGGTCGGCGGCGGCATCCTGCAGGGCGACCGCTACACGATCGACATTTCGGTCGGTGAGGGGGCCTGCGCGCAGGTCACCTCGCAGGGCGCGAACCGCATTCACCAGATGGACGCCAACTATGCTTCGCAGCATCAGGAGGTTGTCGTCGGCGCGGACGCGTATCTGGAATATCTGCCGGACGTCACCATTCCCTACCGGGATTCCCGCTTCATCAACGACACGGACCTGATCGTCGATGAGAGCGCCACGGTGATCTATGGCGAGATGATGATGACCGGCCGCAAGCATCACCATGCAAGCGAGCGTTTCGGCCTCGATCTCCTCTCCATGTCGGTCAATGTGCGCCGCCCGGACGGGCGCAAGCTCTTCACCGAGAAGGTGTTGATCGAAAAGGGCAACAACACCGGCGACTTCGCCGCCGTGATGCGCGGCTTCGACGCGTTTGCAAACATCATGTGCCTGACGCCGCCCGAAACGGCCGAGCGCATCAAGGCGCGCATGGACACGAACTGGCCGGATGAGAATCCGCGCGCAATCTCCGGCGTTTCCGCGCTGCCCAACGGGGCGGGGCTGATGCTGCGCGCCGTCGGCATCGAAAGCTACGATGTGCGCCGCGAGGTCAGGCGTTTCTGGAAAGTCGTACGGGAAGAGGCTCGCGGGCGCACACTGCCCGAAGAGTTCCTTTGGCGCTAATCAATCCGTGAGGGGGCTGCTGTGAACGAAAATCGGCAAGGCTTTTTATTTCAGTGCCTGCGTGGTGCAGGGCAGGTGTTCTTCATGGAGAACGCGCTGACGGGTCTGTTGTTTCTGGTGGCGATTGCCTATGCGAGCTTCGCGGGCGGAGACTGGGCGACGACCATCGGCGCGGTTGTCGGTCTGGTGGTGGCAACACTCACGGCAAGGCTGCTTGAGTGCGACGAAGCCTCCATCACGTCCGGCCTGTTTGGCTTTAACGGCATCCTCATCGGCATCGCCATGCCGACCTTCATCACCGCATCGCCGGAACTCTGGTTCTATGTGATTGTCGGGGCGGCCATGAGCACGGTCGTGACCGCCGCCATGGGCGCGACCATCACCAAGAGCTGGGGCATTCCCGGATCGACGGGGCCGTTTGTCCTGACGGGCTGGCTGCTCATGGCGGGCGCCTATGCGTTCGGTGCGCTCGACATTGCCAGCGAACAGCCAAAACTGGTCTCCGACTATGTGCAGGGCGCGGAGATGATCCCGTCTTCGGTCGAGCTCGTTCAGATCTTCTTCCGGAACATCGGTCAGGTCTTCCTGCTTGGCAACGAGATCAGCGGCGTCATTATCCTCGTCGGTATTCTCATCGCCTCGCGGCCTGCGGGCATCGCGGCAGTGCTTGGCTCTCTGATTGCCATGATCGCCGCCATTGTCCTGCGGGCAGACCCGTCATCGGTCAGCCAGGGGCTCTTTGGTTTCAGTGCGGTGCTCACCGCCATGGCGATCGGCGTGGTGTTCCTCAAGACATCGCCGAAGGTCATTGCCTATGCGCTTCTGGCGACGATTGTGACGGTCTTCCTGCAGGGGGCCTATGATGTGCTCATGTCGCCGCTCGGGCTGCCGTCTTTCACGGCCCCTTATGTTCTGACGCTCTATCTCTTCATCGTGCCAAAGAAGCTTCTGGCCCCGCATCCGCACAAGCGTGTGCGCGAGCATCTGGTCGGCAAGGCGGCGGACGCACCGGCGAAGTAGAGAAAACCTGTCTGGCGCACCGCGCCAGCAACGAAGCATCAGGCGCGATGGCCTGACGGTTGATGGCCTGACGGTTGATGGATTGTCAGGCCATCGTCCTGTTTCAAAACTGCAAGTCCTTTTGCCTGCCATGGCTTGTTTCCGTCGGCGGGCCACAGGGGGAAATCGTGGATATCACCGTCATCATCTTCCTGCTGGTCTATCTGGCGCTCATGCTCGGCTATCTTCCGGGCTTTCGCGTCGATCGCACAGGTGCGGCGGTGATTGGCGCGCTCGCCATGATCGGTTTCGGACGGATTTCGCCGGAGGCCGCGTGGGCGGCCATCGACTACCAGACGCTGGGGCTTCTGTTCGGTCTGATGATCGTGTCGGGGGCCTATACGGTTTCGGGTTTCTACCCCTGGGTGGCGGCAAAGGTCGCTTCGATGCAGGTGTCGCCGCCAGCTCTGCTGGCCATTCTGATCGTCACGGGCGGCGCGCTTTCCTCGGTTCTCACCAAGGATGTGGTCGTGGTGGCCATGACGCCGCTTCTGGTCGCGATCACGCTGTCGCGCGGGCTCAATCCGATCCCGTTTCTTCTGGGCTTCTGCTTTGCCGTCAACACCGGGTCCGTCGCCACGATCCTCGGCAGCCCGCAGAACATGATCGCGGCTCAGACGCTGAACCTTTCCTTCACGGGCTTCATGAAGATCGCGCTCGTGCCTGCGCTCATCTCCCTGCCGGTTGTGTGGGCGACCGTCTCGTGGCTTTACCGCAATCGCTGGACGCTGGACACGGTGTCCGCCGGCCCCGCTACCCCTACCGCAGCCCCCGTCGAGAACCCGCCGCTCGACCGCCTCGAAACGCTGAAGGCAGCGGTGATCACCGTCGCCATCATCGCGGCTTTCGTCTTCACCGACTGGCCGCGCGAAATGGTGGCGATGTCGGCGGCAGCGGTCATGCTCGTCAATCGTCGTGTGGCGTCGAAGGATGTTCTGGGAACCGTGGACGGCAATCTGATGCTGCTTCTGACGGGGCTGTTCGTCGTGAACGCCGCGTTGACGGCGACAGGTCTGCCGGAAAAGGTCATTCACGAATTGCAGGCAGCCGGCATCGACTTTTCCGATCCGGCGACCCTCTTTCTGGTCATAACGGGCCTGAGCAATGTGGTCGGCAACAATCCGGCCGTCATGCTTCTGGTGCCGTTCATTCCGCATTCGGGAGAATCGGATGCCCTCGGCGCGGCGCTGGCGCTTGGCACCGGCTTTTCGAGCAACCTGATCGTGTTTGGAAGCCTCGCCGGTATTATCGTCGTGGAGCGCGCAGCCGCTGCTGGCATCAAGATCAGCATGCGGGAATTCTGCCGGGCGGGCATTCCGGTCTCGATCCTGTGTATCGCCCTTGCACTCATCTGGATCGCAATCCTGACATGAGTGGAACGACACAGCATCTCCAACCGTCGATGAACAACGCCGCCAAAAGTCACATGAGTCAAAGTCGCAGCCATGGATAACCCAATCGCAACACTGGACCGGCCGGGACACCGGGGCGCGCAGATGCGCTACATCGCTCTGGCAAGCCTGACAGGCATCCTGACGGGCGCGGTCGGCTCCGTGTTCCACCTGATGATCGACAGGCTGCAGACCTGGCCTCATCTGCTTTCGGCATATGTGGACGGCGCGTCGCTCGTGGTCGCGGCTGCGCTCATCACCATGTGCATCACGCTGCTGGCGGTTTATGTCGTGCGCCGCTATGCGCCCGAGGCGGGCGGCAGTGGCGTGCAGGAAATCGAGGGGGCGATGCAGGGCCTGCGGGTCGTGCGCTGGCGTCGGGTTCTGCCGGTCAAGTTCTTCGCCGGCATTGCTGCGGTCGGCTCTGGACTGGTGCTGGGCCGCGAGGGGCCGACGATCCATATCGGCGCATCGTTCTCGGCGGCCATAACGGATTTCTTCAAGGTCAGCGAGATCGAGCGGCGGGGCATGCTGGGCGCAGGTGCCGCGGCAGGTCTTGCATGCGCGTTCGACGCGCCTCTCGCGGCTGTTCTCTTCATCGTGGAAGAGACGCGCCGGCAGTTTCCCTACACGTTCCGCACCTATATGGGCGTGATCGTCGCGGCCTTCCTGGCCACCGTCATGACGCAGATCATCGGCGGCACCGCGCCGGACCTGTCCATGCTGGTCGACAGCCCGGCGGTCTGGATGCTGCCTGCCTTCGTTTTGCTCGGCTGTCTGCTTGGCGTTCTCGGCGTCACGCTCAATGCAGGCCTGTTATGGACCAGCGCGTTTGCAGCGCGCGTCAATGCCCGCGCATCCTATCTCTTTCCTGCCGTGGTTGGGCTGGCCATTGGCGCGCTGTTCATCGTGATGCCGATGGCCGTGACCGGCGGCGACAGTGTCATCAAGTCGCTGGCGGCAGACGGTGCAGGTCTGAAAATCCTGCTGATGCTGGCGGTGCTGCGTTTCGTGACCATGGTCACCAGCTATTCGGCGGGAACGCCGGGCGGCATCTTCGCTCCCATGCTGGCGCTTTCCATGTGTGTCGGTCTCGCCTTTGGTGAGGTCATGACATTCGCCGTGCCGCATGACGCGATGGTTCCGCTGGCCTTCGGCATCGCCGCCATGGGCGGGCTGTTCTCCGCCTCCGTGCGGGCGCCTGTCGTCGGCGTGGCGCTGACGCTGGAGCTGACCGGCTCTTACACGATGGTGATGCCGCTGATCGCCACCTGCGTGACGGCCAATATGGTGGCGCAGTGGATTGGCGGGCGGCCGATCTATGATCTGCTTCTTGAAAAGACACTCATGCAGGCCGGCATCGACCCGAGAAAGAAGGGGGAAGACAGCACCGGTCTGGCGTAATGGTTAATTGATTTTCGGAGAAATGAACCCGCATCGGAAATTCCGGAAAAGTCAGAAAAATTCCCAATTTCGCTGTCGATTTTCTGATTTTTACGCGCGTTTTGAGCCGTTTTTCTGAATTCTCGGAATGGATGAAAATCTGAACAAAACGCGCCGTGAAACGAATTCAGAAAGTATGATGTTTTTCTATTGACGTCATACTTTCTGTTGGTAGCTTGCAGGCCGGCATGAAATTGATTTGAGGGGCATTTGTAGATGAATCGCAGTTTCGCGGGCTGGGCCGGTCTTTTATTCTTTTCAACAAGCTCCCTGATTGCCGGCGCTCCGGCATTCGCCAAGAATGATCTTGTTCTGGCAATCGGCGGCGAGCCGGACACGGGCTACGACCCGCTTCTTGGCTGGGGCCGTTATGGCCATCCGCTGTTCCAGTCGACCCTCTTGCGCCGCGATGCGGATCTGAACACGGTCCCTGATCTGGCGACCGAATGGAAACTGTCCGACGACCGGCTGGTCTGGACCGTGACCCTGCGTCCGGGCGTGGTCTTTTCCGACGGCACGCCGCTCACGGCGGAAGACGTCGCGTTCACGTTCAATGAGGCTGCTTCGGCTGGCGGCGCACTTGACCTGACGGTGATGGAAAAGGCCGAGGCGGTTGACGATCTGACCGTCAGGATCGAACTGAAGCGCCCCTGGGTGACGTTCTCGGAAAACTTCTATTCGCTGGGCATCGTCCCGTCAGACAGTTACGGGCAGGGCTATGCCCGCAACCCGATCGGGTCCGGTCCCTACAGGCTGGTTTCGTGGACCGAGGGCGAACAGCTCATCGTTGAAGCCAATCCCGATTATTACGGCCCGAAATCACCGTTCGAGCGGCTTACATTCGTCTTCACCGGAGAGGATGCCGGGCTTGCCGCAGCGCGCGCCGGTCAGGTGGACATGGTGTCTGTTCCCGCCCTGATGGCCGATGACATGATCGACGGCTTCAAGCGCCTCCAGGTGATGTCCGTTGACAATCGCGGACTGACTTTCCCGATGCAGGAGCCGGGCGAGGTAAATGCACAGGGAGAGGCCGTGGGCAATGCGGTGACCTCCGATCTCGCCATTCGCCGGGCAATCAATCTCGGTGTGGATCGTGAGCAGCTTGTCGAGGTGGTGCTGAATGGTTTCGGCAGGCCCGCAGCCGGACCGGCCGATGGCATGCCGTGGTCAAATGCCGATGCCGCCGTGACATACGCTCCCGACGAAGCGCGGGCGATGCTGGACGCAGCCGGCTGGCTGGTGGGCGATGACGGCTTTCGCGCGAAGGATGGCGTGAAGGCGGGTTTCAAGATCTATTACCCGGCGTCCGATGCGGTGCGTCAGGCGCTGACCGTTGTGGTGGCCGAGCAGCTCAAGGCGCTCGGAATCAACGCGCAGCCCACCGGCGCGTCCTGGGAGCAGATCGAGCGTTTCGCCCATCAGGAACCGGTGATGCTGGGATGGGGCAGCCACAGCCCGCTGGAAGTCTACAGCCTCTACAATTCCGACTGGGGTGGTGTGGGTTTCTACAATCCGGGCTATTTTTCCGACACGGTCGTGGACGCGCATCTGGCCGCCGCCCAGCAGGCGGCGACGCTGGAGGCCTCCTATCCCCACTGGCAGGCGGCGGAGTGGGATGGCGAGACCGGGTTTTCGGCGCGCGGCCTTGCCGGCTGGGCGTGGCTCGTCAATCTGGACCACATCTATTTCACGAATGAGTGCCTCGATATCGGCAAGACGCAGATTGAGCCACACGGGCATGGCTGGCCGATCACATCCATGATCGATCAGTGGGCCTGGACGTGTGACTAGGCCGTTAGCGCAATCTCTCGCTGTCGGGCTGGCCTACAGGCTGGGGCGGCTTGCCGTCGTCCTGCTGCTGGTCGCGGCAGTGGCGTTTTCGCTGGCGAAAATCTCTCCCATCGACCCGGTCAACGCCTATCTCGGCGATGACATTGCGCGGGTCGGGCCGGAGCAGAAGGCGCTGATTGCGGAGCGGTGGGGCCTGAACGAGGCCCCGCTGACGCAGTTCGTCCGATGGGCGCAGAACATCCTCCAGGGCGATCTCGGCTATTCGATGATCTACAACGCCCCGGTTTCGGAGGTGATCGCCAGCCGCTTCTGGACCTCGCTTCCGCTCGTCGGGCTGGCGTGGCTTCTGTCCGGCATTCTGGGTTTTGCGCTGGGTGTCGTGGCCGGCGCGAATTCCGGGTCGTGGATCGACCGGGTGATCCGTGTCTATGCCTATGTTCTTTCCTGCGCGCCGACCTTCTGGATCGCGATCCTTCTGCTGCTCGCCTTTGCTGTCTTTCTTGGATGGGCGCCGGTGTGTTGCGCGGGGCCAATCGGTGTCGTGCCGGAGGACGTCACCTTCTCAGACCGGCTGCGCCACCTCGCCCTGCCGCTGGCGGCGCTGACCGTTTTCGGCGTTTCGCAGGTGGCGCTGCACACGCGCGCCAAGATGATCGAGATCCTCAACCTCGATGCCGCGCTCTATGCCCGCGCACAGGGCGCGACGAAGCTGGACATCGTTCTGAGGCACGGGCTGCGCAATGCCGCGCTTCCCGCCGTGACCATTCTGTTTGCCTCTCTGGGAGAGTTGTTTGGCGGCTCCATTCTGGCGGAGCAGGTCTTCTCCTATCCGGGGCTCGGGCAGGCGACGGTTGCCGCCGGCATCAAGGGAGACGTGCCGCTGCTTCTGGCGATCACGCTTTGCCTGACGCTGTTCGTCTCCGTGGGCAACATGATTGCGGACATGCTGTACCGCCTCGTCGACCCGCGCATTCGCGATGGCGACCTTTTGACGGGAGGCGATCATGGCTGAGCTCGGTGAGCGGCAGAGCCTTGAACCGCTGATTCTTCCGCGCATGGACAACCGTGTTCGCTCATTCGCCGCCGCTGCGGTGTGCCTGTTTTTGATCCTGTTGATCCCGGTGGCAGCGCTCATGGCTGGAAGTGCGGGCGTCGCGCCGGACTTTACGGCACGCCTTGTCCCGCCGGACTGGACCCACTGGTTCGGTACGGACCAGATGGGGCGCGACATGTTTGCGCGCACCGCCAAGGCGCTGACGACCAGCCTCTGGGTCGGCCTGTTCGCATCGGCCTGCTCCGTTCTCATCGCGGTTGTGATGGTTCTGGTTTCAGCCGCGTCCGGCCGCTGGATGGATGCGCTGGTGTCGCTTGCAATCGACGCCACGATCGGCCTTCCGCATCTGGTGCTGCTGATCCTGATCTGCTTTGCGCTGGGCGGCGGACCTTTCGCGGTGACGCTCGCCCTGGCGCTGACGCACTGGCCGCGTCTGGCGCGCATCCTGCGTGCGGAGGTCGTGCAGATAAAGCAGGCGGATTACATCATTTCGGCCCGCCATTTCGGAAAGTCGTGGGCGGCCATCGCAGTGGGCCATGTTCTGCCGCAGCTGGTGCCGCAGATGCTGGTGGGGTTCGTCCTGATGGTTCCCCATGCGATCCTGCATGAGGCAAGCCTGACCTTTCTCGGCTTCGGCCTTGAGCCGACCTCGCCGGCCATCGGCGTGATGCTGGCCGATTCCATGCGCTATCTGACTGCCGGAAAATGGTGGCTTGGCCTGTTTCCGGGGTTGTGCCTGCTTCTGTTCGTTCTGTGCTTCGATACGGTGGGCAACGGGTTGCGGCTGATCTTCGACCCGAGGACGGCGCAGACATGACGCTTCTTTCCTTCAGCGGCTTCGGCCTGTCGTTTCGGCGCTATCATGGGCTTCTCGCCTCCTGCGAGACGCCGGTTCTCAACGACATTGCCTTCACCATCGGGCGCGGGGAGGTGGTGGCGCTTGTCGGTGCGTCCGGCAGCGGCAAAAGCCTGATCGCACATGCGGCCTTCGGCATTCTTCCGCCCAATGCCCGCATGCATGGGAGCATTTGTCTGGACGGCCAGCCGGTGGACGAGCGCACTCTCCCCGCATTGCGTGGCCGGCGCATGGCGCTCGTGCCGCAGTCCATCAGCCATCTGGAGCCGCTGGCGCGATGCGCGAAGCAGTTGCGCTGGGCGGCGCGGCGGGCGGGGCGGCCCACCGACAGGGAGACGCTTGCGCGCCATCTACAGGCTTTCGGGCTGGATGGAGATGCGGCAAAAGCCTTCCCTCACCAGCTTTCCGGCGGCATGGCGCGCCGCATGATGATGGCCATCGCGACGGTTGGTGACGCGGATCTGCTCATCGCCGATGAGCCGACCAGCGGGCTGGATGACGAGAACGCCGAAATCGTGCTGTCGAAACTGCGGGGGCTGGCGGATCAGGAGAAGGGCGTGCTTCTGATAACGCATTCGCTGGCTGCCGCGTTGCCCTATGCCGACCGGGTGTGCCTCATCCGCAATGGAAGGATGGACGGCGAGGAAGCGGCCTGCGCGTTTGATGGCGCGGGAGAGGGCTTGCGCAGCGCATACGCCCGCGCCCTGTGGCAGGCCCTGCCGCAGAACGGCTTTCAGGTGGCGCAACATGCTTGAAGCAAGGGATGTCTGTTTCTCCTACGGCGCGGCAGGGTGCGTGCTCGATCATGTGAGCCTTGCGGTTCGCCCCGGCGAGGTGGTCGGCCTCACGGGCAGGTCCGGGGTCGGCAAATCGACACTGGGGCGCATTCTTTCAGGTCACTACCGGCCGTTGTCCGGGCGGGTCATCATCGACGGTGAGCCGCATGCGCGCGGGTTCAATCCGGTTCAGTATCTTTCTCAGTCGCCGGCCTTCTCGGTTGATCCGCGCTGGACTGTCGGCAGGGTCATCAGCGAGGCCTGGCGTCCTGACGAAGCCATGCTGCGCGCCTTCGGCGTCTCAGAGGCGTGGTATGACCGCTATCCGCATGAAATCTCCGGCGGGGAGCTGCAGCGGGTCGCCGTGCTGCGCGCGCTTGCGCCTGGCACGCGCTATCTCGTTGCCGATGAGATATCCGCACCGCTCGATCCCCTCACGCAGGCGCAGATCTGGATGGCCCTGCTAGCGCATGCGCAGAAAAACGGGCTTGGGATGCTTGTTATCAGCCATGACAGGCCCTTGCTTCGCCGCATCGCAGGCCGCATTCTCGACCTGTGATTTTCTTCCGCCCGTCAGCCTTTTCCGGCATGGCGGCCTTACCGTGAATGAGGGCGAGCAATGCGACGCATAACCGTTACGCTGGATGACGACCTGATGGATGAGCTCGATCAGGTCGTGCGTGAGCGCGGTTATCAGAATCGCTCGGAGGCGATTCGCGACCTGACGCGGCAGGGCATGCAGCAGACCCTTTTGAAAACGGGGTCGCAGAAAAGTTGTATCGGCGTTCTGAGCTATGTCTATGACCATGAGGCGCGGGATCTGGCGAAGCGGCTGACCAATGCGTTTCATCATGCCCACGAACTCTCGGTCGCGAGCATGCATGTGCATCTCGACCATGACCGATGCCTTGAAATCAGCATCCTCAAGGGGCTGCCGGACGATGTTAAGCGGCTTGCAGAGCATGTGATCGCCGAACGGCATGTCATGCATGGAAAGCTCAGCCTCATTCCGAATTCATCAGAAGACTGAGGTGTTTCAGAGCTGACGGACGGCTTCTTTGCGAGAAGTGTGCGTTGCTTTGCGATGATTGGAGACGCTGAAGGGGAGTGGTGCCCAGACGCGGATTCGAACCACGGACACGCGGATTTTCAATCCGCTGCTCTACCAACTGAGCTATCTGGGCAAACCCTGCTTCACGGTGCCGGTGCAGAGATTTCTACAAGGCGAGGCGGTGTTGGTTTCCGCCGGAAGCGCGTGGTTTATAGCACGAGATTTTTTGCTGGCAAGCGCCCTTCTGTCGATTTGCGAAGAGTTTTTTCACAAGCGGTAAAAAGGCTCAGGTTCTCCACGAAAGCAGACGCTTCTCCAGCTTGCCGATCAGCCACGCAATGATGAGGCCGATGAGCGACAGGAGCGCCACGCCCGCAATGAGCTGATCCAGCGCGAAAAGCGCGCCGGCCATGAGGATATAGGCCCCGACGCCGAATTCCGCGCCGATCATCTCGGCGGCGACCAGAAGCACGATGGCGATGGAGGCGGAGATGCGGAAGCCGGACAGGATGGCCGGCATTGCGCCTGGTAGGATGATCTTGCGCACGATGGATAGCCACGACATGCCGAAGGACTGGCCCATGCGAATCAGATTGCGGTCCACATTGTCGACGCCGCCATAGGTGGCGATCACGGTCGGGAAGAAGGTGCCGAACAGGATCGTGGCCACCTTGGAGCCTTCGCCGATGCCGAACCAGATGATGAAGAGCGGCAGGAGCGCGATTTTCGGCACCGGGAACAGGGCCGAGACGAGCGGCAGAAGCCCGGCGCGGGCAAGCGAGAACAGGCCGATGAACAGGCCGACGGCGATGCCCAGCAGACTGCCCAGCGTCCAGCCGACGACAAGACGGTAGAGGCTCGCGCCGAGATGCTTCCAGAGCATGCCGGTCTGGAAAAGATCGACAAGCGCGCCAAACGCCTCTGACGGGGCTGGCAGCGCAATGGGGCTGATGAAGCCCGAACGCGAGCCCAGCTCCCAGACCGCCAGAATGGCGAGGAAAACAAGCGGGGCGACGGGACCGAGCGAACGGTGAACGAAGCCGCCGCCACGGAAGGGAACCGGGCGCTGGCCGCTCTCATTGGCTGTTGCTGCATTGGCGGCGGGTTGTTCGTGCGTGGCGTCATGCGACATCGGAAATCTCCCTGTCGGCTTCGCGGGCTTCCTCGCGCATGATTTCCCAGACGCGGCGCTGCAGGGTTTCCAGCTCGGCCAGCCGGTCGGCGCGTTCGGCAAGGGGCATGTCGATCTCGACCACGTCGCGGATGCGGCCGGGGCGGCGGGAAAGCACGATGATGCGGCGGCCAAGGCGCACGGCCTCGTTGAGATTGTGCGTCACGTAGCAGGCGGAAAACCGCTCGCGGGTCCACAGCGCAACCAGATCGTCCATCAGAAGTTCGCGGGTCTGGCTGTCGAGTGCGGAGAGCGGTTCGTCCATCAGCATGATGGCCGGCTTGACGGCGAGCGCGCGGGCAATGGCCACGCGCTGCTTCATGCCGCCGGAGAGCTGGCGCGGGAGCGCCTTGGCGAAATCGGAAAGATTGGTGCGGGCAAGCACATCGGCGATGATCGCCCTGCGCTCGGCTGCCGCGATGCCGTGATCTTCCAGAACCAGGCTCACATTGCCTTCCACGCTGCGCCAGGGGAGCAGGGCGAAATCCTGAAAGATGTAGGTGAGGGGGTTGAGCGAGCCATCCGGCTCAGGTCCGGCAAGAAGCGCCTGCCCCTGATCGGGCTTTTCCAGTCCGCCGGCAATGCGCAAAAGCGTGGACTTGCCGCAGCCCGAGGGGCCGACAATGCAGACGATTTCGCCGTCATCCACCGTAAGCGAGATGTCATCGAGGACGGTCGTGCCGCCATAGTGGTGGGTGATGTTCTGAAGAAGAAGCTGCATCGGTCCAAAAACGCCGCCCCGGCAGGCCGGGGCGGCTTCGCTGTTAGCGGGTTTCCACGAAGCTGGTGTCGACCAGCTTTTCCATCGTCACGCCATCGGGCACGAGGCCTTCCGACTTGAACCACTCAAGCTGGTCCTCGACGCTTGCCACGCTCAGCGCCGCACCTTCGTTGATGCGCATGGCGCCGGCGCGGATGCGCGGATCGGCTTTGTCGAGCGGCTGGTCGGAATAGACGTATTTGTGGATCATCCCGACGATTGCCGCGGTGTCTTCCTCGCTCATGGTCTTGTCGACCAGGGCGGCGTTGTAGTCGCTGATGCCCTCGGAGAGGCCGGCCAGGAAGCGCTCGACGAGATCCTTCTTTTCGGTCGCATTTTTGGTGGAGGTGAAGACCGTGGTGACCTGGTAATCGTCGACATAGTCGGAAATCTTGCCGATCTCGACGACTTCAGGCCCCTTGGTGAGCGCGCCTGCAATGTTCGGCACGATGGACCAGGCATCGATCTGGCCGCTCTTGAGCGACGCGATGATGGCCGGCACCTTCTGCAGCGGCTTCACGTGGATTTCGGAACGGTCAAAGCCTTCCTTGTCGGCGATCTTGTGCGCCATGTAGTGGAAGGAGGAGCCGGTGGTGGTGATGCCGAAGCTGTGGTCCTTGAGGTCGGCAGGCGTTTTAACGCCGGCGTCGAACGCAGCCTTGGAGGCGAGGATCTTCTGGCCGTCGATCTCGGGCGTTTCCTGCAGCGCGCCGCCGATGACCTTGATCACGCCCTTGTCTGCAAGGCTGATGAGACCGCCGGAAATCGCCGTCATGCCGAAATCGACATCGCCCGAGGCAATGGCGACGGCCATGGGCTGCGCAGCCTGGAAGGACACGAACTCGACATCGATATCCTGAGCGTCGAAATAGCCCTTGGCTTCGGCGATGATGCTCGGCGAATGCGAGGTGAGCGACAGAATGCCGACGTTGATCTTGTCGGCGGCGGCGGAGGGCAGCGCGAAGCCGGCGAGAGCGGTGGTGAGGGCGAGCGCACCGAGCGTGCGGCGGGTAATGGCGGTCATGGGGTTCCTCCTTGGCTGTTTGACCAATGCTATTTGCATACGCAGGAAGCGGGAGCAAGGGATTGGGATGCCGGGCGCATGGCGCGCTTCATGCGCGTTTGCGCTGCACGCCCTCTGGTTGGCATGCAACGCGCCGACCCTCTCCCTCGTCATCCTATGGCTTGACCATAGGCTCCATGCCGTTGCGGTGGCGACGGCACCGGCGTGGGAAGCGATGGGCTTGCTTTGAGGGGCTGGGCTTTGTGTTCGGCGTTCCGGCATGGATCCTCGGGTCAGGCCCGAGGATGACGAAGGAGCGGGGTGGGGGTGGGTTCTCTTCCTTCTGAGTTTGTCGAAGGGAGGGCGGGAGATATGAAGGAGCGTGAATTGGGAAGCGCGCGTCTTCTCCCTGCCTGGTTTGCCGCAGGGGGTGGAGAAGAATGGGAGGGGGCGTGAATGAGAACGCGCCGACCCTCTCTCGTCATCCTATGGCTTGACCATAGGATCCATGCCGTTGCGGTGGCGACGGCACCGGCGTGGGAAGCGATGGGCTTGCTTTGAGGGGCTGGGCTTTGTGTTCGGCGTTCCGGCATGGATCCTCGGGTCGGGCCCGAGGATGACGAAGGAACGGGGTGGGGGTGGGTTCTCTTCCTTCTGAGTTTGTTGAAGGGAGGGCGGGGGAGATGAAGGAGCGTGAATTGGGAAGCGCGCGTCTTCTCCCTGTCTGGTTTGCCGCATGGGGTGGAGAAGAATGGGAGGGGGCGTGAATGAGAACGCGCCGACCCTCTCCCTCGTCATCCTATGGCTTGACCATAGGATGACGAGGGAGAGGGTGGGAAAGGAGGCTCCTCCGCCTGCCGAAGGAGCGGAGAGCCCAAGAGAGAGGTGCGGTCTTCAGGCTGTGTCTACAGACGCGCAGCCATCTCGGTGCGGATGCGCTTTGCGGCTTCTTCTTTCACCGGGCCGTAGCCGCGTATCTGCATGGGCAGCGCCAGGGTCTCGGCAAGCGTTGCGGCATTGCCGGCGTCGAGATGCGCAAGCGCTTTTTCGACATGCGCCTCGTACCAGCCGATCAGCTCGCGCTCCATGCGTCGCTCGGCGGTGCGGCCAAACGGGTCGAAGGCAGTGCCGCGCAGGCGCTTCATGCGGGCGAGCATGCGGAACGGCAGGCGCACCCAGGGGCCGAATTCGCGCTTGAGCGGACGTCCGCGCGCATCCGTGCCGGAAGCAAGGAAGGGCGGGGCGAGGTGATGGACGATGCGATAGTCGCCCTCGAACTCTTCTGCGATGCGGGCGGAAAAGCCCGTTTGCGTGTGCAGGCGGGCGACCTCGTATTCATCCTTGTAGGCCATCAACTTGAACAGGGAGCGGGCAACGGCCCGGCTGACGGCGTCGCTGCCGAACGGCGCTTCGGCGGCGCGAACGCGATCCACCAGATGGCGGTAGCGCGCGGCATAGGCCGCGTTCTGATAGTCGGTCAGGAAGGTCTCGCGGCGGGTGACGATCTCGTCGAGCGTTCCGTCGGCCTGCGGCTTCGGGTCGAGCAGGCCCTTCACCGCGTCGGGCTTTTCTGCCGCCAGACGGCCGATGAGGAAGGCGCGGTGGTTCTTCTCAATGGCGACGCCGTTCAGCACGATGGCCTGGGTAAGCGCGTTGAGCGAGACGGGCACGAGGCCCTTCTGCCAGGCGAAACCGAGCATCATCACATTGGCGAACACCGTGTCGCCCATGAGCTTTTCAGAGAGGCGGTTGGCGTCCATGGCGGCAAGCGCATCCTTGCCCGTCACGCCTTCGATGGCTGCAAGCCGCTGGTCCACGTGAAGGCTCGCATCGCGTTTGCGCACGATATCGCCGGTGGGCATCTCGGCAAGGTTCACCACGGCGCGCATGCCGGGGCGGTAGCTGGCCGACGCCTTGGGTGAGGACGACACGACGATGTCGCAGCCGATCAGCGCATCCGCTGCACCACGGTCGATGCGCACCTGATGGATGGCGTCGGGTGCAGACGCCAGCCGGACATAGGAAAGCACCGGCCCGAACTTTTGGGCAAAGCCCGTGAAGTCGAGCACGCTGGAGCCCTTGCCCTCCAGATGCGCGGCCATGGTGATGAGCGCGCCAACGGTGACGACGCCGGTGCCGCCGACGCCGGTGATCATCAGGTCGAAGGGCCTGTCGAGCGCTGCAGGCTCCGGATCGGGGAGATCGCCGGCAAGCCGCGTCAGATCGAACTCCATGCCGGAGCGTTTTTTGCGGGTTGCGCCCTCGACGGTGACGAAGCTCGGGCAGAAGCCGTTCACGCAGGAGAAGTCCTTGTTGCAGGACGACTGGTTGATCTTGCGCTTGGTGCCGAACTCGGTTTCGAGCGGTTCGACGGAGAGGCAGTTGGATTCCACCGAGCAGTCGCCGCAGCCCTCGCAGACGAGGTCGTTGATGACGACGAATTTCTTCGGGTCTTCCATCTGGCCGCGCTTGCGGCGGCGGCGCTTCTCGGTGGCGCAGGTCTGTTCGTAGATGAGAATGGACACGCCCTTCACCTCGCGCAGCTCGCGCTGGACGGCGTCGAGTTCGCGGCGGTGATGGATGGTGGTGGCGGCCGGCAGTTCGCCAGGCTGGAACTTCTCCGGGTGATCGGAGACGAGCGCAATGCGCTCCACACCCTCGGCGCGCGAGGCGTGGGCAATCGCCTGAACGCTGACGGGGCCGTCCACCGGCTGACCGCCGGTCATGGCGACGGCGTCGTTGTAGAGGATCTTGAAGGTGATGTTGGCCTTTGCGGCAATCGCCTGCCGCACGGCCATGGAGCCGGAGTGATACCAGGTGCCTTCGCCGAGATTCTGGAAGACGTGGTTCTTGCCGGTAAAGAGCGAGGAGGCTGCCCAGTTCACGCCCTCGCCGCCCATCTGGATCAGCGAGGTGGTGTTGCGGTCCATCCAGCTCGCCATGAAATGGCAGCCGATGCCGGCCAGCGCTTCGGACCCCTCGGGCACTTTGGTCGAGGTGTTGTGCGGGCAGCCGGAGCAGAAATACGGAGTGCGGGTCGCGCCTTCCACCTGCAGGGTGATGGCCGGTGCGGCGAGGATCTTTTCAGCGCGGGCGATGAAGCCGCTGCCGGGGAAGATGCCTTCGAGCCGCCGGGCGACGACGGGCAGAAGCAGGCGTGGCGAAAGCTCGCCGGTCCACGGCACGAGGCGTTCGCCATCCTCGTCGCGCTTGCCCACCATGGCGTGCGGCTTGTGGCCTGGCCAGTCGTAGAAATATTCCTTGAACTGGCTTTCGACGATGCCGCGCTTTTCCTCGATGACGAGGACTTCCTGCTTGTCTTTCACGAAGTCGAGTGCTGCGCGGCGGGCGAGCGGCCACACCATGCCGACCTTGTAGATGTCGATGCCGAGCTTCCGGCACTCGGCCTCGCCGATGCCCAGAAGGCGCAGCGCCTCCATCAGGTCGAGATGGGCCTTGCCGGTGGTGACGATGCCGAAACGGGCATCCTTCACGTCATAGATGTGGCGGTCGATGGGATTGGCTTCGGCAAACGCCAGAACGGCGTGCTTCTTCGCCTCCATGCGCTCCTCGATCTGCGGGCCGGGAAGATCCGGCCAGCGATAGTGGAGCCCGCCGGGAGGCGGTGTGAAATCGGGTGTCTCGAACGCGCGGGGGGCGGGAATGTCGACGGAGGCTGCCGATTCCACCGTTTCCGAAATGGCCTTGAAGCCGACCCACATGCCCGAGAAGCGCGACAGGGCGTAGCCATATTCGGCGAAGGCCAGATATTCCGACACGCTGGCCGGATTGAGCGTGGGCATGAACCACGACATGAAGGCGACGTCCGACTGGTGCGGCATGGAGGAGGAGACGCAGCCATGATCGTCGCCGGCAACCACCAGCACGCCGCCATGGGGCGAAGAGCCATAGGCGTTGCCATGCTTCAGCGCATCGCCCGAGCGGTCGACGCCGGGGCCTTTGCCATACCAGAGGCCGAAAACGCCCTCGACCTCGCGCTTCGGATTGGTCTCCACCTGCTGGCTGCCGAGCACAGCGGTGGCGGCGAGATCCTCGTTGACGGCGGGGAGGAATTCGATGCGGGCGGCGTCGAGCCGGTCCTTCGCCTTCCATAACTCAAGGTCGAGCGCGCCCAGCGGCGATCCGCGATAGCCGGAGATGAAACCTGCCGTGTTGAGGCCGTTCGCGCGGTCGCGGCGCGCCTGATCGAGCACGGCGCGCACGAGCGCCTGCGTGCCGGTCATGAAGACGCGGCCCTTTTCCTGGGTGTAGCGGTCCTCGAGCTGATAGCGCGCGAGTTCGCCGGCCTTGGGTTGGACGGTCATGCAATTCCTCCAGTGCAGACTGGAAGAATTCTAAACCGGCAGAGGTGGAATTTTGTGCCAGATTTGGCGGTTGGAATTTGGTTTCTGGAAGAATTGTCCGATATATACGGATGTATCGGAGAATTTTTCAGGATTTGGACCTATGCCCGAAAAGCTGAGTGAACAGGACAAGAGGCTTCTGGACGCACTTCAGGCCAATTGCCGGCTCTCGAACCAGGAGCTGGCGGAGCGGGCCGGCATGTCGGCTTCAGCCTGCTGGCGGCGGGTGAAGGCGCTGGAGGAGGCGGGGCTGATCACGCAATATGCGGCTCTGCTGGACGTGGAGAAGGCGGGGCTCGGTTTTCAGGCCATCGTGCATGTGTCGCTGACGCGGCATGACCACCGGCATGTGGACACGTTCATCGCCGAGACGCGGCGGCGGCCCGAAGTGCTCGACTGCTACTCCACGACGGGAGAGGCGGATTACCATCTGCGCGTCGTGTGCCGCGACCTGGCGGCCTATAACCGGTTTCTGGAGGATTTCCTGTTCCGCCTGCCTGGCATCGCCAATGTGCGCACCAACCTCGTTCTGAAAGATATCAAGAAAAACAGTCCGGTTCCGGTGCAGGTGAAGAGCGGTTGACATACCGCGCCGGGCCGCTTCTATCTCGGTCGCCAAACGAGGAGGACATCGGATGACGAATGTGGCGCTTACGGGTCTCGCGCGCGATCTTGAGCAGCGGGCGGAAGAGGGGCGGCCGGTGCGCATCGGCCTGATCGGCTGCGGCGAGATGGGCACGGACATCGTCACGCAGGTGGCGCGCATGAAGGGCATCGAGGTGGCGGCCATTGCCGACACGCGGCCCGAACGCGCGGCAAAGGCCATCGAGATTGCCGGACGCGCTGCCGGGAGCGCGGTGGAGGCTGAAACGGCAGGCGCGATCAGCGACGCGATCCGCGCCGGCAAGACGGCGCTTTCGGGCGATTCCCGGCTGGTTTCCGAAAACGATCTGGTGGACGTGGTGATCGACGCCACGGGCAAGCCGGCGGTGGGCGCGGAGATCGGGCTTTCGGCCATGGAGGCGGGCAAGCATCTCGTCATGATGAATGTCGAGGCCGACGTGACCATCGGCGCTTATCTGAAGCGTGAGGCGGCGCGGCTGGGCGTGACCTATTCGCTGGGCGCGGGCGACGAGCCGTCTTCCTGCAAGGAGCTGATCGAGTTCGTCTCGGCCATGGGGCACGATATCGTTGCCGCCGGCAAGGGCAAGAACAATCCGCTCAACATCGACGCGGTGCCGGACGACTACGCCGAGGAGGCGGAACGGCGCAACATGAATGTGCGCATGCTGGTCGAGTTCGTCGACGGCTCCAAGACGATGGTGGAGATGGCGGCCATCGCCAATGCCACGGGCCTCGTGCCGGACAAGCCGGGCATGCATGGCCCGGCGGCAAGCCGCGAGGAGCTTTCCAGCGTTCTCTGCCCGATTGCCGATGGCGGCGTGCTCTCGAAGAAGGGCTGTGTCGACTTCACGGTGGGCAAGGGTGTTGCGCCGGGCGTGTTCGTGGTGGCGGAGATGGACCATCCGCGCCTGCGCGAGCGCATGAACGATCTGAAGCTCGGGGAGGGGCCGTATTACACCTTCTTCCGGCCCTATCACCTGACCTCGCTGGAAGTGCCGCTCACCTGCGCGCGCGCCGTGCTCTACAACAAGGCGGACATGGTGCCGCTCGACAGGCCGGTTGCGGAAGTCTGTGCGGTGGCGAAGAAGGATCTGAAGCCCGGCGACCGGCTCGACGCGATCGGCGAATATTCCTACCGCTCGTGGATCATGACGGCGGAAGAGGCGCGTACGGTGAAGGCCGTGCCATGCGGGCTGCTTGAGGGCGGCACGGTGACGGCCCCGGTGAAGAAGGGCGCGCTTCTGACCTATGCGAATGTTGCGCCCGACGCGGCTTCGCGGCTGGTGGCGCTCAGGGCGCGGCAGGATGCGATGGTGTTCGGCGAAGGGTGATGGCGTGGGGTGCTCGCCCCTCATCCGCCTGCCGGCACCTTCTCCCCGCGTGCGGGGAGAAGGAAACGCGTCGTAACCGGAAGGCGTGTCACCTTCAATATCCCCTTCTCCCCGTTTGAGATGAGAAGGTGAGGCGGTGCCTTGCGGGTTGCTTGGGGGCCTTGAAGCTGGCGGTTTTCTTCCTTCTCCCCGCTGGCGGGGAGAAGGTGCCGGCAGGCGGATGAGGGGCCTGCGCCGATCCTCTACTTTCCCAGTTCGATGGAGCGCTTCTTGGCGGCGTCGACGGCGTCGCTTACCAGATCGAGAAGGCGGTTCTCATCCATGAAGACGGAGAGCGCGGCGGCGGTGGTGCCGTTCGGGCTTGTCACCTGCTCGCGCAGCTTGCCGGGCTCGTCATCGCTTTCTTTGGCAAGGCAGGCCGCGCCATAGACCGTCTGCATGGCGAGAAGCTTTGCGGTTTCCTTCGGCAGGCCGGCCTTCTCGCCGGCAGCCGTCAGGCATTCGATGAAGTGGAAGATATAGGCCGGGCCGGAGCCGGAAACGGCGGTGACGGCGTCCATCAGCTCTTCATTGTCGATGGTGGTGACCGCGCCGCTGGTGGCAAGCAGTTCCCCGGCGAAGGCTTTTGCCCCGTCGCTCACATTGCGGTTGGAGAACAGCACCATCATGCCCTTGCCGATGGCGGCGGGCGTGTTGGGCATGCAGCGCATAACCGCGGCATGACGGCCGAGAATTTCCTCGAATGTGGCCGTTCCGGTGCCGGCGAGAACGCTGACGAAGGTGGCCTTGTCGGCGAAGCGGGCATAGGCGGGGGCGATGTCGCGAATGACCTGCGGCTTGACGGCGAACACGATCATGTCTGCGCCTTGCTCCAGCGTGTCAACGCTGTCGGTAACCGTCACGCCGAGTGCTGCGGCGCGGGCGCGCAGGTCCGCATTCGGCTCGATCACGGTGGCGTCGCCGGAGGCGAGCTTGCCTGCCGCGATCCAGCCTTTCAGCATGGCGTAACCCATGTTTCCGCAGCCGACGAGAATGACCGATTTGCCCATGAAACTTCTCCCTTGATGATGGGAGAGGAATGCCGCGTGCGGACGGCGAATGCAACAGAAGGATGTGGGCCGGGGCGTTTTGGCGCCCCGGTCCGAACGAGTGGGCTCAGGCGCCGAACCTGCGCCCGGCGTCCAGGGCCAGGCCGCGTCCGACGGAGCCGAACATGTCGCCCTCGACCACGGAAGCGGCCGGCAGCATGCCCAGAACGCTTTCGCGCAGGAGCGGGATGGCAGACGAACCGCCGGTGAGGAACAGCGCGGTGATCCGCTCAGGCCCGATACCGGCATTGACGAGGGTTTCGCTGACGGCCTTCTGAACGCGCTCGACGGTGACGCGAATGGCGTCGTTCAGCTCGTCGCGCGTGACGGGCAGATGCAGCTTCTCCTCGGTGAGCGGAAGCTCGATGGCGCTCTCCGTCAGGTCGGTCAGCGCGATCTTCGCCCGTTCCACCTCGGCCACGGCCGCATGACCCTGCCGGTTTGAAACCACGTCGATCATACGCTCCACCAGTTCGGGCTGGGCCGCTTCGTAGCGGATCTGCCTGAGATCGGTCATCGCCTTGTTGGTGTAGAGCATGTGGATGCGCTGCCAGGTGGCAAGGTCGATGTAATATCCGGCGGGGAGCTGGCGCTTGCCGTCCTTGGTGAGCGTGCGGTAGCCGAGTTCCGGCATCAGATGGGCGATGCTCAGGAGGCGGTCGAAATCCGTGCCGCCGATATGCACGCCGTGGCTGGCAAGAATGTCGTCCTTGCGGTCGGCCTGCTTCGCGCGTTCCGAGGAGACGCGCACGACGGAAAAGTCGGACGTGCCGCCGCCGATATCGACGATCAGCGCCAGTTCCTCGCCGCTCACCTGCTGCTCGTAATCGAGGGCGGCGGCAATGGGTTCGAACTGAAACTCGATGTGTTTGAAGCCACGCCGCTGGGCCGCTTTTTCAAGCTCGTCCTGCGCGCGGCGGTCGGCTTCCGGATTGTCATCGACGAACTGCACCGGTCGGCCGAGCACGATGTTGTCGACCGGTCCGCCGAGATTGGTTTCGAGGCTGTCCTTCAGAAAATGCAGGAACGAGCCGATAATGTCGGAAAAGGCGATGGAATGCGCCTTGATGCGCGTTTTCTCGTGGATCAGCGACGATCCGAGAACGCTTTTCAGGGCGCGCAGAAGCCGGCCTTCGGCATTTTCCGTGTAGCAGGAAATGGCGCTACGGCCGAAATAGGTGCGGTTGTCCTCGAAATTGAAGAACACCGCGCTCGGCATGGTGACCTCGCCACGCTCCAGCTCGATGAGCCGTGGCTGGCCGTTTTCCATGAAACCGGCTGTTGAATTCGACGTGCCGAAGTCGATGCCGCCGCTCAGCGCTCGCATAGCTTATGTCCTTGGGGGATGTGGATCGGTCAGGGGAGCGGGACCGATACACAATCACCGAAGGGAAGTCGACAGCGGCGAAGCGTTTTGTTGGCGGGAAAGGCCGTCAGTTTTTTTCCGGCTCGCGATACTGCTCGTTCGCGTAGCCGAATTCGGCCATGACGCGGCCAAGACCGACATAGACGGGATACATGGCGGTGGAGATGGAGCCGGTCTTTGCAAGCCGGGCGGCTCCACGCAGCGGGGAGAGGGCCAGAAGCGCGAGGCTCTTGGCGAAGACACGCAGCCGGCCGAAGCCTTCGTCTGCCCGTTTCTTCTTTTCCACCAGTGTGGAGATGACGCCGTTGCGCAGCGCACGGGCGCGGATCCAGTCGCGTTCGACCCGGCGTGCCGGCACGATCTCCTGCGTTTCTGCTTCCGCCGACCATGCAAGGCGAAATCCTTTCTGGCGCGCACGGCTGAGAAAATCGGAATCGCCGCCGCCCATGAAGTTGAACCGAAGATCGAGGAAGGGGCGCGGCATTGCTTCCAGAACGCGGCGCGTCACAAGAAGATTGCCGGAGGAGTAGAGCGCTGCAACGGGGCCTGTTTCATCATAGGGCGGGGCGAAGACCGGGTGGGTCGCCCAGCGCTCATGCGCAGGCTTTTCAAAGGCCGGCACCTGCGGGCCGCCAACGATATCGGCGTCGAATTTCTCCGCCGTGGCGCAGAGGTTTTCAAGCCAGTGCGGAGAGGCGAGTTCGTCATCGTCAATGACGGCGAGATAGCGAAAGGCCGGAAATTCAGCCAGCGCGGTTTCCCAGCCGGCATTGTAGGCGCAGCAATTGCCGCGCTGATGGGCGATGATGACAATGCCGTTGAACGTGCCATCGGCAAAGAGCGGCGCGGCTGCGTCTGCGCCTTCGTGTGCTTCGGCCTCGTTTTCCATCACGATGATGGCAAAGGGGCGCGCGGTTTTCTGGGCGGCAAGCGAATGGAGCGTGTCGAGAAGCTGATCGGGGCGCTTGAAGGTGGGAACGGTGACAACGCACTCGATCTCCTGCACGCTCAGCGATGGCGTTCGCGCGACGGTTGAAACCGACTTGTCTGCCCTGTCCTGCGTCACGATCCCGCCAATGCCCCCTTGTTTCGCGCTCTATAAGCGGTGGCGGCAATTAAGGCGGCGTTAAGTGCGGCAGGTTTTTGCGGCAGGGAAATGGTGTTATGCCCGCCAAAAGTGTTTCCCCGGCTTCTCCCTTAATGAAGAGTTCATTGCTGTTTGACAGAACGTTCCAAACAGGAAAAGTGCATGCATCTGGTCTTTGCGACATCCATCGTTCCCGACGGGACGCCCAAGAGTGGCTACGAGATTGCCAATGCGGCAATCCTCGGCGCGCTGTCGCGCGCGGGGTGCCGGGTCTCCGTCATGGGCTTTGCCTGGCAGGGACGTGAGGCGCGCAACATTGCCGACGACACGGTCGTTCTGGGTGAAATGGACCCGCGCACCGAAGCGGCGGGCGGTCTTCAGAAGCTGCGATGGCTTGCCCGTGCAATGACGCGCAACATGACGTTCTCGTCCGCCAAGATGCTGCTTGCCTCGCCGGCGCAGGTTCGCGCCGCACTCGACGGCCTTGGTCCGGTGGATGGCGTCATCTTCAATTCCGTGCAGTTTGCAGGCGCATTCCGCGAGATTTTCGCCCATTTGCCGAACATCTATGTGGCGCACAATGTGGAGTATGTTTCCGCCGAGCAGAGCGCGCGCGCCGCACGCAGCCCCATTGCGCGTTTCATGTTTGGCCGTGAGGCGAAGCTTCTGAAAACGCTGGAAGCGCAATTGTGCGCCGATGCGCATTTCATCTACACGCTTTCCGAGGATGACCGGCAGGTTCTGGGCGTGGCGGATGACCGGCGCTCGGCAGTTCTGCCGCTGGTGGCGCATGCGCCGGTGGAGGTGACGGGCGATGAACGCAGGACGGATTACGACGCGGCGCTGATCGGCACGTGGAGCTGGGCGCCCAATCGCATCGGGCTCGACTGGTTTCTGGAACAGGTTGTGCCGCACCTGCCTGACGACTTTCACATTGCGGTGGCCGGTGACGCGCCGGCGAGCCTGGCGCAGGAACACCCCCGCATCGCCTTTGTCGGGCGTGTTCCCGACGCGGTGGAGTTTGTGCGGTCGGGCAAGGTGGTCCCGCTTATCAGCCGTGCCGGAACCGGCGTGCAGCTGAAGACGATCGAGACCTTTGAGCTGGGCCTGCCGAGCGTCGCCACGCAGAGCGCGCTGCGCGGCATTTCCTACAAGCCGGAGAACTGCACCCTTGCCGACGAGCCGCGCGCCTTTGCAGACGCGCTGGTGCGTGCCGCCGGATCGCCTGTCGATCTTGACGGGCGGACATTCCATGAGGAGCAGCGCAACGCGCTCGACAAGGCCGTGCTTCACGGGCTTCAGCAGTCTGGCTTTGGCCGGCAGAACGAGGCCGCATGAACGTGGATGCGCCGAACAAGATCACACCGGTGCCCGAGCGGCGCGACATTCTGGGAACGGATGTGACGGCAATTGGCCGTGACGCGGCAATTGCGATGCTGGCCGAAAGCATTGCCGAACGGCGCTTCACGCAGGTGACGTTCCTCAATGCGCACAACGCCAATGTGGCCGTTGCGGACGCGCGCTTTCGCCAGGTCCTGCCAGACTTTCTGGTGCTGGCGGATGGCGTTGGTGTCGATATCGCTTCAAAGATGCTCTACGGCGAGCCGTTTCCCGACAATCTGAACGGCACCGATTTCGTGCCGGAATTCCTCAGGCGGCAGAAGGACCGGCTGACGGTCGGCCTGCTTGGCGCGCGGCGCGACAACGCGCTTGCCGCAGCCGAGAAGCTTGCAGAGCATGCGCCGCAACACGAATTCGTCTTCCTGCATGACGGTTATTTTGACGGTGCGGAAGAGAAGGCCATCCTCGACAGGCTGGAGGAAATCCGCCCGGACGTGCTGCTTGTGGCCATGGGCGTTCCGCGCCAGGAATTGTGGATTGCCGAAAAGCTTGGGGGCGAGCATTGCACCGTGCCGATTGCCGTGGGGGCGCTTCTTGATTTTCTAAGCGGCGCGGTGCCGCGCGCGCCGCTGTGGATGCGCCGGCTGCGGCTTGAATGGCTGTTCCGGCTGGGGCTTGAGCCGCGTCGTCTGTGGCGGCGCTATGTGGTGGGCAATCCGCTGTTTCTCCTGCGGGTGCTTGGTCAGAAGCTGAGCGGCAAGGCAGGCGGAGGCTAGGCATGGGAGCGCAGCAGAACGCCGCAATCGTTACGCCCAGCTATGCCGGTGATTTCGAGCGATGCAGGCTGTTGTGTGAGAGTATGGACCGGTATGTGACCGGCTACACACGCCATTACCTGCTTGTCGCCAGTCATGATGTCGAGCGTTTTCGCGCACTGGAAACGGACCGCCGGGTGGTGGTTGACGAGCGCGATCTCTTGCCATCATGGCTGCATGCGGTGCGCGATCCGACCAGTCTTTTTCGCCGCCATGTCTGGTTGAGCACGCGGCTTGCGCCGCTGCGCGGATGGCATGTGCAGCAATTGCGGCGCATCGCCTTTGCCGAAAAGGCGACGGAAGACGCGCTTGTCTATTGCGATTCCGACGTCGTGTTCCTGAAGCCGTTCGACTGCGGCGACTTCTGGCGCGATGGCCAGATGCGGCTATACCGCAAAAGCGGCGGCATGCATTCGCTGATGGACATGGGGCACCGCGACTGGCTGGCCAATGCGGGCAGGGCGCTTGACCTTCCTGCCGGGCAGACCAGCGACCATGACTACATCACCACACTGATCGCATGGCGACGCGAAACCGTGCTGGACATGCTCAGGCGTATCGAGACGGTTCACGGCAGGCCGTGGATCAATGTGGTGGCGAGCGACCGCCGTTTCTCGGAGTGCATTCTCTATGGCCGCTATGTGGATGAGGTTTTGAACGGGGAAGGACACTTCCACGACGACCGCGCGCTCTGCCACATCTACTGGCTGGGGCCGGAGCTGGATGAAACCGGCATTGAGCGTTTCATTGCCGGGATGGAGCCCTATCAGGTGGCCATCGGCATTCAGTCCTTCACCGAGACGAGCCTGGAACCGCTGCGCCGTGTGATCGGTTAGGGTCAGTATCAGACGCGTTTGGCCGGTCTGGCCAGAGCGCGATAGGTGAGTACCATCGACAGCACGTAAAGCACCGCGAAGACCGCGTTGAGCGACAGAATGATGTCCCGTGTTTCGGTGAAGTTTTTCAGAACCAGCGAGAGAAGTGCAGCCTTGCCCAGGGCCAGAACGCCGAGATTGACCGCGCGAATGAAGGTCTGGCCGCGGGCAAAGAGCAGGTCCGCCTGATATTCGGTCAGGTTGCGCAGGCCCGGAACCGCAAGCGCCAGAATGACCAGAGGTGCTGCCTCGGCCACATTGCGCCCCAGCAGCGTGGGGTAAAACAGCAGGATCACCGCCAGCGACGCCAGCGCCAGCGTGGACACGGCGAAGATCGCGCCCTCAATGCCAAGACGCAGTTTCCAGCGGTTGAGCATTTCCGGTGCGCGCATCATGCGCTGGACGAGCAGCATGGAGAAGGAGCGGATGGGGATCGCGGTCAGGTCCACCAGCCGCATGATGATGGCGTAGATGCCGGCAAGTTGCGGGTTGCCAAGGGCAAGAACCAGAAGCTTGTCGAGCTCCATCTGCAGATAGAACAGCACTTCTGCGCCGGCCACGTAGAGCGCGTCGGGAAGGCGACGCCAGTAGAGCGCGCTCTGCAGGCGCAGGCGCTGGCGGGGGCAGTAGAACAGGAGCGCGAAGACGAGCGCCGCGCTGTTTGCCGCGAGATAGAAAACGGTCCAGGTGAGGAGGTCGCTGCTCGCGTGGAATGTGAACAGGAGGGCCGCCAGCGCGCGGATGCCGACGCTGACGATGAGAATGACGGCGGCGCGGCCGAAACGGTTGAGGCCATTGTTGACCACAATCACCGTTTCGGTGAGCCGCCAGGCAATGGCGTCGGACGCGATGACGAGCGCAAAGGGCAGAACCTTCATGTCGCCCGCAAAGAACACCAGATAGAGCGCCACGCTCGCCAGTGCGATGAGCGGCAGGGAAGCGACCGTCAGCACGAGGAAACCGGCTGCGTATGTGCCGAGCAGGCGCGGCTTGACGGTGGCGATGCGGTAGAGCGTGGCGGTGAAGCCAAGCGCCAGAATGCGACCGACCATCACGCCGGCGGCGGAGGCGGTGGCGAAAAGACCGAAATCGGCGATGGACAGGCTGTTGGCCAGAATCACGAAATAGGCGAGCGAAAAGACGAGCCTGCCCGCCGATCCGCTGATCGTGGCGAGGTAGTCCCGCAGCACCTGGCGCTGGCTGGTGATGATGTCGCGTAGCGAGATGGGGCGCCCCTGAATTCTGAGCCTGAAATGCCGGTTCTGCGGCGAGCATAAGCAATAAAACTTAATGCGCTGTTCTGCTGGCTGACGCAGGGGCAAAAAACACTTACGCAGAGCTTACCGTTAACTGTTTGTTACCTGTGCCTCTTTAGCTTGGGTTAACATAATCGCGGGCTGATGTGCCCGCTTCATCATCATTTGCGGAAGCTGCACACACGATGTTCGACGCCGAAAATCCCAACAGGAAACGGTCAAGGGAAGACGGGCGCCCGCGCTCGCTTTTGTCGATGCAGCCACCGCGTGATGATCGTGCGACAACGCAGGAAGATCTTGCGACAACGCAGGAAGATCTTGCGGACCGTTCGTCATTGACGCGCTCTGACAGGGATGCGGAAATGCGCGAGGCGCGCCGGGAGCGGGCAGCCTCGGCGGATGCCTATCTGCGTCGTGCCGAGGCGGGTGACCGCGCGCGGGACGACGTTTCCCCGAAGCGCACACAGCCTGCGCGCCGGGTCGAGGAGCCGGTTCGGAAAGCGCGCACCGCACCGAAAAAGGCCCCGCTCCACAAGCGCCTGCTCGACAGGATGTTTCCGCTGCCGGAGGCCCCGCAGCGCGGGGCGCAGACCGCAGAGCCCGCGCGTGCGCCGATGCGCGACGAGCGCGATGTGGCCGTGCGGCGAACCGTGATTGACGAAGAGCCCGAAGCCTATCGCGAGCCCATGCAGCACCGGCGCAGGCAGACCGGAAAGCGTGATGCGGATGAGCGGCTCTGGCGGCCATTGATCGATCCCGTGCGCGTGATCAGCGGGATCTTTCGCGCCAAGTGGCTCATTCTTCTGACGACGATCATCGGTGCGGTTCTTGGCGTGATGGTCGCGCTGTCGACGCCTAAAATGTATTACGCGGCAACGCAGCTCATCTTCGATCCGCGCAATCTGCAGCTGGTGGAACGCGATCTGACGCCGGGCGGTCTGCCCTCGGATGCGACGCTGGCGCTTATCGAAAACCAGGTGGCCATCATGACCTCCGGCAATGTGCTGGCGCGGGTGGTGGACGAACTGGATCTGGCGGATGACCCGGAATTCAACGGTTCGGGTGGCAGTTCCATTGTGAGCCTGCTGTTGAGCCCGCGCGCGCTCATCTCGGCGCTGCTCAGCAGCGGCGATGAGGATGGCGGCACGGCGCGGCACTCCATTGCGGTCGAGAACCTCGCAGATGCGCTGGATGTGAGCCGTAACGCCAAGACCTTCATCATCACCATTGGCGCCGAGACGGAGGATCCCGAGAAATCCTCGCTGATCGCGACGACCACGCGCGATGTGTTCCTGTCGACCTTTGGCGAGCTTCAGTCTGCAACGGCGGGCCGCGCCAATCGCGAGATCACCGAGCAGCTCACCTCGCTTCGGGCCGAAGTGGAAGAGGCCGAACGGGCCGTGGCCGATTTCAAGGCGAAGAACGACATCGTGGATGCGCAGGGGCGTCTGATCACCGATGAGGAGATCCTGCGTCTCAACGACCAGCTTTCGAACGCCAAGGCGCGCACATCGGAGCTGAATGCGCGTGCAGCGGCCGCGCGTGAGCTGAACGTGGACGAGGTTCTGGGCGGCGCACTGCCGGAGCAGATCTCTTCGCCCGTCATGACCGAGCTTCTGGCGCAGTATGCGAGCCTGCGGCAGCAGGCGGGCAGGCTGGCCGTGCGCTTCGGCCCGCGTCATCCGGAGCGGCTTGCCGTGGAAGCGGAACTCTCCGGCGCGCGTGAGGAGATCGCACGCGAATTGCGGCGGGTGACGGCATCCAACCAGGTGGAATTGCAGCGCGCCGTTCAGCTTGAGCAGGATCTGGCCGGCCAGCTCGCGCGGCTGAAGGTTCAGAAGGGCAAGCTGGCATCGGAGCAGGTGACGCTTCGCGAGCTTGAGCGCGAGGCGAATGCGAAGCGCTCGGTGTACGAATCGCTGCTCCTGCGCGCCCGTGAGACCGGTCAGCAGGAACGCCTGAACACCGCCAATGTGAGCGTGATTTCGCAGGCCGTGCCGCCGCTCGATCCGATCGGCCCGTCGCGTTCGTCGATCGCGATGGCGGGCATGATCCTTGGCTTCCTGTTCGGCGTGGGCATTGGCGCTGCCGGCGGGGCGATCCAGAGCCTGCGCGAAAACATGGCCGAGCGTCAGGCCGAGGAAGACGAAGGCGGCGAAGGCAGCCAGGGTTATGACGATCATGACCCGGAGCCTGACCCGACACCGCCCGGTGGCGGATCCTGGCGGCACGCGTCCGACGACCGGCTGCGGGATGCTGCATCAGACCGGCATTCTGGCGAATGGCGTCCGCGTTCGGGTGAGCGCTATGCAATGGCCGGTGTGGACGCGCGTGAGGATGAAGATGATCTCGACCATGCGTTTACGGCGCATATGGACGATGAGATCGATGATCTTGCCGATCGGTATGCGGAGCTACGGCACCGGGTGCGGGCGTCGGCAGCTTCGCAGCCCCAGGTTCAGCCCCAGCCCCAGCCACAGCCGCAATATGCGCCACAGCTTGCGATGCAGCCCGGCATGATGCCTGCAATGGCGCCGTTTCAGCCAGTGATGGGGCAGCCTGTGATGGGTCAGCCGGGGATGGGCCAGCCGGGAATCAACATGCCGATGATGCCGGCCTATCCCGTCTGGCAGCAGGTGCCGCCGATGGCGCAGGCTGGATTTGCGGCAGGTCCGCAGAGTGCTGGCGAGCCGTTTCATGAAGAAGACGATGGCGACGACCGCTTCAGCGAAATCCACCATCGTCTGAAAGCCGTGCGTCGCGAGGTCGATGCACTGGCCGTGCGCCGGGCAAACCGGTTCCGGTACTAGACGTTTCCGGCGTCAGGTGGTCTTGCCTGACGCTGCCGAACGGCGGGCGCGTTCCAGACAAATTCGCCTTCTTTCCCAATAACGTCGCCAAACGACGCGAAGCCGGGATTGCGGTTCTGCGTTTTCCCCATTATGCGGGCTGGAGTGCGATCCCGATGCGAGCGCCTTGGCGTGGACCGGGAGGCCGCACGCACTGACGCCTGACCGGGGAAAGACATGGCCGATATCATCGACGGAAAAGCGATCGCAGAGGATGTGGTTGCGAAGGTCAAGACGCAGACTGCGACGCTCGCCGAACACGGCGTGACGCCGGGGCTGGCGGTGGTGATCGTCGGCGAAGATCCGGCAAGCCAGGTTTATGTGGCGTCCAAGTCGCGCCGCGCCAAGGAATGCGGCTTCCATTCGGTTCAGCATTCGCTGCCGGCAGAAACGTCGGAAGACGCGCTGGTGGCGCTGGTCGAGGAACTCAACGCCGATCCGGCGATCCACGGCATTCTGGTGCAGCTGCCGCTGCCCGGGCACATCGATGAAGCGCGCATCATCCAGACCATCGACCCGGACAAGGATGTCGACGGTTTTCATTTCATCAATGTCGGCAGGCTTGGAACCGGTGCGCTGGACAGCGCCTTCGTGCCCTGCACGCCGGCGGGCGCGATGCTGATGCTTGAGCGGGTGCGCGGCAGGGACCTCTCCGGCCTCTCGGCAGTGGTGATCGGGCGCTCCAACATTGTGGGCAAGCCGATGGCGAACCTGCTTCTGGCCGCCAACGCCACGGTGACCGTTGCGCACAGCCGCACGAAGGATCTGCCGGCGCTGGCCGCGACGGCCGACATTCTCGTTGCCGCAGTGGGACGGCCGGAAATGGTTCGGGGCGACTGGGTGAAGCCCGGCGCGACCGTGATCGATGTGGGCATCAACCGCATTCCCGCGCCGGAAAAGGGCGAGGGCAAGACGCGGCTGGTGGGCGATGTGGCCTTTGCCGAAGCAAAGGAGCGCGCCGGCGCTATCACCCCGGTGCCGGGCGGCGTGGGGCCGATGACCATCGCCATGCTGATGGCCAACACGCTCACTTCCGCGTTCCGCACCGCGGGGCTTGAACCACCGGCTTTCTAGCCTCTTTCTGATCGGGACCATCTGCCATGCCTCTCCTGCCAGACAAGCCTGTTTTAGAACAATTGCCCATGGGCGAGGCGCGGCAGGACCGACGGCATTTCGCATTTTTGCTGGTCGACAAGTTTTCGATGTTTTCTCTGGCAGCGGCCATCGACACGGTGCGCTCGGCCAACCGCCTGCTCGGGCGTGACGTCTATAGCTGGGTGACCGTTTCGGCTGATGGCGAGGCGGTGATGGCGTCCAACGGACTGCCGATCAAGATCGATTACGCAGTCGCCGATCTTCCGCCTGTCGATATTCTCTTCGTTTGCGTGGGGCTCACCACCGAGTTTCCCGGCAAGAGCGTGGTGCTTGCCGCATTGCGCAGCCTTGGCCGGCGCGGTGCTGCGCTGGGTGCGCTGGCGGCGGGCTCCTATCTGCTTGCCGAGGCCGGGCAGCTTGCCGGCCATCGCTGCACGATCCACTGGGAGAACCGGGCCTCCTTCATGGAGCGCTTTCCCGATATCGAATGCACGGGCAATGTCTATGAGATCGACCGCCGGCGTTATACCTGCGCGGGCGTGACGACTTCCATCGACCTGATGCTGGAAATCGTGCGGACGGACCTTGGCGCGGATCTTGCCAATGACGTCGCCAACCAGTTTCAGCACGAGCGCATCCGCTCCGCCGGCGACCGGCAGCGCACGGGGCCGGAGCGCGACCTGACAGGCAAGTCGGAGAAGCTGAAGAAGATCGTCGAGTTGATGGCCGACAATCTGGATGAGCCTTATTCGGCGGCGCAGCTTGCCGGCACGGCGAGCCTTTCCGTGCGCCAGGTCGAGCGGCTCTTCCTGCGGCATCTGGGGATGACACCGGGGCGCTACTACATGCGGCTCAGGCTGGAGCGGGCGCGCGAGCTTCTGCGGCAGACCAACATGCCGATCCTTGATGTGGCGATTGCAACGGGCTTCACCTCGCATTCCTATTTCGCGCAGAGTTATCGCCAGCAATTCGGGCGCCCGCCATCGGAAGAGCGCCGCGCTGGTTATTGAGGGGTGGTCGGAGGCATAGAGGTGGAGCCAAGCGCCCCCGCCCTTCGACAAGCTCAGGATGAGGGCTACTGCGGTGCCGGTTCTCCCTTCATACCCACACAGTTGAGAACTTGACTACACACGCCCAAGAAACCTCGGAATGAGGCTCCCGTGCTGACTAAAAAGCGGGCATAGAGCTTGAAGCAACTGCGCCCTCTCAGTAGCCCTCATCCTGAGCCTGTCGAAGGGCGAGGGCGCTCGGCTTCCGAAACAACGCCACCGATTTCGGCAGCGGCTTTACGCAGTGCAGCCACATCGGGTGCGTGGGAGGCGTATGAGGTCGCGCGGGCGGTGAAGTCTGCGGCCAGCGCCGTGGCGGCGTCGCGGAAGGCTCCCGGCGCGACACGCGCAAGCGAGGACAGGCCACGCAACAGCGCCAGTCCGACATCGGGCGCGCCGGAGGCGGCTTCGTAGGATATGGGCCGGAAGGCTGCATCCAAAAGAGCGGAGGGCTTCACGGGCGCAAAGGTCACCTTGGGGTAGGGCGGCTCGTCGTTATCGCTGTCCGCCTCCTTGTCCGTCAGCGCCCAGTCGGCAAGAAGCCGGGTCTGCACGGTGAGAACGTGGATTGCGGTGGAAGGGTCGTTGACGCCGGGGGAAAGCGCCCGGCGGGCGACATCGGCCAGAACGAGGAAGCCGAATCCCGGATCGGAATCGAAGGTGCGCTCCTCACCGATGATGAAGTCGTCATGGACCGCTTCAAGGCAGGCATCGTCCGCCTCGCCGCTGACGACGGCAAGCGCGGTGGCGTGGTCCACATAATCGCCGGGGCGGACGAGAACATGGATTGTGAGATCGCTGGCCTCCGCCAGTTCCTGCAGCGCATGCGGGTCGAAATGCTGGACGAAGCCGACCGCCCCGGCGCTTACGGTTCGCCCTGACGGACTGGAGGAGAGCGTGGCGGCGGTGCAGCCATAGCGCCCGTCGCGGCCAAGGCGGGTGAGGGCTTCCCGTGTTGTCTCTTCAAGCCGGCTGGTCATCTCCACGACGCGTCCGACAACCGAGATTTCGCGTACCCAGCGGATCAGCGCCCAGACAACGGCAAAGACCACGATGACGGTGGCGGCGAAGAGGATGAGCCGTCCGCCAAGCGTGTAGATGCCGCTCGACAGGCCGATTATGCCGATGATGGAAAAGAGAAACGCGCCGATGAAAACGGAGATGGTGGTGCGGGCGGCGCGATTGCCGGAGAAAAGCGGCACGGCGCGGGGCGAGCCTGTCTGCGCGGCGCTGGTGAGCAGGTTGACCAGCGTTGAAAGCGCGAAGACGGCGACCGCCAGCATGCTGGAAGCGACGATGCCCAGAATGTTGCGCAGCGCTTCTCCCGAAACGGTTATGGGAAGCGCGCTTTCATCCAGACTTTCGGGCAGCAGGTCTGCCGAAAGATAGGCAAGGACAATGACGATGACCGCCGAGACGCAGAACAGCGCCGGCAGAAACCACAGGGCTCGCGTGAGCCGCCTGAAGAGGAACCAGTAGCCGTTCACACTCCCTCCGATCAGAGGAAGAATGCACGGCTACCGCAGTTTGTTCCAGCTCAGAATACGGCTGCACCCTGATCGGCACGGCCGGCGAGCTGCCGGAAGCCGGCAAATAGCTCGCGGCCCATGCCGTACTGGTTGCCCGAGAGGTCGGGTGCGGCGCTTTCGCGTGCGGCGAACTCTTCGGCGTCGACCAGCGCTTCAAGCGTGCCCTTGTCTGCGTCGAGGCGCATCGGGTCGCCATCGCGCAGCTTGCCGATCATGCCGCCGTCGAGCGCTTCGGGCGTGACGTGGATGGCCGCCGGCACCTTGCCGGATGCACCCGACATGCGCCCGTCGGTGACCAGCGCGATGCGATGTCCGCGATCCTGAAGCACGCCGAGCGCCGGCGTGAGCTTGTGCAGTTCCGGCATGCCGTTGGCCTTTGGGCCCTGGAAGCGGATGACGGCGATGAAATCGCGGTCGAGCCTGCCTTCCTTGAAGGCTGTCTGCATTTCTTCCTGCGAATGGAAGACCAGCGCCGGGGCCTCGATCACGCGGTGCTCCGGCTTGACGGCGGAAACCTTGATGATCGACTTGCCGAGATTGCCCGACAGAACCCGGATGCCACCGGTCTGCTGGAAGGGTTTGGCGGCGGTGGTGAGCACCTTGTCGTTGCCGCTGGTGGCGGGTGCGGAGAGGCGCACGACCGAACCATTGTCGGCGAGCTTGGCCTCGACCGTGTAGGGGCGCAGACCCTCACCCCAGATGGTGCGCACATCCTCGTGCAGATAGCCGTCATCGAGCAGTTCGCGGATCATGTAGCCCATGCCGCCTGCGGCGTGGAAATGGTTCACGTCGGCAAGCCCGTTGGGATAAACGCGGGCAACGAGCGGCACGTGGTCCGAAATCTCGGCGATGTCGTCCCAGGTGAGCCGGATGCCTGCGGCTGCCGCCATGGCGACCAGATGCATGGTGTGGTTGGTCGAGCCGCCCGTGGCGTTGAGGCCGACCACGCCGTTGACGATGGAGCGCTCGTCGATCATGCGGCCAACGGGCGTGAACTCGTTGCCGAGCGCGGTGATGGCGAGCGCGCGCTTTGCGGCTTCCTTCGTCAGGGCATCGCGCAGCGGCGTGTTGGGATTGACGAAGGAGGAACCCGGCGTGTGCAGGCCCATGATCTCCATCAGCATCTGGTTCGAGTTGGCCGTGCCGTAGAAGGTGCAGGTGCCGGGGCCGTGATAGGATTTGGACTCGGCTTCCAGCAGCGCCGCACGGTCCACCTTGCCTTCGGCGTAGAGCTGACGGATGCGGGCCTTCTCGTCATTGGGCAGGCCGGAGGTCATGGGTCCGGCGGGAATGAAGATCGCAGGCAGGTGGCCGAAGGTGAGGGCGGCGATGACCAGGCCCGGCACGATCTTGTCGCAGACGCCGAGATAGACGGCCGCGTCAAACATGTTGTGCGACAGGCCGACGGCAGCCGACATGGCGATGACATCGCGCGAAAAGAGCGACAGTTCCATGCCGGGCTGGCCCTGGGTGACGCCATCGCACATGGCGGGCACGCCGCCGGCAACCTGCGCCACGCCGCCGGCTTCACGCGCGGCGTCCTTGATCATCTTGGGAAATGGCTCGAAGGGCTGATGCGCCGAGAGCATGTCGTTATAGGCGGTGATGATGCCGATATTGGGCACCCGGTCGCCGGAAAGGGCCGCCTTGTCTGCCGGTCCGCAGGCGGCAAAGCCGTGGGCGAGGTTGCCGCAGGAAAGGACGCCGCGATGAACGGCCTGTCCGGCAGCGTGGTCGACGCGTTCCAGATAGGCTTCGCGGCTGGCGCGTGAGCGCTCGCGGATGCGGGCTGTGACGGCTTCGATTTCGGGTCTTGCGGTCATGGCATGGCGTCCTGTCTTGCAGTTGGCCCCACGCGGAAGGAGCGCGGGGCGCGGCGGGCCGGCGTTTTACGCCTGGCCTGCGGGAGCCCAGAAGATGTGGGCGGGTTCTTTCGTCTCGGCCAGCACCGCACCGATGGGGGATGCCGGGCCGGGTGAGACGGAGAGCGCTGCTTCCAGCGTTTCCTTCTTGTCGGCGCCCTCGATGTGGACGGCGAGGAAGCGTGCGCCTGCGAGCCGGTTCATGGAAAGCGTCAGGCGGGGTTCGCCCGCCGCCTTCGACGCGACCGGTAAAACGTCCGGCCCTTCCGTTGGCTCAAGAAGCGCTTCGATGGTCGGGGCATCGGGGAAGAAGGAGGCGGTGTGCCGGTCATTGCCCATGCCGAGCACGACCACGTCGAGCGGTCGGGGCAGTGCGGCAATCGCCTTTGCCGACTGGCTGGCGGCCTCTTCCATTTCGTCGGCTCGCTGGTAGAGGCCGACAAAGGCGGCGCGGGCAGCCTTGTTCTGCAGGAGATGCCGGGCGACCAGACGGGCGTTGGAGCGCGGTGAATCGGCCGGCACGAAACGTTCGTCCACCAGCGTGACGGTGACCTTGTCCCACGGGATGTCGCATCGCGACAGCTGATCGAAGAACTGCGCGGGCGTGCGACCGCCGGAAACGGCAATCGCCGCGTGGCCCCGCTCCTTCACGGCCAAGGCCAGTTTTTTGGCAACCGTCTCTGACAGGTTCCTGGCCAGCGCCTCTGAGGAGGCGAATTCATGCCACTCGCAATTCGCCATGCTCAGACACTCTCATGCCAGGTGCGTCCGTCGCGCTCGATAAGCGCGATGGAAGAGGACGGCCCCCAGGTGCCGGCGGTGTAGCCCTGTGCGGGCTGCTGGTTGTCTTCCCAGGCGGCGAGGATCGGGTCGATCCAGCGCCATGCGGCCTCGACCTCGTCGCGGCGCATGAACAGCGTCTGGTTGCCGCGGATGACATCCATGATGAGGCGCTCATAGGCGTCCGGATTGCGGACATTGAATGATTCGGCAAAGCTCATGTCGAGCGGCACATGGCGCAGGCGCATGCCGCCGGGGCCGGGGTCCTTGATCATCATCCACTGCTTCACGCCTTCATCCGGCTGCAGGCGGATGACGAGCTGGTTGGCGAACACCTTGCCCGTGCCATCTTCAAAGATGGAATGGGGGATCGGCTTGAACTGGATCACGATTTCCGAAACGCGGGTGGCGAGCCGCTTGCCGGTGCGCAGGTAGAAGGGCACGCCGGCCCAGCGCCAGTTCTCGATCTCCGCCTTGATGGCGACGAAGGTCTCGGTGTTGCTCTCGCCGCTTTCAAGTTCTTCCGTGTAGCCCTTCACCGCGCCGCCATTGGACGCGCCGGCGCGGTATTGCCCGCGCACGGTCACGCTCTCTGCGGCATTGGAGGTGATCGGCTTCAGGGCGCGCAGGACCTTCAGTTTCTCGTCGCGCACCGTGTCGGCTTCCATGGAGGCCGGCGCTTCCATCGCCACGAGGCAGAGAAGCTGGAGCATGTGGTTCTGGACCATGTCACGCAGCGCGCCGGCCTTGTCGTAATAGCCCGCGCGCCCTTCAAGCCCCACGGTCTCGGCCACGGTGATTTGCACATGGTCGATATGGGCGGAGTTCCAGAGCGGCTCATAGAGCGCATTGGCAAAGCGCAGCGCCATCAGGTTCTGCACCGTCTCCTTGCCGAGATAGTGGTCGATGCGGAAGACGTTGTGCTCGTCGAACACGCGCGCCACGGCGTCGTTCAGCTCATGGGCGGAGGCGAGCGAACGGCCGATGGGCTTTTCGACGATCACGCGGGCCGTGTCGGTGGACAGGCCGTGCTTGTCGATCTGGCCGACAATGTCATCGAACAGGCTGGGTGCGACGGCCATGTAGAAGGCGCGCACACTGTCGCTGTCGCCGATCTCGGTTTTCAGGTCGGCAAAGCCGTCACCCGATTTCGCGTCCGCCGGCACGTAGGACAGGCGGGCCAGAAAATGCGTCAGCTCCTGCGGCTCGATATCGCTCTTGGCGACATGCTCGCGGATGGCCTTTTCGGCGAAGGTGCGGAAGTCCTCGTCGGACAGTTTCGAGCGGGATGAACCGATGATGCGCGTGGGGTCGGTGAACTGACCTGCCCGCTGGCGCTGATAGAGCGCCGGAAGCAGCTTTCGTTCGGAGAGATCGCCCGTGGCCCCGAACACCACGAGATCGAAAGGCTCGACCGGAATTGTCTGGCTGGTCATGGTTTCTCCGCTCGCGCGTTTCCGCTTTTCGTTGAACCGCGAAAACGCTCTCATTGATTGTTCTTGCGCAATTCCGGACGGAAAACCGGTTCCCGCTTTTCCTGGAATTGCCCTAGCCTCATACCAAGTTGCCGTTGCTATAGTCTAATCGATTTAAAAAAGCCAGATGCGATTGCGCGGCAGCGCGTCTGTCGGGCTGAGCCAAGCCGGTGCGCCCATTTGTGCCTTGACACAGCATCGCATGGCGGGTTTTCCCATGTTTCCTTCGCGAGCACAGGCTCGCATACAGACATTACAAACCGGAGCGGCAGGGATGGGAACCCATTTTTCGCGCAGCGTGGCTGAGGGCCGCGCTTTCATGCAGTTCATCGACGGGCGTTCGGTCGATTCGCTCTCGGGAGAACGCATCGACGTTCGCAGCCCGTCCGACGGCGCAGTCTTCGCTTCGATCCCGGCTTCCACCGAAGCCGATGTGGAGCTGGCGGTGAAGTCGGCGCGCAAGGCGTTTGACGAAGGCCCGTGGAGCCGCATGCCGGCCGTGGAGCGCGGGCGCTGCCTGACGCGTCTTTTCCATCTGGTGGAGAAGAATGGCGAGGAGCTGGCTGCGCTCGAATCGCGCGACACCGGCAAGCCGATCCGTCAGGGCACGGCGGACGTGACCGCCACGATGCGCTATTTCGAGTTCTATGGCGGCGCGGCTGACAAGATCCACGGCGACACGATCCCGTTTCTCGATGGCTACACGGCGCTGACGCTGCGCGAGCCGCATGGCGTGGTGGCGGGCATCACGCCCTGGAACTACCCGATGCAGATTCTGGCGCGCGTCATCGGCGCGGCGCTGGCCATGGGCAACACGCTGGTGGTGAAGCCGGCGGAAGACGCTTCGCTGACGACGCTTCGCATGGCCGAGCTGGCGCTTGAGGCCGGTTTCCCGGCTGGCGTGTTTAACGTCATCACCGGTTATGGCCGCAGCGCTGGTGCGGCTCTTTCCTCGCATCCGCTGGTCGATTACGTGACCTTCACCGGTTCGCCGATCACCGGCACCGCGATCCAGCAGGCAGCGGCGGTGAACAATCGCGGCGTGACGATGGAGCTGGGCGGCAAGTCCCCGCAGATCGTGTTCGCCGATGCGGATATCGAGGCAGCGCTTCCCGTTCTGGTGAACGCCATCATCCAGAATGGCGGGCAGACCTGCTCTGCCGGCAGCCGCGTTCTGATCGAGAAGCCGATCTACGAGCAGGTGGCGACGGCGCTGGCCGAGCGCTTCTCCAAGCTGGTTGCGGGCCCGCATGATGCGGATCTCGACATCGGGCCGCTCGTCAATGTGGCGCAGCGCGACAAGGTTGCAGGTTTCATCGCCGCAGCGCAGGAAGCCGGCATTCCGCTGCTCGCACAGGGCACGGTGCATCCGGACGCGCCTAAGGGCGGTTACTATCAGCCGCCGGCGCTGTTCGGCGCGGTTGATCCGCAGGCAGCGCTCGCTCAGGAAGAGGTTTTTGGGCCGGTGCTTTCGCTGTTCCCGTTCGAGGACGAGGCAGACGCCATCCGGCTCGCCAATGACACGGAGTTCGGTCTGGTGGCCGGTGTGTGGACGCGCGACGGCGCGCGCCAGCACCGGGTCGCCAAGCGCGTGCGCGCCGGCCAGGTTTTCGTGAACGGCTATGGCGCAGGCGGCGGCGTGGAGCTGCCCTTCGGCGGCTTCAAGAAATCCGGCCACGGACGCGAGAAGGGTTTTGAAGCCCTGTTCGACATGTCCGCGACCAAGACAATCGTTTTCAACCACGGCTAACAATTACAGGAATTTTCGAAATGGCTCGACTTGAAGGCAAGGTTGCCATCATCACCGGCGCAGCATCCGGTTTCGGTGAAGGCATGGCGAAGCGTTTCGCCGAGGAAGGCGCGAAGGTCATCGTTGCCGACCTGAACGCGAAGGGCGCAGAGCGGGTTGCCGCAGAGATTGGTGAAGCAGCGCTGCCGGTTACCGCAGACGTTTCCATGAAAGCCGATGTGGACGCGATGGTGGACGCCGCCATGCAGGCGCATGGCCGTCTGGACATCATGATCAATAATGCCGGCTACACGCACCGCAACACCTCCCTCATGGAAGTTGACGAAGAGACGTTCGATCTCATCGGCGCAGTGAACATGAAGGCGATCTATCATTCCACGCTGGCCGTTGTGCCGGTCATGGAGAAGCTCGGCGGCGGCTCTATCATCACCACCGCTTCGACGGCAGGCCTGCGTCCGCGTCCGGGTCTCACCTGGTACAACGCATCCAAGGGCTGGGCGATCACCGCGACCAAGTCGATGGCGGTTGAGCTTGCGCCGAAGAACATCCGCGTGAACTGCCTGTGCCCGGTGGCCGGCGAAACCGGCATGCTCGGCCAGTTCATGGGCGAAGACACGCCCGAGAAGCGCGCGCAGTTCCGCTCTTCCATCCCGCTTGGCCGGCTTTCCACGCCGCTCGACATTGCCAATGCAGCGCTCTGGCTGGCTTCGTCGGAAGCCGAGTTCATCACCGGCGTTGCGCTGGAAGTGGACGGCGGCCGCTGCATCTGACGCAGCCCTGCCTTTGAACGGTTTTAGGAATTCCGTTTCTCCGGGAACCTGACTTGGAGCACGGAATTACCTATAACCGGACAGAACAATTTCAGGCCGCCGGCGATTGTCCGGCGGTCGGCATGAAAAGGGCAAGCGCATGACCTACGAGCAGATCTTTCTCTTCTGTCTGCTGGGTGTCGTGTTTGCCTTTCTTGTCTGGGGTCGTATTCGCTATGATCTTGTTGCCTTTGCCGCGCTGATCATCGCGGTGGCTGCCGGCGTCGTCGATGCGCATGACGCCTTCATCGGCTTCGGCCATGAGGCCGTCGTCATCATTGCGCTGGTGCTGATCGTCTCGCGCGCCATGATGAATGCGGGCGCGGTGGAGCTGATCGCGCGTTTCGTCCTGTCTTCGGGACGCTCTCTCTCAACCCATATCGGGTTCATGTCGGTGATTGGCGCCGGCCTTTCGGCGGTGATCAACAATGTCGCCGCACTGGTCATGCTGATGACCCTCGATATCGAGGCTGCGAAGAAGGCGAAGCGGCCTGTTTCCAGATCGCTGATGTCGCTTTCCTTCGCGACCATTCTGGGCGGCATGATCACGCTGATCGGCACGCCGCCAAACATCGTCATCGCCGAGTTTCGCGGGCGCGCGCTTGGCGAATCCTTCTCCATGTTCGACTTTTCACCGGTAGGCCTCGTCTGCGCCGTGGTTGGCATCGCCTTCGTGACGCTGGTTGGCTGGCGGCTGATCCCCGAAACCGGGCAGGCGGTTGCCGGAGATGACGGCGAGGCGGGCCTCTTCGTCGTGGAAGCGGGTGTGAAGGAGAAATCCAAATTCATCGACGGGCCGGTGAGCGATCTCTATCCGCTGGCCGATGAGCACGATGTGACCGTGCTCGGACTGGTGCGGCGCGGCAAGCGTCTGCCCGGTTTTTCCGCTGGCGAAGAGCTTCGCAAGAGCGATCAGCTCATTCTCGAGGGCGATCCGAAATCCATCGAGGCGTTCATCGGCGCTGCGGAACTCGATACGCCGGGCTCGGAAGAGCATGGCGGCATTCGCGGCAAGTCTCTGGTTCTGGTCGAGGCCATTGTGCCGGACAATGCCCGCATGGTCGGGCGCACGGCGCTTGACCTGCGGCTGCTCTACCGCCGCGGCGTGACGCTTCTGGGCGTGTCGCGGCAGGGCAGGCGGTTTCGCGAGCGGGTGCGCAAGCTGCCGATCCGGGCGGGTGATGTGGTCCTGCTTCTTGGGCCGGAAAGCCGCGTTGCCGACGCCGCTGACTGGCTGGGCGTTCTGCCGCTGGCGGAAAAGAGCCATAACGTGATCCAGCGCGGCAAGGCGCTGTTCGCCGTGGCCGTGTTTGCGATTGCCGTGGCCATCTCGGTGATGGGCTTCGTGCCGCTTGCCATCGCGCTTGCGGGCGCGGTCGCCATCTATGCGCTGTTCAATGTGGTCGGCGCGCGCGAAGTCTATGAATCGGTGGAATGGCCGGTGATCGTGCTTCTGGCCTCGCTCATTCCGCTCGGGCTGGCGCTTGAGGAATCCGGTGGCACGAAGCTGATTGCGGATTCCATTCTCTCGCTGACCGGCTCGCTGCCGGCATGGGCGATCCTGGCGATCCTGATGGTTGTCACCATGACGCTGTCCGACTTCCTGAACAATGTGGCGACAGCGCTGATTGCAGCGCCGGTCGGCCTTTCCGTTGCGCAGGGGCTCAACGTCTCGCCCGATCCGTTTTTGATGGGCGTAGCGGTGGCCGCTTCCTGTGCGTTCCTGACGCCCATCGGCCACAAGAACAACACCATCATCATGGGGCCGGGTGGCTATCGCTTCGGCGATTACTGGCGCATGGGCCTGCCGCTGGAAATCCTCATTATCGCGGTTTCCGTGCCGGCGATCCTGTTCTTCTGGCCGTTGTAGGACGGGGCTGAAGCGGTTCGGTTCACCTGATGATTTCGGTCGTGTCCGATTTTGTGGCAGGAGCGTTTTGCGTGGTTCCACAAGCTCACCATGAGGGATGTGTGACCCTGTAGGAAAATATGGCTCCGCGGGGTTGCAGATAGTTCTTGCAGCCGCGCCCCACCCTCATGGTGAGCTTGTCGAACCACGCATAACGTCAATGCAGCGTGTCTCTTCGCCCTCAAATCCGGTCGCGCAGGGCGTACCAGTTGAGCGCCAGGAACATCAGGAACGGGCGCAGATGGCGGCCGCCGGGGAAGGGCGGGATCTTCAGTTCTTCGAACAGGCGCAGCCGGTCGCGGTTTCCGCAGACGGTTTCCGCATAGAGCTTGCCGGCGAAGTTCGACAGCATCACGCCATGGCCGGACCAGCCGGCAGCTGAGATCACATTGGGCATGACCTCGCGCACAAAGGGCCGTCTGGGCATGGTTATGCCCACATAACCACCCCATGCATGGGTGAGTTCGACATCCTTGAGCGCGGGGTAGAGTTCGGCAATCTGGCGGCGGATGTGGTGGTGGATCGCCTTGTCTTCGCCGGGCGCGTAGATCTCGCGTCCGCCGAAAAGCAGGCTGCCATTCGGCTCGCGCCGGAAATAGCGCACCACGAAACGGGAATCGTCGACCGACTCGCCGCCGGGCAGCACGGGACTGTCATCGCCAAGCGGCGGTGTTGCGCCGATGAAGGAGCCGATGGGCATGACATGGGCCGCACTCTCCGGCTCCAGATCGCCGCCATAGGCGTTGGTGGCGATGAGGCACTTCTCGGCGGTGATGGTTCCCGAAGGCGTTTCGATGCGCACACCGCCGGCATCGGAGCTGATATTCAGCGCAGGCGTGCCTTCAAAGAGATGCGCGCCCGCCTCACGGGCCACACGCGCCGTGCCGACCACGAGTTTCAGCGGATGGATGTGACCGGTGCCGGTGTCGCGGATGCCGCCGAAATAGCGCGTCGAGCCAAGCCGCTCTGCGGTCTCGGTCGCATCCATGTAGGTGATATGCGGATAGTCGAACCGGTCACGCATGATGTCGGCATGCCGGCGGTATTCGTCCAGATAGCGGGGCTTGTGGACGGCTGAAATCTGGCCCGGACGATAGTCGATCTCGATGCGGTTGGCGGCGGCGAAATCGATGAGGTGGGTCTTGGCTTCCTCGGCCAGATCAAACAGGGCTTTGGCGCGGGTGAAGCCAAGCTCGGCCTCCAGCTCCTCGGCCCAGGCGCGCTGACCGGTGCCGAGCTGGCCGCCATTGCGCCCGGATGCGCCATCGCCAAAGCGGTGCGCCTCGATCAGAACCACATTGACGCCCGCCTTCGCCAGATGGGCGGCCGCCGACAGGCCGGTGAAGCCACCGCCGACAATGGCGACATCGGCCCGTCGGTCGCCATCGAGCGACGGGTATTGCGGGCGCTCGCCGACGGTTGCTTCATACCAGGAGAAGCCGGGCGATATGGGCGACTGATAGGGCATGGACGCACCCCTCTTTCCGTCCGGAATTGCGCAAAATCAATAATTCAGGGCGTTTTCGCGGTTCAACGAAAAGCGGAGACGCTCTAGACGTTCAGAAGCAGATATTCCCGTTCCCAGGGGCTGATGACCTTCATGAAGGTCTCAAACTCGGCCCGCTTGATGGCGGCAAAGGTCGAGACAAAGGGTGCGCCCAGCATTTCCTTCAGTGGCTCGTCGTCCTCGAACAGGGCGACGGCTTCCAGAAGGCCACGTGGCAGCTCGATCTCATCCTGATTGACCGCCTTGCCGGCCGGCGCATCGGGCGTGCTCTTTTCCAGAATGCCGACGAGACCACAGGCAAGCGAGGCAGCCAGCGCCAGATAGGGATTGGCGTCGGACGAGGGGATGCGGTTTTCCACGCGGCGCGCCGCCGGGTCGGAGCGCGGCACACGGAAGGCGGTGGTGCGGTTGTCATAGCCCCAGCGCGTGTTGACGGGCACCGCCGTTCCCTGCGTCAAGCGGCGATAGGAGTTCACATAGGGCGCAAGCATGATGAGCGCATTGGGAATGTGCCGCTGCAGGCCACCGATGAAGTGGCGGAACATCTCCGTCTCTTCGCCATTCTCGTCGGAGAAGACGTTGTGACCGGTCTCGAGCGACACCACCGACTGGTGAATATGCATGGCGGAGCCGGGCTGGTTCTGGATCGGCTTGGCCATGAAGGTGGCGTAGGTGTCGTGCTTGAGCGCCGCTTCGCGAATGGTGCGCTTGAACATGAACACCTGATCGGCAAGCTCGATCGGGTCGCCATGACGCAGGTTGATCTCGAGCTGGCCGGCGCCTTCCTCGTGGATCAGCGTGTCGATCTCCAGGCCCTGCGCCTCGGAGAAGTGGTAGATGTCGTCGATCAGTTCGTCGAACTCGTTCACGCCGGCGATGGAATAGCCCTGACCGCCGCCAATGGGGCGACCGGAGCGGCCGACCGGGGGGGTGAGTGGGTAGTCCGGGTCGGGATTCTTGTCGACCAGATAGAACTCGATTTCCGGCGCGACGATGGGCTTGAGCCCATGCTTCGCATATTCGGCGACGACGCGCTTCAAAACGTTGCGCGGGCTGAAGGCGACATCACGCCCATCCTGATGGACGAGGTCGCAGATGACCTGCGCCGTCGGGTCGCTTTCCCACGGAACGGAAGAGAGCGTGGAGAGATCGGGCAGAAGCTTCAGGTCGCCGTCATCCTCCGGGTAGACGAAGTCACCGCCATCTTCGGGATATTCGCCGGAGATCGTTGTCATGAAGACAGCCGAAGGCAGCGCCAGTGAGGTGTTGGACGTAAACTTCTTCGATGGCATCATCTTGCCGCGCGCAACACCGGCCTGATCGGGCGTGATGCACTCGATGTCTTCGATGCCGCGCCATTCCAGCCAGGCGGAAACCTGCTTCCAGTCCTTCACACCGCGAAGGTTTTTCAGAAATGCGGGCGCACGAACGGAGTTACCTCGACCGTTGCGGCGGGTTAGCTTTTTCCTGTCAGGCATCAAACACCAGGGATCGTTGGTTGGATGCGTGAGTATAGACGTGGGCGTGAAGGGAAGGGAAGGCCCCGCGTCAGGATTGCACACCCGCAACAAGACGGTCGATGACCGGCTGCAATGCCTCGGGCGTGACCGGGCGCACGACCCGGGCGTCCACAGGTGATTCGGCCAGCGTGTCCTTGTGGCGCGAGGCGACAATGGTGATGACGAGCGGCAGGCCGCGCGGGGAGGCGCGGCGGTGGCTTTCCAGATGGGTGAACAGTTCGCTGGTGGCGCGTGTCTGCGCGTCGATGTCGACAATCACCACGCCGGGCCGGGAGAGCGGTGTCGGGGCAGACAGGATGCGCGTTGCCTCGGCGGGTTCGAGCGCATTGGCCTTCAGATAGGCACGCTGCGCGATGCGCGAGAGCACAATCCTGTTCACCGGGGATGAGGCGACAACCAGTGCCTGGGACAGATCTGCAACGCAGCTGTTGGAGACCGCCTCGCATGCATCGATGGTCGGCTGATCGGTTACAGGTCTGTCTGCCATCATGTCTTCGCCCACGGTTAGAATAAGAAATTCAATGCCCGGTTGAAATATGACGGGAATGAATGTCACCGCGGTTGAAATGTCAAGTTACAAATAAGTCAGAATTGTTATGTGCCTGTTTCTTGTTGGTAAAACCAGTTTGTTTCAAGAAATAACCGGAAATTAGATTGGGATTTCAGATATTTGTATTGTTTGATCACAAGATCGAATGACCGTTTTCTATTCAAGAAAAAACGCCCGCGCAGGAGACAGTGCGCGGGCGCTTGACGGGAGATCAATCAGGCTGGTGTCAGGAGCCAGCCAGACGGTTGGTGACGATGACAGGCACCAACAGATCTCCCCAGTTGCCTTCTCCACCATGATGACGCGCCGAGCGGACCAGTTCGACGGACACACCGGAATCGACCGCTTTCATGACCGACTGGTTGAGGCGGTGCAGGTCGTTTGCCACCATGCGGATGATGGCCTGCTGGTCGGAAGACATGGCGCTTGCCTGCTCTTCTGCACGTTCCTTGACGCGGGTGTTCGGTGTCATTTCCGTTCTCCTTTCCCGGCGATTTGCCGTTGGTGTTATTCCGCTGCTGGGCGGAACTGGTCAGATTCGGTGGATTCCTTCATGGCGGTGGTCGAAGACTGGCCGCCAGTGATGGCCATGGATACGGCGTCGAAGTAGCCGGTGCCGACTTCGCGCTGGTGCTTTGTGGCCGTGTAGCCGTTGGCCTCTGCGGCGAACTCCGCTTCCTGCAACTCCGAATAGGCCGCCATCTGCCGGTCCTTGTAGCCGCGGGCCAGCTCGAACATGCCGAAGTTGAGCTGATGGAACCCGGCCAGCGTGATGAACTGGAACTTGTAGCCCATGGCGCCCAGCTCGCGCTGGAATTTGGCGATGGTGGCGTCGTCCAGGTTCTTCTTCCAGTTGAAGGACGGCGAGCAGTTGTAGGCGAGCAGCTTGCCCGGATGCGCCTTGTGCACGCCCTCGGCGAATTTGCGCGCCTGCTCCAGATCCGGCTTAGACGTTTCGCACCAGATCAAATCCGTGTGCGGGGCATAGGCGACAGCGCGGGCAATGCAGGCGTCGAGCCCGTTCTTCACCCGGTAGAAGCCCTCGACCGTGCGGCCTGCCTCGTAATCGACGAAGGGCTGGTCGCGCTCGTCGATATCGGAGGTGAGCAGCTTGGCGGCCTCCGCATCCGTGCGGGCGATGACCAGGCTCGGCACGCCCATGACGTCGGCTGCAAGACGCGCGGCATCCAGATTGCGGATATGCTGCGCGGTGGGGATCAGAACCTTGCCGCCCAGATGGCCGCACTTCTTTTCCGATGCGAGCTGGTCCTCGAAGTGGACGCCGGCAGCGCCCGCCTCGATATAGGCCTTCATCAGCTCGAAGGCGTTGAGCGGGCCGCCGAAGCCGGCTTCCGCATCCGCCACGATCGGAGCGAACCATGTGTCGACCGAAAGGCCATTGCCTTCCGCAGTCTCGATCTGGTCAGCGCGCTGAAGCGTGCGGTTGATGCGCTTGGCGAGCTCCGGGCCGGCATTGGCCGGGTAGAGCGACTGGTCCGGATACATGGCCGAAGCGGTGTTGGCGTCGGCGGCGACCTGCCAGCCGGAGAGGTAGATCGCCTTCAGGCCGGCGCGGACCATCTGCATGGCCTGATTGCCCGAGAGCGCGCCGAGCGCGTTGACGAAGTCCTCTTCGTGGATGAGCTTCCAGAGGCGCTTTGCGCCTTCCTCGGCCAGCGTGTGACGGACGGTAACCGAGCCGCGCAGCCGCTGCACATCCTGCGGCGTGTAGGGGCGTTCGATGCCATCGAAGCGACCTTCCGCAGCGCTGGGAACAAGGTTGTAAAAATCCGTCATTATTGCCTCCGTACAGGATCTGTTTCGCGGTAGGGGCTGTCTGGCGTGATGCTTCTGTGCCCCGCTTTCGTTACAGGATTTACATTGCGCCGCAGCGAAAGCGGAGAGAAAACCGGGTTTTGTGGGGCATTTTCGTGTCAGCATGTCTGGATTTTGACAGGGTGGGCGTGTAAATTTGTAAAAGATGTAAGGACGAGTTTGTGAGGTCGTTTTGTAAAGGCGTGTAAAATGGTGGCCGTTCAGGCATGGATCCTCGGGTCAAGCCCGAGGATGACGATGGGGAGGGAGCAGGCTTTGATTTGGGTGGATCTGGTTCGCCTTCTTTGCCGTCAGAGCAGGATGGCTTCGTGGTCGTTCAGGCATGGAACCTTGGGTCAGGCCCAAGGATGACGATGGGGACGAAGGACAAGACGGGGGCGGCTCAGGCTCAGGCGTGGATACGGGCACAGACGCAGACAAGGGCACGGGCGCAGGCACGGGCGCAGGCGTTGATCCAGTTGGCTATGGTTCTCATGATCCATCGTCGGCGCCGGTTGGCTTCATAGCGGTCCCGCTTCGTCATCCCCGGGCTTGACCCGGGGATCCATGCCGGAACGGTCGCGCCTCGCCGGGGACGCAGAAAACAAGGGGGCCGACCATGGCCAATCAGAAGATATTCGCCGGAGCCCGTATCAGGCGGGTACGCACCGCCAAGGGGCTGACCCAGACGGCCATGGCCGAGGGGCTGGGCATTTCGCCCTCCTATCTGAACCTGATCGAGCGCAACCAGCGGCCGCTCACCGTGTCGCTCATTCTCAAGCTGGCCTCGGTCTACAAGGTCGATCCCGACGAGTTGCAGGGCGAGACCGGCCTGTCGCTTGCCGCGCTTCGCGAAGTGTTTTCCGATCCGCTTCTGGTGGGCGAGCTGCCGGGCGAGCAGGAGCTTGTGGATGTGGCGGAAGCCGCCCCCAATGCGGCTGCGGCGCTGGTCAAGCTCTACCGCGCCTATCGCGAACAGGCCGACCGCATGTCCGACCTCTCCGAAATGCTGGCGCGGGAAGGGCGCACCACCGCCATTTCGGCAACGCGTCTGCCGATGGACGAGGTGCGCGAGACCTTTGAGCGGCATGGCAACCATTTCCCGGCCATAGAGGAAGAGGCGGAGAGCTTTCACAAGCTCATGGGGCAGATGGGGCTTATGGGGCCGGGGGATGATCTTTCCGGCGCGATCCGGGGCTGGCTGAAACAGGAGCACGGCATCGTGGTGCGGGTGCTGCCGGTGGCGACCATGCCGAACTGGCGGCGGCGCTATGACCGGCATTCGCAGCGCCTCTTCATCTCAGAGCGGCTTTCACCGGCCGATCAGCTGCGCGAAATCGCCATGGAGGCGTGTCTTCTGCGCATGTCGGTGGCGATTGCAGCGGAGATCGAGGCGCTGAAGCTCTCAAGCAATGAGGCGCGCCGGCTGGCCCGGTTCGAACTCGGGCGCTATGCGGCGCATGCGCTGATGATGCCCTATCAGGCCTTCCTGTCCGCAGCCGAGCGCGCGCGCTACGATGTGGACGTGCTGAAATCGCGTTTCGGCGTTTCGTTCGAGCAGGCGGCCAACCGGCTCACCACGCTGGCCCGCCCGGGCGCATCGGGCGTGCCGTTCTTCATGCTCGAAGTGGATCACGCGGGAAACCGCTTCCGCAAGGCGGGCGCGCAGGGCTTTCCGCAGGCGCGTTTCGGCGGCGGCTGTCCAAAACTTGCCGTTCACGCCGCCTTCGCCCAGCCGGGTCAGATCCTCGTCGAGGCGGTGGAGATGCCCGACGGCGCTGAATTCCTGACGATGGCGCGCACGCTGGAAGGGCCGCAGGGCTCGTTTGCGGAGCGCCCGCGCCGCACGGCGCTTCTTCTGGGGTGTGATCTCGGCTTTCGTGACGGTGTCGTCTATGGCGATGCGCTGCCGGGTGCGCCGGGCAAGGCAGGGGCTGCGCCCACGCACGCGCTCACACCGGTCGGGCCGGCGTGCCGCCTGTGCGAGCGGGCCGGCTGTCTCGCCCGCGCCGAACCGCCGGTCACGCGGCCGCTGGGCCTCGACGAGATGGTGACGGGGCTGAGCGCTTTCGATTTTCAGTAGAGCGCGATGCGTGTCAGGCGATGTCCAGAATCACATTGCCGATGATGTCGCCGCGTTCCACCGCTTCGTGGGCTGCAACGATGTCGCGCAGGGCGAAGCGTTCGCCGATCGCGTGTTTCAGGCTGTTCTTTTCAAGCATCGTGGTGAGCTGGGCGATGGCCGTTTCCCGGTCTTTGGAAAGTAGTTCGTAGACCACGAAGACCTGCAGGGTGAGGCTGTTCCATAACAGGGTCGGGAAGGAAACCGGGATGTCGCCCTGCATGCTGGAGCCGTAGCAAACGATCTTGCCGTGCGGCGCGAGCGCGCCATTGGAGATGATCGAGGTGGTGGAATAGAGATCCATGTCGATCAGGCCGTCCGCGCCCTTGCCGGCGGTGAGGCCCTTCACGGTGGCGGCCACGTCCTTGGCCTTGTAGTCGATCACGAAGTCCGCGCCGGCAGCGCGTGCATGGGCGGCGCGGGAGGCAGATGCGGTGGCGATGACACGCGCGCCGCGCGCCTTGGCGATCTGGGTGACATAATGGCCGACCGAAGCGCCCGCACCGATGACGATCAGCGTCTTGCCACGCACATCGCCGAACAGATTGACGGCATGAATGGCGGTGAGGGCGGGAATGCCGAGACATGCGCCGGCGGCGAAATCCACATTGGCTGGAAGCGGCACGGCCTGCGCTTCCGGCAGCGTGATCATCTCGGCGGCGGTGCCGAAGGGGCGTCGCCACTGGCCATTCCAGATCCAGACGCGCTGGCCGACGCGGCCATGGTCCACGCCGGGGCCGACGGCGTCGATCTCGCCAGCGCCATCGCTGTGGGGGATGATGCGTTCGGCATTGAGCGGCCGGCCGCGCCGCGCCTTCACGTCCGACGGGTTCACGCCGGAGGTGGCAAGCCGCACGCGCACTTCGCCGGGACCGGGCGTGGGCGTCGGCATGTCGCCCAGTTCGAGCACGTCGCGGGCTGCGCCATTGCGCTCATACCATGCTGCTTTCATTGCCTTCTCCCCTCGATCAGATGCCCTGCAAGCGTGCCGACCGGCGCTCTCCCGCCATTGACAAGGCCCAAATTTGCGGCGCACGCTTCGTCATCCGCAACGAAGATGCAGGTCAATCTTGAATCGTCCCGAAAGCGTCACCGACCACGACCGTAAGCACAGTTCTCCCATAGCGCCAGCGTCCGGGGGAGGAATTTCAACAGACGGAGCGGAGGCGATGGGGGATTTCATTTCGCCCGAGCACGAGGCCGAATATCGCGCCTTCGTGGAGGAGCATCCCGACCTTGAGGCCGTGGAATTCCTGATTGTCGATCCCAATGGCGTCATTCGCGGCAAGTGGGCGCCGGGCGATAGCCTCAAGAAGGCGTTTCAGGAGGGCGTGAACTTTCCCATGTCGCTGCACGGGCTCGATGTCTGGGGGCGCGAGGTGGAGGAGACGGGCCTGCACATCGAAACCGGCGACAAGGACGGCTACTGCCGCGCAACGCGCGGATCGCTTTCCATCGTGCCATGGGCGAGGCGCAAGACGGCGCAGGTGCTCCTGCAGACATTCACCCCCGAGGGTGAGCCTTTCATGGCGGATTCGCGCCAGGTGCTGAAGCACAAGGTGGCCGAGGCCAATGCGCGCGGCTTCTTCCCCGTGGCGGCCTTCGAGCTCGAATTCTATCTGCTCGACCCCGAGAAGCAGGATGCCGCCGGCATGTCGACGCCGCTGGGGGCGGGCGAGGGGCCGGATCGTCTGCGCATGTACGGGCTCGACGATCTCGCCGAGAACGCCGCGCTGTTCGACATGATCCGCGATGCGGCGGACGCGCAGAACCTGCCCATCGACACGATCATCAAGGAGGCGGCGCCCGGCCAGTTCGAGGTCAATCTCAAGCATCGCTCCGATCCGCTCCGGGCCGCTGACGATGTGATCCTCCTGCGGCGGATCGTGATGGGCTGCGCACGTGCGCACGGGCTGACGGCCACCTTCATGGCCAAGCCCTTCATCGATTATGCGGGCAATGGCATGCATGTGCACACCTCCATGCTGGATGGTGAGGGGCGAAACGTGTTTGCGGGGGATGAGGGGCAGGCGCGGCTGCTTTCAGCGGTGGCGGGGCTCATCGACACCATGCCGGAATCGCTCATTCTCTACATCAACACCTGGAACGGGTTCCGCCGGATCACGCCCGGCTCCTACGCGCCGACCCATGCGGTGTGGGCGGAGAACAACCGCTCTGTGGCGCTGCGCATTCCGGTTTCCAATGAGGAGAACCGCCGGGTGGAGCATCGCATCTCCGGCGCGGACGCCAATCCCTATCTGGTGATGGCCGCCATCATTCAGGGCATGATGGAGGGCATGGAGAGTGGCGCGAAGCCGCCGCCGCCGGTCGAGGGAAGCGCCTATGACGAGACGGCGGATCTTGGCCGTGAGCTGCCCGACGACATGGATGACGCGTTGCAGCTCGCCTCCAGAAGCGGCTTCATGGAGCGCGCGCTGGGGCCGCTTCTGGCAAAGGTCTATCGTGATTTGAAGCGGGCGGAAATCATCGCCTTCTGGAGCGAGATCACGCCCCTCGAACGCACCACTTATCTTTGAGCTGAAACAGAAAAATCCCGCTTGTCGCATTTTGGAAACGACAATAGGGTTGAACCCAAATATGCGGGTGCCGGCGGTGATTTGAACCGCGGCAAACACAGTCCCCAAGGGAGAGATTTCATGCTTCGTAAGACCCTTCTTGCTTCCTGCGTCTCACTCGCCGCGATTGCCGTTTCCACGGCTGCCGGCGCGCAGGACCGCGTCGTCAATGTCTACAACTGGTCGGACTATATCGACGATTCCATCCTTGAGGATTTCACCAAGGAAACGGGCATCAAGGTCGTCTACGACGTCTATGATTCCAACGAAATTCTTGAGACCAAGCTGCTGGCTGGCGGTTCGGGCTATGACGTTGTGGTGCCGTCGGGCGAGTTCCTCGGACGTCAGATCAGCGCCGGCGTGTTCCAGAAGCTCGACAAGGACAAGCTGCCCAACCTCTCCAACATGTGGGACATGATCAACGAGCAGGTTGCGGTCTACGATCCGGGCAACGAATACTCCATCAACTACATGTGGGGCACCACCGGCGTCGGCTACAATGTCGGCAAGGCCGAAGAAATCCTCGGCACTTCCAAGATCGACACCTGGGATGTGATGTTCACGCCGGAACTGGCGGCGAAGTTCAAGGACTGCGGCATCTACATGCTCGATTCCGCCAGTGAGGTCGTGCGCTCCGCACTAATCTATCTGGGTCTTGAGCCGAACACGCCTTCGGCTGAAGAACTCGCAAAGGCCGAGGAACTGCTGATGGCGGTTCGCCCCTTTGTGCGCAAGTTCCATTCGTCGGAATACATCAACGGTCTGGCCAATGGCGACATCTGCCTGGCGCTTGGCTATTCGGGTGATGTGTTCCAGGCCCGTGACCGTGCGGCGGAGGCCGATCAGGGCGTCGAGGTCGGCTATGCGATCCCGAAAGAGGGCGCGATGCTGTGGTTCGACCAGATGGCCATTCCCGCCGATGCCAAGCATGTCGACGAGGCACATGAATTCCTCAACTACATCATGCGTCCCGACGTGATCGCCAAGGCTTCCAATTACGTCGTCTACGCCAATGGCAACAAGGCTGCCCAGGCGGAAATGGACGAAGAGGTGGTCGGCGATCCGGCTGTCTATCCGGATGAGGCGACCATGGCCAAGCTCAAGGCTCCGCTGCCCTACGACATGCGCACGCAGCGTCAGGTCACGCGCATGTGGACCAAGGTTGTGACCGGCCAGTAAGGCGCTACAGGGCAGGGGACCGCCGATGAAGTCGCTCGGCAGCACACGTCGCAGCTTCGCGCCCTGGGCCGACCCCCAGGCGAAGCCCTATATCTCTTTCGAGAACGTGACCAAGACGTTCGGTGACTTCACGGCGGTCGATGACCTGTCGCTAAACACCTATGAGCGCGAGTTCTTCGCGCTCCTGGGCGCGTCGGGGTGTGGCAAGACCACGCTCCTGCGCATGCTTGCGGGGTTCGAGCAGCCCACTTCGGGCCGCATCCTCCTCGACGGGCAGGACCTTTCCGGCATTCCGCCGCACAAGCGGCCGGTCAACATGATGTTCCAGTCCTATGCGCTGTTCCCCCACATGACGGTGGAGAAGAACATCGCCTTCGGCCTGAAGCAGGACCGGATGCCGGCGGACGAGATCGCCGACCGCGTGGCGGCGATGCTCAAACTGGTCAAGCTGGAGCCCTTCGCCAAGCGCAAGCCGCATCAGCTTTCCGGCGGTCAGCGGCAGCGCGTGGCGCTTGCCCGCTCGCTTGCAAAACGGCCAAAGCTCCTGCTTCTGGATGAGCCGCTGGGCGCGCTCGACAAGAAGCTGCGCGAGGAAACCCAGTTCGAGCTGATCGATCTGCAATATGATCTCGGCCTCACCTTCATGGTCGTCACGCACGATCAGGAAGAGGCGATGACCATGGCCGACCGCATCGCGGTGATGGACAAGGGCAAGGTCATCCAGGTGGCAACGCCGGCTGAAATCTATGAAGCGCCGAATTCGCGCTTCGTTGCCGACTTCGTCGGCTCGATCAACATGTTCGAGGGAACGGTGACGGCGGCCGACCGGGAGAAGGTGCGGATCGCCGACGCATCCGGCTTCGAACTTTCCGTCATGAACGGGGCGGGCGCCGAACAGGGGGCGACCGTCTGGTTCGCCGTCCGGCCCGAAAAGATCGACATTTCGCGCAATCGCCCGGATGGCGCGGTGAACGCGGTGGAAGGCGAGGTCTGGGACATCGCCTATCTCGGCGACATGACCATCCACCATGTGAAGCTCGATGACGGGCGCATCGTCAAGGCCAGCAGCATCAACCGGCGGCGTGCGGTGGAAGACGTTCTGACCTGGCATGACCGGGCTTGGGTGTCCTTCCCGGCGGATGCCGGTGTGGTGCTGACGCGGTAGGCGGCGATGGCTCGTTTCCTCTCCGCCATCGCGGCCCGTCTGGTCATTGCCGTTCCCTATCTGTGGCTGCTCGTCTTCTTCCTTGCGCCGTTCCTGATTGTCTTCAAGATCTCGCTGTCGGAACCGGCGCTCTCCATGCCGCCCTATATGCCGGCCTTCGATCTGGCGGACGGCATTTCGGGGTTGATCGAGAAGGTGCGCACGCTGTCCTTCGGCAACTATTTCTGGCTGCTGGACGATCCGCTCTACACGAACGCCTATCTGTCGAGCATCTGGATCGCCGGCGTCTCGACGCTGATCACGCTGGCCGTGGGCTATCCCATTGCCTACGGCATGGCGCGCGCGCCGGCCGCGATCCGCCCGACGCTCCTGATGCTGGTGATCCTGCCGTTCTGGACCAGCTTCCTGATCCGCGTCTATGCGTGGATCGGCATTCTGAAGCCCGAGGGGCTGCTCAATCAGTTCCTGATGTTCACCGGCCTTATCGACGAGCCCCTGATCATCCTCAACACCACGACCGCCATCTATATCGGCATCGTCTATTCCTACCTGCCGTTCATGGTGCTGCCGCTCTACTCGACGCTGGAGAAAATGGACGAATCGCTGATCGAGGCTGCGCGCGACCTTGGCTGCTCGCGCACATCGGCGTTCTGGAAGGTGACGTTCCCGCTCTCGCTGCCGGGCGTCGTTGCCGGCTGCATGCTGGTGTTCATTCCGGCGGTGGGCGAGTTCGTCATTCCCGATCTTCTGGGCGGTTCGCAGACGCTAATGATCGGCAAGACGCTGTGGACCGAGTTCTTCAACAATCGCGACTGGCCCGTATCGTCGGCGGTGGCGGTGATCCTGCTTCTGATCCTGATCGTGCCGATCATGCTGTTCCAGCGGTCGCAGGCGCGCTCGCGTGAGGCGGGGAGGTAGAGATGGCTGGAAGCTGGGGACGTTTCAACATCGTGTCGCTGGTGCTGGGCTTTGCCTTTCTGTACCTGCCGATCGTGCTTCTGGTGGTCTACTCGTTCAACGAGTCGCGGCTTGTCACCGTCTGGTCCGGCTTCTCGACCAAATGGTATGTGGAGCTGTTTTCCAATCGCGGCCTGATGGACGCGGCATGGGTGACGGCGCGTGTCGCCTTCCTTTCGGCCACGGTCGCGACCGTGCTCGGCACGATGGGAGCCATCGCGCTCACCCGCTACACGCGCTTTCGCGGGCGGCTGCTCTTCTCGGGCATGGTGTTCGCGCCGCTGGTGATGCCGGAAGTCATCACCGGCCTGTCGCTGCTGCTGCTCTTCGTGGCGATCAATTTCGACCGTGGATTCTTCACCGTCACCATCGCGCATATCACCTTTTCCATGTGTTTCGTGGCGGTGGTGGTGCAGTCGCGGCTGATGAGCTTCGACCAGTCTCTGGAAGAGGCCGCGCTCGATCTCGGCGCAACGCCGCTCAAGGCGTTCTTTCAGGTCACGCTGCCGGTCATCATGCCGGCTGTGGTTTCCGGCTGGATGCTGGCGTTCACCCTGTCGCTCGACGATCTGGTGATCGCAAGCTTCACCTCCGGTCCGGGTGCAACCACGCTGCCAATGAAGATCTATAGCCAGGTCAGGCTGGGCGTGACGCCTGAAATCAATGCGGTCTGCACCATCCTGATCGGCATTGTGGCGACCGGCGTTATCATCGCCTCCGTCATCACCAAGCGGCAGGAAGTGCAGCGCCGCCGCGACGAGCAGGCCGCCGCGCGCATCACAGCCTAGGCATACGCCGGAGGCCCGCATGAAGCAGGCCTGTCTCTTTCATGTGAGATGATCAGTCGAGCGGGAAGATATCCCGCTCGCTACGCAGGGCCACCGCAGCAGATGCGTCGGGAGCCTTTGTCCTCTGCGATCTACTCGATCAGAAACGGTGCGATGAACGGGGCGTTCCACGAGCCGCCGATGAAGAAGGTCTCGCGGGGATCACTTTCCTCAGAAGCCTCTTCGCCGTTCTCATCAACCGGCTTGTCGCCTTCGGGCGGCAAGATGCTGCCGGAAAGGGCGATGCCGCGACCGGCGAAGGGAATGAGCCCGCCCAGCGTGATGGTCTCGCCCGTCTCCAGCTTCGCCTCGGCGGTGTCGATCCATGCGATGCCGCCGGCAAGGGTTGCCTTGAGTTCCGCCCCGTCGATGGCCAGTTCGCCATCGGCGATCTCGGTCAGCGGGAAGAAGGAGCCCTTGTCATTGTGCTCGCGGAAGGATTCCAGGTTGAGACCGGGCACGGTGCCTTCGCCGAAACTGGCTGAAATGGAGCCGTCGGAGGTCTCAAGGATTTCATCCAGCGTCTCGCCTTTCCCTTTCAGGAAAACGGAGAAGGAGCCGGGGGCCCGGGGCATGAAGCTGGTGAGGTGCAGCTTCTCGGCCATTGCCCCGCCATTGAGGTTTTCAGCCGTGATGCGAAGCTCTGCCTGATCGTGGCCTTCCACCCTGTCGAGGCGAATGCCGAGCTGCAGCATGCCGCCAAAGGCGGTGGCGTCGGAAATGTCGAGGCTCACCAGCCCGTCGCGAACCTGCGCGGTGGCGGCAATATCGGTCATCGAGACGGAACCTGCCGTGGCTTCATTTGCCGAAAGGCGCAGGTCAAAGTTCAGGTCACGCGCCCACGGAGCGGCCGGGGGGGCGGCCGGTGGGGCGGCTGTGTCTGGCTCCGGCGCCAGCGTGTTCAGAAGCACGCCCAGATCCAGCGCATTGAAAGCCAGCGTGCCGGAAACGGTGGGGTGCGGGTCGGTGAAGGCGATGTCGAACACACCCCGGGCGCTGCTGTCGCCGAGATTGAATTCGGCATTCTCGAACTTTACCCGCGTGGCGTCGCCGGTAATGGTGCTTTTCAGTTTGGCTGCCTTGATGGTGCTGCCGGGCCAGTCCTCAAGCAGCGTCCATTCGAGAACGCGCTGCAGGGAAGGGGCCGCGCTTTCCAGCGTGCCATGCAGGAAGGCGTTGCCGACAATGTCCGCCTGTCCCTTGAAGGAGAGCGTCAGCGGGGCGCTGTTGACCGAGAGGGAAACATTGGTCTTGCCGCCGGCGAGCATGATCAGCGGTTCTTCGCTGGAGGCTTCCACGGCGATGCTCTCGCCATGCCAGATGCCCTTGGCGGAGAGCGTTGCGGAGCGGTCGAGGGCTGGCCAGTTGAGCGTTCCCGTGACGCTGCTCAAGACCGGCGGGCGATTGACGCCGTTGAGCACGATGACGCGCCCGTCCACGATTTCCACCGTTGCGAAACTGTCGTTCGGCAGGGCGCTTGTGTCGGGCTCTGCGGGATTTGCCTGGATCAGGCCGCGCGTTGCCTCGACCGATTGAGCAAGCTTGCCCCACTTCGGAATGGCCGGAATGCGCATGACGCCGCCGCTCTCATCGAGCCGCACCACGGGGCGCACGAGGCGGATCTTGGTGAACACCACTTCGCCGCGCAGGGCGGCCAGCGCCGAAAGGTCGATCTCGACCCGCTCTGCTTCCATGACGGCGGGTTGCCCGTCGCCATTCCAGTTGGACAGGACGACATCGTTCAGAACGGCCTTGAAGGAGGGCCAGACGCGGATTTCAGGCGCATCGTCGAGCCGCACGCGGTATCCACTCCACGCGCTCACCTGCTGGGCGACGCTGTCGCGGACGATCTGGGTTGAGGCCAGGATTGGCAGGCACAGGATCACCACCACCGCGATCAAAGCGGCAATGGCCAGTGCCCAAATGCTTTTCTTTACTGCCGGCGAGGGCATGGAACCTCATCCCTGGCGCTTTGCGCACCGGTTTGAAACGCCCGATGCCAGTGCAAAACGCTGTTATCACAGGTTGGCGTCAAGCACGACGCAATCAGGCCGACAAACCGCGACCTCACAACTCCTTACGGGTTTAAACATGGCGTATGGCAATTCAAGGATTTGTCGCGCGTCTGCCGGATATTGCACCGCTTTCTGCCGGTTTATGCCGCAAACGGAAGGAAACGGCCGGGTCGCCTCGCTGTTTCAAACGAGACCATTGCCGCAGGACGAGCGGAAATGCATAAGGGGTGCGATTGCCGAAAAGGCCTTTAGGAGGAAAGCATGAGTGCAGCCGAGCCGCTTTGGACGCCATCCGAAACCCGCACGAAGGAAGCTCCGATTACGGCTTTCGCGGAGCGCGCCGAAGCGCTGACCGGAAAGCGCCTGCCCGACTATGCGGCCCTGCATGCCTGGTCGGTCGAGGATCGTGAGGGGTTCTGGTCGCTGCTGTGGGATTTCTGCGGCGTGATCGGCGACAGGGGCGAGCGCGTACTGGTCGATGGCGACCGGATGCCGGGGGCTTCCTTCTTTCCCGACGCGACGCTGAACTTTGCCGAAAATCTCCTGCGCAAGAGCGGTGACGGTGATGCGGTGGTGTTTCGCGGCGAAGACAAGGATGAGCGCCGTCTCTCCTGGGACGAGCTGCGCAATCTGGTCTCAAAGCTCCAGCAGCTCTTCCGGGATCGCGGCCTTAAGGCCGGAGACCGTGTTGCGGCGATGATGCCGAATATGCCCGAGACGCTGGCAGCCATGCTGGCGGCAAGCTCTCTGGGGGCGGTGTGGTCTTCCTGCTCTCCCGATTTCGGTGCGCAGGGCGTTCTCGACCGGTTCGGCCAGATCGAACCGACGATCTTCATCGCGCCGGATGGCTACTGGTATGGCGGCAAATCGTTCGACGTGTCGGAAAAGACGGCTGCCGTGCTCGAAAAACTGCCGAGCGTGAAGCAGGCGCTGATCGTGGACTATCTGGGCAACGCTACGGAAGCCGCCGCAAAAATCGACCGGGCGGACGCGTTCAGCGATGCGATTGCAGCCTATGAGGCTGCGCCGGTTTCATTCGAGCGTCTGCCCTTCTCGCATCCGCTCTACATCCTGTTTTCGTCGGGCACGACGGGCATTCCCAAATGCATCGTGCATTCGGCTGGCGGCACGCTGCTTCAGCACATGAAAGAGCATCGTCTTCATGCCGGGCTGGCGCCGGGCGACCGGCTTTTCTACTTCACCACCTGCGGCTGGATGATGTGGAACTGGCTGATGAGCGGCCTGGCGTCGGAAGTCACGCTTCTGCTCTATGACGGCTCGCCCTTCCATCCCGATGGCAATGTCCTGTTCGACTATGCCGATGCCGAGGGCATGACCTATTTCGGCACGTCGGCCAAGTTCATCGATGCGGTCCGCAAGGCGGATCTGAAGCCGATGGAAAGCCACGACCTGTCGACCGTTCGCACGGTCTCCTCGACCGGCTCGCCGCTGGCGCCGGAGAACTTCTCCTTCGTCTATGAGGGGATCAAGAAGGACGTGCACCTGGCGTCGATCTCCGGCGGCACGGACATCGTGTCCTGTTTTGTGCTCGGCGTGCCGACGCTCCCGGTCTGGGTTGGCGAGATCCAGGCAGCCGGCCTTGGCATGGCTGTCGAGGTCTGGGACGACGAGGGCAAGCCGCTTGTCGAAGGCAAGGGCGAGCTTGTCTGCACGCGCGCCTTTCCGGCCATGCCCCTCGGTTTCTGGAACGATCCGAAGGATGAGAAATACCACGCAGCCTATTTCGACCGGTTCGACAATGTGTGGTGCCATGGCGACTTCGCCGAGTGGACGGAGCATGGCGGCATCGTGATCCATGGCCGTTCCGACGCAACGCTCAATCCGGGCGGCGTGCGGATCGGCACGGCGGAGATCTACAATCAGGTGGAGCAGCTGCCAGAAATCCTCGAGGCGATCTGCATCGGCCAGGACTGGGAAGACGATGTGCGCGTCGTGCTGTTCGTTCGGCTGGCAGAGGGCGTGGAGCTGGACGCGGCGCTGGAAAAGACGATCCGCACCAAGATCCGGACCGGCGCAAGCCCGCGCCACGTGCCGGCGCGCATCGTGGCCGTGAGCGACATTCCGCGCACCAAGTCGGGCAAGATCACCGAGCTCGCGGTGCGGGACATCGTGCATGGCCGCGAGGTGAAGAACAAGGAGGCGCTCGCCAATCCCGAGGCGCTCGATCTCTACCGGGATATTCCCGCTCTTCGCAGCTGAAGGGCGGGCGCATGGTTAAGGATCGGTAAAGCCGATATTTACCGAGAATTCACAGGTGGTACAGAAGCGTAAACTTGTCGGTAACCAGGTAAGGTTCTGTTAAGAGATAGCCGCGATAGTGTCGGCTAACTTGACGAGCCGGACACAGGGTCCGACTGTTAGACAGATGTTCGCCAAGCCCCGTTTTTGACAGCATACAAGATCCTTCAAGCGCCCTTTCGGGCGCTTTTTTTTGGCCTGTGTTTCGTGACTTTTTGCGGTCAGGCGTTGCGGTCGCGCATGAGCGGGCCGGACAGAAGAATGACCGGAACGATTGCCGTTGCGATGATCAGCAGCGCGGCCACCGCGCCATCTTCCACCGCGCCGCGCGAGGCGTTTTCATAAACATGGGTGGCCAGCGTGTGAAAGCCGAAGGGCCGCAGCAGGATGGTCGCCGAAAGCTCCTTCACCGTGTCGACAAAGACAAGAATGGCGGCGGTCAGGATGGCCGGCTTCAGGAGCGGCAGGAGCACGGTGAAGGCGCTCTGGTTTGCCGTCTTGCCAAGGCTGCGGGCAGCCTGATCCAGATTGGGCGGCAGCTTTTCAAGGCCGGATCGGATCGCGCTTTCGGCGAGCGCCAGAAAGCGGATCGTGCAGGCAATCACGATGGAGGCGGCGGTGCCGGTGAGCAGGAGCCCGGTCGAAAGACCGGTATAGCTGCGCACAACGCCGTCGACCGTGTTGTCGATGGCGGCGAGAGAGAGGAGCAGGCCGAGACCGAGGATCGTGCCCGGCAGGGCGTAGCCGACGGAGGCAAGACGCACCAGAACCATCGTGTAGCCCGAGCGGGAGAGGCGCATCGCATTGAGCAGAAGAAGCGCGATGAAGACCGTGAGGAGGGCCGTCACGCCTGCAACCGCAACGCTGGTGAGGAAAGCCTGAAGGATCTGCGGTTCGGCGAACTGGTAGAGGCGGCGGGAGACATAACCGCCGAAAATGAAGAGCGGTACGCCGAAGCCGGACAAGATGGGAAGCGACAGCGCGAAGGTTGCCAGCCAGCCCCGTGCGCCGGCGAGCGGAACACGCGGCGGGCGCACATGCATCTGTGTGGCGCGGGCACTGTGGAAGCGCTGTTTGCGCCGTGCCCACTGCTCTGCCGTCAGCAGCAGGAAGACGATGATCAGCATGACAGCCGCAATCTGGGCTGCGCCCTCCAGGCTGCCCCGGTTGAGCCAGGTGGAATAGACGGAGAGGGTGAGCGTGCGCACACCCAGATATTCCACCGCGCCGATATCGTTCAGCGTTTCCATCATGACCAGAGCCAGGCCGGCGATGATGGCGGGGCGCGCCACCGGCAGGAGAACGCGGAAGAACACGCGCGAGGGCCGCGCGCCGAGCGTGCGCGCCACATCGGCGATGTTGCGCCCCTGCATGAGGAACACGACGCGGGCTGTCAGATAGACGTAGGGAAAGGTGACGGAGGTCACCACCAGCGCCGCGCCCCAGGTGGAGCGGATGTCCGGAAACCAGTAATCACGTGCGCTGGTGAAGCCGAAAATGCTGCGCACGGCCGTCTGCAACGGCCCGACATAATGGAAGAACTCGCCGAAGGCGTAGGCCGCGAGATAGGTGGGAACGGCGAGCGGCAGGACCAGCGCCCAGGCAAGAAGCCGGCGCAGTGGAAAATCATAGCCGACCACCAGCCATGCGGACCCGACGCCGATGACGGATGTGCCAAGCGCCACGAGACCGAGCAGCGCAAGCGTGGTGCCGAGCGACTGGGGAAGCACATAGCGCAGAAGATGCGGCCACGCCTCGCCGGAGCCGGTCAGAGCCACATAGAGGATCGTGGCGATCGGCAGGAGAACGGCAAGCGCGATGACAACGCTGCCGGCAAGCGCAAAGCCGTGACGCTCGCCCCGGATGCGGGGGAAGCGGCGTTCGCGAAGCGGGGCTGTCGGTGTGTGATAAGATGTCATGACGCCGTGTACCGGAACTCGAATATGCTACTCGTTCCGGCAGAAAGCAAAAAGCCGGGCCTCGAACAAGGCCCGGCTTTGCGGTTCATGGAAAGATCAGCTGGCCGGGCCATCGTCGAGGCCGACGCGGTCGACCATCTCGGAGGCTGCCTTGCGGTGCTTGGCGATCTCTGCGAGCGGCAGGCTATCCGGCTTGATTTCGCCGAAAGACTGGACCGTTTCAGAGACTTCCGCGCCCGGCAGGACCGGATATTCATAGTTGGTCTCGGCGTAGATCGCCTGTGCCTCGGAGCTGCCCAGGAAGCGCATCAGCTCAAGAGCCTGCTCGCGGTTCGGTGCGTGCTTGGCCATGGCCATGCCGGAAATGTTCACATGCGTGCCGCGGTCACCGGAATTGGGGAACAGGACCTTGAGCGAATCGGCCCATTCCTTCTGCTCCGGCTCCTTGTCGTTGTTCATCATGATGCCGACATAGTAGGTGTTGCCGATGCCGAGATCGCACTCGCCGGCAAAGATGGCCTGCGCCTGTCCGCGATCATTGCCGTTCGGCTTGCGGGCCAGATTGGCCTTCAGGCCCTTCATCCACTCCTCGGCCTTCTCCTCGCCGTGATGGGCGATCATCGAGGCGAACAGCGCGATGTTGTAGTTGTGCTGGCCACTGCGCATGCAGATCTTGCCCTTCCACTTGGGATCGGCGAGCTCTTCATAGGTGATCGTGTCCTGCTCGACGCGGTCCTTGGAAGCATAAATCACGCGGCCGCGCGTGGTGACGCCGAACCAGTTGCCTTCCGGATCGCGGAACTCGGAGGGAATTTCGGAATTCACCGTCTCGTCCTCGACGGACTGGGTGATGCCCTTTTCCTTGGCGTTCATCAGGCGGCCGATATCCACGGTGAGGATCACGTCGGCGGGGGAGTTGGAACCCTCGGCTGCGATGCGGTCTTCAAGCCCCTTGTTGAGGAACAGGACTTCGGTGTCGATGCCGGTCTTCTCGGTGAAGGCGTCGAGCAGCGGCTGAATGAGGAAGGGCTGGCGGTAGGAATAGATGTTCACCGTGCCTTCGGCCTGTGCGGCAGGAAGCGTGGCGGCGAGCGATCCGGTAGCAACAAGCGCGGCGAGACCTGCGCGGGCTGCGAGTAATTTCTTGGTCAGCATTTCTGTCTCCTAGCCTGTGGGGTTCAAGGTCCCATGGAAAGTGCCGGGTTTGACCATCCAGCGAGGAGGCTTGTCGTAAAAATTTTCGCGACCGTCAAGGAAAATGCAAGCAATATCATAAGTTTAGAAGTATTCTAAACTACGGTTATCATGTTTTCCGAATTTTCCGGGCGGGCAGGCCTAATCGGCGAGAACGCGCGTCGGCGGAAACGAAACCTCGACAAGCGTGCCTTCGCCGGGAACCGAATGGATCGCAAAGGCGGCGCGGTTGGCTTCCACCATGGCACGGGTCAGCGGCAGGCCGAGCCCGGTTCCGTCACCGCGCTTGCGCTTCAAGCTGTTGATTTGCTTGAAGGGTTTCAGCGCTTCCTCGACTTCCGCCGGGTTCATGCCGATGCCGGTGTCGCGCACCCGCATGACGACGGCTCCATCCGCGCTGTAGGCGGTGGAAACGATCACCTGGCCGCCGGCGGCGGTGTAGCGAACCGCGTTGGAGAGCAGGTTCAGGGCGATCTGACGCACGCTGCGCGGATCGGCCACCACATCGGGCAGGTTGGAGGCGAAGCTCGAACGGATGATGACGCGCTCGCGGTTGGCCTGCGGCTGCATCATGGCGACGGTCTCACCCAGAATGTCGTTCAGCGAGACGGCCTCATAGTGCATTTCCTGCTCGCCGGCCTCGATCTTGGAGATGTCCAGCAGATCGTTGACCAGATCAAGCACGTGATTGCCGGACCGGTTGATGTCCCGAAGATAGTCGCGATAGCGGTCATTGCCGATGGGGCCGAATTTCTCGTCCATCATCAGCTCGGAAAAGCCGATGATGGCGTTGAGCGGCGTGCGGATCTCATGGCTGACGCGGGCAAGAAACTCGGTCTTCTGGGAGGAGGCGCGTTCGGCCTCGGCGCGCGCCTGGGTCAGTTCCTCGGCGGCGCGCTTCCACTGGGTGATGTCGCGCAGAACCGCGCAGAAACCGCTTTCGTGCGGCAGGCGGCCAATGGTCATGAACAGCGGGATGAAGCGTCCCTGCGCTTCACGGCCGATGACTTCCAGCCCGTCGTTCAGAACGCTCGCAACGCCATTGTCGGAAAGGCTTTCCAGATGCGCGCGCACGGCGTTCTGGCTCTCTATGGCAAAGAGGGCCGTGAAGGGCTTGCCCGCCACATCCTCACCATCGAAGCCGAACAGCGCTTCGGCCGGCTGGTTCGTGGAGCGCACATGGCCGTCATTGTCGATGATGACAACGCCGTCGGTCGCCGTGTCGACGATGGCGCGCATTTCGGCCAGATGCATCTGCAATTCAGCAGTCTGTCCGGTCTCCTCCGGAGCTTCACTCAAAAGCGGTGCGGCGACGGCTTCCAGCGCAGGCTCTGTCGTTTCGGCTTCCACCGGTTGCAGGGCGAGCAGAAGGGCCTTGCCCGTGCGCCATGGCACGGATTGCAGATGTGCATGCACATCGTGCTCGACGCCCTGCGCCGTCTTGAGCGTGAGTGCCTGCGCGTCTGCCGGCGTGTGTGAAACCTCGTAGCTCTCGGGGAAGAGAGCTCCAATGCCGCCGTTTTCTTCAAGCGTGGTCAGATCGGCATAGCCGGTCAGGTCGAAGAAGGCGCGATTGGCAAAGTGCAGCGTGTCGCCGGCATGGATGAGGATCGGCAACGGGAGACCGGCCAGGAGGCTGGTCTCTTCCCGGTCATCGGCGGCTTTTTCGAAGAAGGCCGAGGGCACAACCGGGGCGGTGGAAACGGGCGTCGCCGCTTCTTCTGCCGCCGCCCGGGCTTCGGCTCCTTCGACTGCTTCCACTGCTTCGGTCGTCTCGGGATGCGCGGCTTCGCCCGAAGACGATGCCCCGTCGTCTGCCGTCAGTTCAGGCTCAGGCGCGTGAACGTCCTCAACCGGCGTTTCGTCCTCAGCGGAGCTTTCCGCTACCGGCTCGTTTGTTTCTGCAGAGATATCGTCGGGTGCTGCCTCTTCGGCTTCGTGTGACGGCGCTTCTCCTTCCGGCGCGCTGTCTTCCGTTACCGTGCCTTTTACGGCGGGGGCGGCGGGCTGGTCTTCAACAGGTGCTTCGTCTGTCGTCTCAGATGCCGCGACCTTGCCGGCATCGGAAGTCTGCTCGCTGTTTTCGCGCAGACGTGCGCCGATCTCGCGGAAGGCCGTTGCTTCGCTCGGCGAAAGTCCGTTTTCCTTCGCAGGCGCGGTGCGGTGCTCCGAGAGATTGATGATCTTGACGGGTGCTTCCGGCTCGCCTTCGGTTTCCGCATCAGCGGGCTCTTGCGTCTCGTCCGCAGGGGCGTCGTGCAAGTCAGCGTCAAAGGGTGCTTCAACGACTGGCTCTTCCTCGGCTTCCGGTGTCTCCGGCAGCGCGGTTTCGCTGCTTCCGGCTTCCGGTGCAGGCGGCGTTTGGGCACTCTCCACAGGACGGGTCGGAAGCGGCGCGCCGGGAATGAGCACCAGCCCGATGCCCTCGGGGTCGGTTACGGCATCGCCCATGCGGGCAAGGCCAAAGCCGTGAAAGCCTTCGAACACGCGGCCGCGGCCATAGATCGGCAGGGCTGCAAGGTCGACTGGAATTTTCAGGTCCGTGCCTTCCAGCGGCCACATGACGGTGCGGCCGGACCAGGTGTCGCGGCGCTCCAGAAGGGTCGCGATGCGGCCATCGGGATCGAGGCCAAAGGCATTGGAAACATCGCGGAAGCGTCGTCCCATCACATCGGCTGCCGCCGGCCCGATGGCCTCGGCAAAGGCATCGGACAGGGCGGTGAAGCGGCCTTCCGAATCGGTGCGCCAGGCAAAACGCACGGTTCCCTTCGGGCGCTCGCGCTGCGGCGTCTTTGTGGGCTCCTGCGCTTCGGGTTCTACCATCTCCATGGTGGAGGCGACGTTGTCTTTCTGCGCGGCAGAGGGCGCAGATGGTGCAGGTGTGGCTTCCGTTTCGGTCGCCTGTGTTTCTTCCGGCGCATCGTCATGCGCTGTGGTCTGCGCCGCCGGGGCATCCGCAGCCGGCTCTTCCATGAGCGGGGAGGGGGCGTCGTCGGGCGTGGTCGTCACAGTCGGAGCAGCAGGCGCTTCCTGAAGCGGTGCGTTCTGTTCGTCCACCACGACCAGAAGGTGCCATGCCGGCTCGTCGGTCAGCTTGGCAATGGCGGCGGGGCGTTGGCGCGCGCCGCCTTCGACCATGCGCTTGACCAGGCGATCCGTCTCGTCGCGCACTTCGTCAACGAGCGCGCGCAGGGTCTCGCGCTCGATGCCGAGTTTCTGGAAGCCGCTGGAGGAGGCTGCGACGAGGCCGTTCTCATCGACGAGCGCCGCAAACTGGTCTGCGGCATCGAAACCCTCAACCGCCGCCGTGGCGCGGAAGGCATCGTCGCGCATGCGCATGGATGTGGCCTTGAGGGCCAGAAGAATGGCCTGCTCGCCGCCGGGCAGGGAAATCGTGGATGCTTCCAGATTGACGACCGGCGCGCGCATGCCGCGGCCAAGCCGCGTGCCAACCGTGCGTTCTCCCGAAATGCGGGGGAAGCCGGGCGTGGCGGAGATCTGCCGGCGGGTCGTTGCTGAAAGATTGCTCTCGGCCCCGATGGCCTCTTCGATGTTGCGATAGCCGATCAGGGCCGCGCCGGGGCCGTTCGCCCAGATCACGGTGTCGAGCGCGCGCGACAGGACGAGCAGCGCATCGCCCGCTGCGAAGCGCTCACGCACCCGGTCCAGCACCGCAATGTCAACGAAGGAGTATGAGACAGACGCCATTCAAACGAGCCAACAATTATCCTGTATGCGCCCGGCCGGGAATCGCTGGCCGGGAGAACCGCATCGTTTCAAACAGCATCGGGCTGCCATCCTCAACCGCAGAACGCGGCATCCCGATAACGATGTTAACGCCTTATTAATAAAAGCATGTGGCCGCGAGGTCCACAAACTCTAAGGCCCCGATGCTGCGAATTCTCCGCGATTGGTTAATTGCAGCGACGGTTATAGCGATGAGCATGTTGCAGTGCAGCAAAGATGTTGCAATGCACAAAGATCGATGCTATATACCGGTCATGAATTATCGGTGAGCGCCATCCAAGGAGAGGCCACCATGAACGAGAACCAAAGGATCGCGGATATGACCAAGACCACGCAGAAGGACACTGGGACCGTTGAATTCCCGACGTTTGATGCGACGCAGGCGAGCGAGCAGTTCCGCGCTTTCGCCGAAAAGAGCGCCGAGCAGACGAAAGAGGCCTATTCCCGCATGAAGTCGAGCGCGGAAGAGACCCAGAAGGCTTTCGAAGCCACTTTCGAGAGCGCAAAGACCGCCGGCAACGAGCTGACCTCCAAGTCGATTGCCGCGCTGCGCGAGGGCACGGAAGCCAATCTCGCCCATCTTGAGGCGCTGGCTGGCGTACGCTCCTTCGCCGAGCTGGTCGAAATGCAGAGCAACTTCATGCGCAAGCGCATGGAAGTGGCCGTCGACCAGATGAAGGACTTCCAGACCACGTCGCAGAAATCTGCTGAAACCATGGCGAAGCCCATGAAGGACGTGTTCGAGAAGGCCGTCAAGGAACTGCGCGTCGCCTGAGGCGTTAGCGCTCTGAGTAGTCCGGCAGAAAGCACCTCCTCCCGCTTGCTGCCGAGTGGGACCGAAACCTCCTCCCTTCGGTCTCTTGTGAAAAAAGACCGGGATCCTCCCCCCGGTCTTTTTTTCTTTTGTTCTTTTGGCTTGAAAAAGCGATCAATTGCCCGTATTGACGCGAACGCCGGTCACCGGTCACGTGTGCGGTTGTAGCTCAGTTGGTTAGAGCGCAGGATTGTGGCTCCTGAGGTCGGTGGTTCGAATCCACCCAACCGTACCATTTCTCTTCATTTCACAGCATTGCCCGAAACCACGCATTCCGCTTTTGCGGATAGCGGTGTTGCGCGCGTCGGGCGCAACATTGAACGCCTCCAGACCCGGTTTCGGTGTCGCAGGCGCCCGGTTTTTATGGATTTCCCGGCCATGGCGCGATACATAACGCTTCATGAGAAGGTTTCTGGCCGTCCTGCTTCTGATCGTTTTCGCCTTTGCGGGCGCGCTTCCTGCAATGCAGACGGCGTTTGCGGCTGATTCGGTCGCCGCCACGGAAACGGCCGCGCATCCCGCTGATTCTTCGATGATGGATTGCTGCGGGCCGGCCAGCGATGGCGCGATGCCCTTCGAGATGAATTGCGCAATGGATTGCCATTACATCGCGCCTTTCCAGGTGCAGCAGTTCCATGCCACGGTTTCTCCGCTTGCCAGCATGCCGACCGTGACGCTTCATCAGCCCGTCCCCTTACGTCTCTTTCGACCGCCCATCCTCGCCTGATCGCTTTCAGCGCCGGTATCCGGCGCATTTCAATCAGTCGAGAGAGGATATCGGTCTCCAGAAAGGTGTGCGCCTTGGCGCTGCCTTCGGGCATGAGCCCGCCACCTGAACCCGGTCGCGCAAGAGCGGCCCCGGTGGCGCGCATTCTGGCCCCCTGGACGATTTCAGTTCCTGTCGCGGCTCTCCCCCGAGATCATTCGAAAGAGAACCACAATGAAGAACGCCATCCTGAAGCAGATGCCTGCCGCCGCACTTGCCCTTTCAACGCTCCTTGGCGCGGCCCATGCCGCCCCGGCAGAGAGCGACAAGACCATCACCGTCTACAAGACGCCGTGGTGCGGCTGCTGTGAAGTGTGGGTCGAGGCCATGGAAGAGGCCGGCTACACGATGAAGGTGACCGACCTTGAAGACCTCTCCAACGTCAAGAAACAGGCTGGTGTGCCTGACGCCATGGGGGCCTGTCACACGGCGGTGATCGGCGACGAGCGCAAATATGTGCTCGAAGGTCACGTGCCGATCGAGGCGGTGGAAAAGCTCGTGTCCGAGAAGCCGGATGTGAAGGGCATCGCCGTTCCGGGCATGCCGATGGGCTCGCTTGGCATGGGATACGACCCTGAGGCCGAATACACGGTCTACACATTCGACGGATATGCCGACACCCAGCCGGGCGTCTTCCTCGAAACCGGCAAGAAATGACCTTGCCGGGCATTCGGGCCGGGGCGCATTGCGCTCCGGCAGCAGGCATGACCGTCGCCGTGACGGTCCTGTCTTCGCAGGCACCGTATGATGGCGGCGGCTCCGGTTTTCCCGTTCAGGCGAGGCAGGCATGCGTGCAGGCTCGGTCTTAGTCGTTCTGGGCGTCGCTTTCGCGGTCGCTCTATCGGCGGCGCTCTGGCTGGTGCTGGTGGAAGGGGCGGCGGATGACGCCGCACTCCTGAAGCCCGATGACCGGCAGCTCGTTGCACGCGGCAGGGAAATCTACGCGGCCAATTGCGCCTCGTGTCACGGCGCAGACCTTGAAGGCGAGACCGCGGACTGGCACACGCCCATGCCGGATGGCTCCATGCCCGCGCCACCCCATGACGAAACCGGGCACACCTGGCACCACAATGACACGCTGCTTTTCGCGATAACGAAACACGGTGTGGCTGCGGCAGCCAATCTCGACGATTACGTTTCGGCAATGCCGGTCTATGATGGCATTCTGTCGGATGAGGAGATCGTTGCGGTGCTGTCCTACATCAAGAGCACCTGGCCCGATGAGATACGCGAGGGCCACGACGAACTGAACGCGCGTTCCGCGCAGGAGCGAACACGATGAAACGACGTCACTTTCTCACAGGTGCAACCGCGCTGGCTGCGATAGGCGCTGCCGGCATCGTGCTGCGACCCTCATTGCCACCCGCCGCAGCCCTTGCCGCAGACCGCGCGCCGCTGCGCATGCCGACGCTGATCGACACGACTGAGACCGGTCGTTTCGAGGTGGTGGCGCAGACCGGGCAGACGGATTTCGGCGGCGGGCTGAGCGCCCAGACCATCGGCTTCAACCAGTCCTATCTCGGACCCGTCGTGCGCATGAAGAAGGGGCCGCTGGAGGCCAGGGTGGGCAACACGCTACCGATCCCCGTCAGTGCGCACTGGCATGGCCTTCTTGTGCCCGGAGAGCATGATGGCGGCCCGCATCTGCCCGTGGAGCCCGGTGGCGAGTGGGTTCCCGACATGGAGATCGACCAGTCGCCCTGCACCGCGTTCTTCCACACCCATATCCATGGCCGCACGGCGCGTGATGTCTATGCCGGGCTTGCCGGCGCAATCCACGTCACCGATGGTCTGGATGACGAGCGCGGCCTGCCGTCCACCTATGGAGTCGATGATCTGACGCTCCTTTTGCAGGACCGGCGCTTCACGCAGGATGGCGAACTCGCCTATGCAAGCTCCATGATGGACATCATGCATGGCATGACAGGCGACACGATGCTCATCAACGGGCAGCTCGATCCGGTGGCCGTGGTGCCGAAATCCATCGTCCGCCTGCGGCTGATCAATGCGTCGAATGCGCGGATCTATTCGCTCTTCTGTGATGACGGGCGGCCCATGCATCTGGTTGCGACGGATGGCGGCTATCTGCCGGTACCCGCGGCTTTGGAGACACTGCGCCTGTCGCCGGGCGAACGGGCCGAGATCCTTGTCGATTTCTCCGACGGTCGGGCGATGACGCTTGCGAGCGATGGCGATCCCAATTCAGGCATGGGCGGCATGATGGGACGCGCGCTTGGCATGGTGGACAGGGTCACGGGGCTGCGGCAGTTCCCGGTTCTTCCGTTCACTGTCGATGAGCGTCTTGAAGGCTCGATCAAGCGTCTGCCAGACAATCTCGGCGGCATCCGTCCGGATCATGACCCGGCAAAAACTGCCGCAACGCGCCGCTTCTCGCTCGATATGGGTATGGGCGGCGGCATGGGGGGTGGCATGGGCGGCAGAGGCATGGGGGGCAGTGGAATGATGGGGGGCTTCTCCATCAATGGCCGCCCCTTCGAGATGGGGGTGATCAATGAGGAAGTGGAACGCGGGACGACGGAACGCTGGATCGTGACCACGAACATGCTCACGCACCCGTTTCACGTCCATGGCGTGTCGTTTCAGGTGGTCAGCGTCAACGGACGCGAACCGGGGCCGGAAGACCAGGGCTGGAAAGACACGGTTCTTGTCGATGGCGAAACAGAGCTGCTGGTGCGGTTCGATCACCCGGCGAGCAGGGACACGCCCTTCATGTATCACTGCCACATTCTCGAACACGAGGACGCCGGCATGATGGGGCAGTTTACCGTGAGCTGAGCGCGGTGCTTCAGGTGACGCCGCGCGCACTACTTCATCAGATACTTGACCAGCGCGGCGATCGCCAGAATGACCAGAACACCAATCAGCAGCATCCAGAGACCGCCGAACCCCATCATTCCCGTGCCCATGAAGTCGTTCATCATGATGTCTTCTCCTGTATCGGCCTTTGCAGGGTAGAGGTTCCATCTGGTGGAAGGTCAAGCGTGAGGGCGAAAGGCGATTGACCTTCCGGTTACTGGAAGGATTAGCTTCATCGAATCGAGACGATCTTCACCTGAAGGAGCAGCAAATGGTGACGTTGAATGTGCCTGACATGACGTGCGGGCATTGCGCAAAAGCGGTGACCGAAGCGGTCAAGAGCGTGGATTCGAATGCAGCGGTCAATGTCGACCTGGAAACGAAGACGGTTCAGATCGACAGCCAGAGCGCCGATGCCGCCGTCATTCAGGCGCTCGACGCGGCCGGCTATCCCTCGGACGTGAAAACGGCCTGAGCGGACACACCAATGAAATGGCAAAGGGCGGTGAGCTTCTGTTCGCCGCCCTTTTGCATGAGCGCCGTTAACCGGGCAGGCTTGCGCATCGGGCCCGGCGGCCTATCCTTGGAGCATGGTTTCGGGCGCTCGGGGAAGTCGAGTGAGAGATCTGTTTCGACTGTCACGCTATCACTGGCTGTTTCTGTTCATGGTCATGGCGCTGTGCGCGTTTCTGACGGCATTTCTGTCGTTTCAGCTCATCAATGTGGCTATGGCCAATCTGGATTTTCTGCTCAGGCACGGCCTGATGGGGATCGCCGATGGCGGTCTCCTGCAGTTCCTTTCCATTCTCGCGAAAGGGTTTTTGATCGTGCTCTTCTATTTCGGCTTCAAGGGCATTGAGGCCGAACTCCTGCAACGCTGGCGCAATCCGCGTCAGAAGTGAAGCGGCTCCGGTCCTATGCCGCGATGGCGATTTCGACGCGGTTGCGGCCGGCAGATTTTGCCCGGTAGAGCGCCATGTCGGCGCGCTTGAATGCGGCTGAAAAGGGCTCGGCAGCATCTTCGCCATTGTTGGCGTAGACGCCAATGCTCACGCTGATCCGGATTTCCGCGCCGTCCTCGTGCAGATAGGGCGTGGCTTCGACGGCCTTGCGCAGGCGCTCACCGAGGTTGAAACCGCGATTGGCGTCATGCATCGGCAGGACGAGCGCAATCTCTTCGCCGCCGAAACGCGCCACAAGGTCGCTCTGGCGCACATTGGCGCGCACCAGCGCGGCCAGATGCTTGAGCACTTTGTCGCCCACATCATGGCCGTGGACATCGTTGATCTGCTTGAAGTGATCGATGTCGATCAGCATCAATGTGCAGGCCTCGCCCCGTCGCATGGCGGAATCCATGATGTTGGGGCCGCGCATGTCGAACACGCGCCGGTTGGCGAGGCGGGTCAGTGCGTCGGTGGATGCTTCGCGCGTCAGCGTGTTCTCGCGCTCATATTGCTGGCGCTGGCGCTCGACAATGCCGCCGACGAGCATGGTGCCGAGCACGTTCATGAGCAGCATGACCGGGCCGACATTGGAGAGAAGCGCGATTGCCGTCTCGTATGGCAGAACGAACATGGAGAGCAGCGACAGGCCGGAGACCGCGCCGAGAAGGCCGAATGTCGGAAGGCTGATGCGCTCGCGCTTGAAGAGCATGGCGAAGGCAAGGCCTGCGCCTGCGCAAACCAGAATGCCGATCGCGCCGGCGATCGCACCCGCCCCGCCGATCCACAGGCGGAAAGCGATGGCTGCAACGGTGGTGAGACCGAGCGTGAGCCAGCCGCCGAAGCTCATGGCGAGAATTACGAAGGAGTTGCGCAGATCGAAGATGAGGCCGGGCGCCACCTGAACCGGCAGCGACATGGAGCCCACCGCACCGGCGGCAAACACCACGGCGATCAATGCGTGGCGCGTTGCGTCATTGGGGCTGCGACGCAGAACGATGTCGTAAAACAGCGCGGCAATTGCGGCGATACCCAAATTCTGCAAGACGCCGGAAATCAGAAGCGCTGTACTCATTGCATTATCCTTGCTCTCTCGGGACGCTAGGTAGACAAGGTTTCAATGCGGTAAAAGAGGTGGTGTGCCAGAAGCACCCGTCACCGATTTTTCAACCGCGCACCGGAGCATTCCCCGTGCGTCCGAATGAACGCAGGGCGAACTAGAAGAGGCTCCCCTGATCCTTCGGACCTTTGTCCGAGGGTTTGGGTTTCTTCGGGCTGGCTGCGACCTTGCGGCCGTCGCTGGCGGCAACCGCGCGGGTGGTCCCGTCGGCAAACTGTATCTGGAGCTCAAGGCCGGGCTGGATGTTGCGCGCCCGCTTGATGGGAAGGTCGTCAGGCCCGCGAACCAGCGCAAACCCGCGCTCCAGAACGCCTTCGTGCGACAGGGACTTCGCCAGACGCATGGCCTGATCGGCGCTTGCGTGACCCTGTTTGAGCTGCATGGCGACCTGTGTGTCGGCCCGGCGTTCGGCCTGTGCAAGGCGGTCGCGCCAATGCACGATGCGCTGCCGGAGCGCCGTCGGGGAGACGCGCGCGGCATCGCGGTCGAAGCGCGTGCGCTGGGCGCGCACAAGGGCGAGGAAGACGCCTGGCAGACGTTCGCCGGAGGCTGCGGTGCGTCGTCGCACCTCGCTCAGACGGCGCTCCAGCGTGGCTGGTGACAGCCGCACGCCATTGAAGGTCAGTCGCTTGCGCTGCGTCGCGGCGGTGAGCGCGCGGCCGAGCCGGCCAGCGGCCTCATCGAAGCGGCGGCGCGGCAGGGCCAGAAGCTGGTCGGGCGAGGGCAGGGCGCGTGACAGCGCCTGCAGCGCCTGCCGCTTGCGGTCGCCTTCCCGTGAGACCGCGCCTTTCAGCCTCGCGGAAAGCCGGGCAACGGAGGCTTCCAGATCGGCCTTCACCGGCACGGCCATCTCGGCGGCGCCCGTCGGTGTGGGCGCGCGGCGGTCCGCCACGAGATCGATCAGCGTCCAGTCGGTTTCATGGCCGACGGCGGAGATGACCGGAATGTCCGAGGCCGCGACAGCACGCACCACGGCTTCGTCGTTGAAGCCCCACAGGTCTTCCAGACTGCCGCCGCCGCGCGCAACGATCACGAGGTCGGGGCGCGGCAGTGGTCCGCCTTCGGGCAGGGCGTTGAAGCCGGCCACGGCGTTGGACACTTCATCGCCCGTGGTCTCGCCCTGCACACGAACGGGCCAGACGAGCACATGAACCGGAAACCGGTCGGAGATGCGGTGGATGATGTCGCGGATCACCGCGCCCGTGGGGGACGTGACGACGCCGATGACACGCGGCATGAAGGGGATGGGCTTCTTGCGGCTGTCCTCGAAGAGCCCTTCTGCGGCGAGCTTCTTCTTGCGTTCTTCCAGAAGCGCCATCAGCGCCCCGGCGCCGGCCGGCTCCACGCTTTCGATGACGATCTGGTATTTCGACGAGCCCGGATAGGTGGTGAGCTTGCCGGTGACGATGATCTCAAGCCCTTCCTGCGGCAGGAATTTGAGCTTGGAGAAGACGCCGCGCCAGATCACGGCTTCAAGCCGGGAGCGGTCGTCCTTGAGTGCGAAATAGGCGTGGCCGGATGAATGGGGCCCGCGATAGCCGGACACCTCGCCGCGCACGCGCACATGCCCGAACCTGTCTTCCACGGTGCGCTTCAGCGCACCCGAAATCTCACTGACGGAGAATTCCGCAACATTGCTCTGCGAATCGGCTGGGCGTATCTTTTCCATAATTTCCGATTGAGACGTTCCGGGTCCACGGGGTCAAGCCCGCGCCATCTGCCGTGCCCCGTCGCCCGCCTCACCAGCCATTCAGCAAATGGCCGGGGCGCAGGCGTTTGTTGCGCGAATTCAGGAACGCAGCGTTGAAATCATAGCTGCCGTTTTCTTCCAGAAAGGCGGGGACAGAGAGATTGTCCAGGCTCTCGGAGATGTGGCGCGCCAGCGCGTCGATGATCTCGGCCTGCCCGGTGTGGCCGCGCATCAGACCGATATGGCAGTCGGGCAGCGCCTTGAAGCCATCGGCCTCTCCCAGAACGCGCATGCCGGGGCGCAGGGCGCATTCGGGCAGAACCGAGATGGCGAGCCCCGACAGAACCGCCGTGGCGATGACGGTGGCCGAGAAGCTGGTGAAGAGGACGCGATAGTCGCGGCCCTCCTCTTCGAGGGCTGCGCAGGCCGTGCGCCGCCACAGGCAGTTCGGCCGCCCAAACGCCATGGGCAGAACCTCGCGTTCATGGACCGTGTGATTGGCCGAGCTGACCCACAGGATCGGTTCGCGGCGCACCGGCTCCGATCCGCCTCTGGAATCATCATGCGTGACAAGCGCCAGATCAAGCGTTCCCTTGCGGATGTGCTCGACCAGATTGGATGTCGGTTCGCAGGCGACCGAGAGCTCGACACGCGGGTTGGAACGCGAAAAACGCGCCATGATCTCCGGCAGGAAGCGGTCGGCGTAATCATCGGGTGTGCCGATGCGGATATGGCCTTCCAGGCTGGCGTCATCAAAAGCGGCCAGCGTCTCGCGGTTCAGCCGCAGCATGCGGCGCGCATAGGCCAGGAGGCGCTCGCCATCCTCCGTCAGACGATTGGTTCTGCCGTCCTTCTGAAACAGCGTCTTGCCGATCCGCTCTTCCAGCCGGCGCATCTGCATGGACACGGCAGACTGGGTGCGGTGCACCTCTTCGGCGGCCCGCGTAAAACTTCCCGTATCGGCAATCGCGATGAAGGTTGCGAGCTGGTCGAGGTCGAGTGGGGCGGCCATGGATCAATCCATCATTGAAGCTGATGATAAAGATTAGAAACATTCGTTCGACTAATCAATAAGCCTTTGACACTATCGCGCTGTCTTCGGAAATGGCCTGCCCGTCCCTTCTCACCCCCCTGGCCAACCCCCTGGCCAAACCCTGTCAGGGCAAGCCGTTTCCCAGTGTCACCGCCGATATGAAGGATTTGTTCGATGCCACGCGCACACACCGATGCTCTCGCCGTAACCGCTGTCCCGCAGCCGGCTGGCGTGGTGCGTGCGCTCACGGTGTCGCTATGCGCCAAATTCACGGGCCTCTTGAGCGCGCGCCGCGCCGCGCGTCAGCTCTCGGAAATGTCCGACTGGCAGCTTGCCGATATCGGGCTGACGCGTTGTGATGTTGATACCGCCGCGCTCAGTGTGCCACGCGCCCAGATGACGCGACAGTTACAGACCGTCGCTCACGAGCGGGCGCGCATGGCGGCCATTCATGGCGCAGCCGGACACAAATCGTGAGTTTCGAGCGTTTTTCTGATCCCAAGCAGGCCTGACTCCCGCATGCCGGTTCCCCCCGGCAGCCTGCCACTTGCCCGGTCCTCTGGACCGGGCTTTTTTATGCGTGGAGACTTCAGGCGGTGTCGTCGTCGTCCTGATCGAGCGGGCGACCCGGAAGGACATAGCTGCCCGACAGCCAGCGATTGAGGTCGACGTTCTTGCAACGCTTGGAGCAGAAGGGATAGTGCGCGCGCAGCGATTCCTTGCCGCATTCCGGGCAGGGACGCTTGGGGCGCAGCGGCGTGACCTTTTCTTTCTGGTCCTGATCCATCTCAGCGCGCTCCCAGTCCGGACAGCCAGTTGAAGTGTACCTTGTAGCCCTCGGCGACCAGAAGGTTGACCGTTTCATAGAGGGGCAGGCCGACCACATTGGTGTAGGAGCCGACCAGTTTGACGACAAACGTGCCTGCGAGCCCCTGAATGGCGTAGCCGCCGGCCTTGCCGCGCCACTCGCCCGAAGCGAGATAGCTTTCCAGTTCCTCATGCGACAGGCGCTTGAAGCGTACGCGCGTCTCGACGATGCGCTGGCGCACCTTTCCCGAAGGCGTGATGAGGCAAAGCCCGGTGTAGACCCGGTGGGCGCGGCCCGAGAGCAGCTGCAGGCAGTTGGATGCCTCGTCCACCATTTCGGCCTTGGGCAGGATCCGGCGGCCAACCGACACGACCGTGTCTGCGGCCAGCAGGTAATGACCTTCCGCCTCGCCATCCTGCGTCAGGCGCTCATGCGCCTTCTCCGCCTTGCCAAGCGCCAGACGGCGGGCAAGCGAGCGGGGATGTTCGCTCTTTAGCGGCGTTTCGTCGATATCGGCAGGCGCAAGGCGGTCCGGCTCGATGCCTGCCTGCTGCAGGAGTTCGACGCGGCGGGGCGAGCCAGAGGCCAGCACGAGTTTCTGCAGTGCGCTCATTGCAATGTCACCGACCGCGTCAGACGGCTTACTTGAAGCGGTAGGTGATGCGGCCCTTGGTCAGGTCGTAGGGCGTCATCTCGACGAGCACCTTGTCACCTGTCAGAACGCGGATGCGGTTCTTGCGCATGCGTCCAGCGGTGTGGGCGATGATCTCGTGTTCATTTTCCAGCTTCACGCGAAACATTGCGTTGGGCAGCAGTTCTGTGACCACGCCTGGAAACTCCAGGACTTCTTCCTTTGGCATCCGTTACCTTCGGCTCTTTTAGGATATTTCCGGCCGACGACCGGAATTTGGCGCGGAACCTAGCCCATTCATCACCCTTTGTGAACAAGCCAAACCCCGGCAAACGTGAATTTGTGTCGGAATTGTTTCACGTTTCGAAGCGCTGGGCGATGGATGCGGCCAGACGGTCGCGCACATCGCGGTAGGCGGCGACGATCTGGTCGCGTGTGCCGCTGACCACGGTGGGGTCCATCGTCGGCCAGTATTCCACGTCAGCCGCGATGGTTCGCGTCATGTCGAGAGCGCGGTGATGCGCCTCGGGCGACAGGGTGATGATCAGATCGAAATTGGTGTCCGCCAGCTCTTCGATGGACTGCGGCTGGCGCGTGCCCAGCGAAAGGCCCTTCTCGTCCAGCACAGCATCGACAAAGGGGTCGCGCTCGCCGGCGCGAAGGCCGGCAGACGCCAGAAACACGCCGGCTGGCAGGCTTTGCCGCGCCAGCGCCTCGGCCATGGGAGAGCGAATGGCGTTCATGCCGCACAGAAACAACACCGATTGCGGCGCACGCTGTTTCTCCGCGACGCCGGGGCTCATGACTGCACCCTGCCGTGGCAGGTGCACATGACGCGCCTCAGCCCCGCCAATGCAGCACGCAAACCAGGGTGAAGAGCCGCCGGGCGGTGTCGAAGTCGACCTCGATCTTGTCTTTCAGGCGATCCATCAGGGTTTGCGATCCCTCATTGTGCAGACCGCGCCGGCCCATGTCGATAGCCTCGATCTGGCTGGGCGTGGCGCTGCGAATGGCATCGTAATAGCTTTCGCAGATCATGAAATAGTCTTTCACGATGCGCCGGAAGGGGGTGAGCGACAGAATATGGGTCACCACGGCCTCGTCATTTTCACGGGAGATCGCGAAGACCAGGCGGGAATCGACAAGAGAGAGTTTCAGCTTGTAGGGGCCGTCCTTCTTGTCGCCGACGGGCCGGAAGCAGTTTTCCTCGACCAGGTCGAAGATCGCGACCGCCCGTTCATGCTCGACATCGGGCGTCCCGCGGCCAACGGACTCATCGAGTTCGACATCGATCAGACGTGCCGTGTCGGAGTCCGGACAAGCCATGTCAGACGTCGTGGCTTGGTCGGCTTGGCGTTTCCCACGCCGCGCCGAGATCGGTGAGCCGCGCCTCGATACACTCGACATCAAGGCGCAGCGCGGCATCGCCGGAGAAGATCAGTTCGACCACCCCCGACGGTTCCTGCGTGGGGACGAAGTTGATCGCCAGAAGCGAGAGAACGTCGTTCGGCCTGTTGCGGTCGATCCCTGCCGTGCGCACGGACTGGACCCGGTCGAAGTGAAGAACGCTGCGGCGGCGCTCATGCGGGGACTGTCTCAGGAAGCTGCGCTTGGTCTCGTTTTCCCAGACAAAGCGGTTGAAGGCCGCTGCAAAGCGCCGGTTCGACGGCTCGAATGCAAGATCGCCAACCTTGACGACCGCGTCCTGCAGGTGCGCCGAAAGTATGCCGAGATCGACATCGTCGAGCGCTACGAGCTTGAGAAAATCCATGTTAACGCGCCACTCAGGTTCAGCTTGAAATACGCTCGATCACTGCGCCACAGGCGGAGAGTTTTTCTTCCAGCCGCTCAAAGCCGCGATCCAGATGATAGACGCGGTTTACCTCTGTCTGGCCCTGTGCCGCAAGGGCAGCGATGACCAGCGATACCGAAGCGCGCAGATCGGTGGCCATCACCGGCGCCCCGCGCAGCTCCGAAACGCCGTCCACTACCGCGGTCTGGCCCGAAAGCGAGATATTCGCGCCCAGGCGCGCCAGCTCCTGCACGTGCATGAAGCGGTTTTCGAAAATCGTCTCGGTGATGTGCGAGCGCCCCTTGGCCATGGTCATCAGGCCCATGAACTGCGCCTGCAGATCGGTGGGGAAGCCGGGAAAGGGCTGTGTGGTGATGTCGACCGGGTTGATGCCGGCGCCATTGCGGCGCACGCGGATGCCGCTGTTGGTGCGGGTGATCTCTGCGCCGGTCTGTTCCAGCGTGTCGAGCACGGCTTCCAGAAGGTCTGCCTGCGCGCCCTCGAGCATCACGTCGCCGCCAGTCATGGCAACGGCCATGGCGTAGGTGCCGGTCTCGATGCGGTCGGGGATCACGCGATGGCGCGCACCCGAAAGGCTGGTCACGCCTTCAATGGTGATGGTGTCCGTGCCGGCGCCAGAAATCTTCGCGCCCATGGCGTTGAGGCAGTCGGCCAGATTGACGATTTCTGGCTCGCGCGCGGAATTCTCCAGCACCGTCTCGCCCTTGGCGAGTGCTGCGGCCATCATCAGCACATGCGTTGCGCCGACCGAAATCTTTGGAAACACATAGCGGTTGCCGATGAGGCCGTTCTTGGCCTTCGCGTTCACGTAACCCTGCTCGATCTCGATCTCCGCGCCCAGAGCGCGCAGTCCGTCGATGAAGAGGTCAACAGGGCGGGTGCCGATGGCGCAGCCGCCGGGCAGCGAGACGCGGGCCACGCCCATGCGCGCCAGAAGCGGTCCGATCACCCAGAAGCTCGCGCGCATCTTCGAGACGAGCTCGTAGGGAGCCGTGGTGTCAACGATGCTGCGGGCGGTGAAATGAATGGTGCGCGAATAGCCCTTTTGCTGGTTCTCGCGGCGACCGTTCACCGAATAGTCGACACCGTGATTGCCGAGAATGCGGATCAGGCTTTCGACGTCGGCCAGATGCGGAACATTGTCCAGCGTGAGCGTGTCGTCTGTCAAAAGCGACGCGATCATCAGCGGCAGCGCTGCGTTCTTGGCGCCCGAAATCGGCAACGTGCCATTCAGCTCGTTACCACCGGTTATGCGTATGCGGTCCATCCGTTCTCACTTTCCGGGCGCTTGTTCCGACATGGTCTGATCGTGGGCTGTCCCCGATTTGCCGGCAGCGATCTGCCAGCCCCGACTTGCCTGAATACGCCGATTGCCTTGCGGTATCGTAAAGGAATGCTTGATCGCGGCGGAATTGGAGCATGCGACGCCGCGAAGCGTTTGCCGCAAGACGTATTCGTTTAAATTGGTCCTAAAACATGGCCGCGCGCTGCGCAAGGCGGGGAATGCGTCGTGAAACGCCGTTATTCTTCCGATTCCGCCGGGCTCGATTGCAGGCCCTCGGGGCGTTGGTCTGCCTCGCCCTGACGGCGCGAGCGCGCCTGGGCCTTGCGGCGGGCGAGGTTGGCGCGCAATTGCGCTGCGAGGCGATTCTTGCGTTCTTCATCGCCCTTGCTGCCGACGGCGGGCGGATTCTGTTTATCGGCTTTGCTCACATGAGGCTCCATGTCAGTTGAAACCGCCTTTCTATGGCTTTCTCAGGGCGCGCAGAGAGCGCCGTTTGGGCCGGCTTTGGCGGCAAATTTCACAAGCTTCTATCAAACTGTGCAATTGAATGCGAATGTGCGCTTGCGCAATGCTTTTCATTGTGGCAGAAGTCCGCCGCATCACAGAGACAGACGCAGTTCTGTTCGTGGTGAGCGAAACGCAGACGCATCATCCGTCACCCCGGCGTTTCCGCCTTATGGCATGCTGCCGTAGCTCAGGGGTAGAGCACTCCCTTGGTAAGGGAGAGGTCGAGAGTTCGAATCTCTCCGGCAGCACCAGTCATCATCAAATCCATAAATGCAGTATACCTAACGGTTTCCACAGGAACACCGTAAGCGCACGCTGCCTTACGGCGTAGCGTTCGCGTGTGGTGGCTTACTTGTTCATAAGCCGCGCGGTGCGGATTTTGAGAATCATCGGCGACGGGCGAGCCATGGCGGTGTTTTGTTACCGCACAGCTTTGCGTGTCGGAGTTCGGTCCAGTCTCCGGGGCTTAATTCGAGGTGTTCATGATCCGGGCAGGCCATTGGGAGAGTCCCGAAGACTCTCACGGTGGCAGGCGTCGAATGCGTAGTGCGTTTTCCAATGCGTAACACTGCTGGCCAGCGCATGAATTGCCATGCCTGCCACGGCAACTCGAACAGTCATGCCAACTTTGTGGCACGCAGCACGCCGATATCGTTACGCACCGTTTACGCCGGGCAGCCCTGCTGCCTGTTTGTCGCGACGGTTGAAACAATGACAGGAGAGGATGGTGCCTGGCTTAGACGCCGGCGCCGCAATTGCTCTCGAAACTTGCGAAAAGCGAGAGATGATGCTGCAGAAAAAAAATACCAATGAAGCTGGGGCTCGGGCGACAGGAAAAGAGGTGGCGCTGACCAGGGAGGCCTCGAGCGAAAAGCAGGCGAATGACGAGCGCCTTCTCGCCCTGGAGCGCCTTCTTGAGAATCCGGAGTTTCGAGCGTCCGACCGCAACAAGCGGTTTCTGCGTTTCGTGGTCGAGGAAACGGTGGCAGGGCGCGCCGACAGGATCAAGGCTTTCACCATTGCAGTTGATGTGTTCGGGCGCGACGCCAATTTCGATGCAACCGTCGATCCCATCGTCCGCATTGCCGCGGGGCAATTGCGCAAGTCGCTCAGGGAGTATTATGCCGAGGCCGGGCAGGGCGATGTCGTCCAGATTGCCATTCCGCTCGGCGCCTATGTTCCAACATTCGACAAGCGCTCATCGACATCCGCCTTCATGAGCAATCTGTCCCGGGGCTTCAACAAAGGCCCCTCTCTGGTCGCCGGTGCAGCACTGCTTGCCGCAGCGGCTCTAGCCGTGTCGACATATGCACCGGTCTGGCTCGGGCAGCCGGGCAAATCCGGAGGTGGCGGCGCTGTCCTGTTGCTCGACAGCGCTCGTGCAAATCCTTCCAGTGCGGACGCCACCCAACTCGCGAACATGCTGAACGACGCGCTGTGGCTGAAGGTCGGCCGGGAGGAGGGAATTCGCTCGGTCGGGGTGCGTCCGGAGGAAAAGCTCGATGCGGTAAGCGCCCGCGTTCGCGAGACATATGGAGCAGGCAGCAATGTTTATGAGCTGCTGACCAGTGTGCAGGTCGAGTCCGGTGAAGTTCGGATCTACTGGCACCTGCTGGATTCGGACTCGCGTGAAGTGCAGGTTTCCGCCCGGATGGAAGAAATGCTGGTTCCCGACGCGAAGGGAGATCTGGCCGACGCCATCGCGTCGCGGGTCGCGGCATCCCTGTTTGGGTATGAAGGTGTGCTCGCCCATTATCAGGCAGGGGCGAGGGTCGCCGCGCGCAGCCCGGAAGAATAGGCGGAGCAAGATCAGGCCGCGTCTCTCTTGCGGACTTGCAGAGAGGCACGGCCGCTTTCTATGGCGTCCTTTTCTTTTCACTGGCTCCTGCGGAGTGGCGTGAGACTGTTCAGCAAAAGCGAGCCTCTCGAACGCAAAGAACGCACCGGAAGGAGCGTGATCCTTCGGCGCGATGCCCGCATTCGTGCCGGCAAGGCAGGAGAGTGCGCCAGGGTCCTGACCCTAGCCCTGAAGTTTCAGCCGGAGACGCTTGATGCGCTCTTTCATGACGAGCTTCGGTCCGAAAAAGGGGTGATTGCGTTTGCAATCCTGGAGAAGGTCGAGGTCAACCGGTCCCTGCCGCACCATCAGAATATCCACTTCCGCACTGGAGTGGCCCTGTTGCGCCATCTCATCGAGAAGCACTTCAATGGAATGGTGGTCGGTTAGCGGTTTTGCGGGCACTTTCGGACCCCTGGATCAGGCAGCCGTACGAGGCGGTTGCGCTTTTGAGAAATTGGGTCCCAAAGCCTCGCCGACACTTCCAGGAAGTGAGGCAAGACTTTGGGAGAGGCCGGCCCGGGGGGCGGGAGGGCCGGCTTTGGCGGCACACTTCGCACGCGGTGCGAAGTGAATTCTCAAGGCTGATTTACGGAGGTGGCGCGGGCGTTGCCGCGTGGGAGGTCAGAAAGGGTATTTCATGCTGAAAGAGCTGCATCGCCCCGTCCATTCCGTGTATTCATCTTGTGATTGAAATATGCGACGGAGTGCAGCTTATGCGGAAATCACAGGGTGCATTTTTTCCGGAAAAACGCATTTTGGGGCCGGGAATCCCCGATTGACAGCCGGCTGAGGTCAAGTCATAAACTTACGTCTATTTAGATAAACAAATGTTCTTTCCGGGAATGGTTATGAGCAGTGTTTCAGGGGGAGGAAAATGGACGCATTTCTGAGCGGCCTCAAAACGGCTGTGGACACACTCGGCGCAACGGTTCTGTTGCCCATCGTCATCTTTGTCATCGCCGTTGTTCTGGGGGCCAAGGTCGGCAAGGCGTTTCGCGCTGCCGTCACCATCGGCGTGGCTTTCATCGGCATCAATCTCGTGCTCGGCCTCATGCTGGGCTCCATCGGGGATGTTGCGCAGGCCATCGTCACCAACACGGGTATCCAGCGCGATATCGTTGATGTGGGCTGGCCTTCGGCTGCCGCAATCGCGTTTGGTTCGTCGGTCGGTCTCTGGGTCATTCCCATCGGCATCGCCGTCAACATCGTGCTGCTTCTCACGCGCATGACCCGCACGCTGAATGTCGACGTCTGGAATTTCTGGCACTTCGCGTTCATCGGTTCGCTCGCCGTCGCCGCCACGGGCAGCCTCGGCTACGGCCTCGTCATCACCGCGCTGATGGCCGCCCTGTCGCTGCTCTTCGCCGACTGGTCGGCGCGTGCGGTGCAGAAATTCTACGGCATTCCCGGCGTTTCGGTGCCGCATCTGGCATCCGCGCAGATCCTGCCGATCGCCATCGTCGTGAACTGGATCATCGAGCGCATCCCGGGCGTCAACAAGATCAACATCTCGACCGAAACCATCGAGCGGCGCTTCGGCGTGTTCGGCGAGCCGGTCGTTCTGGGTCTGGTCATCGGCCTCGTGCTCGGCGCCATCGGTTATTACAATGCCGGCGATTTCGGCACGGTTCTCTCCAAGGTTCTGCAGACGGGCATGACGCTCGCCGCCGTGATGCTGCTTCTGCCGCGCATGGTGAAGATCCTGATGGAGGGCCTGCTGCCGGTTTCGGAAGCCGCACAGGAATTCGTGCGCAAGCGCACGGGCGACCGCGAACTGCTGGTCGGTCTCGATTCGGCGATCCTCATCGGCCACCCGGCCGCGATCTCGTCGTCGCTCATCCTGGTGCCCATCGCCATCGCCCTTTCGGTGATCCTGCCGGGCAACCGCGTGATCCTGTTCGCCGACCTTGCGGTCATTCCGTTCCTCGTCGCGATGGCGGCGCCGCTCATGCGCGGCAATGTGTTCCGCATGGTCATCGTCGGCACGGTCACGCTGGCCGTCGGTTTCTACGTGGCCAACGCGCTTGCGCCGCTGTTCACCAGCGCTGCAATCGATTCCGGCTTCGAGATGCCCGAGAACGCGGTTCAGATCACCTCGGTGGTCGACGGCTTCCTGTGGATCTCCTACGTGGTCATCGCAGCGATCCGCGATCTCGGCGTTGCCGGGCTGGGTCTGCTTGCCGCGCTCATCGCGGCGTGCTTCTGGCTCTACCGCCGCAACACGCAGGCCTGGGAACGGGCTGCTGGTGCGGAAGACGACACTGCACAGGAAGGCTAATAGGTTAGTGAATGGCTGAAGCCCTTATGAACCACATCGATCCCGAGGCGATTGTCCTCGGGGTCGACACCGACAGCCGCGAGGCTGTCATCCGACTGCTGGCGGAAAAACTTCAGGCTGCCGGTTATGTGAAGGACAGTTTTGCCGATGCGGTTCTCGCCCGCGAAGCCTCGATGCCGACCGGTCTGCCGCTCGGCCACGCGGTGAATGTCGCGGTGCCGCACACGGATCCGGAACATGTTCTGAAGCCGGGCATCGCACTGGCGACGCTCAAGAAGCCGGTCGCCTTCGCCAATATGGAAGACCCGGACGAGCCGGTCGAGGTGGGCCTGGTTTTCCTGATGGCGCTCAACGACAAGGATCGCCAGATCGAGATGCTTCAGGAAATCATGGCGACGATCCAGAGCGAAGAGGCTATTTCTGGCCTCATGCAGGCATCGTCGGTCGATGATGTCGCTGCGGTTTTGAAGTAAGGCAGTTTTAGGAGAACGGGAACCGGTTTCCCTTCCGGAACTGTTTTGAGAAAAAGTCCCTGAACCGCATCATCGTCTCCATGACGCGATGATGCGGTTCAGACTCCATTGGTAGGGAGAAGTCCATGAGCAAGAAAACCGTTCTTTTCGCCTGCGGCACCGGCATCGCCACCTCCACGGTGGTCGCGAATGCCGTGACCGAGGCCATGAAGGAGCGCGGCATCACCATCGAGCCGCGCCAGTGCAAGGCAACGGAAGTCCGTTCGGAACTTACCGGCGTCGATCTGATCGTTTCCACCACGCAGTTACCGTCGGATCTCGACGTGCCGTCCATCGTGACGCTCGCCTTCCTGACGGGCATGGGCAAGGCCGAGGCGCTCGACAAGATCGAAGGCGAGCTGCGCAAGTAAAGCGCGCGCGCTTCCAGAATATGAAAAAGGCCCGCAGCCGATCCGGTTGCGGGCCTTTTTCATGTGTGTCGCCAGAAGGCAGAGCGCCTTAGCTGTTTTCCTCGACGAAGCGGCGCAGCCATGCCACGTCATCGCCCGACAGCGTGTCGATCAGGCGCTCGGCAAAGGCGGTCTTCAGCGTTTCGGTCCAGTCGAGCCCTTCGCGCAGCGCTGCCTCGAATTTCTTCGGCGCATAGGCGTGGCAGCGAATGGCGATGCCTTCCGCCTTCAGGCGGCGCGCATCGTCCAGATCGAAGACGGCCAGGTCGATGCACAGCTCGTCGAGATTGGCAGACTTCACCACGGCAAGCGGGTCGCCATAGCGCTCATGGGCGATGCCGCCGGTCAGGATGCCCGGAATCTCTTCCTTGATGCGCTTGAGGCTCGCATGGTCGAAGGAGATCATCATCATGCGTTCGAGGTTTGCCGGGTCGGCGGCGATCTTCTTCAGCTCGCGGATATAGCCGTCGAGGTCGACCTTCTCCTTGACCTCGATTTCCAGACCCATGTCGAGCTCACGGGCAAGCATCAGGAAATCGGTCAGGGTGGGAATGCGCTCACCGGCAAACTCCGGTCCGAACCAGGAACCGGCGTCGAGTTTTGCGATTTCCGCCGCCGTCAGGGTGCGGGCCGGGCCCGTGCCGTCGCTGGTGCGGTCGACCGAGAGATCGTGCAGCACGATGATCTCGCCATCGCTGGTCAGAACCGTGTCGATCTCGCAGCTGCGGCCGCCCTCGGCGTGGCAGGAGCGCAATGCTGCGAAGGTGTTTTCGGGCGCGGCGATGGAGTTGCCGCGATGGCCGCAAAGGTGCAGCGGGCCGGTTTCACCGATGTGGAAGGAGAATGCCATGATTGAATGTCCTTGTTGGCGTTCGAGCATCGGACCGAAAAGTGGAATCCGGTTTTCGGCTTGTTCCGATGCTCCATAAGAAGCCCAGATCGTCATTTGTGCGTCCGGTGGGATGCGTGGCGATCTAGAGTTTTCCGAGGCCCGCAGCCATCACGTCTTCCTTCATCAGCCGTTCGGCGATGAAGAAGATGATCAGCATGGGCACCAGAAGCAGGAAGGTGACGGCAGCGGCGGTCGGCATAACCAGGATCTCGCCGCCCAGATAGCTCCACAGGCGCACGGCCAGCGTCTGCACCTTGGGCGCACCGACCATGAAGCTTTTCTCGAACTCCTCGAACGAGGCGATGAAGTTCAAGAGGCCGCCGGCAAGAAAGCCGGGCCAGGCGAGCGGCAGCGCAATCCGCATCACCGCAACACGGGGTGCCGCACCCAGCGTGCGGGCCGCGAGGATCAGCTCGTTGGGAATGCCCTCGAGCGTCGCCGTGAGAATGCGGATCATCAGCGGCAGCGTGCCGACGGTCTGCACCAGAATGATGCCCTGCACCGTGCCGGCAAGCCCCATGCCGAAGAAGATCTCGCCAAGGCTGACGGCCACGACGATGCCCGGCACGATCATCGGGGCCAGCACGAACACCTCGACCGCGCGCTTCAGGCGGAAGGGAAACTGCGCCAGCGCCCAGGCCGTGGGAAAGGCCAGCGTGGCGGTGAGCAGCGTCACCACGGTCGAGACGAAGAAGCTGAGCAGGGCGGAGGGCAGGATGTGCCGGTCCGACAGCACGTCGCCCCACGCCGAAAGCGAGAAGGAGCGGGGAATGATGTCGGGCGGAAACCAGCCCACTGCCGGGTCATAGAAGGCCCAGAGCGCAATCACGCCGAGCGGCAGGAACAGCGTCAGGAAAAGATAGCCGTAAAGGCCGAGGGAAACCCAGAGCTGGGTGCGTTGGGAATGTCTCATGCTGATCGCCATGGTTCAGGCTCCCGCGCGCTTTTGCGCGTCCGACTGGCTGAGCGAGCCGATGATTGCGTAGTAGGTGAGGAGCACGCCCACGGCGACGATGCTGAGCAGCGTTCCCATCGCGTAGACGAGCGGCCAGTTCCCCTTGGTGAAGCCTTCCGTGTACATGTGCACGCTGAGCGGCAGCGGATAGCTGGGGCCAAGCAGGTTCGGCACGACAAAGGAGCCGAGCGAACTGATGAAGGTCAGGAGAACGGCGGCGGTGATGCCGGGCTGCGCCAGCGGCAGCTGGATGCGCCACAGAATGGTGAGGCGGCTTGCGCCAAGGGTGCGGGCGGCGGAGAGCACATCCTTGCTGATCGCGGCCATGGAGCCGGAAATGATCAGCGTCATGAACGGGATGTTCTTCCACGACGACGCGATGATCGCGCCAAGGCCCCATTCGTCGCGCACCAGCCGCGGCAGGGTGATGCCGAGCGGGGTCAGGATGCGGCTTGCCATGCCGCCACGGTCCAGCATGACGAGCACGAGAAACGCCGCCACGATGCCGGGAACCACCAGCGGAATGCGGTAGAGCGAGCCGAAGAATTTGCGGCTCGTCTCATTGGCCTGCATCAGGGCCGAAAGCGGCAACGCGATGAGCAGGCTGAGCGCGGTCGGCGCGATGGCGAGCCAGACGGAAAAGCGCAGGCCATCCAGATAGACCGGCGTGGTCAAAAGCGTGATCCACGGGTCGAGCGTGAAGCTTGCCGCATCGGCCCCGCGCCCGGAAAAGCTGTTCACCACCACGCGTACGAGCGGCATGCCGAAGAACACGAGGAGATAGCCAACGCCCGGCAGCAGGCACAGAAGGATCGTTGTCAGGCGAACCGGCTTCATGCCATCGCCTCCACGGGCTCGAACGTCTTCAGAAGATGAAGGGCCGGCGGCGGGGTGAGCTTGACCGGCTGGCCGGTGGCCAGAATGTCGGACTGCCCGCCTGCGGTGATGACGCGCAGTTCCTGCCCGGCGGCGGATACCCAGTAATGGGTGGATGCGCCCAGGAACATGGACTGTTCGACCACGCCATCGGCCTCGCCGCTGGCGGCGTCGATGCCGATGTCCTCGGGGCGGATCGCGATGCCTTCTGCGGCGCGTTCGGCCGGGTTTTCGATCTTGCGCACCGCGCCCCAGGGCAGGCGGCACTCGCTGCCGGAAATGTCGGCCTCGATGACGTTGGTGAGGCCAAGGAACTCGGCGGTGAAGCGGAAGCGCGGGCGGCGGTAGAGGTCGACAGGCGTGCCGCGTTCGACAATCTCGCCATCCTTCATCACCACGATCTCGTCGGCCAGCGCCATGGCTTCCGACTGGTCGTGCGTCACGTAGATCGACGTGGTGCCCAGCTTGCGCTGCATGGTGCGCAGGTCTTCGCGCAGGCTGTCGCGCAGCTTGGCGTCGAGATTGGAAAGCGGCTCGTCGAACAGGAGCACATCCGGCTCGATGACGATGGCGCGCGCCAGCGCCACACGCTGCTGCTGGCCGCCGGAAAGCTGGCGTGGCAGGCGGCGGGCATGCTGGCCAAGGCCGACCAGCTCAAGCGCGGCAGCCACGCGGGTGGCGATTTCGGGCTTTGCGACATTGCGCATTTCGAGCCCGAACGCGACGTTCTTTTCCACGCTCATATGCGGGAACAGGGCGTAGGTCTGGAAGACCATGCCGAAATTGCGGTTCTCCGGCGCAAGCGCGTCGATGCGCCTGTCGGCGAGCCAGATTTCGCCCGTGGTCGGGTCGGTGATGCCCGCAATGGAACGCAAGAGAGTGGTCTTGCCGCAGCCCGATGGGCCCAGAAGCGTGACGAAGCGGCCGGCCGGCACTTCAAGGTCGATCCCTTTCAGTGCGCGGGTGTTGTCGAACTGCTTGGTCAAGCGGCGAATGGAAAGTGTCGTGTCCATGACGATGCATCCTGACGCATGGGCGGCGCCGCGAGGCAGCGCCGCCCGAATGGTGTGCGAAGGTTAGTTGGTGGCGCGCAGCAGATTGGCGACGATGTAGTCGCGCATGGCTGCACGAAGCGGCGCGGGCAGGCTGGGAAGCGCGCGCTCGGCGAACTCGTTGGTCGGGATCAGGCGTGCGGCCTGCTCTTCGGTGAAGCTCTTGCCCGGATCGATGTCCGTGCGTGCCGAACGCGACCCGTTGACGCCAAGCTTCTCGAGCTGGATGTCATGCTGGCTCATGAAGTCGAGGAACAGCAGGGCCGCCGCCGGATGCTCGCTGCCGACCGGCAGGAACATGCCGTCGCCGCCGCCCACCTGGCCGGATTCGATGATCTGCTGACGCACGGTCGGCGGCAGGAGGCCGCGGCCGATGAAGTCATAGGCCATGTCTTCCCATGCGGTGCCGATCGCGCCCGCGCCATTGGCGACGAGGTTCAGCGTGTCGGAGTTGCCATTGGTGATCTCGGCAACCGGGATGAGCTTCTTGTAGTAATCCCAGACCGGGTTCAGGCACGCGCCCTCGACATAGGCCTTGGCTTCGTCCTCGGTCATGGAGAAGTTGGAGAACTCGGCGCGGCAGCCATCGCCTTCCACCTTGGCGTAGGCGACGGACTGCATGAAGCCGTTGCCCGAACCGCCGCCGGCCGGCGAGGTGACGACGAACTTGCCCGGATTTGCTTCCGCCCAGGCGAGCAGAGCGTCGGCGGTCGTCGGCACGTCATCGCCCGAAACGGTGCGCGTGTCATAGATGATGCTGGTCTGGTTGCGGTGGAAAGGCACATAGGCGCCGCCGTGGTCCACGCCGCCGGAAACCCGCGCGATGTCCTGATTGAAGCCATCCGCATTCGGCAGAAGATCGGCGAGCGGCACGTTGGCCATGACATTCTCGCGCAGGAGCAGGCCGGTCGTGCTGGAGCCGACGAAGTAGACGTCGGCCGGCGCGGCCACACCCGAATTGTTGGCGGCGATGAGCTGCTGCACGGCAGCTTCGTTGTTGCCGCGAATGTAGTTCACCGTGATGCCGTATTCTTCCTCGAACGCCGGCAGAAGGCGGTCGGTGAAGAGCGGGCCGAAAGAGTTGGTGAAGTCGAAGAAAGTCAGCTTGCCTTCTTCCTTGGCCTGGGGAACGATGACGTCATAAAAATTTTCAGACGTCAGTTCGGCCAGTTCGAAGCCCGGCTGGATGTTGAATTCTTCCGACCCGATGGGCGTGACCGCATAGGCGGCGGTGCTCATGAGGGTGGCGGCGATTGCAGCAGTGAGAGCCTTCATTGGTGTCTTCTCCGCAAGGGGTTGAGGGCGCGACCTAGGTCGCGGCTTCTCCGGCACTCCGCGTGTCATTTTGCCGATGCTGCGGGGTGCCGGATTCCATCGCTGGCAGGATTGCCAGCAATCTTTCTGCCGTTGCCGGCGAGGCGGCGAAGACCGGAGCGCCATGCTCCAGACCATTCGCGCCCAGATAATCTTTCGTGACAGCGCCGGCCGTGGCGGCGATGAACAGGCCGCCCACGGCATCCCACGGGTTCATGTGCGGCTCGACATAGGCGTCGAGGCGACCGGCGGCGACATGGGCCAGGCACAGCGCGCCCGCGCCGAGGCGACGGAACTCCACATCGTGGTCGCTGAGCGCTGCGACGCAGTTACGGTAAAGCTCCGGTTCGTGCCGGCCCGAAAAGCCGAGGCCGACCACCGCATCCACCATGCTGTCATTGCGCGAGCAGGCGATGGGCGTGTCGCCAAGGCGCGCGCCATGTTCTTCGTCTGCCCAGAAAAGCTCGTCCGTTACCGGATCGAACACCCAGGCGGCGATGGGCTGGCCGTCCTTCAAAAGCGCGAGCGAGACGCAGAAATAGGAAAGGCGACGGGCAAAGTTCACCGTGCCGTCGATGGGGTCGGCAAGCCAGGTGTAGCCCTTGGCCACGGCCTTGCCGCCCAGCTCCTCGCCGATGATCGCGTCTTCCGGAAACGCTTCGAGAATGGCCGCGCGCAGCATGCGCTCGACCGCGAAATCGGCTTCCGTCACCACGTCGCCCGGGCCCTTGCTGTCTGTTTTCAGATCGGGCGCGCGGAAATAGTCGAGCGCGATGCGGCCCGCCTTTTCTGCAAGCGTCTTACCAAGGGCGAGGCGGGAGGGGGCATTCAGGGTCATTCTGTCTTTCCGGCAGTCATGCGTGTGATGAGTTTGGGTTTGCAGTGGATGAGGCGGGCGCGTGGCTCGCTCTCTTCCTGTGGTTGCTGGTCTTCTGCCTGACCGCCCGAATGCCCATCGCCATGGACGTCGACATGGGCGATCAGGCGGCGCATCATTTCCTCGAGCGGCTGCTCGAAGGTGGTGAGGCGATAGGGCGGCCAGTCGGCGGCGGGCAGGTTGTCGAAGCCGATGAGCGCAATGTCGTCGGGGATCGAACGGTGGCCGCGCAGGCCATCCAGAAACCCGAGCGCCATGGCGTCGTTGGTGGCGAAGACGGCGTCGGGCTGTTCGTTGCCCGGCAGGGCGAGCAGACGCTCTGCGCAGGCGCGGCCTGCCTCGGTGGACATGGCGTCATTGTTCCAGATGGCGGCGTGCAGCCCTGCTTCGCGCGCTGCCTCGGAAAAACCTTCGGCGCGCAGCGAGGGCGCCCAGCTTCCCTGCGGACCACCCAGAACCAGAAGCCGCCTGCGGCCTTCTTCAACAAAGAGCCCGGCTGCCATGCGCCCGCCAAGCGGATTGTCGGTGGCGACGGAAAAGCCCTTTTCATGATTGGCCGGGCGGTTAAGCGCGACCAGAAACTGGCCTTTCTCGATGATCGCGGCGGCGCGGTTTTCGCGCACGACACCGGCGGTCACGATGACGCCGCGCGCCCGCCAGCTCAGCGCCTCTTCAAGCAGCCGGTCAACTTCTGCGTCGCTCTCGGCATAAAAGAGAAGTGGTTTCAGATGCCATTCCTGAATGGCCTTCAGAAGCCGGGAGAGAACCTGCGCGCGCCAGTCGAAATTGAGGCGGGTGGTGATGACGGCGACCAGCGGGGCGTCGCCCGTGACCATGGAGCGGGCAAGCGCATTGGGCTGCCAGCCAACCTGTTCAGCCGCCTTCAGGATGCGTTCGCGGGTTTCCGGCGCAATGCGGCCATTGCCGGTGAAGGCGCGGCTGACCAGCGCCTGCGAAACATTCGCCACGCGCGCCACGTCATGGGAGGTTGCCGTGCCGGATTTGCGCCGCGACATCGCTCAGTCCTCCACCGGTGTGGAGACGGTACTACGTATTACCAGGGCTGAAATGAAGAACGCGCTGACCATGGGGGCGGACCGTCGTTTGAGTGAACGCGATCCGAATAGCCGGCTCAGATGACAGCCACGCTACGCAAGCATGTCAGTTTGCTGACAGCGCTGTGCAAAACGGGAAAGGGGATGGAGGAGGGTTTTAAAGCCGCTGCTCGACTTCCGTTTTCAGGGTGTTCAGGTCGCGCGTCTGGCCGGCGAGTTTTTCGATGGCGGCAACCACCAGATCCGTCGCGTGATAATCGGGCTTGTGGCCAAGCCCTTCCACGCGCAGCAGTTCCGCGCTGGGCAGGTCGCGGGCGAGGGCCTCTGAATGAATGTCGGGCGAGACCACATCGTCTATTGCACCGGTAATGATGACGGATGGCGTCTTGATGGTGCGGTAGCGGGCGTGGGTGCGTTCGGTCCAGGCAAGCAGGGCGCATATTTCGCGGGCATTGTGCCGGAACGCTGTCGGCTCAATTGCTTCATGGGCGCGGGTGGCGTGCAGATAGTCGTCCGGCATCGGGTTGGGCGCAAAGACGCCGCGCGCGGCGCTGCCGATCGAAAGCCGTCCGGCCAGCGGCACGATGAGCCTGCTGAACAGGCTGCCCAGATGCGGGTTTCCGGCTGCGTGATAATACCAGGCAATCCCGCCCGGCCACGGATAGAGAGCCGGCGAAAGAAAGACGGTTCCAAGGAGCCTGTCCGGGTGGTTCAGCGCCATGGCGGCAGCGACCGCACCGCCATAGGAATGGCCGACCATGATTGCCTTCTCGATGCCGCGTGCGGTCATCAGCGCCGCAATTGCCTCGGCCTGTCCGTCCGGCAGGATGAGGCTTTCCGGCCCGCAGTCGGATTTTCCGTGGCCGGGCCGGTCGATGAAGAGAAGGCGTGCGCGCCCTTCGAGCGCAGTGCGGAAAGAATAGAGCGGGTCGAGCAGGCTGGCGCTCGCCCCGTGGATGAAGACGACGGGCGGAAGGTCGGCGTTGTCAGCGCCCAGATGCAGGCTGTTCAGCCTGTAACCGCCAATGTCCGTGCGGACACCGCGATCCGGGTCTGATCCGGCCGTGTTCTGGCTGTCGGTCTTGTGCACAAGGTTCATGATCGCCGGCCCCGCCACACTCTCTCAAACGGGATGGTTAGCCGGTTGGGGGCGGGTGGTCCAGAAATAAGCCCTGTTCTAAAGCCTGCGCCCCACGATGAAGGGTCGGGCGTCACGGCCGTTAGATGCATGATAGGCGCATTCGATGACCTCGAAGCCAGCCCTTTTCAGCAGCTTTTCGACCTCCGCAGCAGACAGGAAGTCCACATGCGGGGCCTTGCCAACCATCTGCATGAGCGGCACGACGACGCGAAAGACCGGGTTCATGTCTTTGAGGCACGGCGTCTTGGTGAGGAGGAGCCCGCCCGGTTTCAGCGCATGGCGGATGTTGCCCAGCGCGCGGCCGCTGTCTTCCAGAAGATGCAGGACATTGAAGCCAAGCACGGCGTCGAAGCTTTCCGCCGGCCAGTCCGCGCTTTCAGGTGCGGCCACCTCGAATGTCACATTCCCGATGCCTTCGCTGTGGGCCTTCTCACGCGCAATCGCGATCATCTCGCTGGAAATGTCGGTCGCCAGCAGGCTTTCAACCGAAGGCGCGAGTTTGAGCGCCGTGGTGCCCGTGCCGCAACCAAACTCCAGCACCCGGTCGCCAGGCCGCAGATAATGGCGCACACGCTCCAGCGTCCGTTCATATCCACCCATGTCTGAAATGGGGTCGCTGGCGTATTTGCGTGCGATGCGATCCCAAAAACGCGCATTGTCGGCAGTGCGAAACATGATCGTCTCCTTTGGCGCGTTCCCTATCATATGCGCAAAAATTGAAAATTGCGGAACACTGCAGATCCAATATACATATTTGCATGACGAATATTGACTGGAACCGCGCCCGCGCCTTTCTCGCCACGGCGGAGACAGGCTCTCTTTCCGCTGCGGCCCGTGAATTGGGGCTCACGCAGCCCACGCTTTCCAGACAGGTTGCGCAGCTTGAGGCGGATCTGGGCGTCACCCTGTTCGAGCGGGTCGGCAAGAAGCTGGTTCTGACGGAAACGGGCGAAAGCCTGCTGGAGCATGTGCGCGCCATGGGCGAGGCCGCGCTCGCCATGCGTGTCGCCGCTTCGGGGCGGGCGGAAGAGGTGGCCGGGCGTGTCAGCATTTCAGCGACCGACACCTATGCCGCCTATATCCTGCCCGAAATCATGGAGCGCATTCGCCGTGAAGCGCCGCAGATCACCATTGCCGTCATCTCAAGCGACAGTCTGAGCGATCTGCGGCGGCGGGAGGCGGATATCGCGATCCGCCATGTGCGGCCGCAAGAGGATGGCCTGATCGGGCGGCTCGTCTGTGAAAGCACGGCGCATTTTTATGCTTCCGAGAGCTGGGTTGCCGCACATGGTCATCCCGGTGCGGTGTCAGGCATCGCGCCGCACGCGTTCGTCGGCTACGAAGATGCGGAGCGTTTCGCCGCATTCCTGAGGGGCGTGGGAGCCGAGATTGGCGCGGAGGATTTTCGGCTGGTCTCAAAGAACTCGGTGGTCATCTGGGAGCTGGTGCGGCGCGGGCAGGGCGTCAGCCTGATGAGCCGCGAGATCGCCGAGCGCGCCTCTGGCATCGTCGAGCTGTTCCCCGCGCTCGAGGCCGTGCGCTTTCCGGTCTGGCTCGTCACCCACCGCGAACTGCGCACCAGCAAACGCATCCGGCTTGTCTATGACATTCTGGCGCAGGAACTGGAGCGCATCACGCGCGAAGCCAGAAAATCAGCCGGTTAAACGCCTGCCGGGAACGCCTGCCGAAAACGCCTGCCGAAAACGCCTGAAAGCCGGTGGTCCCGGGGTGATTTTCGGGGAAATCAGTGCGCCGGCTGTTACTTTCCCATGGAATTCACTTGAAATTCTTATTCTATGAATAATAACATATAGATGGGTTATATTGATGGTTGTATTTTAATATAAGGTATTTCAATCCATGGTTTTTGATTTTACGGTCGGTTTTATCGTCAGCCTCATTTCGATGTTCATCCATCTTTTGGCGACGATCATCATCGCCAAGGTGGTTTATGCGCTGAAGTCGGATTTTGATGAAAAAGGGAACCTGTTTTTATCGTTCTCCCTGACGATCATGTATTTGATTCTTTCGGTCGCGCTGTTTGCATCCGTCACGGTATGGGGGCTGCTCTTCTATTGGCTCGGCCTGGTCGATAATTTCGGCAATGGCTTCTATTCCGCGCTGGTCAGCTACACCACGCTCGGCTTCGGCGACGCCTCCCAGATGAGCGAAACCCGGCTTGTCGGTCCGATGGCGGCGGCCAGCGGCATTCTCATGTTCAGCTGGGCTGCGGCCGTGCTGATCTACGTCCTCCAGGCGCATCTGCCCTATTTCATCACCAAGAAAGACACGACGCCTTCAAAGAGCTGAGTCGATCTTCGCTTGAACTGTCTCCGCTGCAGGAAGGGCGTCGTCTTCGGTTTTTATCCCGCGCGCCTTCGCTGCCAAATGCATTGAAACGCACGGGAATCCAGAAATGTCGACACGATCGCACGCGGCGCAGACCCGGCCAAACTCCTGGCTTCGTGAGTTGACGCGCCTGAAGCCGGCGCACTGGCCCATCGGGCGCTGCCTGAGGGCCGCCCTGTCCGTGGCCCTGCCAATTCTGGCGGGGATCATGTCGGGCTCCGCCGGCTCCTTCATGGTCATGTCGCTTGGCGCTCTAGGCCTGTGTCTGGGAGAGAAGGACAGCCCCTATATCGAACGGTTCCGCGAGGTTGCGATCATCGCGCCGATCGGAGCGCTTGGCTTTTTTCTGGGCTATGTGGGGCATCTCGACTGGGCCTTTGTCGTCGCCGCAATGACCGTGGTGGCGTTTGTGGTCGGGCTCATCGGCTCTTACGGATCGGTTCTCGCTTCCGCTCTGGTTCAGGCGCTGCTCATGGGCTGTATCGCTATCGCGCTTCCCGCGATTGCGCCTTTCTGGAAGCCGGCTGCCTATTTCCTCGCGGGCTGCGGCTTCTACGCCGTTCTGCTCGGCGTGGAGGCGCTTTTCTTCCGCAAGCGTCCCTTCATCGTTCTGGTCGCCAACCTGCTTGAAGGGCTTTCGAGGCTTGCGCTGGCGCGTTCCAAAAATGCCGAAGCCGCCGAAGAGGAAACCATTCGCCGGACGATCACGGACAAGATGTCCACGGGCTTCGCCAGCCTGCTTTCCGGCCGCTATCATCAGCATGGGCGGCCTTCGGCGCATCTCGATTGGGAGTCGTCCGTTCTTCAGGGGCTCAGCCGCATTTTCACCGCGACGCTGGCGTCGAACAAGCCGGATAACCTTGAGCAGGCTGCGCATGAACTCAAGCGTCTCGCAGCGCTGGTGCGCGATGAAAAACCTGCACCGGCCGCCGACGGCGCATTCGCCGATACGCTGCTAAGCCGTTCGGTAGAGCACTTCACCGCGATGTACTGGAGCGCAGGCTCTTCAGAAAAAATCGCGCCGCCACACGTGGCTTCGGGCGCGGTTTCCGTGTCGAAGCGCGTCGGGTTCGCGGAGGCTTTGAAGTTCGATCACGAGGCCATCAGGTCCGCTGCCGTTCTGGCGCTGTGCGTCTGCATCGCGTTCGCCACCCGCTGGGTGAACGATGGCAATCACTGGTACTGGACGCCCCTCACGGTCATCATCGTTCTGAGGCCCGATCTGGGTTCCATCTTCGTCCGGTCCGTCCACCGTGTCATCGGAACGGTTCTGGGCGTACTGGTCGGGGTTGCTGCCTTTGCCCTGTTCCCGAAAGGCATCGCGCTGGTCTGCGTTCTGGCGGTTCTTGCAGGCATTCTTCCGTGGGCGGCGCAGCGCGCCTACTGGATGGCGACATTTGTGGCCACGCCGATGGTGCTGATCCTCATCGACATCACGTCGCCGGGCGCTGGCACAACCGATTACGGTCTGCAGCGGCTGGTAGACACGCTGATTGGCGGAGCGATCATTCTTGTGTTCGGCTACTTCATCTGGCCGCGCACGCATTCGCATGAGCTGGAGCGCAGCTTCCAGAGCGCGCGGGAAAAGATCGCCGCCTATCTTCTCGCCCTGAAGCCTGTGAACGCTTCGCAGCCCGATCCCCAGATCGGCGCAAAAAAACGGCAGGCCTATGTGGCGCTTGCCGCGATGCGCAAGAAGATCAACGCAGCCATGCTCGAACCCGCCCCGGCGGGCCCCGAGGCCGCTGCATGGTACCCGCTCGTAACGGGTGCGGAGCGCGTCTGCGACGGTATCGGCGCATGGTCAGCCAGATATACGGTGGCCGAGAATCAGGAAGCCATTGTCGATGCGCTCGCAGCCAGAATCGCTGGAAGCAAACCGGACGGCTGCGCCGGCATCGTGAAGGATGAAGTGAATGGCGACCCGTTCATGGCCTTCGCTTCGAACATCTGCGCGGCCTTCGACCAGATCGATGGTTTCATGGAGAAGAAAGATGTGGGTGCGAAGGGGCAGGCAGCCCCCGCAGCCGCGTAACGCCCGCACAGGGCGCCTCTGAGAGCCGGTCAGGGGAGTGGCGCGACTTTGTTCGCACGCTCCCCTGATTGCGCGCTGTAGGGCGGTAAGAGCGCCTTGTTTCCAGTCTCAAAAGACAGGCCGTGCTTTCGCGATGCGAAGCGGGGTGTTTTGTGCGGATTGGGGAGGCGAACAATCGAACAGACGGACTGTCCAGCGCAATGCTGCGCGGCACTTAGTCGTGTATCGATTTCTCAAGGAAATGGCGCGCCCGAAAGGATTCGAACCTCTGACCCCCAGATTCGTAGTCTGGTGCTCTATCCAGCTGAGCTACGGGCGCGTGCCGCCTTGGCGACTGTCGAAGCAGTGTTCGCTGCCGCCGACCGCGGTTAACTAGCGAGTGCGGCGTAGAATTGCAAGCGCTATCGAAGGAATTTTCTGGATATCTGCACAGCTTGTCCAATTAGCGTCATTTAAGGTCAGCCCAGACGCGGCTGATCGGGGATGCTGATCGCGAAAACCGTATGTCCGCCAGTGCTTTCCACAAGCTCCAGCGCGCCGCCATGCGCCCGCACCAATTCCTGTGCAATTGCCAGGCCAAGCCCGGTCCCCCCGCTTTTTGCGGAGCCGCGGAAGGGCGCAAACAGGTTTTCGCGTGCTTTTTGCGGCAGGCCGGGGCCGGTGTCGGTCACATGGATTCGCGCCGTGTGGTCCTCCCGGTCGGCAGCGACCGTCAGGCGCTTGATGACGGATGGTTCGCTGTCGCCCGCCATCGCCTGAATCGCGTTGCGGCAGAGATTCGCCAGCACGCGGAAGAGATGTTCCGAATCGGCGTTGATCTCGAAATCCTCCGGCACCGCATTCACGAATTCGATTCGGTCATCGGTTTCGAGCGGCAGCACGCTCTGCACCTCGTCCACCAGCGCATGCAGCCGCAGACGGCGGCGGGTCGGCGGGGCTTCCTGCGTGCGGCCATAGTTGAGAACGCCTTCCGTGTAGATCACGGCGCGGTCGAGCGTGCGCAGCAGGCGCGGCGTCAGCATCTTCACCGCCGGATCATCCACCGTGCTCAGCCTGTCAGACATCAGATGGGCCGAGGCCAGCATGTTGCGCATGTCGTGGTTGATCTTGGAGACGGCCAGTCCCAGATCGGCAAGCCGCTTCTGTTCGCCCAGCGTTTTCTGAAGCGCCGACTGCATGCGCGCCAGCTCGCGTTCTGCAACGCCGATCTCGTCGCCGCGTTCTTCCGGCGAGATGACGCGACGCGGATCGTCCGGCGTTGCGGCGAAGGAGAGCATGGACTGCGTCATCGCGCGGATCGGGCGGATCATGATCCGGTTGATCGCGTAGAAGACCAGTGTGGCCGTGAAGAGCGAGATGATCAGCGAGAGAAACGCCACATTGCGCGCATAGGTGAGCATGGCGTCGCGCAAGCCGGCATCGGGTATCAGGATCTCGAAGATTTTGCCCGTGTCGCCCACGGTTCCGTAGATGCGGAACACACGGTCGCCGCCGAAGAAAAGGGTGGAGAAGGTCTGTGCGATGGCGGCCGTCGGCGTGATGGCGTCAAGGTCGATATGTTCGTCCACCATGGGCGGCATGTCGGTCACGACGAGAATGCGGGAGACATCCGCATCACGCACGGCGATGGCTTTCACGCCGGTGGCCATCAACAGCTCGTCGCGGATGGGCGGGGCGAGTTTTTCGTCTTCGCCTTCCATCAGGATGATGCTCACGGAGGCCGCGTTCTCGAGCCGCTGCATCATCCACTGCATGCCGAAATTGGCGACCGAAGGGATGAAGATCAGCACTTCGGCGATCATCACGAAAAGGATGGTGAGAACCAGAAGCTTGGTGGAGAGGCCGCGCGTCAGCGGCACCGTGTCGGTCTCGCGCGGCTTTTCGCCGGTATCGCCCGCCATTTTCTCTGCCATCGCTCAGCGTCTCTCCGGGCCGGATGCGGCTTTGTTGGTCGTGGGCGCTCTCAAGGCTGATCAGCCGAACCGACGCAGAAACCGCACCAGAGCGCGCACCAGAGGCTTGCGTGTCGTCTCCGTGAAATACGTGATCGCCGCGCGTTTGCCAATCTCGGTCATGGTCGGGTAGGGGGCGATATAGCCCGCCACATCGCGCACGCCGAGCTTTTGCGAGATGGCGAGCGCCCAGAAACTGATCATCTCGCTCGCATTGGCCCCGGCAATCGACGCGCCGAGAATGCGGCCCTTGCGGTCGGTGACAAGTTTGATCAGGCCTTCGGTCTTGCGCTCCGTCTGGGCGCGGTCGTTTTCCGAATAGGGCCAGCGCAGAATGCTGATCCTGCGGTGGTGCTTGCGCGCTTCCTCTTCGCTCAGTCCCACATGGGCGATTTCGGGGTCCGTATAGGTCGCCCAGGGGATGATGGTCCGGTTCTCTTGCGCATTGAGGCGAAACAGCAGGGCGCGCAGCACCAGACCCGCATGATAGCCGGCCACATGGGTGAACTGCAGCCCGCCCGCCACATCGCCAATGGCGTAGACCCGGCGGTTCTTCGTGCGCAGCTTGTCGGAAACCGTGATGCCGCGCCGGTCATGCGTGATGCCGGCCCTGTCGAGGTCGAGCGCATCGATGTTGGGCGTGCGTCCGGCGGCGATCAGCAGGTGTGAGCCATTGATGGTGCGCGCGCCATCGGCGTCTTCGATATGAACGCGCACGCCCGTGCGGCCGCGCTTGCTCACCTGCGTGACCCTGGTGTGTTCCAGCACGGTCACGCCTTCTTCGCGTATCCTGGCGAGCGCGAAGGCCGTGAGCTCCGGGTCGTCCTTGCCGAGGGCGGAAAGCGCTTCCACCACCGTCACCTTGCAGCCCAGACGCCTGTGCGCCTGCGCCAGCTCCATGCCGATGGGGCCGCCGCCAATGATGATCAGGTGGGATGGTTTGCGGGTTTGCGAGAAGATCGTTTCATTGGTGAGGAAGGGCACATCCTCCAGACCGGGGATTGGCGGGACGAGCGGCGACGAGCCCGTCGCGATCACGAAGCGCCGGGCGCGGATCTCGTAATCGCCGGCGGTGACCGTGCGGGCGTCCTTGAAGCGCGCCTCTTCCTGGATCACCTGAACGCCGAGCGCGGTGAAGCGCTCGACGGAATCGTTTGGCTCAATGGCGGCGATGGTCGCCTCCACATGCTGCATCACCTGACGGAAATTCACCTCCGCCTCGGCCGGCGCGATGCCAAAGGCCGCGCCATTGCCCATCAGATGGGCCTGCTTTCCCGCGGCGATCAGCGCCTTGGAGGGCACGCAGCCATAGTTGAGACAGTCGCCGCCCATCTTGCCGCGCTCGATCAGCACGACCGGCACGCCGAAGGCGGCAGCGGCTGCCGCAACGCTCAGGCCACCGGAGCCGGCGCCAATGACGCAGATATCGGGAGTGAGGAGGGTCATTCAGGCAGTCTCTTGCTTGTTCAGGGCAGTCAGGCGTCGGGCGAGCGGCGCAGTTTCTTCACCACGACCGGGATCGCGGCGACCAGCGCCAGTGCGCCAAAGGCGAGGGTTAGCTGCGGCGTTACCAGATCGCCGAGCGTCACTTCCCGCCCGGCTTCAGCTGCGGCGACCAGAACGCTGTCCAGTCCGTGGCCCAGATAGGCATAGGCGAAGGTGCCCGGCAGAATGCCCAGAAACGTTGCCGTTGCATAGGTGCGCAACGAGACGTTGAACAATGCAGGCGCGATATTCACCACCCAGAAGGGAAAAATCGGCGCGAGCCGCAGCACCAGAAGATAATTGAAGGCGTCGTCCTCAAACCCCCTGGCCATGCGCGAGACGCGCCCGCCGATCTTTTGCGCGAGAACGCCGGAGAGCGCGCCGCGCGCGGCCAGAAACACGGCGGACGCGCCAATCGTGGCGGCAACCGCAACCAGCGCCCCGCCCAGAAGCCAGCCGAAGAGAAAACCCGCAAAGAGGGTCAGAATGGACGCGGCGGGAAAGGAGAAGGCGACGGCGAGCGCATAGAGAACGGCAAAGCCGAGCGGCGCCAGAACCGGGTTCTGCGCCACGAAACCGCGCAGAACGTCACGGCTCTCCGAAAGGAAGGTGAGCGAGAGATATTCGTGCAGCCCCAGCGCATAGCCGGCCAGAAGACCGCCGGCCACGACAAACAGCGGAGCCAGGCGCTTCAGCAGGGAGCGCTTTGGTTTCTCGTTCCTGTCATTCGCTGTCGTCTGCATCACCGTCATCTTTCGATCTCCGCGGGGCTTACGCATTTTGTGCGGCGTATGGCCGTACATGCGTGTTGAGACCGGTCTGTGCAACGCAAGATACACAGTCTCACTGCCTTTTGAGATGATCTCGCGCCGGTCTCACCGAACCGTGAAGAGACCGGGATAACGGCAAAAACAAAAGAGCCCGCTCGAAAGCGGGCTCCCTGAGATGCGGATTGTAGCCGGTTCAGGCCCTGGCGCGTTCCAGCGACAGAGCGCCGGAGCCGAAAGCGGTCAGAAGAAGCAGGCCACCGGCCATGGAGAGGTTCTTCATGAACATGATGGTCTGCATCTGGTCGGAGAAGTCGAAATGCGCGACCAGACCGGAAGCAATGGAGAAGACCGCCAGAAGCAGGGCGGCGATGCGGGCCTGAAAGCCGACCAGAATGGCGAGGCCGCCAACGAGTTCGAGAAGGGCGACGAGCCAGGCGGTGACGACGGGCAGCGGCAGGCCGACCGCGCCGAAATAACCGGCAGTGCCGCCGATATCGGTGATCTTGCCGAAGCCGGACATGATGAAGATGACCGAAATCAGGATACGGCCGATGAGGATGATTGCGTTCTGGGACATTGCTGGGGTTCCGTGTTTTTCAAACGATGCGTTGACGCTGATATACGCGACGCGATTGTGTAGAAAAACTGCCCCAGTGGTGACGCTGTGTTCTCAAAATAGACGACAATGAGCGCGAGCGCCGTGATCTCATTGCGGGTCACCGGCCCGAAAATTCTTTGTTTTCAGGCCGGTGAGAGAGCTTAAGCGATCGGCGGCGATCAGGCCGGCGCGATCATCAGTTCCGGGCGCACGAGACGCTCATAGTCGTCCTCGGAAACGAGGCCGCTCTTGAGCGCTTCCTCGCGCAGCGTGGTGCCGTGCTTGTGGGCCGACTTGGCGATGGCCGCCGCATTGTCATAACCGATGGCCGGAGCCAGCGCGGTGACCAGCATGAGCGAACGCTGCATCAGGTCGTCAATGCGGGTCTCGTCGGCCTCGATGCCCTTCACGCAATTGTCTGCGAAGGACTGCATGGCGTCGGTGAGAATGCGGATCGACTGCAGAACGGCATTGGCCACGACCGGCTTGAACACGTTGAGCTCGAAATGGCCCTGGCTTGCGGCGATGCTGACGGTGGTCTGGTTGCCCATCACCTGCGTGGCGACCATGGTCAGCGCCTCGGCCTGGGTCGGGTTCACCTTGCCGGGCATGATGGAGGAGCCGGGTTCGTTTTCCGGCAGCTTCAGTTCGCCAAGGCCCGAACGCGGGCCGGAGCCCAGGAAGCGGATGTCGTTGGCGATCTTGAAGAGATCGGCTGCCAGCGCATTCAGCATGCCGTGGAAAGCGTTCAGCGCGCCATGGCTTGCCAGCGCCTCGAACTTGTTCTCGGCGGTGCGGAAGGGCAGGCCGGTGATCTTGGCGACCTTTTCGGCAAACGCCTTGTCAAAGCCGACGGGTGCGTTGAGGCCGGTGCCGACGGCAGTGCCGCCCTGCGCCAGCGCGTAGACGTCGGCGAGGCTCTCCTCGATCCGGCGTGCGCCGTATTTCAGCGCCGCCACATAGCCCGAGAACTCCTGGCCCAGCGTCAGCGGGGTGGCGTCCTGGGTGTGTGTGCGGCCGATCTTGACGATGCCGTCAAAGGCCTTCGCCTTCTCGTCGAGCGCTTCGGTCAGATACTGCAGCGCCGGCAGAAGCTTCTCCGCTGCCTCGCGTCCCGCAGCAATGTGCATGGCGGTGGGGAAGGTGTCGTTGGAGGACTGACCCATATTGACGTGATCATTGGGGTGGACAGGCTTCTTGGAGCCCATCTCGCCGCCCAGGATCTCGATGGCGCGGTTGGAGATCACCTCATTGGTGTTCATGTTCGACTGGGTGCCGGAACCGGTCTGCCAGACGGACAGCGGGAAATGATCATCGAGCTTGCCCTCGACCACTTCGCGGGCTGCCTGAACCATGGCTTCGCCCAGCTTGGGGTCGAGCTTGCCGTTTTCGATGTTGGCTTCGGCGGCTGCCTGCTTGACGATGCCGAGCGCATGCACGAGCGGCACCGGCATTTTCTCGGTGCCGATCTTGAAGTTGCCCAGCGACCGCTGCGTCTGCGCGCCCCAATAGCGGTCGGCGGCGACCTCAAGCGGGCCGAATGTATCTGTCTCGGTACGGGTCTTGGACATGCGATCGTGCTCCATTGTCAATTCGCGCGTCGGGAAGGGGGCAGCGGTGCTGATCCGGCTCTGCCCGAAAAGTGCTGCCGTTTAATGGCGCGGGCGAGGGGATTTGGCAATGGGCTGGCGGTCAGGCCGTGCGCTATCGACCGCCATTTTGACAAACTGTCCATTGCTCTTCTTTCCGGCGATGAATTATCACGCGCCATAAGGTCTCGCCCGGCGAGGCGGAATTTCGTTTTGTTTCATAATGAGTTGCTTGGGGACGACGTTTTGAAAGACCAGCATCATTCCCGGTTCTGGCGAACCGCCGGACCTCCCGTGGCTGCCGCCCTTCTGGCGACTGCGGCACATTTTCACCTGATCGGCGAGAGCGGCTTTTACTTCATCCTTCCGGCAGCCGTTCTGCTGATCGCGACCGTTTTCTCATCGGTCCATTTCGCAGAGATCCTGTCGCTGCGTCTCGGTCAGCCCTTCGGCTCCGTCGTTCTGGCCGTGGCAGTGACCGTCATCGAGGCGTCGCTCATCATTTCGATGATGCTTTCGCCCTCGGAGGGTGACAGCACGGTGGCGCGTGACACGGTGTTCGCCACGGTGATAACCGTGCTCAACGGCGTGGTGGGGCTGTGCCTGCTCATTGGCGGATTGCGTCATCACGAGCAGTCCTTCCAGAGCCAGGGGGCGGTTGCCGCGTTCAGCGTCGTTGGCACGCTGGCCACGCTGACGCTGATCCTACCCGACTTCACGCTGGCGGTGAAGGGGCCGTATTACTCGACCGTGCAGCTCGCCTTCGTCACGGTCGTCTCTCTGGTGCTCTATGGCGTCTTCCTGTTCGTGCAGACGGTCCGGCACCGGGGCGACTTTGTCGACATTGCCGTGGTGGACGAGGTGATGCACAGCCGTCCCACGGGGCGGCAGACTGCCGTCGCCGGCATCATGCTCGCGCTTTCCCTGCTGATGGTGATCGTGCTTGCAGAGGCGCTGGCGCACCCGCTGGAGCAGGGCGTGCGGGGGCTCGGTCTGGCAGAGGCGTTTGTCGGCCTGATCATCGCCGTTCTGGTGCTGCTGCCCGAAGGGGTGACGGCGCTGCGCGCGGCAGCCTCAAACCGTCTTCAGACCAGTCTCAATGTCGCCACCGGTTCGGCCATCGCCAGTGTGGGCCTGTCGATCCCCACCATCGCCGTCATGTCGATGTTCCTGGGCAAGCCGATCACGCTGGGGCTTGAGCCCGAGCACATCGTGCTTCTGGTTCTGACGCTCTTCGTCGGAACACTGACGCTCGCCACGGGCCGCACGACGATCATGCAGGGGGCGGTGCATCTGGTGATCTTCGCCTGTTTCGTGCTTCTGGCGGCGGTGCCCTGAGCACCCCCCAAAAAGACTGTCCCAAACAAAGAAGGGCGCCCCGAAAGGAGCGCCCTCTTTTGTCGTAGCGATGTGCGACTGGCTTAGAAGCCCATGCCGCCCATACCGCCCATACCGCCCATGTCGCCGCCGGGCATTGCCGGAGCGTCCTTCTTGGGCAGCTCGGCAACCATGGCCTCGGTGGTGACGAGCAGGCCGGCAACCGAAGCGGCGTCCTGCAGCGCGGTGCGGACAACCTTCATCGGGTCGACGATGCCCATGGCGATCATGTCGCCATACTCACCGGTCTGGGCGTTGTAGCCGAAGGTAACACCCTCGTTCTCGAGGATCTTGCCGGCAACGATGGAGGACTCGGCGCCTGCGTTGGCAGCAATCTGGCGAACCGGAGCCTGAACGGCGCGGCGCACGATGTTGATGCCAGCGTCCTGGTCCGGGTTGTCGCCCTTCGCCTTGATCTGAGCGGATGCACGCAGAAGCGCGGTGCCGCCACCGGGGACGATGCCTTCCTCGACTGCAGCGCGGGTCGCGTTGAGCGCGTCGTCGACGCGGTCCTTGCGCTCCTTCACCTCGACCTCGGTCGAGCCGCCGACGCGGATCACGGCAACGCCGCCTGCGAGCTTCGCAAGGCGTTCCTGCAGCTTCTCGCGGTCGTAATCGGAAGAGGTCTCTTCGATCTGTGCCTTGATCTGGGCAACGCGGCCTTCGATCTCAGCCTTCTGACCTGCACCGTCAACGATGGTCGTGTTCTCCTTGGAGATCGCAACCTTCTTCGCGCGGCCGAGCATGTCGAGCGTGACGTTCTCAAGCTTGATGCCGAGGTCTTCGGAGATGACCTGGCCGCCGGTGAGGATCGCGATGTCCTCGAGCATGGCCTTGCGGCGGTCGCCGAAGCCCGGAGCCTTCACAGCAGCGATCTTCAGGCCGCCGCGCAGCTTGTTGACGACGAGCGTGGCCAGAGCCTCGCCTTCCACGTCTTCAGCAATGATGATGAGCGGCTTGGACGACTGAACGACCGATTCCAGAACCGGCAGCATGGCCTGCAGGTTGGAGAGCTTCTTCTCGTGGAGCAGGATGTATGCATCCTCGAGCTCGGCAATCATCTTCTCCGGGTTCGTAACGAAGTACGGGGAGAGGTAGCCGCGGTCGAACTGCATGCCCTCGACCACTTCAAGCTCGGTCTCGGCGGTCTTGGCTTCCTCGACGGTGATGACACCCTCGTTGCCGACCTTCTGCATGGCCTCGGCGATCATCTCGCCGATCTCTGCTTCACCGTTTGCGGAGATGGTGCCGACCTGGGCAACTTCACCGGAGGTGTTGATCTTCTTCGTGGAGGAAGAGAGGTACTCGACGACTTCGGCAACGGCCTTGTCGATACCGCGCTTCAGGTCCATCGGGTTCATGCCGGCGGCAACTGCCTTGGCGCCTTCCTGAACGATTGCCTGAGCGAGAACCGTAGCGGTCGTCGTGCCGTCACCAGCGATGTCGTTGGTCTTGGAAGCGACTTCGCGCACCATCTGTGCGCCCATGTTCTCGAACTTGTCCTCAAGCTCGATTTCCTTGGCAACCGTCACGCCGTCCTTGGTGATGCGCGGTGCGCCGAAGGACTTGTCGATGACAACGTTGCGGCCTTTCGGGCCGAGGGTCACCTTCACAGCGTCGGCGAGGATGTTCACGCCCTTGAGCATGCGCTCACGCGCGTCGCGGGCGAACTTTACTTCTTTTGCAGCCATATTTCTCTAGCTCCTGAGCTTCTGGAGAAACTCTGTTACCGTTTCGATCTGGTGGCGTGGGTTAGCCGATGATGCCCATGATGTCGGATTCCTTCATGATCAGGAGATCCTCGCCATTGAGCTTCACTTCGGTGCCGGACCACTTGCCGAACAGGACGCGGTCGCCTGCCTTGACGTCCAGCGCGACCAGCTTGCCAGCCTCGTCACGCGCACCGGAACCGACAGCGACGATCTCGCCTTCCTGCGGCTTTTCCTTGGCGGTGTCCGGGATGATGATGCCACCTGCGGTCTTTTCTTCAGACTCTACCCGGCGGACGACCACACGGTCATGAAGCGGGCGAAAGTTCGTGTTGGCCATGTTCTCTGAACCCTTGATTCGGATGATGAATTAGGCTTTTCCTCCGTCCGGCGGGTGCCGGACACGTCATTAGCACTCCCTCTTGGAGAGTGCTAACGCGGCTTTGAGATAGTAAGCGCCTGCTGGTGAGTCAAGATTTTCGATCAGGCTGAGCGACACAATTTTTGCGCTCGCCCGTCTTTATCGGAGGCTGGCAGGCAGGGATCGCGCTTCAGACGGGCCTGCGGAAGGCCTGCCGCTCCTTTTCCACCTCTGCGCGGCAGGCGCAGCCCTCTATGTGATCGTTGACGAGCCCCATCGCCTGCATGAAGGCGTAGACCGTGGTCGGGCCGACAAAGGACCAGCCTCTTTTCTTGAGATCTTTGGAAATCCGCGTCGAGATCTCGGTCTTGGGATTGGCGATGAGCGTCTTGTAGTCGACGAGGTCGGGGCGTTCATCCGGCTGCGGCTCAAAGCTCCAGAAATAACGGGCAAGCGATCCTTCCTTCTCGCACACTTCAATGGCGCGCTGCGCATTGTTGATGGTGGAGCGGATCTTGCCGCCGTGGCGCACAATGCCGGCATTGCCCAGAAGCCGTTCCACATCCTTTTCCGTAAAGCGGGCAACGCGCTCGAAGTCGAACCCGTCGAAGGCTTCACGAAAATTCTCGCGTTTGCGCAGGATGGTCAGCCAGGACAGGCCGGACTGGAAACCTTCGAGGCAGATCTTTTCGAACAGGCGGTGGTCGTTGCTCACGGGACGACCCCATTCGCGGTCGTGATACTCCAGATAGTCGGGCAGTTCGCCTGGCCAGAAGCAGCGGGTCTTGCCGTCGGCGCTCTGGATCAATCCCGTCTTCTCTTCGCTCATCTGCCTCGAAATCCTTTGGTTAATGTGAAATCAGCCCGGTTTAACGCAAAGTTCACCAGCATTCTGAACGTGCCGGTAACCACGCCAAATGGTTTTCACGAAACATGGCATTTTACGGACCTGGATTCACCATTCGGTTGCTGCTTGGAGTCAGCATCCTGACACGAACAAGCGCCTAGGTTGTGCTTGCTCATCGCCGCCACCCGTTTCCTGCAAACGATGTGGATACGTTAGTCAAAGACGAATGGTAGAGAGAAACTTGTCATGAAGTCGATGATGTCTGCGGCAGGCATTGCTGTCGCGCTGCTGTTTTCCTGGGGGGCGCATGCCCAGGACCGTTATGTGGAGCCGCCGCCGGTTCTCGTCAGTCCTGATCTTTCCGCGCCCTGGGTCATGCAGTTGCGTCGCGCACCTGTTCAGACCGCCCAGCGCTCACATCAGGCACAGGAGTATCGGACCTATCAGCGTGCGCGCAACACGCCGCGCCGCTCCAATGCCCGCCGCGATTATCAGGCGAACCGGCAGCGTGTCGTCGTGCCCGCGCCCAGCGTACAGGCGGCTCCCGGGCAGCAGGTCGCCTACACGCCGCGGGCCAGCGAGCGCGCCTGGCGCATGAGCGATCCGAAATGGCTGCCCCAGATCGTCGACTATCGCACCAGCCAGGCGCCGGGCACGATCGTGGTCGATACCAAGCAGCGCTTTCTCTATCTCGTCATGAAGGGCGGGAAGGCGAAGCGCTATGGCGTCGGCGTGGGCAAGGAAGGCTTTGGCTGGACGGGAACGGAAACCGTTTCCCAGAAGCGTCAGTGGCCGGACTGGCGGCCGCCTGCCGAAATGATCGCCCGTGAGCGGGCGAAGGGGCGCATCCTGCCAGCGCATATGAAGGGCGGACCGGCCAACCCGCTGGGCGCGCGCGCGCTCTATCTCGGATCGACGCTTTACCGCATTCACGGCACCAACGCGCCGTGGACCATCGGCCGCGCCGTTTCATCCGGCTGCATCCGCATGCGCAATGAGGATGTGATCGAGCTTTACGAGAGCATTCCGGTCGGCGCCAAAGTGGTGGTTATCTGACCGGCAGAGCATCGGATTGCTCCGATGCTCCAGTAAAAATGTAGATCGTCCTTAGTGCGTCCAAATGGACGCACGGCGATCTAGAGCATCGGACTGCTCCGATGCTCCTCAGGAATGGGGGACGCCTGGCAAGGGGACTGCCGGGCTCATGGAGAAGGGCGGTGCTTGGGGGAGCATCGCCCTTTTCTCATTCAGCGGCAGTCATTGCCCCAGTCTCGGCCCCAGTCTCTGCCGATGTCTCTGCCGATGTCTCTGCCGCTGGCGCGCTGACATCGCGAATGCCGGCCGGTTTCGGGCCGCCATAGGCCCAGTCCAGAAGCTCCACCGTATGCGCGATGGGCGTGTCGGTGCCGGAGCCGATCTGGGTCATGCAGCCGATATTGCCGGTGGCGATCACGGACGCGCCGGTGGCCTCGATGTTCGAGACCTTGCGGTCACGCAGTTTCGCGGCGATCTCCGGCTGGAGAATGTTGTAGGTGCCCGCCGAACCGCAGCACAGATGCCCCTCGCGCGGCTCGTGCACCACAAAGCCGGCATTGCGCAGGAGTTCGCGCGGCTGGCGGGTAATTTTTTGCCCATGCTGCATGGAGCAGGCGGAGTGATAGGCGACCGTGATGCCGGGCGCGATCATCGGCTCCGGCAGGTCGAGCGTTGCAAGATATTCGGTGATGTCCATGGCAAGTGCGGCCACGTGGGCTGCCTTGTCAGCATAGTCCGGATCAAGCCGCAGCATGTGGCCGTAATCCTTGACGGTGGTGCCGCAGCCGGACGCGGTGATGACGATCGCATCAAGCCCGCCGCCTTCGATCTCGCGCATCCAGGCGTCGACATTGCGCCGCGCCGCTTCAAGCGCTGCGTCTTCCTTGCCCATATGGTGCACCAGCGCGCCGCAGCAGCCTTCGCCTTCGGGGTTCTGCACCGTCTCGACGCCGAGGCGTGAGAGCAGCCGGGCCGTTGCTGCGTTGATGCCGGGATCAAGCACGGATTGCGCGCAGCCGGTCAGAAGTGCGATGCGGCCACGCTTCTCTCCCGAAACGGTCACGTGTTCATCTTTTGCCTGCGGCAGGCTTCCCGGAGCCAGGTCGAGCATGGCCGCGACAGGCTTCATGCCCGGAAGCCTGCGAAAGAGGCCCGCAAAGGGACGCCCGACGCGGGCGAGCTTCAGCGCCGCGCGGAAGCGTGCGGGATAGGGCAGGACCTGCGCCAGAAGGGAGCGGGTCAGCCGGTCGAACAAAGGCCGGCGATAGGTCTTTTCGATATGCGTCCGGGCGTGATCCACCAGATGCATGTAGTTCACGCCCGAAGGGCAGGTGGTCATGCAGGCAAGGCACGAAAGGCAGCGGTCGACATGGGTGACGATTTCCCGGTCGGCCGCCCGGCCATTTTCCAGCATGTCCTTGATCAGGTAGATGCGCCCGCGCGGACTGTCGAGCTCATTGCCGAGCGTGACATAGGTCGGGCAGGTGGCCGTGCAGAAGCCGCAATGCACGCATTTGCGCAGAATCGATTCCGCCTCCGCGACATGCGGATCGGAAAGCTGCTCAGGGGTGAAATTGGTCTGCACGGCGCGCCTTCTGGAGCATCAGACCGAAAAGTGGAAACCGGTTTTCGGCTATTCCGATGCTCTCTCCATGGTTTGGATCGTCCTTTATGCGTCCGGATGGACGCCTGGCGATCTAGTATGCGTCCGGATGGACGCAGGGGCGATCTAGATCAGCCAGCTTTGCGGGTTCTTGATCGGTTCGTTGCGGCCCACCGCCTGCAGGCCGATGACGCAGCGCACCACGGCCCAGATTGCGACCGCAATCATCAGCAGGAAGCCGATGCCGATCACCATCAGCAGCGCGGAAACGAAGCCGAAGAGCAGGCCGATCCAGAAGGTGCGGATGGCCCAGGTGTAGTGGGTTTCCACCCAGCCGGTTGCCTTGCCGCGGTTCAGATAGGCAAGCACGATGCCCACCAGGGTGGAGATGCCGATCACGAAGCCGACAAGATAGAGAATGTAGATAACCTGCACATTGGTTGGCCCCGGCTCGAGCCAGCCATCTGATTTGCGGCCTTCATTCTGTTGTGGTTGCATATCGCTCATGTTTTTCGCCCTCGTTGCGTTTCGGCGGCAATCTATCACGGGTTCAGGTGAAATCCATGCGACCGGGGTTGAGGATTTTCTGAGGATCGAACTGTTCTTTCAGGCGCGCTGAAAGGGCGGCAAGCGGGGCCGGCTGAGGCTCGAAAACCGGCGTCGCAGCGCGTATTGCAAGCGGCGCGCGCACCAGCGTTGCATGGCCCCCACCCAGATGAGCGATCATCTTGCGCAGGATCTCCGCTTCGGGGGCCGCTTCCATGCGCATCCAGATCAGGCCACCCTGCCAGTCATAATAGACATTGGCGCCGGCAGCGCGCCGGAAGGCGTCCACCAACTCATGCCCGCGCGACGGCGTGACCGAAACGCGCCAGACCGGGGCCGGCGAGCCGTCGGCAAAGGGATGGCCGTCGCGGATTTCGCGCCACAGCCTGCGCGAAGCAGCTTCATCGAGCGTCTCGGCGCTTCCATGGTTGCCCAGAAGCCGCGACAGAAGGTCGATGCGATAGGCAACCGAAGGGCCGAACCCTTCCACCCGCAGCACGGTCTGCCCGCCTCCGGAAAACCCGCCATCAATGAAGCGGCCCACCACGCCTTCTGGCAGATGGGCAGCGCCCGAAACCTCGGCGCTCGACCCCATGGCGATGGCCATGGCCTGCGTCGCCGCCGCATCGTCCAGCCCGGCGATGCAGAAGGTCGTTTCCGTTTCGGCAGCCGGCAGAACTTTCATGGTGATGTCGGTTGCCACCGCCAGCGTGCCCCAGGAGCCGGCGAGCCCCTTGGAGAGGTCGTAGCCGGTCACGTTCTTCACCACGCGCCCGCCCGATTTGAAGCCCTCGCCACGGCCCGAAACCGCATGAACGCCAAGCACGTGGTCGCGCGCGGCGCCCGCCTTGAGGCGGCGCGGACCGGCAAGATTGGCCGCAAGCAGTCCGCCCAGCGTGCCGCGTCCCGGTTCTCCGCCAAAAAGCGGACCGTAATCCATGGGCTCGAAGGCGAGTTCCTGATTGTGCTCGCGAAGCAGCGCCTCGATCTCGGCAACGGGCGTGCCGGCGCGCGCCGAGAGCACCAGCTCTTCCGGCTCGTAAAGCGTCACGCCCGTCAGCCTCGACAGGTCGAGCGTGTGCGCCGTCTGCACCGGCTGGCCGATGCCGCGTTTCGATCCATGGCCGACCACCTCAAGCGGCGCTTCTTCCGAAACGGCCCAGCGCACCGTCTCCAGAACCTCTTCGGCAGTGTTGGGCAGAAAAACGGTCACGGCGACACACTCCCGAAAAGGGCCGGGCAGGGCCGGATGCCGGCGCCTGCGTCAAACAATTCCATGAAGGCCATGCTCAGAACCGCTCCAGTTCCGGAAACGGCATCTGGCCGCGATGAATGTGCATGCGGCCAAGCTCGGCGCAGCGGTGCAATTGCGGAAACACCTTGCCCGGGTTCAGAAGGTGGCCCGGATCGAACGCGCATTTCACGCGGATCTGCTGGTTCAGGTCATCTTCGGTGAACATTTCCGGCATCAGGTCGCGCTTCTCCACGCCGACGCCGTGCTCTCCGGTCAGAACCCCGCCCACCTCGACGCAGAGACGCAGAATGTCCGCGCCGAAATCCTCGGCCTTCTCCAGTTCGCCCGGCCTGTTGGCGTCATAGAGAATGAGCGGATGAAGATTGCCGTCGCCGGCATGGAACACATTGGCGACGCGCAGCCCGTATTTTTCAGACAGCGCGCGCATGCCCGCCAGAACCCGTGGCAATTGCTTGCGGGGGATCGTGCCGTCCATGCAGTAATAATCAGGCGAGATGCGGCCCACCGCCGGGAAGGCGGCCTTGCGCCCGGCCCAGAACACGGCGCGTTCCTCGTCGGACGTGGAGGCGCGGCTGGTGGTCGCGCCGTTCTGGCGGGCAATCGTTTCCACCCGGTCGATCAGGTGGTCGACTTCTGCCTGCGGTCCATCAAGCTCGACGATCAGAAGCGCTTCAACATCGAGCGGGTAGCCCGCTTGAACAAAGTCCTCGGCGGCGCGGATGGCCGGGCCGTCCATCATCTCCATCCCGCCTGGAATGATACCCGCACCGATGATCTCCGCCACGCACTGGCCCGCTTCCTCGCTTGAGGGAAAGCCGATCAGAAGCGCGCGCGCCGTCTCCGGCTTCTGGAGGATGCGCACGGTCACCTCGGTCACGACGCCTAGCAGGCCTTCCGAGCCGGTCATCAGGCCAAGCAGGTCATAGCCCTCGGCATCCAGATGCTTGCCGCCGAGCCGGATCACGTCGCCATTCATCAGCACCATCTCGATGCCCAGAACATTGTTGGCGGTCAAACCGTATTTCAGGCAGTGAACGCCGCCGGAATTCTCCGCCACATTGCCGCCGATGGAGCAGGCGATCTGCGAAGAGGGGTCCGGCGCATAATAAAAGCCCGCCTGCTCGACCGCGTGGGTGATGCCCAGATTGGTGACGCCCGGCTGCGCAACCACGGCGCGGTTGGCGTAATCGATGTCGAGAATGCGGTTGAAACGGCTCATCACCAGAAGCACCGCGTCTTCAAGCGGCAGCGCCCCACCGGAAAGCGAGGTGCCCGAGCCGCGCGGTACGACGCGGATATCGCGCTCATGGCAATATTTCAGGATGCGCGACACCTGCGCCGTCGTTTCGGGCAGGACAACGACAAGCGGCATCTGGCGATAGGCGGTCAGCCCGTCGCTCTCGAAGGCGCGCATTTCGTTCTGTGCATCCACCACGCCCTCGCCGGGCACGATGATGCGCATGTCGGCAATGATTTCCGCACGCTTCTTCAGGGTTGCCGCATTCGCCTGCGGCATTTTCAGGCCGGACATCAGAACTCCCTCACTGGTTCAATCAATTTACCAGTGTGTTGATGGTTCTGTAAATGCTGCTTGGAAAGCGTGCCTGCGTCAATCCGCCTCGGTGCCGATGCTGGCGTCCTCGCGGGCGTGGTGGCGGCGGATGCGCCGCACCAGAAGCCAGATGCACAAAACGGCCACGGGAACGGCGGCGGCGGTGATGACCTCGCTCGAAATGCCGGGGAGCGCGGGCTTTGCGCCCTTGGCCACATAGCCGACCAGCCCCACCACATAATAGGAGATGGCAGCCACGGAGAGGCCTTCCACCGTCTGCTGCAGGCGAAGCTGCAATTGCGCACGGCGGTTCATGGAGGCGAGCAGATCGCGGTTCTGGCGCTCGACTTCCACGTCCACCCAGCTTCTGAGCAGGTTTGCGGCGCGCGTCAGCTTGCGCGAAAGATTGGCCTGGCGCTCTTCCACCGAGCGGCAGGTGCGCATGGCGGGCGCAACGCGGCGCTGCAAAAAGGCGGCCCAGGTTTCGTAGCCGGCCATGGGGGCTTCGCTCAGTGTCTCGAGCCGCTCCTCGACAATGCCGTGATAGGCGCGGCTTGCGCCAAAGCGATAGAGGCTGGCCGCGGCGTCCGCTTCCAGCTCGGCTGCAAGTTCCGTCAGTTCGCCCAGAAGCTCCTGGCTGTCATGCCTGTCGCGCTGGCGCATGCGCGCGGTCAGCGCGGCCAGCTGGTCTTCCATGCGGCGCAGGCGCGGCGACAGCGATTGCGCCAGCGGCAGGCCAAGCATGGCGAGCGTGCGATAGGTCTCGATGTCGATCAGGCGCTGCGAGAGCGCGCCGATACGGGCCGGGGCGAGATCCTTTTCGAGGATCAGGATGCGGGTCAGCCCGTCGCCATCCTGCCGGAAATCCGTGGCCACGGCAGCGCGTCCGCCTTCCACCACCGAATAGCCAAGGCTTGCCGGATCGAAGGCGCTGACCAGCTTTTCCGTCGCGCTCGTCCATTTGCGGATCTCCACGCGCGTGCCGGAAATGGCCGTGCCGGGCGGGCTGAAGCCGTTGCCGAAGGGGGATTCCTCAAGCGGCTTGCCGGTGCGCGGCGAAATCGGGCAATCCCACTGATAGCTCGAAAATTCCGTGTGGCGCTCCCAGCGCAGCGTGCCCTTGCCCCACTTCATGGCGTGGTGGCGCGCATTGGTCTGTGGCGGGGCCACGCCAAGCCGGCGCGACAGATCGGCCAGCACGGCCTGATCCACCGCCGAGCCGCCTTCGGTCATGAAGGAGAGCTGGATTATCAGCCGCGGAGCTTCCAGAAGCGCGTGCGGGCGCGCATGCACTTCGCCCAGCGCGCCAGCGCGCCCGTCATGGGCGGGAAAGCCCAGAACACTGCCGGTCACCAGTGTTTCGAGCGACGATTCCCCAGTCCTGTCTTTCCCGGTCTTGTCTTGCCTTGTCTTGTCTGCGCCTATCGCGACAAGCTGTTCCCCATTTTTTTGGCTCATTGCGCCTTGCCGTCTGCATCAGGATGGACCTTTCGCAAGTATGCTACCGGCTTTGCACAGGGCGCAATGCGCGAATGCCATTGGCTGATAGTCTAATTATTGGACAAAGAAATTGACCAGTTTGGCGGGCTTGCGTTATTCTCCGTCTCACGAAAGCGTTTGAGCGCCGAGAACGGCAGACGAAAACGGCATACGAGAGCGGCAAGGGCCGGTGGAAGCAGTTTTTTCCAGAATTGAGCATGCCCGCACGGCGGATGGCGTCATCCGGCAGATCGAGACGCTGATCCTCGAAGGCGTTCTGCGCGATGGCGACAGGCTGCCGGGCGAGCGCGATCTTGCGCGTCAGCTCGACGTGTCGCGTCCGATCCTGCGTGAAGCACTGAAGATGCTTGAAGAGCGCGGCCTGATCCTCACCCGCCATGGCGGCGGCACCTATGTGGCCGACATTATCGGGCAGGTTTTCACCACGCCGGTGCGCGAACTCATCGCCACCCATCGCAAGGCGACCGCCGATTATCTGGAATATCGCCGTGAGATGGAGGCCGTCGCCGCCGAGTTTGCGGCGCGGCGCGCGACGCCGGAGGATCTGGTTCTCCTGCAGGCCATCATGAAGCGCATGGATGCGGCGCATGCTTCTGAGGATTTCGAGGCGGAAGCGGCCTGCGATGTCGAGTTTCACAATGCGGTGGGCGAGTGTGCGCACAACATCGTGCTCCTGCACACGCTGCGCGCCTGCTACCGGCTTCTGTCGGATGGCGTGTTTCTGAACCGCGCCCGCATTTACGAACTGCCGGATGCGCGCAACACGCTGCTTGCCCAGCACCGGGCGATCCATGACGCAATTGTCGCGGGAAATCCCGAGGCAGCGCGTGCGGCTGCGGTCGCGCATATCGATTTCGTCGAAAAAGCCACCTTTCAGGCCGAGCGATCGGGCGACTGGCAGCGCATCTCGCGGCTGCGTCTCCATCAGCGCGGCGGAGAGGTTGCGGAACAATGAGCAAGCCAACCGGCCCTGCCGAACAATTCAAGCCAGCGAAAGAAGAACCGTTGAAAGAAGAAAGCACCTCACCGAAGCGCGTCGGCCTGTTCGTCACCTGCCTGGTGGACCTGTTCAGGCCCAGCGTCGGCTTTGCCGCCGTGAAGCTGCTGGAAGACGCCGGCTGCACCGTCGAGGTGCCCATGGCGCAAACCTGCTGCGGCCAGCCGGCCTATAATTCCGGCGACAGGGAAGACGCAGCCGCCATTGCGCGCCAGACCATCGAGGCCTTCGAAGATTTCGATTATGTGGTCGCGCCTTCGGGCTCCTGCGCCGGCATGCTCAAGAAGCATTATCCCGCGCTGCTCAAGGGCACGCCCTTCGAGGCGCGGGCCGAAGCCTTTTCGGGCCGGGTGCATGAGCTGGTGAGCTTTCTGGTCGATGTGCTGGGCGTCGCGTCGGTGCCGGTCAGCCATGAGGGCAGCGTCACCTATCACGATTCCTGTTCGGGTCTGCGCGAGCTTGGCATCCGCACGCAGCCGCGCCAGCTTCTGTCTTCCATTGAGGGGCTGGAACTGAAGGAGATGCAGAACCCCGATGTCTGCTGCGGCTTCGGCGGCACGTTCTGCGTCAAATATCCCGACATCTCCAACAAGATCGTTGAGGAAAAGACGGCCAGCATCGAGGGAGCCGAGGCGGGCACGCTGCTCGCGGGCGATCTGGGCTGTCTCATGAACATGGCAGGCAAGCTGCACCGTCAGGGCAGCAAGGTTGAGGTTCGTCACGTGGCCGAGGTTCTGGCCGGCATGACCGACAAGCCGGCAATCGGCGGGGGAGGACGCTGATGGAGGTACAGTCTCCGCAGTTCAAGGAAAAAGCGCGCAAGGCAATGGCCGACGAGCAGTTGCAGCGCGCCATGGGCAAGGCCAAGGTCGGCTTTGTCTCCAAGCGCAGGAAGGCGGTCGACGCACTGCCTGAGTTCGACGAGCTGCGCTCCTCGGCGCGCGCGATCAAGGATCACACGCTCGAACATCTCGACCTTTATCTGGAAGCCTATGAGCGCAAGGTGATTGCGTCGGGCGGTCGGGTGCACTGGGCCGAAACGGCCGAGGATGCGCGCCAGGCGGTGCTCAGTATCTGCCGGGCGGCCGGTGCGCGCACGGTAACCAAGGGCAAGTCGATGATCACGGAGGAGATCGCGCTCAACGATTTCCTCGAAAAGGAAGGCGTGCGCCCGGTCGAAACCGATCTGGGCGAATACATCATCCAGCTTCGCGGCGAGCATCCGAGCCACATCATTGGCCCGGCGCTGCATTTGAACAAGGAACAGGTGGAAGAGGATTTCCGCCGCGTTCACACAGAGCTTCCGCCAGAGCGCGACCTGTCGCAGCCCGAATCCCTGCTCGGCGAGGCGCGAAACATTCTGCGGCCGCAGTATTTTCAGGCCGATGTCGGCATCACGGGCGCCAATTTCCTGGTGGCCGAAACCGGCACGTCGATCATTGTCACCAATGAGGGCAATGGCGATCTGACACAGACGCTGCCGCGCATTCACATCGTCGTCGCCTCCATCGAGAAGGTGGTGCCGACGCTGGAGGATGCAAGCCAGATCCTGCGCGTGCTGGCCCGCTCGGCCACCGGTCAGGACATGAGCGTCTACACCACGCTCTCCACCGGGCCGCGCCGCCCGGACGATCCCGACGGGCCGGACGAGTATCACGTCATCCTGCTCGACAATGGGCGCTCCTCCATGCTCGGCACGGAGTTCCATGAGATGCTGCGCTGCATTCGCTGCGGCGCGTGCATGAACCATTGTCCGGTCTATCACGCGGTTGGCGGCCATGCGTATGGCTGGGTCTATCCGGGGCCGATGGGCTCGGTGCTCACGCCCTCGCTTGTGGGCGTCGACAAGGCGGGGCATCTGCCCAACGCCTCGACCTTCTGCGGGCGCTGCGAATCCGTCTGCCCGATGCACATCCCGCTGCCGCGCATGATGCGCAACTGGCGCGAGCGCGAGTTCGAGCGGGGGCTCAACCCGGCGGCGCAGCGCTTCGGCCTCGGCTTCTGGGCGTTCTTCGCCCGCCGTCCGAAGCTCTATCGTCTGGCCACGTCGATGGCGATCCCGACGCTTTCGGGGTTTGCCGGACGGCGCGGCTGGTTCCGTTCGCTGCCCTTTGCGGGCGGCTGGACGCGGCACCGCGATCTGCCGGCGCCCGAAAGCCGCACATTCATGCAGCAATGGCGCGACCGCGAGGCCGGAAAATCTGAAAGGAGCGCGGTATGAGTGCGCGCGAAGCCATTTTGGGCAAGCTGCGTTCGGCAGCGTCTGTTTCCGCCAGCGATCATACGCGGCGCGAAGCCGTTGAAAAACGCCTCGCCAAGCCGCCCCGCGGGTTGATCCCGGCGCGCGGCCAGCTGGAAGGCGAGGCGCGGATTGCCCTGTTCTGCAGCATGGCCGAGGCCGTGACGGCTACCGTCGAGCGGGTCGGCAGCGCCGATGACGTGCCGAAAGCCGTCACCCATTATCTGCGCTCCAGGAACCTTGCGCCCAGCGTGCGCATGGGCGACGACAAGCGCCTCAAACGCATGGACTGGGCGAGCCAGAAGTCCCTTGAGGTGAAGCACGGGCGCGCCGAGCCGCAGGATGAAGTGGGCGTCAGCCACGCACTCGCCGGCATTGCGGAAAGCGGCACGCTTGCCCTGCCTTCGGGCAAGGATAATCCCACGACGGTCAATTTTGTGCCCGATCACCATGTCATCGTCGTTGATGCGAAGGACATTGCCGGCGATCTTGAAACTGTGATTTCCCGCGTGCGGCGCAAATACGGCAGAGGTGAAATGCCCAGGGTTCTCAATCTCATCACCGGGCCATCGCGGTCGGGCGATATCGAGCAGACCATGCTGCTTGGCGCGCACGGTCCGCGCGCCCTGCACATCATCGTCGTCGACGGGTGATCCATGGCGGTCGGGGTCTCCTGCAATGAGGCTTCGACGCCGGAGGGCATGCGCCTCTATGCGGTGGGCGACATTCACGGCCGGCATGATCTGCTGGCCGCGATGCATGCGCGGCTCATGGAGGAAATTCTCCATGACAGGCCTGCCGACTGGCGCATCATCTATCTGGGCGATTACGTGGATCGCGGCTCCAATTCGCGCGGGGTGCTCGAATATCTCGCCAATCTGCGCGAGAGCGACCCGCGTGTCATCGCGCTTGCCGGCAATCATGATGTGGGGTTCCTCGAGTTCCTGTCGAACCCCGATCCGTTCGGTCTCTTCTCCTGCCATGGCGGGTTCGAGACAGCGCTGTCCTATGGCGTGGAAATCGATCTGACCTCACGCGAAGCGATGGAGCCGGGGCATGCGGCCCTGGTGCGCGCGGTGCCGCAGCGGCACAGGGCCTTGCTCGCGACCCTGCCATATTCCGTTTCGTTCGGTGATTTCTTCTTCTGCCACGCCGGCATTCGTCCGGGCGTTCCGCTGGAAGAGCAGACGCCCGACGACCTCACCTGGATCAGGCGTGCATTTCACGCGCATGAGGGGCTGCACCCCAAGCTCATTGTACACGGGCACACGCCGGTGCGCGCGCCGGAGATTTGCAGCAACCGGGTCAATCTCGACACGGGCGCATGGCACACCGGTCGGTTGACGGCTCTCAGAATGGAAGGTCGGGAGAAAGTGCTGATCGAGGCCGCCTGTTGAGGAAGGCGGCCTGTGGGATCACGACTGAGCGCGCTGTTTGGCTGCGTTCAGATTGAAGTCTAGTCGACGGCGGTGGAGATGCCGTAGCCATCCACGGGATGGTGGTCGCCGGTGGCGCCTGCCGAAAGGAGTCTTGCTCCAATCAGTGTGAACGCTGAAACGGTAATCAGAAACACGACAGTTGCACGCCCGATTGTCATCCGGCCAAAGTCCCCTTGAAGGTCAACAAAAAGCAGCTCCCCATGCTGCGGAGGCTGCTATAAACGAAAACAGCTTAAGATTGAAACAAATTATACGCCAATACCCACATACTTTATGACAGGTCCCGAAATTGGTGGAAAACCGAATGAGTCTGCAGAATCGCGTTAATCCATTCGGGCAATTGATTGCAACCCATGCGCGCGGCCTCTTCACCGGCAATCGTGGGGTGATTCATGATCCTGACACAAAGACGCTCCTGCGCCGCCGCTGGACAACCAAAGCGTGGATCATCTGTCAGTGCAGTTTCAGGGGGCGGCATCGCGAGGTGATGGGCCGCAACGGGCCCTCCGGCGGGGCGGGCTGGACCGAGCTCTTCTTTCTCGATGAGGTCACGGCGCTGGCGGCAGGCCATCGGCCCTGCTTCCATTGCCGCAGGGAGCCCGCCACGCGCTTCATGAACTGCGCGCGCGAGGCCAGCCGGTCTCCGCAGATGAAAGCACCGGAGGCGGACGCCATCCTGCATGCGCAGCGCTATGCCGTCACCGGAACACCCGTGGAGCTCTCCGCATCGCAGGTCGCAAAGCTGCCCGACGGGGCAATGATCGCCATTGGTGAAAGAGCCCATGCGCTGCGTTCCGGTGTTCTTCACGAATGGGGCTTCGCGGGATATGGCGCGGCCCGCACCCTCGAAAGCCTGCCACCCGTCGTCCAGCTGCTGACGCCGCGTTTGAGCATTTCGGCGCTTGAGGCCGGTTACGCGCCGGTCTGGCACGAGGCCATCGCCTCTTGACGCGGCATCGCCGATCCACCATCAGACCGCCATGCGTGCGAATTACAAATTGCAGCGGCTGTTCATCGATGCCGCACTCGCCCCCGACGCCGAGGTGGAAACCAGCCGGGAACAGGCCCACTATCTCAGCCATGTTCTGCGCCTGCGCGAGGGAGCCGAGGTTCTCGTCTTCAATGGCCGCGATGGCGAATGGCATGCGGAGCTCATTGAAGCCGGCCGCAAGTCGGTGCGCCTGCGCATGACGAAACAGGCCCGGCCGCAAACCCCGCTGCCCGACCTGCTTTATTGTTTCGCTCCCCTGAAGAAGGGGCGGCTCGATTATCTGGTGCAGAAGGCCGTGGAAATGGGGGCAGGGCGTCTCCAGCCGGTCATCACCCAGCACACCCAGGTGGCCAAACCCGGAACGCAGCGCCTCGAGGCCAATGTGATGGAGGCTTCCGAGCAGTGCGGCATTTTGGCCGTGCCCGAGGTGCTGGAGCCGGTGAAACTCGACCGGCTTCTTGCCGACTGGGATCCCGAACGGCGTCTCATTTTCTGCGATGAGGATGCGGCGACCAACAATCCCATGCAGGCGCTTTCGGGCGTCACCGAGAAGAAGCTTGCGCTGCTTGTGGGGCCGGAAGGCGGGTTTTCCGACGCGGAACGCGCCCAATTGCGCGCTTTGCCCTTCGTCACATCCATTCCGCTCGGCCCGCGCATTCTGCGCGCCGACACGGCAGCCGTTGCCGCGCTCGCCGTCATTCAGGCGAGCGTTGGCGACTGGGAGTGAGTGGAGTAGTAAAGCGCTTGTGAAGAGAGGTTGACGCTCCTGTCAGCACTTTTTACTTGAAGCGGATTGTCAGCATGGTCCATCAGATCGCTGATGGTTTGCCAGGAGAGCAGTTATGGCCCGTGACACCACCGACAATCGGCCGATCGAGCGGGTCGAAGAACTTGCCGACGATCTCGCGAAGGGCTGCAAGCCGCGCGAGAAATGGCGCATCGGCACCGAGCACGAAAAATTCCCCTTCTATGTCGATGGCAATCGCCCCGTTCCCTATGAGGGCGAGCGCGGCATCAAGGCCGTTCTGGAAGGCATGCAGCGCGTTCTCGGATGGGACCCGATCAATGATGACGGGAACATCATCGGCCTTGTCGAGCCAACGGGGCAGGGCGCCATCTCGCTGGAGCCGGGCGGACAGTTCGAATTGTCCGGCGCACCGCTGGAGACGCTCCACCAGACCTGCCGCGAGGGCAATGCCCATCTGGCGCAGCTGCGCGAGATCGCAGAGCCGCTCGGCATTCGCTTCCTCGGTCTCGGCGGCAGTCCCAAATGGACGCTGGCCGAAACGCCGCAGATGCCCAAATCGCGCTACAAGATCATGACCGCCTACATGCCGAAGGTCGGCACACAGGGCCTCGACATGATGTACCGCACCTGCACAATTCAGGTTAACCTCGACTTCGAGACCGAAGCCGACATGCGTCGCAAGATGCAGGTCGCGCAGCGCCTGCAGCCGCTTTCCACGGCGCTGTTCGCCAATTCTCCGTTCACCGAAGGCCGGCTGAACGGCTACCAGTCATGGCGCGGCGAGATCTGGCGCGACACCGACAATCAGCGTTCGGGCCTTCTGCCCTTCGTGTTCTCCGATAATTTCGGATTTGCCGATTACGTCGAGTGGGCGCTCGACGTGCCGATGTATTTCATCATCCGCGACGGCCGCTATCACGACTGTACGCATGTCACCTTCCGCCAGTTCATGAATGGCGCGCTGAAGGATGAGGTGACCGACGGCCTGCCCACCATTGGCGACTGGTCGAACCATCTTTCCACCCTGTTCCCGGATGTGCGCCTCAAGCGTTTCCTGGAAATGCGCGGCGCCGATGGCGGCCCGTGGCGGCGCATCTGCGCGCTCCCGGCCTTCTGGGTCGGTCTGCTCTACGATCAGGCCGCGCTCGACGCCGCCCATGATCTGACTTCGGACTGGTCGTTCGAGGAGATCGAGGTGATGCGCAACGCCGTGCCGACGGAAGGTCTTGCCATGCGTTTCCGCAATCACGACCTGCGCGAGGTTGCGCGCGAGGTTCTGGCCATTTCGCGCAAGGGGCTTTCCGCCCGCAAATGTCTCAATCCGGAAGGCTATGACGAGGCGAGCTTCCTCAGCCCGCTTGATGAGATCGTGGCCCGCGGCACCACGAGCGCGCAGGAGCTCGCCAACGCGTTCAACACGCGCTGGGACCGCTCCATCGAACCGGTGTTCCTCGAGCAGGCCTACTAAGCCTGCCCGGACCGGCGTTTTTTCGGACCGGCTTTTCGGGTCGGCAAAGACAAAGCGCGCTTGTCGGGTTATCTTCCTGAAACAATGGTTTGCTATCCGCCTGTCACCCTTGGGATGGGACTGGCGGGATTACTAAGGAGATGCCCATGCTTCCGCTGTTCGAGATGCTCAACAATGCCGGTCAGGGACAGGGCGTGGACCAGTTCGCCCGGCAGTTCGGCATTTCGCAGGATCAGGCCCAGCAGGCCATGGAAGCGCTTCTGCCGGCTTTCAGTCAGGGGCTGAAGCGCAACGCCGCCGACCCCTATGGCGCGGGCAATTTCCTTGGCGCGCTGGCGTCGGGCCAGCACGCCAAATATTTCGAGGATGCGGCAAGCGCCTTCAGCGCGCAGGGCATGACCGAGGGCAATGGCATTCTTGGCCATCTCTTCGGCTCCAAGGATGTGAGCCGCGCCGTGGCCAGCCACGCCGCACAGGCGACCGGGCTTGGCGAAGACATGATCAAGCAGATGCTGCCGGTGCTCGCCTCCATGATCATGGGTGGTCTGTTCAAACAGTCGACGGGCCAGATGCCCGGCGCGCAGCCGCGCCAGGCGCAGACGCAGGCCGGCGGTGGCGGTATGCTGGGTGACCTGATGGAGCAGATGATGCGCCAGATGGGGCAGCAGCCGGGTTCCACGCAGTCGCGCAGCCGCGCGCCTTCGGGCATGAGCCCTTCAGACAATCCGTTCGGGCAGATCCTTGAGGGCATGTTCGGTGGTGGCGCAGGCGGTTCTTCCGGGCGCAGCGCTCCCTCCGGCGGGCAGGGCAACAACCCGCTTGGCGATATTTTCGATCAGTTCCTGAGGGGCGGTCAGGGCGCATCGCAGACCCGCCGCGAACCGGAACCCGAGCCCAATCCGAGCGGGCGTCCGCGCAATCCCTATGACGATCTGTTCGGCCAGATGTTCGAGACCGGACGCCAGACGCGCGACGATTATGAGCGTGGCGTCGAAAACATCTTCGAGCAGTTCCGGCAGGGCATGGAGCGCCGCCGCTAATCTCTCTGCAGCCTGTTACGCCACAGTGGCTTTCCGGTTGTGCAAGGTGGCCGCGGTTCTTTTGCGCGATGGCGAAGCGTTCTATGTCTGGTTCATTCCCGGAGGAGATGAGCCTTGATGTATTGTCCGCCCGCCTTTCGCGTTGAAGAACTCGCATCGCTTCACGGTCTGATGCGTGCGGCGCGGCTCGCCAATGTCGTCACTTTCGGGGCCAACGGGCTGCATGCCAGTCCTCTTCCCCTGTTCCTTGACGAAACCGAAGGTCCTTTTGGCACGCTTTACGGCCATTTCGCGCGCGCCAATGCGCAGTGGAAGGATGCACCGTTGAGTGATGCGCTGGCGATTTTCATGGGGCCTGACGCCTATGTCTCGCCCTCTTGGTATGCTTCCAAGAAGGAGCATGGAAAGGTCGTTCCCACCTGGAACTACAGTGCGGTTCACGCGCGCGGCCCGATCGAATTCTTCGATGATGAGGCGCGGCTTCGCGATGTGGTGGAGCGGCTGACCAATCTGCATGAGGCCGAACGGCCGGAGGTCTGGTCGGTGTCGGATGCGCCCGCACCCTTCCTCAGGGGGCAGCTGCGCGGGATCATCGGGCTGCGGCTTCCCATCACCGGTCTTGAGGGCAAGAACAAGATGAGCCAGAACCGCAGCGCCGCAGACCGGGCCGGTGTCGCAGAAGGAATGGCCGGCAGTTCTCACGCCTCCGAGAGGGCGGTTGCAGGGAAGATCCCGGTGGAATGAAGCCCCGTCCCGCATTTCACATGGGGACCGTTTGACGCGGTAATGCCTGTGAAGCGCCGTTTTGATTGACTCAACGCATCCATAATCCTATAAGCCCGCCACGCTTGGGCCTTGCGTCTGGCGGCGTGTTGTCACGCCTTCGGACATGCCCGAAAAAGCGAAGCTCCTGTTCAAAGAAACAGAATAAAGAAGGGCCGCACTCCGCGGTATTAAATAAATGAAGCGTACATATCAGCCTTCCAAGATCGTTCGTAAGCGTCGGCACGGATTCCGCGCCCGCATGGCCACAAAGGGCGGTCGCCGCGTTATTGCAGCGCGTCGCAGCCGTGGTCGCAAGCGGCTGTCCGCATAAGGTTCGGAGGCGAGGCCGGAAAGATGACGGACCGGCCAGCCGTCCCACCCCCGGCGCGTCTTAAAAAGCGCGCCGAATTTCTGGCTGTCCGTCGCGGTGAAAAACGGCGCGGGCGGCTTTTTTTGCTGGAAGTGCTTGATCGTGGGGATGAAAATCCGCCGCGGCTGGGCATTACGGTAACGAAAAAAGTCGGCAACGCGGTTGTTCGAAACCGCGTGCGCCGGCGGCTCAAAGAAGCCTGCCGCCTCCACGCGGTCCACGACATGGCCGCCGGCAAGGATTATGTGATCGTGGCGCGGCGTTCTGTGCTTGATGCACCGTTCGCCTCCCTGAAAGACGAGCTTTCCCGCCGTATCGGAGAAACCGAGAACCGGCGCGGAAAGGGCAAGGACCTTGATGGATAACAATCGCAATTTTCTCATCACGATCGCGCTCTCCGTGGTGATCCTGACGCTCTGGCAGGTGTTCTACATGAACCCGCGCATTGAGTCGGAGCGCGAGATCGCGCAGATCGAAACGCAGCAGGCCGCGGAAGCCGCACAGGCCCTTGCGCAATCCAACGGTGAGAACAGCGATATTCCCACCCCGACCAGCGGAGCCGGTGCGGTGCCGGGAACTGCCGGTCAGGCGGCCGTGCCTGCCGACCGCGAGACGGCGATTGCCGGCAGCGAGCGCGTGGAGATCAACACGCCGCGCATTTCGGGCTCCATCAATCTGACCGGCGCACGTCTCGACGACCTGCTCCTCAAGGATTACCGGGTCACGGTCGACAAGGATTCGCCGAACATCCAGCTTCTCAACCCCTCGACCGGTCCTGACGGCTATTATGTCGAGACCGGCTATGTGGGTTCGGAAGCCGCTGGCGCGCTGCCGGGTCCGTCCACCCAGTGGACCATCACCGAGGGCGAGGTTCTCACCCCCGATACGCCTGTCACGGTCTCCTTCACCAACGACAAGGGCCTGACCTTCAATCGTACCTTCTCGGTCGATGGCAATTACATGTTCACCGTGTCGGACGCGGTGGAGAATGCTTCCGGCGCTCCGGTTGCGCTGCGCAATTATGGCCGCACCACCCGCATCGGCACGCCCGCGACCTCCGGCATCTACATTCTGCATGAGGGCCTCATCGGCGTGACCGGCGAGGAAGGCCTGCAGGAAATCGATTATTCCGACGTCGAGGAAGAAAAGCGCATCACGCCCGGCAAGTCGTCCGATGGCTGGCTCGGCATCACCGACAAGTACTGGGCGGTCACGATGATCCCCCGTACCGGTCAGGACTTCCAGCCGCGCTACACCTATTCCGGCGACACCACCCCGCGCTACCAGGCCGATTATCTGACCGACGAGATCGTGGTCGCCGATGGCGCTTCGGTCACCTCTGAGCTGATGGTTTTCGCCGGTGCGAAAGAGGTCAATGTTGTCGACGCCTACGAGACGGCCGATGGCGTGCGCCAGTTCGAGCTTCTGATCGACTGGGGCTGGTTCTACTTCCTCACCAAGCCGATGTTCTTCCTCATCGACTGGCTGTACAAACTGCTCGGCAATTTCGGCCTGGCCATCCTGGCCACCACGGTTGTCGTCAAGCTCATCTTCTTCCCGCTCGCCAACAAGTCCTACAAGTCCATGGCGAACATGAAGAAGGTTCAGCCTGCCATGCTCGAAATCCGCGAGAAATATGCGGATGACAAGATGAAGCAGCAGCAGGCGATGATGGAGCTCTACAAGAAAGAGAAGATCAATCCGCTGGCCGGCTGCTGGCCGATCCTGATCCAGATTCCGGTGTTCTTCTCGCTCTACAAGGTGCTCTACGTCACCATCGAAATGCGTCACGCACCGTTCTTCGGCTGGATTCAGGACCTTTCGGCTCCCGATCCGACGTCGATCTTCAACCTGTTCGGTCTGCTGCCTTACGACGTCCCGGCCTTCCTGATGATCGGCGTCTGGCCGCTGATCATGGGTGTCACCATGTTCCTGCAGATGCGCATGAACCCGACGCCGCCGGATCCGACGCAGGCCATGATCTTCAACTGGATGCCGGTGATCTTCACCTTCATGCTGGCCACGTTCCCGGCCGGTCTGGTGATCTACTGGGCATGGAACAACTTCCTCTCCATCGTCCAGCAGGGCGTGATCATGAAGCGCCAGGGCGCGAAGATCGAGCTCTGGGACAATCTGGCCGGATTGTTCAAGAAGAAGCCAAAACCTGCCGAATAGGCGGTAATCAAAGAAAAAGCCCCGGTTCGACCGGGGCTTTTTTGTTTTCGGGCGATTGGCCGCCGCGCTTCATCCGTCGGTGCGCGGATGCTGGAGGTCCGGCGCGTTTAATCGAGCAGTTCGCGCAGCGCCATGCGCTTGTAATCGTCCACCAGACGGCGGCCTTCCGCTTCAGGCATCTGGATCGCCAGCCGCATGGTCGCCTCGCCCAGATGGATGATCAGAAGGGCGGTGGAGGCCGTGGCGTCCGGGTCGCGCGCTGGCTTGGCGCGCAGCATCGCGGCAGCCAGTTCCTGCGCATTCGCGCGCGCATCTTCCAGATCCAGATCGCAAAGCGCCTTGTCGGCCTGCGTGCCCGACCAGATGTCCCGCATCACGGGCTCCGAGAGGAACATCGCGTAATACTCGTCGATCAGCTCCGTGAAAGCCTGTTCCAGCTCGCTCGGGCTGGAGACGCCATCAAGCCCCTGACAGATACAATCCCGGCCCGCCTCGTTGTAGTGCTCGGCCAGCGTGCGGACGATGGCGGCCTTGTCCGGGAAATACTGGTAGAGCGAGCCGATGGAGATGCCCGCCCGCGCGGCCACATCGCTCATCCTGAGCTGATCACTTCCTGCTTCCGCAATCATCTGTGTCGCCACCGCAAGAATGCGCTCCACGCGCTCCTGAGCGCGTTTCTGCATGGGCCTCTTGCGAATGCTGGCGCCGTGGCCGGTTTCCGTCTCAGACATCGAAATCCTTTTGTGAGGGATGCTCACATTGCTGTTGACATCAATAATATGAGGATTTATCACATTTGCAAATGTGAGAGTTTATCACTTTATGGAGGCCAGCATGACAGACCAGCAGATCGACACAGCCCGACCCATTCTCGTGACCGGCGGCACGGGCAAGACCGGTCGCCGCGTTGCGGCGCGGCTCAGCGAGGCGGGCATTCCCGTCCGCGCCGTCTCGCGCAGCAGTGAGATCCCGTTCGATTGGGAAAAGCCGGAGACATGGGATGCAGCGCTTGATGGCGTGGGCGCCGCCTATGTCAGCTATTATCCGGACCTCGCGGTGCCGGGCGCTGCCGAGACGGTCGATGCGTTTGCGAAGCGCGCGCTGGAGAAAGGCTTAAAGCGGCTGGTGCTTCTGTCGGGCCGGGGCGAAGAAGGAGCCGAGCACGCAGAGCAGCTCCTGATGCAGAGCGGGGCCGACTGGACGATCCTGCGCGCGGACTGGTTCTTCCAGAATTTTAGCGAAGCCTTTTTTCTCGATGCGATCCTGGCCGGCGAACTCGCCTTGCCCGTCGGCGACGTGCGCGAGCCCTTCATCGACGTTGAGGATATCGCCGACGTGGCCTTCGTCACGCTCACGCAGCCAGGTCATGCGGGCAGGGCGTACACGCTCACAGGTCCGCGCTCCATGCGCTTTGACGATATGGTGAGCGAGATCGGGCAGGCCTGCGGGCGCGACATCCACTTCATTCAGATCCCCGTCGACGTTTTCGTGGAAGGCGCGCGCCAGCAGGGGCTTGAGGAGCCGCTTGTGGCCCTCATGCGCGAATTGTTCACCGAGGTTCTGGACGGGCGCAATGAAAGCGTGAGTGACGATGTCGAGAAGTTGCTCGGTCGCCCGCCGCGCGACTTCTCCGATTTTGTCCGCCGCACGGCGCAGACCGGCGTCTGGGATGTCGCCTGATCCACGCTCGACGCAAACCTGATGAGGACGCCGTCATGACCGTCCGCTCTTTGCATTGGCCGTTCTTGCCACGCTGGAGCGGGCGTCATGGCGGCGTCTTCCTGACGTTTTGCCATTGTTGCCCGCGCGCCGTGCCTCCGCTATGAAAGGGGCCGCAATCAGGGAGCGCCTTCGATGAACAACTAAGGGGACCGCAACAGACACGCCGCCGTGACTTCAGGTCCGGTCCGTTTTCCGCATGCCGGAGGCGGTGTTTTCTTCCCCTTTGTTGAGATCAAGGAGGTCCTCATGCACGGACCCAATCCCGCCACGCCATATCCCATGGCCGGCTTTCCCCGCACCGTGTTCCTGAAAAATTTCATCACCCGTCCCAATATCGAGGTGGGCGACTTCTCCTATTACGACGATCCGCAGGGCGCGGAGCGTTTCGAGGAGAACAATGTCCTCTACCATTTCGACTTTCTGGGCGACCGGCTGGTCATCGGCAAATTCGTGGCCATCGCCTATGGCGCGACGTTCATCATGAACGGCGCAAATCACCTCATGACCGGCTTCTCCACCTTTCCCTTCAACATTTTCGGCAATGGCTGGGAGGAAGGTTTCGACGCCGGGACCTATCTGGAGCACGGGCGCGGCGACACGATTGTCGGAAACGATGTGTGGATCGGCCGGCAGGCGCAGATCATGCCGGGCGTCACCATTGGCGACGGGGCGGTGATCGGCGCGAACGCCGTGGTCGCCTCCGACGTTCCGCCCTATGCGATTGCCGTGGGCAATCCGGCCCGTGTCCTGCGCGTGCGCTTTGCGCCGGAAACCGTGGCGGCGCTTCTCGAAATCGCATGGTGGTCCTGGCCCACCGAGAAGATCAGCCGCAACCTTGCGGCCATTCGCGGTGCGGATCTGGAGGCCCTGAAGGCTGCCCGCTGAGGCGGCCTTCATCCCTTCCTCATTAAACTTGACTTTTTTAGTAAAGTATTGTGTCTGTGGTCGGGTCGCTCCGAACCCTCGGGGCGGAAAGCCGAGAGACAGGCGACATGATACATCTGGATCCGATTGGTGACTTTGCACCTCACCATCCTTGCGAAACGCAGGAGCTGGAACGTCATCGCGGCAAGCTCCTGCGTGTCGAGCGCCTGCGCTCCAAGGTGAAGGCGGCCAAGGCCGCCGCCGCAGAAAGCCTTTCCCGCGCAAACGACGCGCCGGAGCCGCATGACAGCGCAAACACGCTGTTCGTTGCCCTGTTCGACGCGCACTGCCGGGATCGGGAAAAGCTGTTCGAGGCCATGCGCGAACTCGATGAGGCGTGCCGGGAGCTGCACGCCGCGTCGGCGGGCATGAATTTCGTCGCCTCGCTCCCGCACCGGCCAGCCAAGCAATTAGAAGGGACTGCGTTTCACAGATGACTGGATTTGAGCGTCGCCGCGAAGAGGCGGAAATGCATCTGCGCATGCAGTTGATGAAGGAAATGAGCGAGGTCATGCAGCGCACGGGCCTGCCGCCGATGATCGTCATGCGCGAGGCCGTGCGGGCCATTGGCGTGATTTATCGCGAAACGGCCGATGCGCATCAGGGGCCGGGCTCCTGTTCCTGCGGATGGCAGCCGCAGGAAGCTGCCGATCTCGACTATCTGGGCCGCGCTCTGCTTGAGGCGAGCCGCCAGCCGCGCCGCCGCGACCTCAGCGCGATGCAGGTTCTCGGCACCGCCTGAGCGGTGCGTCCGGTGCGGTTTCCCCAACAGCGCTGTTGACAAAAGCCTCGCCAGTCTTGATGCCGTCATCTGAACGATAATGGAGATGATGGCGTGAACGCATCAGAAGATGGCGCAGCCACCGGCAACGCGCAGACTGAGCAGCAGATCGGCCGGCAGATCGACCGAACGAGTTTCCTGCGGCCGTGGGTGTTCCTGCGCGGCGCGCCTGCAATGAAGTTTCTGCCGCCGGAAGGGCCGCCAGAAGTGGCGTTCGCCGGTCGCTCGAATGTGGGCAAGTCGTCGCTCATCAATGCGCTCATCGCGCAGCGTGGTCTTGCGCGCACCTCCAACACGCCGGGCCGCACGCAGGAACTGAACTTCTTCGTCCCCGATGGCTATTCCGGCGCCGATGGCGACATGCCCCCCATGGCGATCATCGACATGCCGGGCTATGGCTTCGCCAAGGCGCCCAAGGCGCAGGTCGACGCCTGGACGGAACTGGTGTTCGATTATCTGAGAGGCCGGGTGACGCTGAAGCGCGTCTTCCTGCTGATCGACGCACGCCACGGCATCAAGAAGAATGACGAGGAGGTCATGGACCTGCTCGACAAGGCTGCCGTTTCCTATCAGGTGGTGCTCACCAAGATCGACAAGATCAAACCGCCCGCAGTGGTGCGGCTGCTTGCCGATACCGAAGCGCAGCTGAAGAAGCGCGCCGCAGCCTATCCGGAGATCGTCGCCACCTCTTCGGAGAAGGGGCATGGCATGGACGAACTGCGCAACGCCATCGCGCGCGCCGTCTCGGACGGCTGACGCGCGAAGGCGAGAATGAGCAGACTTAGCCGGGCGCAGACTTAGCTTGGCATTGTGGGGCCGGGCCTGAACTGCATGGCCACGCCATTAATGCAGTGGCGCTTGCCGGTCGGTTGCGGTCCGTCATCGAAAATGTGGCCCAGATGGCCGCCGCAGCGGCGGCAGTGGCACTCGGTGCGGGTCATGAACAGCGAGTTGTCCGGCCGCGTGCCGATGGCGTTCGGCAGCGCTTCCCAGAAGCTTGGCCAGCCGGTGCCGGAATCGTATTTAACTTCAGATGAATAGAGCGGCAGGTCGCAGCCTGCGCAATGGAAGAGCCCGGCGCGCTTCTCATTGTTCAGCGGGCTCGTAAAGGCCCGTTCCGTCGCTTCTTCGCGCAGAACCGCAAACTGCTGTTCGGTCAGGGTGGCGCGCCATTCGTCTTCGGTCTTCGTGATCTCGAAGGTCTCGGCCATGGCGCTGCCGCCGGGGCGCTTGTGCGCCAGAAATGCGCCTCCGGTCAGGGTCGCGAAAGCGCCCGCCGCGCCATAAAGAAAATTACGCCGTCTCATCGTCAAACTCCTTCGCACATCATGTCGTGCAGTGAACGCCGGGAAAACCGGGGAGGATTCGGGCCGACCCTAAGCCCGGCGCGCCATCACCTCCAAGTCAAGTCGGTGTGAGATGAGGGGTTACTGAAGGGCAGCCGAAGCCGCCCTCCAGATGCGTGAAGCGTTCTGCGATCAGCCCTTCGGCAGAAGCACCGTGTCGATGACGTGGATGACGCCATTCGACTGGTCGACGTCGGCAATGGTCACAGTCGCCACATTGCCGTTCTCATCGGTCAGGGTGATGTTGTCGCCGTCCATCTTGGCTTCCAGCATGCAGCCGCCAACGGTCTTGACCGGGTGGTTGCCGCCATCATCGGAAATCATCTTGCCGATGGCATCGGACATGGCTTCGGTCGCGACCACGTGACAGGTCAGGATCGTGGAAAGCTGGTCCTTGTTTTCCGGCTTCAGCAGCGTTTCGACCGTGCCGTCCGGCAGTTTTTCAAAGGCGGCGTTGACCGGTGCAAACACGGTGAAGGGGCCTTCGCCGGACAGCGTGTCGACCAGGCCTGCAGCCTTCACGGCAGCCACCAGCGTGGTGTGATCTTTCGAGTTGACCGCGTTTTCGACGATGTTCTTGTCGGCATACATGGCTGCGCCGCCAACCATCGGGTTTTCGGCCAGAGCCGATCCCGTGAAAGCGAGAGCGAGCGAGCCGGCGAGAAGGGAAGCAGTGAACTTGCGCATGTCTAAACTCCTCAGGTTCGTTTGCGGGACCGCCTTCATGGCCGGCCCTTTTGGGAACACGAGGAGCCACGGATGCCTTCCGCGGAGAGTTTCAAAAAAGTTCGATTTTTTTGAAGAAGGCCGAAATCAGATGTCGCGCAGGTCGCCGAGCGCAACCACCGGACCCGTCGGCGCGCCCGATGGCGATCCGCCCAGCGGCTCCGTGGTGATGGCGAAGACCGCACCGGCGTCGATGGCCTCGCCCAGCGCCTGGCTCAGCGCAACGTGAACGCTGGACCCGACCGGAATGATGCCCAGAGAAACCGGCGCATTGTCGCCCTCTATGGCCCAGAGTTCGAAGTCGCGGCCATCGGGCCGCGCGCCCGAAACATGCGAGAGCGAGACGTCGCGTTTCGTCCCGTCATAGACCGCGAGATAACGCACATCCGTGTCGTCATGGGCGAGGGAGGCGACGAAACGCTGCTCGGCCACCGGCGGTGCGCCGAAGGGCAGGCTGGTATAGGTCAGCGCGACATAGGCGGCAAAGGCCAGAAGCGCCGCCACGGCGAAACCGCGCCAGAATGCGAGGCTCGACCATAACCCCGGTCGGCTGGTCTGCGGGCCCGCACCGAACAGGCTTGCATCGATGGCTGTCTTCACACGGGCGGGCGCTTCCGCCGGTTCATAGGCGTCGGCCATGGGGGCAAGCTGCGCCTCCCACCGTTCCACGAGACGCGCGAATTCGGGTTCCGTTTCGATGCGGCGCGTGGCGGCGGCGCGCTCATCGGCAGCGAGAACGCCCAGCACATATTCGGCTGCAACGAGATCGTCCTCGTCGCGTCTGTCCGGTCCGTGTTCGTCTGCCACCGTCATCGTTCCAGGCATTCCTTGAGCTTGAGCAGGCTGCGCCGCAGCCAGGTTCGCATTGTGTTGAGCGGCACGTCGAAATGTGCTGCAAGTTCGGCATAGCTGTCGCCGTTGAGATAGGCTCCCCGCACCGCCGTGGCGCGGTCGGCCTCCAGTTCGGCAAGGCAGGCGTCAATGCGCCGCCGTTCGCTGCCGGCCTGAGCCATGGCCTCGGGGGTCGGCGCGGGGTCGGCAATTGCGTTGGCCTCATCCAGTTCTTCCGTCGGGGCCTTGCGCGCCCGCAGCCGGTCGATGGCGTGATTGCGCGCCACCGCCACGAGCCAGGTGATCGGGCTCAGGTCCGACGCGGCAAACCGGTCGGCCTTGGTCCATATCTTCACATAGACTTCCTGCAGCGCCTCTTCGGCCTCCGCCCTGTCTTTCAAGACACGCAGGCAGACGCCAAAGAGTTTCGCGCTCGTGTGCCGATAAAGCAGATCGAACGCCGCACGCTCCCGGAGCGCGGTTCTGAAGATCAGCTTCGTTATCTCATCTGGCGTCATGGGCGGAAGATTAGGCGGATTGTCGACTGGTGGGAAGGCTGGTTTGCAGTTCAGCTAGCGCGCGCACAGACAAAGGCAAGGGGGCGACTGCCGCGCGGATCAGGCTTTTTGTGTCCGGGGCATGCAAGATCATTTCACTTGCCGCGAAAAATGCTTTATGAAACCGCCGTTTTGACTTTGGGGAATAACGCGATGACGGACATGACGGAAACTGCAGAAGCACAGGCGCGCTTTCTTTCGGCGGCGCTGCCTTACATGCAGCGTTATGAGAACAAGACCATCGTCGTGAAATATGGCGGTCACGCCATGGGCGACAATGCGCTTGGGCAGGCTTTCGCCCGCGATATCGCGCTCCTCAAACAGTCCGGCGTCAGTCCCATCGTCGTTCATGGCGGCGGCCCGCAGATCGCGGCCATGCTCAAGAAAATGGGCATCGAATCGAAGTTCGAGGGCGGCCTGCGCGTGACCGACGCGAAGACCGTGGAGATCGTCGAGATGGTGCTTGCCGGCTCCATCAACAAGGAAATCGTGGCGCTCATCAACGCCGAGGGCGAATGGGCCATCGGCCTGTGCGGCAAGGACGGCAACATGGTGTTTGCCGAAAAGGCGCACAAGACGGTGGTTGATCCCGATTCCAACATCGAGCGCGTGCTCGATCTCGGTTTCGTCGGCGAGCCGGTGGAGGTCGACCGCACTTTACTGGACCTTCTGGCCCATTCTGAAATGATCCCCGTCATCGCTCCGGTCGCGCCCGGCCGCGACGGTCACACCTACAACATCAATGCCGATACGTTCGCCGGCGCGATTGCCGGTGCTGTGCGCGCCACGCGCCTCCTGTTCCTGACCGACGTGCCGGGCGTGCTCGACAAGGACAAGAACCTGATCGACGAGCTGACGGTCGCCGAAGCGCGCGCGCTCATCAAGGACGGCACGATTTCCGGCGGCATGATCCCCAAGGTTGAAACCTGCATCCAGGCCATCGAGCGGGGCGTCGAAGGTGTCGTCATCCTCAACGGCAAGACCGCGCATTCCGTGCTGCTCGAGCTCTTCACCGAGCATGGCGCGGGCACGCTGATCGTTCCGTAAGGGACGGCTGCGGAAAAAACGCGAAAACCCGCTTGACCTGGAGTTCACTCCAGCAAGTAGATGCATGTGTGCACACAATGGAGATGCACACATGCAAGAGCAGATCATCATCGAGAATTTCCTTGCGGCGCTGAAGGCAGGCGATGTCGACGGGGCCTGCGCCTTCGTGGCGGAAAATGCCGTCATCATTGGCGTCCGCGCCGAGCCGAAGCCCTCCGTTCCGCCCTATGGCGCGCGCTGCGGGCATGATGGCTTCCGCACCTTCCTTGCCGCACTCGGACGCACCTTCAAAAGCCAGTCGCTTACAGTGGAGCACCTTGGAGCGGGTGAGGGCGTTGCCTTTGCCAGCGGGCAGCTTGACCACATCGTCGCCGCGACCGGAAAGCGCTTCTTCAGCGAATGGGTGCTGCGCTGCCGCGTGCGCGAAGGCAAGATCACACACTATCAGTTCTGTGAGGACAGCGCCCGGCTCGAAGACGCGCTGTCGCCAGTCGGGGAGGCCGCATGAAGATTGGCGAAGTGGCAAGGCGCACCGGCCTGAGCATCGACACGCTGCGCTATTACGAAAAGCTCGGCCTCATTGATCCGCCATGGCGGCAGGGCGGCCAGCGCGCCTATGACGACAACATCGTCAAATGGCTGAACTTCATCAAGCTGTTGAAGGCCACGGGCATGCCGCTTGCCGATGTCGAGACCTATGCGCGTCTGCGCCGTGAGGGCGAACGAAGCTCCGCCGCACGCCGCGAGATGCTGGAGCATCAGCGTGCGGTCGTTCTGGCAAAGATCGCCGAACTTCAGGAATGCGTCGAACTGCTCGACTACAAGATCATGAACTATGCCGAAATCGAAGCGCGCCACCGCGCCGAAGACGGCCGGAAGGACCAGACCCATGACCATTGAAACCGTCGCTGAAACCGCCGCAAATGCGTCCGCGCTCGAAAAGGGGCGGGCCATCGCCGCAAGGCTCAATCCCGATCTCGAAGATATTTTGTCAGAGCGCTATGATGCGGTCCTGCCGGGGTTTTCAAAAACGCTGATCGAAAGCGCCTATGGGCGTTTCTACGCCCGCGAGGGGCTCGACCTCAAAACGCGCCAGCTCGCCACTGTGGCAGCGCTCACGGCGCTTGGCGGGCAGACAGCGCCCCAGCTCAAGGTGAACATCGAGCATGCGCTGGCGGCGGGTGCGGGCGAACGCGAAATTCTGGAAGTGATCCTGCAGATGGCGGCCTATGGCGGCTGGCCGGCGGCCATCAATGGGCTCAACGCGGCGCTCGAACTCTTTGGCGAACGCGCCCGCTCGCCGGACGCCTCCGCCTGGAACGGCCAGTAGCCTGCCAGAAGCAGCCTACCAGAGCACCAGCAGCAGAATGCCCGCGACGATCAGCAGGCAGCCTGCCACTTCCGTGCGGTTGATGTGTTCACGGAAGAAGAAGACGGAGGAGGCGAAGGTGAAGATCATCTCGATCTGCGCCAGCGCCTTCACCACCGCCGCCTGTTGCAGGGTCATGGCGGTGAACCAGCCGAGCGATGCCGCAGCGCCGACGAAGCCCACGAAGAGCGAAGGCTTCCAGGCCTGCGCGATCCTGCCCACCTCGGCGCGGTCGCGCCACAGCATCCATGCCAGCATGATGACGGTCTGAAAGCTGATGGTGACGGCGAGCGTCGTCGTCGCCTGCATCAGGTAGTTCGGCCCGCCAAGCGAGAGCGAGGCCGCGCGATAGGCCACCGCCGTCACGCCGAACAGCGTGCCCGAGGCAAGGCCGATCAGCGCCGTGGGGCTGATCAGCGAGCGGAACAGATTGCCCCAGCTCATCGGCACGCGGGCGACCGAAATCAGCATCACGCCGATCACCGTCACCGCGATGGCAACCAGCGCACCGAAACCGGCGACCTCGCCAAGCAGGACGAGACCGAAGATCGCGGCCTGCGCCGGTTCGGTGCGCGAATAGGCGGTGCCGACAGCGAAATTCCGAAAGGAAAAGAGATAGATCAGCAGAAACTGCGCGGAGATCTGCCCCAGTCCGCCAAGAATGGTCCAGGCAAGAAAGGCGCCGTGAATTTCGGGGATCTCGTATCCGGCCGCAAAATGCAGCGCCAGCCACAGAGCGAGCACGAAGGGCATGCCGAACCCGAAGCGCACGAAGGTCGCCCCGGTCGTTCCCATCACACCCTTGAGGTGCTTTTGACCGACGGAGCGCAGGTTCTGCAGAAAGGCGGCGGCGATGGTGATCGGTATCCAGAGTTCCATGCTTCGCCTTCTGTCGTCTTCCGGCTCAATTGCCTTGGGATGTTGTCGCAAACGTGTATAGTCACCGCGGCAGCGAAAGAAAACTGCCACTTACAGGCCTCTGCCCAGACAGGATCGACCCAATCCAAGTGCTGGCCTGCCACCCTCTTGAAGACGAGGAGAGCAGAGGATGAAATACGTTCTGGTCACGATCTATCTGGGCTTCCGGACCGTCGGAATGACGTCTGCGGAGTTCAACAGCGCGGGCGCCTGCGAGAATGCGAGGAACCGCCTGGACGTGGGCACGCTCTCGCGAACCCAGTCCTTCTGCATCAAAAAGGGACTGAACGTGGACCGTTTGCCTGTCCCGGCATCCGACGGACAATGAAGCCGCACTGGCCCAAGACGCGTGCTCACCTGGCAGGTGAAAACCCCCGCGACCGGATTGCCGGTGGCGCGGAAGGTCTGCCATAACGAAGGCATGAGAAACCAGCCCGCTCCCGACCGCTTCACCCACGTCACCGACTGGGTGTTTGACCTCGACAACACGCTCTATCCGCATCACAGCAATCTGTTCTCGCAGATCGATGTGAAGATGACGGCCTATGTGTCCGAGCTTCTACAGCTCAACCGCACAGAGGCGAGAGCGCTGCAAAAGGATCTCTACAGGGAATACGGCACGACGCTCAACGGGCTGATGAAGCGCTACAACATCAACCCGGACGACTTCCTCGAAAAGGTCCACGACATCGACTATTCGTGGCTCGATCCCGATCCGAAGCTTGGTGACGCGATCCGCGCGCTGCCCGGCCGCAAGTTCATCTTCACCAATGGCGATCGCGGTCACGCAGAGCGTGCGGCGCGTCAGCTCGGCGTGCTCGACCATTTCGACGATATTTTCGACATCGTCGCCGCCGACCTTCTGCCCAAGCCGGCTGCGGCCACCTATGACCGTTTTCTGGCCCTTCACCGGGTGGTGGGCGAAAAGGCCGTGATGTTCGAGGATCTGGCCCGCAATCTGGCCGTTCCGAAGAAACTCGGCATGACCACGGTTCTCGTGGTGCCCAACAATTTCGAACCGGCGTTCGCGGAAATCTGGGAACAGGACCCGGATGAAGAAGACGATGTCGATTTCGTCACCGACAATCTCACCGATTTCCTGAAGAACATCCGGGTCTGATCCCGAACGAAAATCGGGCGGGCGCGATCACGCACCGCCCGGTGGCTTCTGCCCCAATGACTTTTGCCCCAGGGGCTTCTAATGGCAGGAGCGTCGTTGCTAGTGGTTATGCCCCGCTTCGGGCATGCCGCCACGCGCCGGCCCGGCCATAAGCTCGAGTTCCACCTTGCCGGCCTTCTCGAATTCCAGCGTCACCGGAACGGTCTCGCCTTCCTGAAAACCCTTCTCCACCTGCATGAACATGATGTGCAGGCCACCGGGCTCCAGCGTCACGCTCTCACCGGCCGGAATGGTCAGGCCGCCTTCAACCGGGCGCATCACCATCACGTCATTGTTCATTTCCATCGTGTGGATTTCCACCTTGCCGGCGCGCGGCGAGGCGAGGGCCGTGAGCGTGTCGTCTTCCGCGCCGGTGTTCTCGATCACCAGATAGCCACCGCCTGCGGGCTGGCCGGGCAGCATCGCGCGCACCCACGGATCGCTGATCCTGAGGTCGCCGGCCTGAATGGCATGGCTCATCGTGGCGTCGGCGGTTTCGCTTGTCGCCGCGTCCGCCTTTGGCGTGCTTTCCGCACTGGCGTTGAATGCAAGAAGGGGCAGGGCGGCTGCAGCCGCGAGGAGAATGTTGAAGCGCATTGTCTGTCTTTCTGTCTGATCTTTCAAAGGGCCGAAGCCCGGTTTGGCGGTGTCAGGCAGTCAGGGGCGGTGCGCGGATCGAGGGCGGCGTGTCGCCCCGTGTCGAGAGGCGGGCAGGTTGCCGCCATGCGACGTGAACGCTGCGTTTGCGCGCCGGTGTCTGAAGCGCGGTCGCGGGAAGCGGCGGCGTTGCCGGTGCAAACTGAAAACTGCAGGAATGCCCTGTCAGGCAAAGCGGGCACTCGGCGTTTCGCGGGTGCTGGCGGTTCCCGTCAGCCGCCTTGCCGACCCCGTAGGTCGTGCAGATGACGAAGCCGTAGGAGGCCGGGGCGGCAGCCGCCACTGCGAGCGGCTGCAACAGGCCCATGACGAGCGAAAGAAGGCCCACGACCGCGAAAAGCTTCGCATCGCGGCGCAGGCTTTCAAACCAGCTCGTGTCGGCAGGGCTTGCCTTCATGCGTTTTGATCAGCCTCTCACAGTTCGTAGAATGCGGAGATCTTTTCCCAGGCTTCCTCCGCCGTGTCGACGAAGGTGATCAGCTCGTCGTCACCGGGGGAGATGGTGCCCTGCTCGGCGAGGAACCCGAGGTCGATCGCGCCTTCCCAGAATTCCTTGCCGAACAGAATGACAGGCACCCGCTCCATGCGGCCGGTCTGGATCAGCGTCAGGGATTCGAACAGCTCGTCCATCGTGCCAAAACCGCCGGGGAACACGGCCACGGCCTTCGCGCGCATCATGAAATGCATCTTGCGGATCGCGAAATAGTGGAAATTGAAGCAGAGTTCCGGCGTCACATAGACGTTCGGCGCCTGCTCATGCGGCAGCACGATGTTGAGACCGATGGAGGGCGCGCCGCAATCGGCAGCACCGCGATTGCCGGCTTCCATCACGCCGGGGCCACCGCCCGTCACCACAACATATTCGCGGTAATAGGATTTGGCAGATTCTTCCGAGCACAGCCGCGCGAATTTGCGCGCCTCTTCATAGTAGCGGCTGTTCTTTTCGAGGTTCTTGCGCTGCGTCTCGTTCTTGGCCGCCCAGGCGTCACCGCCGGGCTCGGGCAGGCGCGCGCCGCCGAACAGGATCACGGTCGAGCGGATGCCACGCTCGGCCAGCACCATTTCGGGCTTCAAGAGCTCCAGCTGCAGGCGCACGGGCCGCAGCTCGCGCCGCGTCATGAAGTCTTCGTCATTCCAGGCGAGGCGATAGGTGTCCGCGCGGGTCTGGGGCGTATCGGGCACCTGGCGGGCGCGGCGCAGATCCTCGTCGGAATGCGGCAGAGGCGTCCAGCCATTCTCGTCTTTGGTTTTCATGTTCCTGTTCCTGTCTCCGTCCTTCGGTACTCTGGCCTTCGGTGCTTTGCCGCGCTGGCGCGCGATCCCGTGATTGACCGCCACACGCGCTTCGCATAGTTTCCGCGCCGGCCTTGGGTCCTTCTCCCAAACTTATGGCTGAGCCCTTAACAGCTTGTTCAATGGAGCCGCAAGCATGACGAACATCGATGTCGCCGCGCTGGAAAAGACAATCGAAAACGCATTCGAAGAGCGCGACGGCGTTTCGACTGAGACCCGTGGTGAGATCCGCGAGGCCGTCGAAGCCTCTCTCGGTCTGCTCGACAGCGGCAAGGCCCGCGTCGCAGAGCGTCAGGAGGATGGCTCCTGGAAGGTGAACCAGTGGCTCAAGAAGGCGGTCCTTCTTTCCTTCCGTCTCAACCCGATGCAGATCATCAAGGGCGGACCGGGCGATGCGGTCTGGTGGGACAAGGTTGCCTCCAAGTTCGATGGCTGGAGCGCCAATGAGTTCGAGAAGGCCGGTTTCCGCGCCGTGCCCAACGCCGTTGTGCGGCACTCGGCCTTTATCGCGCCCGGCGTTGTCCTGATGCCGTCCTTCGTCAATCTCGGCGCCTATGTGGGCGAGGGCACCATGGTCGACACCTGGGCGACCGTCGGCTCCTGCGCGCAGATCGGCAAGAACGTCCACCTTTCCGGCGGCGTCGGCATTGGCGGCGTGCTTGAGCCCATGCAGGCCGGCCCGACCATCATCGAGGACAATTGCTTCATCGGCGCGCGTTCGGAAGTGGTCGAAGGCTGTATCGTGCGCGAAGGCTCGGTGCTCGGCATGGGTGTCTATATCGGCAAGTCGACCAAGATCGTCGATCGCGCCACGGGCGAAATCTTCTATGGCGAAGTGCCGCCCTATTCGGTGGTTGTCGCCGGCTCCATGCCCGGCAAGCCCATGGGCAATGGCGAGCCGGGTCCCGGCCTTTACTGCGCGGTGATCGTGAAGCGTGTCGACGAGAAGACACGCTCCAAGACCTCGATCAACGAACTCCTGCGCGACTAACGGGCAGGCGGAGCGGCGCGATGACCAAGAATCAGATCTCATGGCTGTTCCTGGGGTTCTCCGGACGGGTCAGCCGCGCGGCTTTCTTTCTGGCGGGACTGCTTCTGGCGGTCCTGCAGGCCCTAGTGCTTTACCGCTTCACCCTGGCGCCGGAAGGCAGCGGCGCCAGCGGCGTGTGGGCATTGCTCTTCTGGGGCATGTTCATGCTGTCGGCATTCTCCTCGGTCGCGCTTGGCGTCAAGCGCCTGCACGATTTCGGAAAGTCCGGCATGTTCGCCTTCGCACTTTTCGTTCCGATGGTTTCGATCCTCGCCTTCATCGTCCTGTGTCTCTATCCGGGCGATCCTGGCGCAAACGAATATGGCGAGCGGACCAACGCGCCGAAGCAATAGAGGGCGGTGGCGGCGTCTTGCTGCGTGACAGCCGCGCGCGGTTGGATTATCCCTCTCACCTATGACACTGCCTACCGATCCCGCGGCGAATCTCGCCGAGCTAATCCGCTGTCCTTCCGTCACGCCGGTCGAAGGTCAGGCGCTTTCCGTGCTTCAGGGCATGTTGAAGGCGCTGGACTGCACGGTCGAGCGTCCCGTCTTCTCCGAGGATGGCACCCCCGACATTGAGAATCTCTACGGCAAGCTTGCCGGCGATGGCCCGCATCTGATGTTTGCCGGGCACACGGATGTGGTTCCGCCGGGCGATGAAGCCGCCTGGAAGCACCCGCCCTTTGCCGCGGCGATTGCCGATGGCCAGATGTATGGCCGTGGCGCGGTGGACATGAAGGGCGGCATTGCCTGTTTCGTGGCCGCGCTTGCGCGCTATGTCAAAACCCATGGCAAGCCGAATGGCTCCGTTTCGTTCCTCATCACGGGCGATGAGGAAGGCCCGGCCATCAATGGCACGGTGAAGCTTCTGGAATGGGCCGCAGAACGCGGCGAGAAATGGGATGCCTCCATCGTCGGTGAGCCGACCAATCCCGATGCGCTCGGCGATATGATCAAGATCGGCCGTCGCGGGTCGCTGTCCGGCCGCGTCACCGTCAATGGGCGTCAGGGCCATGTGGCCTATCCGCACCGCGCAGACAATCCGGTGCCGGGGCTTATGCAGCTCCTCGAGGCGCTGCTCGAACAGCCCTTCGATGAAGGCACGAAGGATTTCCAGCCAAGCAATCTGGAAGTGACCACGGTTGATGTGGGCAACAAGGCCACCAATGTCATTCCGGCGCGCGCAAGCGCTGTTTTCAACATTCGCTTCAACGACACGTGGAGCGCGGAAAGCCTGCAGGCCGAAATCCACAACCGGCTGGATCGCGCCGCAGCCGCAAACCGACTGCGCGGCAATGCGGACGAGCCGGTGGATTTCGACATCGAATGGCTCGGCCGGCCAAGCCCGGTCTTCCTGACGCGTGATGACAGGCTGGTCGCAACCCTTTCGGCTTCGGTCGAAGCCGTCGTGGGCGCGCGGCCCGAGCTTTCCACGTCCGGCGGCACGTCGGATGCGCGTTTCATCAAGGATTATTGCCCGGTGGTCGAGTTCGGCCTTGTCGGACAGACCATGCACATGGTCGACGAGCGCGTTGCGCTGGCCGATCTGGAAACCCTCACGCAGATTTATCTGCGCTTCCTTGAAGACTGGTTCGCCTGACAATGCCGTCCTTTGCCGAGATCCAGCAGTATTTTGCCGGCGTCTGGCGCATGATGATGGGGCGTTCCGAGGGGCTGCGCCTGCTCGACCTGTCGGCTGACGGGTTCTGGAATTCCTTCTTCGCCATTCTGGTCGCCTTCCCGCCGCTTGTGGTCGGGTGGGTGACCATCTCAAACGAGCTGGCGGGCGGCGAGGTTGTCGCGGCCCGGTTCGCGCTCTTCAATCGCCTGATGGTCACGGATATTGCCACCTGGGTCATCCCGTTCGCCATTCTTGCGCTGGTGGCGCGGCCGGCGGGCATTGCGGACCGCTTTGTGCACTATGTGGTGGCGAGCAACTGGGCGTCCGCGCTTTTTTCGTGGATCACGCTGCCGGCCATGCTGATCCGCCTGTTCATCCCGGCTGCGGCGGAACTCGCCAATCTTCTCACCTTCGTCATCTTCATCGGCACGCTTGTGCTCTCCTGGCGTCTGACGAATGCGGCCATCGGCAAGGGGCCAGCCGTCGCTTCCGCCGTCTTCGCGGCCATGTTCGCAGCCTCGCTCGGCGTTCTGTTCACCTTTGAGGGGCTTCTGGGGCTGACGCGCGCAGGCTAGGGTCTGAAGCAGCCCGTGAAGCCTTTCTAGGGTCCTGACCCTAGGCAGGGTCGGGCGCGGGTTTCGGCGCCTGTCCGCCATCGCGTCTGGATGTCACCGCGTCGACAATGTCTCCCACATTGCGCAGGCTCACATCGCGTTGCGGGAAGGGTATCTCGATGCCTGCTTCGCTCAGCGCCCTGTAGATCTCGAACAGGAGATCCGATTTGGCCGACAGCACGGAATAGACGTCGTTGACGAAGCAGCGCAGCTCGAAGTCGAGCGCGCTTTCGCCGAGCCCCATGAACAGCACCACCGGTTCCGGATATTTCAGCACCAGCCGGTGCGCCCGCGCTTTCTCCAAAAGGATTTCGCGCGTCTTTTCCAGATCACTGCCATAGGCGACACCCACCGGCACGATCAGCCGCCCCGTGTGGCTGCTCAGGGTCATGTTGGTCACGGTGCCGGCGATCAGGTCTGCATTGGGCACGATCACCTCGTGCCGGTCGAAGGTTTCGATGCGGGTGGAACGCACGGAAATCTTGCGCACGATGCCCGAGTTTCCCGCCACCTCGATCCAGTCGCCTTCCTTGATGGGCCGCTCGATCAGGAGAATGATGCCTGAAATGAAGTTCGACACGATGGCCTGCAGGCCGAAGCCGATGCCCACCGAAAGCGCGCCGGCAACGATGGTGATGCTCGAAAGGTCAAGCCCGGCTGTCGACACCGCGATCAGCGCGGATAGCGTGATGCCCACATAGCCAAGCCCGGTCACCACCGCATTGCGCCCGCCGCTGTCGAGGCGTGTCTTGGGCAGAACGGTCGTGCTCAGCATGCGCTGAAGCCAGCGCGTCAGGATCACGCCGATCACAAAGATGGCGACGAGCATCACCACCACGCCGAACGAAATTCGGGTGCCGCCGAACTCGACACCCTCGGTCAGCAGGATCCAGACATCGGAGATGTCGGCCTCCCGCGCGCCCCAGATCAGGGCGAACAGCGGCAGCGTGGCAAGCGCCACGATGGTGGCGGCCGCAAAAGGCATCAGCGAAGAGACGGCCTTCTCCTCGCGAACCGCGATGTGCGAGGCCGAGACAAGCAGCCGGTAGACGGCAAGCGCCACACCAAGCAGGCCAAGCGAGCGGATCATGGGGCCAAGCGCATCGCGGGCGATTTCCACATAGCCCGCAAGGGAAAAAACGACGGCGGCAATGGCGGCAAGGCGGATCAGATAGGCGATCAGCGCGCGGGGATGAAACGCCGTGACGTCCTCATGGTCCGCATCTGTGCGCGCGGTGGATTCTTCCGGCGGCTTGTCCGGTCTGGCCAGAAGCGAAGCCAGTCTCCACAGGAGCAGGCTTCCCAGAAGGACCACCGTGGTTGCCAGAACAGAGCGTGTTTCCGGCGCAAAACTGTAGTCCTTCTCCATCTGCTCCAGCATGATTTCCAGCGCCAGCATGCCGCCGAGCCCAAGGCAGATACGGGTCGCGGTCCGGGCCGCCCTGTCGGACATTTCAACAAAGCGAAAACCGGGCAGGGTGGGGGCGAAAAGCGCATGGCCCAGCCAGTATGAGAACACCAGCAACATGGGCAGCGTTAGCGCAATCGTGTTGAGCGAGCGCCCTTCATAGAGCGTCAGCCCGAGGCTGGCGAATGCGCCGAAGAAGAGCAGGCCGGCAATCAGCGGCAGAATGAAGCGGAGTGCCAGCGAAAGGCCGAGGAGCAGGTTGCGCCGGATCGGGCGGATCGCGGCATTCACCCCGGCATCCATCCGGCGCAGAATGAATGGCTGGATCGCCAGCAGCATCACCAGACTGCCGCCGAAAAGCGCCAGCGCGATTGGGATGCGCTGGCGCGAAAGCAGGCCGCGCGTCGGGTCGCGCACTGCGCCGGAAACCTCGCTTGCAACGCCACTCAGATAGTCGCCCAGTTCTGCAAAGGCGGGCAGCCAGCGGGTTGGCACAAGTGGCGAGGGAATGCGCTCGAACAGGTCCGTTCGCTGGCGTGAGCGTATCAGCTTGTCGATCTCGTCGATCAGCACTTCGGCGCGGTTGAAGGCCTGTTTTGCGGCAAGGATCGGCTTGTTGGCGGCGTCAAACGCTTCCGTCAGCTCGGCGCGGCGGGTGGCGATGGCGGGTGTTTCCTCCGCGCCGTCAGCCGGTGGCGGGCCGAGCGCATCAAGCTGCGCCTGCAGGGTGAGCGTGAGAATGTCGCCGCGCTCGATAATCTCGAACGCTTCTGTGCGCTGCCCCGCAATTTCGGTCCTCAGCGCCTCAAGCGCATCGGTGGAAGCCCGCCGGTTTCTGAGCGCTTCTTCCGCGCGGGCAGCCGAAGCATCCCACCTTATCATCAGCGTGTCGATGTCCGGCGGCGTGTCGGTCTGTAGCTGTGCGGCGGCTGTCCGGATGGGGGCTGCGAGCAGAAGAAGGATCAGGAACCCGGTCCAAAATCGATGCATGGCGTACCCCGATTGCGAATGCAGTCAGGGCATAGTGCCCGCAATCGGGACCATGAACAAGGCGCGGCCGCGGGTCAGCGCGCAGCGGCGATGGCTGCAAACAGCATCAGAAGCGCGGCCACTGCCGCCGTCGCTCCAAGCCCGAACCCCGCATAGACCGGCCCGAAAGCGAGCGTCCCGGCAAAGGCGGCGATATAGGTCGTGGCGCTGTTCAGCCCCATGATCACGCCCCGGCGCGTGGGCGCGATGCCGGTCAGCCGGACAATCAGCATGTTGAGGCCCAGATGGTTCGCCAGCCCCCAGACGAAGGCAATGGCGAGCAGGGTCTCGAAACTGTCCGCACCCCAAAGGATCGCCAGATAGACCGCCGCCACAAAGGCGAAGGCGAAAGGCAGGAGATTGCGGACGCCCAGATTCTGCACCGGCCTGTCGAGCAGAACCGCCGCCCCGAAACCGAGACCGTAGACCAGCGTCAGCAGCCCGTTGGCGCTGACCGGCTTGCCGAGCGCATTGGCCAGATGGTCGCCGACATAGGCGTAGACGCCATAGAAGGAGCCCATGAACGCGCCGCAGGCCAGAAGCAGCGGCACGAGCCCCGGCGTGCGCAGGGCCGCCAGCGGGGCCATGGCGGGCTCCTCTGAGAGCGTGTCCCGGCGTCCGTTGAAGGCGAGCACGAGAAATGCGCCCACTGCCAGAAGGCAGACCAGCGCAAACACCGCGCGCCAGTGCAGCATGTCCGCCAGAACCGCCGAAAGGGAGACGCCCGCCACGAGGCTCAGGGTCCAGCCGGTCAGGACGATGCCGACCGTTTCGGTCTCGCGTCCCGACGGAGCCACCGTCGCCGCATTGGTGTAGATCGCCGGCAGCGCGATGCCTGCCGCAAGGCCCGCGACGAGCTGCGCCGCCACGAGAACGGCCAGCAGCGGCGCGACGGCGCTCACGCCCAGCGCAAACGCCAGAACGGCAAAGGCCATCCGCAGCATGCGCCACGCGCCCAGCCGGTCGATGTGGCGGGCGAGGAAAAGGGCGCTGCCCGCCGTGCCCAGACCGAACGCCGCCGAGGCGATCATGACGCCCTGAACCGACGCGCCAAGAGAGCGCGACACTTCCGGCGCGATGGGCGAAAGAACAAGCGAATTGCAGCCGATCACCGCCACGCAGCCGGTGAGCAGAAAGACCGTTGGCGGAATGCGCGTGTCCAGCGCAAGCGCCAGGTCGCCATCGACAGGTGTTTGATTGAGCTTCGACATATGTGCATAATGTCCGAACAAAATTAAGCTTCAATCGGAATTTGCCGAACCATGAAAGAAACAGATGATATTCACGCGCTGGCCTCCGCAACCCAGCAGCTCGACCCCATGGACCGAAAAATATTAGCCGTCTTGGTCGAAGACGCGACGGTCAGCTACGCGGAGCTGGGCAAGCGGGTGGGCCTTTCCGCACCTGCCGCGCATGAGCGCGTGAAACGGTTGAAGAAAAGCGGCGCGATCCGCCGGATGGCCGCGCTCATCGATCCCGGCGCGGTGGGCAAGGGGCTGCTGGCCTTCATTCACGTCGACACAAGCGGCTGGGGCAAGACACCGGCGCTGATGGCGATTGCCGAATGTCCCGAGGTGGAGGAAGTGCATTCGGTGGCGGGAGACGCCTGCATGCTCCTGAAGGTGCGGGCCGCTTCCACGCGCGCGCTCGAAGGGCTGCTCGCCCGGCTCTACGATACGCCCGGCGTCAAGGCGACACGCAGCTATGTCGTGCTCTCCACCTATCTGGAGCGCCCGCCGCAGCCGGGCGTCACGCCATCCTGGCCGGTGCCGAAAGCGGCCCGGCCCGCCGAGATTGTCTAGATCTTCGTGGAGTGCTTGCGGCTGCGATACAGGTCGGTCGCTTTCATTTAGGTTTTGACCTAAGTGAAGAATCTGCTATGCTTAGGTTAATGCCTAAGCAAAAGCCACCTATTGAGCAGACTTTCGCTGCGCTTGCTGATCCAACCCGACGCGCAGTGATCCGGGCGCTAAGCGAAGGGGATGCAACCGTATCCCGGTTGGCGGCTCCATTTGACATGGCGCTGCCCTCCTTCACGCAGCACCTTGGTGTTCTGGAAGATGCAGGTCTGATCGTGTCGAGACGCGAGGGGCGGAGCCGTGTCTGTTCGTTGAATCCATCGGCTTTGAGAAGCGCCGAAGAATGGATGGCTTCCCAACGGCGACAATGGGAGAGCCGCCTGGATCGTCTTGAAGCTCACATTGCAAAGACAAGGACGGAGAAATCAGATGATTGATAAGCCCGCATCTCCGGCTTCGCCTTGGGAAACCTGGCCGCTGGACAAGGAAATCGTCATCGCGCGTGTCGTTGATGCTGATCGCGAAACGGTCTTTCAGGCGTGGGCCGATCCGAAGCAAATCGTGCAGTGGTTTGGACCTGAGGGTTTCCAGATCGAGTCCCATGAAGTGGACATTCGGGCAAACGGCGTCTGGCGGTTCGACATGATCGCCCCCGACGGTACGCGGTTTTCCAACCGGATGGCGTTTCTGCGGATCGAGACCCCGGTTCTGATCGAACTCGATCACGGCCGGGATGTAGACAACGATCCGGACCGCTTCCGGCTTCTGGTCACTTTTGATGAGCAGGATAACGGCAAAACCGTTGTCACCCTGCGCCAGATGCACCCGACGCCGGAGCGCCGCGCCGCCGTTATCGGATTTGGTGCAGTCGAGTTCGGCACACAGACGCTGAACAAACTTGCAGATCACGTTGCCGGGAAGGCTGGTGCCGCAGCTGTCCGGGGCTGACGGTTCGTTTTTGGCGTAACGCTTCTGCTGCCGCTTCCTCTCACTGTGTCAGCGGCATTCTGGTGCGGGGGGCGCAGAGCCTAGTAGTCCACCTGCGTCAGGTAGAGCCCATGCGGGGGCGCCACCGGGCCGCAGGCCTTGCGGTCGCGTGCTTCCAGCGCCCGCGTCACCGCGTCTGCGTCCCAGCCGCCTTCGCCTACACGCTTCAGCGTTCCGGCGAAGGACCGCACCTGATTGTGCAGGAAGGAGCGGGCCGAGGCGCGGATCTCCACAAACGCGCCGTCACGGGTCACCTCCAGCTTTTCCAGCGTCTTGATCGGGCTCTTCGCCTGACACTGGGCCGCGCGGAACGTGGTGAAGTCATGCGTGCCGATCAGCCGCTGCGCCGCCTCGTTCATGGCGTCCACATCCAGCGGCGCGGCCACATGCCAGGCATGGGCGCGGTCCACCGTCAGCGGCGGGCGGCGGTTGTGAATGCGATAGAGATAATGGCGCGCCCTGGCGGAAAACCGGGCGTCGAAATCGTCGGCCACCTCGGCGGCCTCGATCACGGCCACGGTTTCCTTGGCCATGGCCAGCCGCGCATTGATGGCGTTCTGCACGGTGCGCGCGGTCCATTCACGCGTCAGGTTGAAGTGGGCCACCTGCGCCAGCGCATGCACGCCGGTGTCGGTGCGTCCTGCGCCAAACAGCGTAACCGTCTCACCGGAAAAGGCCAGAATGGCGTTCTCCAGCGCGGCCTGCACCGAATGATGCGTGGCCTGGCGCTGCCAGCCGAAATAGGGGCCGCCATCATATTCGATGTCGATGCGAAAACGCGCCATGGTCAGAGCCCGCCAAAGGCCGGTGCGTAGACCAGCCGTCCTGTTGTTGGTGTCGCGCCCCAAAGGGCGGCCTGCAGCGCCGCGCACTGGTAGTCGCTGTCGAAGGCGGCTGCATCCTCATGCGTGTAGCCGAAACGTCCGTAATAGGCCGGCTCGCCGAGCACGATGGAAAGCGTCTCGCCGGCAGCTCTGAGATGCCGATGCGCTTCCTCGACAAGCTGCGCGCCGATGCCCTGCCGCTGGCGGTCTGGCAAAACGGCAAGCGGCGCGAGCGCCACTGCCGGAAAGCTGCCGCCGTCACTCTCGACGGTCAGGCGCGAGAAAAGCACATGACCGCAGATCGCGCCGTCATCGGCTTCGGCCACCAGCGCCAGCACGGCGTCACCCGCCGCGTGAAGAGCGGCAACAAGCCCGGCCTCGCCATCGTCGTCAAAGGCGGCGGTCAGCAGGGCATGAACCGCATCGCGGTCGGCCTCAGTCTCCGGGCGGATGGTGATGGCGCTCATGGGAGCACGGTCCCCTTTTCAAGCTTCGCGCCCCGCAGGAAGTCCACGGCCTTCATCGGCTTGCCACCGGCGCGCTGCACTTCGCTCAGCCGCACCGCGCCATCGCTGCAGGCAATCGTCAGCTTGTCGTCCAGCGCCTCACCGGGCGCGCCTTCGCCGCTGGAAAGAACCGTGCGCAGAAGTTTCACGCGTTCCGGCTTGCTGCCGAACTGCATTTCGCACCATGCGCCGGGGAAGGGCGAGAGCCCGCGAATGTGATCGTGCACTTCCTTCGCGGGACGGGACCAGTCCACCCGTGTCTCGTCCTTGAGGATCTTTCTGGCGTAGGTCGCGCCGTCTTCGGGCTGCGGCGTGAGTTCAAGCGCGCCTTTCTCAAGCGCATCCATCGCCTTCACCATCAGCGCCGCGCCTGTTTCGCGCATGGCGTCATGCAGTTCGCCGCCGGTCATGTCGGGGGTGATGGCAAGGCGCTCCGTCATGGCGACGGGGCCGGTGTCCAGCCCCTCGTCCATCTTCATCACCATCATGCCGGTTTCTGCATCGCCGGCCATGATCGCGCGCTGGATCGGAGCCGCGCCGCGCCAGCGCGGCAGAAGCGAGGCATGGCCGTTGAAGCAGCCAAGGCGCGTGCCTTCCAGAATGGCTTTGGGCAGCAGCAGGCCATAGGCAACGACAATCGCCGCATCCGCATTGAGCGCGCTGAACTCTGCCTGTTCTTCCTCGCTTTTCAGCGATTTGGGCGTGCGCACCTCGATGCCCAGTTCCTCGGCGGCGCGGTGCACGGGCGATTTGGTCAGCTCAAGCCCGCGCCGTCCGGCGGGGCGCGGCGGCTGGGAGTAGACGGCCACGATTTCGTGACCGGCCCCGGCCAGCGCCTGAAGGGTGGCGACCGAGAAATCCGGTGTGCCCATGAAGATGAGACGAAGTGCCATGCCGCGTGTCCGATGCGTCCAGTAAACGAAATGAGCGCATCAGCGCCCATGCGGGTGCTTGAAGCGGATTTACCGGTTGAAGGTCAAGCCCCGCAGGCGGAAATGCCCGTATCGGTCGCGGCAGCAGAGGGGCGGCGTCAGCCGACCATGCGCGCGGGCGGGCGGTCCTTGGCGAGTTTCCTGAACTTGCGCACCACCATGTCGCGCTTCAGCTTCGACAGATAGTCGATGAACAGAACGCCGTTCAGGTGGTCGATCTCGTGCTGCAGGCAGGTGGCGAGCAGGCCGTCGGCCTCCACCGTCTGCTCTTTGCCGTCGACATCGAAGTAGTTCACCGTCACACCGGCCGGGCGTTCCACCTCGGCATAGTAATCGGGAATGGAAAGGCAGCCTTCCTCATGCACGTTGCGCGCATCGGTGCTGGCCACGATTTCGGGGTTGATGACCACGAGCGGAGCCGGCTCTTCGTCCTTCTCGGCAACGTCGATCACCAGCATGCGAAGCGGCTCGCCAACCTGAATGGCGGCAAGGCCGATGCCCGGCGCGTCATACATGGTCGCCAGCATGTCGTCGGCGAATGTGCGCAACTGATCGTCAAAGCGCTCCACCGATTTGGAGGTTTCGCGCAGGATCGGGTCCGGAAGAAGAACAAGCGGTTTGATGGTCATGGCTGTCAGGTAAGCCCTGACCGGCGGAACGTCAATACACAATGCCTGTTCACGTTTTGATCTTATAGTGCTATCCCGAATCCACCAGATCGCCCTGTGTCCCGTTCGGACGCGCGATGAGCGATCTAAATTATTGAGCGAGCATCGGAATAGCCGAACCCGGTTTTCACCTTTCGGTCCCATGCTTCCAACATGGCGGGATGAAGCAGATGTCCGACATTTTCGCAGCACCGGTGGCGCAGCTCGGCGCGAGCACCTTCACGCTGGGGCAGCTGTTGCTGGCTGGCGGCGCTCTGCTCTTTGGTCTCATGCTCCTGCTGATCGCCGGGCTCTGGCGCGCTGCACGGGCGCGCGCGGTCGCAGCCGCGGAAGCGGCGCAACATGCCCGCGAGGCCGAGGCGCGCATGGTCGAGCTCACACGGGCGCAGGCCGAGTTGCAGGGGCGCATGGGGTCGATTGCCGAAGTGTTCGGCAACCGGCAGGCCGAACTCACCCGCGCCCTGTCGGAGCGGCTTGATGGCATGAGCACGCGCCTTGGCCAGTCCATTAACCAGCAAACCAAGTCGACACATGAGAATCTGGCGAAGCTGCAGGAGCGGCTGGCGGTCATCGATACCGCACAGAACAACATCCAGTCGCTTGCCGGCCAGGTGGTGCAGCTCCAGCAGATCCTCTCCAACAAGCAGACGCGCGGGGCCTTTGGCCAGTCGCGCATGGAGGCGATCATTGCCGATGGTCTTCCGCATGGCGCCTATGAGTTTCAGGCCACGCTCTCCAATGGCAGCCGGCCCGACTGCGTGGTGAAGATGCCCAATGACGCGCCGTCGCTGGTGATCGACGCCAAGTTTCCGCTTGAGGCGTGGAACGCCATTCGCGCCGCCTCGGAAGGCGAGGGCGGCAGTCCCGAAGCGCGCAAGGGGGCGGAGGCGGCGTTCCGGCGCGATATCGATGTGCATATCAGGGCGATTTCGGAAAAATACCTCCTTACCGGCGAAACGCAGGACACGGCGTTCATGTTCGTGCCCTCGGAATCGATCTTCGCCGAGATCCACGAGAATTTCGAAAACCTCGTTCAGCGCGCCCACCGCGCCCGCGTGGTGATCGTTTCTCCGTCGCTGCTCATGCTGTCGATCCAGGTGATTCAGGCAGTGCTCAAGGATGCGCGCATGCGTGAGCAGGCGCATCTGATTCAGGCCGAGGTGGTGCGGCTGATGCAGGATGTGGGCCGGCTTGATGAAAGGGTGCGCAAGCTGCAAACCCATTTCATGCAGGCCAATCGCGACATCGATCAGATCCTGACCTCGACCGAAAAGGTCACCAAGCGCGGCGAGAAGATCGAGGCGCTGGAACTGGGCGCGGGCGAGGCGGAGAAACCGGCAAAGGACGACAATCGCCTTGCGCCAAAACCACCGACCGGCGAGGGCGGTCCCGGCTCCGGCCAGCTGCGCCTGCGCGTCGTGGATGAATAGTTCGAATATTTTCGAAATAAGATTGACAGTGCGGGCGCTGGGATTTAGGCGTCCGTACCATGGAACTTGAAACCGCATCCTCCCAGCTTGAAGCGCTCGGCAATCCGGTGCGGTTGCGCATCTACCGCATGCTTGTGCGTGCGGGTGGCGAGGGCATGCCCGTCGGCGGGTTGCAGGAGCGGCTTTCCATGCCCGCCTCCACCCTTTCGCATCATTGCAAGAAGCTTCTGGAAACCGGCCTCATCACGCGCGAGCGGCAGGGCACCACGCTGATCTGCCGGGCGCATTACCCGGCCATGCATGCACTGATCGGTTATCTCGTGGACGAATGCTGTGTCGAAAGCTGCCAGCCCCAGAGCTCCGGGGAAAACTGACGATGGCGCGCGCCCGGACCGCTGAGCCTGGATACAGGCGCATGATTACGGCGCTCGGCATCGCGCAGATCTGTTCCTGGGGTTCGATCTTCTACAGTTTCCCGCTCATTGCCGAAGCCATGCGCATCGAACTCGGCTGGTCGAAGCCGCTTCTTTACGGCGGTGCGACGGCGGGGCTTCTTCTGGCAGCCTTCGCCGCCTATCCGGTCGGCGCGGCCATCGACCGGGGCTATGGGCGCTGGGTCATGAGCGGCGCATCGCTGACGGCGGGGCTCCTCTATCTCCTGTGGTCGCAGGTCGACAGCATTGCCTTCTTCTATGTGGTTGTGCCGCTTCTGGGCGGGCTTCAGGCGGCAACGCTTTACGAGCCGGCCTTTGCGGTGCTTGCCCGCCGCGTCGGTGCGCTTGAGGCGCGGCGCGCCATCACCGCGCTCACCCTGTGGGGCGGTTTTGCCAGCACGGTTTTCGTGCCGCTGGTGCAATGGCTCATCGCGACGCTCGGCTGGCGCGGTGCGCTGATGGTGCTGGGCGCGATCAACGCCTTTGTGTGCGCGAGCCTCTATTTCGCGGTGATCGATCCTGCCCGCGACAGGCCGAAGGAGCCGGCAGCCGAGGGCGCACGGCCGGCCATGAACGGGCGCGAAGCGGTGTTCTGGGCGTTTCGTCAGCCGGTGTTCTGGGCGCTGGCGCTGTTCCTGGTGCTTTACGCCGGGGTGTTCTCCAGCCTGAGCTTCCACATCTATCCGCTGCTTCTGGAGCGGGGGCTGAGTGCCGCCGAAGTGGTGAGCATCGTCGCGGTCATCGGCCCGGCGCAGGTGGCGGGCCGCATCGTGATCTGGACGTTTGCGCCCAATGCGCCCGTGCGCCTCATCGGCGCTGCCATGGTCGCGGTGTTTCCGCTGGTGCTTCTGGGCTATGCCTTCGCGCCGCCGCACGTGCTTCTGATCGCGGCGATTGCAGCCGTTTACGGCGCAGCCAATGGCATGATGACCATTGTGCGCGGCCTTGCCGTTCCCGAAATGCTGAGCCGCGAGGCCTATGGCGCGATCAACGGCGCGCTCATCACGCCGTCACGCACGATCGAGGCGCTGGCCCCGCTGGGCGTCGCCGCGCTGTGGGCGGCAAGCGGCGGCTATGATCTCTATCTGATGCTCGCCTTCGCAGCCACGCTGGTGATGGTGGGGGCGTTCTGGACGGCCTCTTTCATGGCCCGTCCAAAATTTCCGAAAACGCACTAAAACGAGCGAATTCCCGCGATTTTTCCCGAATTCTCGCGAAAACGGGAAAAATCTCTGGCTGTGAAATGTCCAGAGCAATTCCAGGAAAAGCGGGCACCGGTTTTCCGTCCGGAATTGCGCAAGAACTCTAGACCGAGAAGCGGGCCGTCAACGCTTCCAGCGCCGCGGCGTCGGCTGCCGGACGCTCGCGCAGCGCTGCCACGAGGCAGGCTTCGGAACGCAGGATCACGCCATCGTCGAGCACCTTCAGGTGATTGGCGTCGAGCGTCGAGCCGGTCGAGGTGATGTCGACGATGATGTCGGCGGAACCGGCTGCCGGCGCACCTTCGGTCGCGCCGAGGCTTTCCACGATGCGGTAGACCTGAATGCCGTGCTTCTGCGAGAAGAACTGCTGCGTCAGCCGCCAGTATTTCGTGGCAATCCGCAGGCGGCGTCCGTGGCGGTGGCGGAAATCGGCGGCCACATCGTCCAGATCGGCCATGGTGGCCACGTCGAACCAGACTTCCGGCACCGCAACCACCACGTCTGCCCGGCCAAAGCCCAGCCGCGCGGCGATCTCCACCTTGCGTTCCCAGTCGGGAATGGTTTCGCGCACCAGATCTTCGCCGGTCACGCCGAGGTCGACCGTGCCGCGCTCCAGCTCACGGGCGATTTCGGATGCGGAAAGGAACGCGATCTCCACGCCGTCCACGCCTTCCAGCGTCGCGCGGTAGCTGCGGTCGTTTTCCGGCAGGTGAACGGTCAGGCCGGCCTTTTCGAGCTGGGCCAGCGCGTTTTCCTTGAGGCGGCCCTTGGAGGGCAGGGCGATGGTGATGCTCATGCCGCCGTCTCCCTGAGTGCTGCAACGCGATCGAGCCAGATGGAAAAGCCGACGCCGGGAATGGGCGTCTCTGCGCCCAGAAGCGTCAGGAGCCGGTCATAGCGCCCGCCGCCGGCCAGCGGCTGCACTGCATCCGAAGCGGCGATCTCGAACACGAAACCGGTGTAGTAATCGAGCGGACGGCCAAAGCCGGCGTCATAGGTCAGCGCGTCGAGCGGCAGGCCCTCGGCCTCGATGCGTTCGGCACGCGCGGCAAAGGTTTCGAGCGCGTCGTCGAGGATCAGCCCGTTGTCGGTGGCGAAGGCCGAAAGCCGCTCGCCGGCCTCGGCAAAGGGCACGCGCAGGGAGACGAACGCCTTGAGCGCGCTCATCGCCTCGTCCGTCAGCCGAACGCTGCGCAGCTCGGCCTTTTCGATCAGGCGACGGGCGATCTCTTCGGGCGTGCGCCCGGCGGATGGCGAAAGGCCGGTCTCTTCCATGACCGTGCCGACATGTTCGGCAAGGGCTGCCTCATCGCCCCGCGCCACCAGACCGGCAATCGCGCGCGGCAGATTGGCCGTGCCCTGCGGATTGGCGAGGTCGTCGAGCGCCGCCTGTAAAAGCGTCTGCGAGCCGAAGGCGCGGGTGAGGCGCATCTGCCAGCCGCGCGGCAGGCCAAGGGCCGCCAGCACCGCTTCAAACACCGCCTGATCGCCAAGCGTCACGGACAGTGTCTCGCCCGGCAGAACGCGTGTCAGAAGCGCATGCGCATCGGCCAGCGAACGCGCATCGGCTCCCGCCCGGTCGCTTGTGCCCAGATCCTCAATGCCTGCCTGAAGGAATTCCGCACCGCCTTCGCGCTGCTGGCGGAACACCTCGCCCAGATAGGCATAGCGCTGCGGCGTGGCGGCGCGCTTGTCGATGTGGTCGCGGCAGACGGGAATGGTGAATTCCGGCCTGAGGCAAAGATTGGCTCCGGTCTCGCTCTCCGTCAGGAAGATGCGGCGCCGCAGATCCTCGCCGGCCATGTCCAGAAACGGATCGGCCGGCTGGATGATGGCGATGTCGGTCAGCGCCGCATCGCGTTCTTCGAAGATCGCTACGATCTCGTCGGCGAAGTCGGGTGCACGCAAGGTCATCGGGCGATCTCCCGCCTCACGCTGCGGGCAAGGTTTTCGCCCGATATCTGGCGTCGGCGCTGCCCCTCATCCGCCTGCCGGCACCTTCTCCCCGCCTGCGGGGAGAAGGAAGATGGCCGCAAGGTTGATGTCTCCCTCTCCCCGCTGGCGGGGAGAGGGTAAGGGTGAGGGGCGAGCGCTGCGCTGCTGAAACTTGCGATGGCGGCTGTCATCACGCCGCCTCGCCGGCCTGTGCGGCGAGCATCTTGCGCACCGCATCCACCAGCTCGTCTTCGCTGACGGTCAGCTGCGCCACGCGCGCCTCGCGCCATTCTTCATTGCTTTCGATCTCGGCGGACAGCCGCTTGCCCTCAAGCAGGTCCTTGATCTGGATCTCGCCATTGGCGCGCTCGTCCGCCCCCTGAATGATGGCGACCGGGCTGCCGCGCCGGTCGGCATATTTCAGCTGGTTGCCGAATTTCTTCCAGTTGCCCTGATACATCTCGGCGCGAATGCCGGCAGCGCGCAGTTTCTGCGTGAACTGCTGGTATTTCGCCATGGCTTCCGTGTCGCCATCCATGACGGTGACAAGCACGGGCGGCAGCACGGGGTCCTGACCGAGCTTGCCGAGGTTCTTCAGCGCTGTCATCAGGCGCGATACGCCGATGGAGAAACCCGTTGCCGGAACCGGCTGGCCACGGAAGCGCGACACGAGCCCGTCATAACGCCCGCCGCCGCCAACGGAGCCGAAGCGCACGATATCGCCCTTCTCGTTGGGGATTTCGGCGGTCAGCTCGGCCTCGAAAACGGGACCGGTGTAATATTCGAGGCCGCGCACGACGGAGGGGTCGATGCTGATGCGGCTCTCATCGTAGCCGGCTGCGCGGCACAGGCTTTCGATCTGCGCCAGTTCGGAAGCGCCCGACTGGAAGGTCGGGTTCTCGAGACCACCGGCCTTGCCGTCGATGTAGTCGAGAACGATCTGTGCGTTTGCATCATCCAGCCCGGCGCCCTTCGTGAAGTCGCCTTCGCCTTCCTTGCCGCCGTCCCAGCGACCGGGGCCGAGAAGCAGTTTCACGCCTTCCGGTCCGAACTTGTCCAGCTTGTCGATGGCGCGCAGCACGGTCAGCTTCTGGCCGTCTTCGGAAACGCCAATGGCTTCCATCACGCCGTCGAGAACCTTGCGGTTGTTGACGCGGATCACATAGTCGCCGCGCGCAATGCCCAGCGCTTCCATCACATCGGCCATCATCATGCACATCTCGGCATCGGCGGCCACGCCCGGCGCGCCCACCGTGTCGGCGTCGAACTGCATGAACTGGCGGAAACGGCCCGGTCCCGGCTTCTCGTTGCGGAACACATAACCCGCCCGGTAGGTGCGGTAGGGAAGCTGGATGTCGTTGAAATTCTCGGCCACGTGACGCGCCAGCGGGGCGGTCAGGTCGTAGCGCAGCGAAAGCCACTGCTCGTCGTCGTCCTGCAGCGAGAACACGCCTTCATTGGGCCGGTCCTGATCCGGCAGGAACTTGCCGAGCGCATCGGTGTATTCGAAGATCGGGGTCTCGATCGGGTCGAAACCATAACGCTCATAGACCTCGCGGATCCGCGCGTTCATCTCTTCGACGGCGCGAATGTCGCTCGCATGGCGGTCGACAAAGCCGCGTGGGAGCCTCGCCCGGGTCTTGTCAGCCTTTTTAGCCATGTCGAAATCCGTCCGTAAAATGAAGAAAACCGCGCCCGGAAGGGGGCGCGGCTGTCCTAACCGATCATGGCCAAAGCGGCAAGGGCGGCGTCAGCCGACAATGCGCAGGTTGGAGAGTTCGTCGCCAATGGCCTTGAAGGCGTCGTCCAGATCGCCGCTGGTGGCGTTCCAGAAAAGCTTAACCGGCTTGCCATTGCCGTCCTTGCGGGTGCGCGACTCGGAGGAGCAGGTTTTGAGTGCGTCGATCTGCTTTTTCTCATTGGCGTCGGTCGCATCAAGGTCCAGTGCAACGGTCATGACCATGATCTTGTCCGACTTCGCATTCTCGCAGATCGCACTCATATGGGAGGTCATGGCTTTGGAGTAGTTGCCGTTGGAATAGTCATAGCTGCTCGCACCGGTTGCCCCATCGAAAAGGCGGCTGTTGCCGGCGCGGTTTCGCACATAGCCATAGTTCGAATAGATCGATCTGGAACCGGCCAGATCATTGCCGCCATAGCGATAATAGGAGCCCGAATAGTCCTGGGCCGACACGCTGCCGGGCGTGTAATAGGTGTTTGCGCCATCGGTCAGCACGATGACCACCTTGTCATTGCCCGTCTCGTTGTCGGGGCGGCCTTCGGAAAAGGGCGCGCGTCCTGAAACGACCCGCCAGCCCCATGCCAGCCCCTCGGTCACATTGGTCGCGCCATTGGCTTCCATCGCGTCGATGGCGGTGTAGATCTTGTTGAGGCCCGTGGTCGAGCCCACATCGGTCAGCGCCGTGATGGGCTTGGTGCTGCAACTTGCATTCGGTCCTTCGTCCATGCCCATGGCGCGGGTTTCATATGTGTCGTCATAGTATTTCGGCATATAGGCCTGATCATAGGCCGCGCTGGTGGAGCCGCTGGTGAAGTCATCCCACCAGTTGTTGTTTGCCGGGCGACGGTTGCCGTCGGTCTTGTCTGTTTCGTCCGGTGCGAACATGGGCACGAAAAGCGTTTCGGGTCTGGTGCGGTCGGCTGGAGCATCGTTGATGTTGAGCGGATAGGGCCGCATCTCCACGCACCCGCCCCAGCTGGCGAACGAACCATGTGTGCGGGTCGTTTTCTCCACCCAGCCATACCGTCTGCACGAGCCGTCACTGTAGAAGCGGGTGCATTCATAGGCCCAGTCCGTTGATGTGCTGGTAACGCGCTTGATGTCGTCGTAAAGCGTGAAACGGGTGACCTTCTGGCCGGCTTCAGCGCCCCAGTTTTCGCCGCGCTTGTAATAAATGCCGTTGCTCTGTTCGACGCGCTTTTCCGCATCGAACGCAGCCATGGTCGACCAGTCGAAATTCTCGTGGTGGATCGGCGAGCGGCCGTCCGTGTCCATCCATGTGGCGGTTGCGTTGTCCGGGCCGACATTGACCGAAGCGGCGAAGGGCACGACGCCGAACTGAACCGGCTTTTGCACCTGCTTCATCTGCGCGCCTTCCTTTGCGATGGTCTTGACCAGTTCCTTGGCGGCGCTTTTCAGGATGGCGAGGCGTTTTTCGGAGGAGCCGGTGCCGGTGTAGCCCATGGAGCCGGAGTTATCGAGCACGAGTGCGACTTCCAGCGTGTTCTTGAGCCGAACCTCGCTCTGGGCCCTGAAGTCGATCTTCGTGTCGCCGCCCGGGTTTTCTCCGCGCAGCTTCTGAAACACGGGATAGAAGATCGGCGCGTATTTGAGCTGCGCCTCCAGCTTCAGCGTCCCGCCGCCAGTGTTCTGGTTCGGCAGGGTGATCAGGAGTGTCGCGTTTTCGGGTTTCACGCCGCCGAGGTTGGCCTCGAAGAAATCCTGCGCATAGGCCTCGGCCTCGGCGTCGGTCGCGCCCTGCGTCAGATATCGGGCCGTGGCGATGCCCGCAGCGTCGAGCGCGTTGAGCGTCATCTGTCGCTGGCGGGAAACCTGGCTGTAGTCGATTGCGAGCGCGGTCACACCCATGATCGGCGCCATCATCAGCGCCGTCATCATGGCGAAATTGCCGCGACGGTCATGCACGAAATTCCTGAGCATTTGTGCCACCCCAAGTTACAGTGCTGGCTAAACATCCACGTAGAGTGCTTAACCGGTCGTAACTAGTGCGATCGCGTCGGTTTTTGTGGTTCCCGGCAGGTTAACCGCACTGTTCGAATGTGTGACAGTTCCGGGGTGCGGTGATAAAACCGGGTGACAGTGAAGCCCGCATCCGATAATTCCGGGCCTGCGCTTTTCTCACCGGACCTCCCAATGCTTGAGACGAATATTTCCCCCATGCCGCAAGCACCTCAGATTATCGACACGCTCGACCGCCTTACCGGCTCTTACGATGCCGTTCTCTGCGACGTCTGGGGCGTGATCCACAACGGCGTTTCCATCTTTCCCGAAGCGTGCGCCGCGTTATCGCGGGCGCGGGCCGCCGGCAAGGCGGTGGTGCTGATCACCAATTCGCCGCGGCCGCATCAGGGCGTCGAAGAGCAGCTTGGCGTGCTCGGCGTTCCCGATGACGCGTGGGACCGGGTGGTGACGTCCGGCGATGTGACGCGCGATCTGATCCGTAGCGCCCCGCGCCGGCTTTTTTACATCGGGCCTGACCGCGATCATGCGATTTTCGACGGGATCGACGTGGAGCTGGTCGAGGATTTCGAGGCGTCCGGCGTCGTTTGCACGGGCCTGTTCGACGACGAGAACGAGACGCCTGAAGATTATGCGCAGATGCTCGAGCGCCTTCGGATGCGCGATCTGCCTTTCATCTGCGCCAATCCCGACATCATTGTCGAGCGTGGCGACCGGCTCATCTGGTGCGCCGGCGCGCTGGCGCGCGATTACGGTCTTCTTGGCGGGCGCACGCTGATTGCGGGCAAGCCGCATCGCCCGATCTACGAGGCTGCGTTCAAGGCGGCGGGCGAGATCATGGGACGTGAGCTTGAACGCGACAAGGCGCTGGCCATCGGCGATGGCGTGCTGACCGACGTGAAGGGCGCGGATCAGTATGGCATCGACGTGCTGTTCGTCACCGACGGCATTCATGCGCGCGAATATGGCAATGGCCAGGGACCGGAGGCCGAGCGCCTCGCCGCGTTCCTGGAAACCCATGGCCACAATCCCGTCGCGGCCATTCCACGGCTCAAATAGCAGGGTTTGCGCGTGGCCGGTCCGATCGAACGCATTGCCGATGTGAAAGGCCTGCCTGCCGCGCTGCGCGGCGGGGTGGTGGCCATCGGCAATTTCGATGGCGTGCATCGCGGGCACCAGTCGGTGCTTGAGCCTGCGCTGGAGATCGCCGCGCGTGAAAACGTGCCGGCGCTGGTGCTCACTTTCGAGCCGCATCCGCGCCAGGTGTTTCGACCGGACGTGCCGCTCTTTCGCCTCACGCCTGCGCCGATGAAGGCGCGGCTTCTGGGCGCGCTGGGCTTTGACGCCGTGGTCGAGCAGGCGTTCGACCGTGGCTTCTCCGGCCTGTCGCCGCAGGATTTTGTCAAAACGGTTCTGGTCGACGGGCTCGGCATATCGCATGTGGTGACGGGCTTCGATTTCCATTTTGGCAAGAACCGCAGCGGCACACCGGCGGTGCTGGCCGAGGCCGGACGGGACAATGGTTTTGGCGTCACTGTAGTCGACGCCTATTCCGACGAGGGCGGGGCGGTCATTTCATCAAGCCGCATCCGTGGCCTTCTGGCCGGGGGCGAGGTGGCGGAGGCTGCCGGGCTTCTGGGCTATCGCTTTACGGTGGAGGCAGAGGTGACCGGCGGGCAGAAGCTTGGCCGCACGCTGGGCTTTCCCACCGCCAATATGGCGCTCGCGCCGGATGCGGAGCTGCGCCACGGCATCTATGCGGTGCGGTTTCGCCGCGCCGATGGCAGCCTGCACAATGGGGTGGCGAGTTTTGGCCGCCGCCCGACGGTGACCGAAGATGGTGCGCCGTTGCTCGAAACCTTCCTGTTCGACTTCGACGGCGATCTTTACGGCGAAACCTGCTCGGTTTCGCTGTTCGGCTTTCTGCGCGGCGAGGTGAAGTTCGACGGGCTTGATCCGCTGATCGCGCAGATGAAGCGCGACGAGGCGGAAGCGCGCGCATTGCTTGGCGATGTCAAACCCCATGGGCCGCTCGATCTGGCGCTGGCGTTCGAGGGGCTGGCCGGCTGACGCCAATCGCCTCTTTATTCTTCGGCCCGCCTCGGCTAAAAGCCGTTCCCATGATGACACGCGCCGGTTTCATACCGATTGCCATACGAATTATTGGCCCGGCCTTCCGTGCGGCCTGAGCGTCGCGGAAGGTCCGGGGTTTGTCGCGCGTCAAACGCGCTTTTTCCGTTTTACGATAATGGCTATGGCGAAGCCCTTCGCTGCTTTGCCCATCTCATGGCGAGACAATGACCGAGACGTCCGAAAAGATCGATTATTCCAAAACCCTCAACCTGCCGCAGACCGAGTTTCCGATGCGCGCCGGCCTTCCCAAGAAGGAGCCGCAGCTCGTTGAGCGCTGGCAGGACATGGACCTTTACCGCCTGCTGCGCGAGGATGCCGCCGGGCGTCCCAAATTCGTGCTGCATGACGGCCCGCCCTACGCCAATGGCAACATCCATATCGGTCACGCGCTGAACAAGGTTCTCAAGGACATCATCACGCGCTCCTTCCAGATGCGCGGATATGATTCCAACTATGTGCCCGGCTGGGATTGCCACGGTCTGCCGATCGAATGGAAGATCGAGGAACAGTACCGCGCCAAGGGCAAGAACAAGGACGAGGTTCCGGTCAACGAGTTCCGTCAGGAATGCCGTGACTTCGCCGCCAACTGGATCCAGGTCCAGTCGGATGAGTTCCTCCGGCTGGGCATCGAGGGCGATTTCAAGAAGCCCTACAAGACGATGGATTTCCACGCAGAGTCCCGGATCGCCGGCGAGCTTCTGAAATTCGCCATGTCGGGCCAGCTCTATCGCGGCTCCAAGCCGGTGATGTGGTCGGTGGTCGAGCGCACGGCGCTGGCCGAGGCCGAGGTCGAGTATCACGATCACGAGAGCGACACGATCTGGGTGAAGTTTCCGCTGATCGATGGCGCTGCGGATCTTGACGGCGCATGCGTTGTCATCTGGACCACCACGCCCTGGACGATCCCGGGCAACCGCGCCGTCTCCTATTCGTCGCGCATCTCCTATGGCCTTTACGAGGTCACCGGTGCGGAGAACGATTTTGGGCCGCAGGCCGGCGAAAAGCTGATCTTTGCCGATGCGCTGGCAGAAGAGTCGTTTGCCAAGGCGAAGCTTGAGTACAAGCGCCTGCGCGATGTGTCGGCTGCCGAACTCGGCGCGATGGTCTGCGCGCATCCGCTCAAGGGCGTTGGCGGCGGTTACGAATTCACCGTTCCGCTTCTGCCGGGTGATCATGTCACCGACGATGCGGGTACGGGCTTCGTGCACACCGCGCCGGGCCATGGCCGCGAAGACTTTGACGCCTGGATGGATTGCGCGCGCGACCTGCAGGCGCGCGGCATCGACCCGGCGATCCCCTTCACCGTGGACGACGCCGGCTACTTCACCAAGGATGCGCCGGGCTTCGGTCCCGACCGCGAAGGCGGTCCGGCCCGCGTCATCGACGACAAGGGCAAGAAGGGCGACGCCAACAAGGCGGTCATCGAAGCGCTGATCGGGAAGAACATGCTGTTCGCGCGCGGGCGGCTAAAACACTCCTATCCGCATTCCTGGCGCTCCAAGAAGCCGGTCATCTTCCGCAACACGCCGCAGTGGTTTGTCTATATGGACAAGGATCTGGGCGATGCATCGACGCTGCGTTCGCGCGCGCTGAAGGCCATTGACGAGACCCGTTTCGTGCCTTCTGCCGGTCAGGCGCGCCTGCGCGCCATGATCGCCGACCGTCCCGACTGGGTGCTGTCGCGCCAGCGCGCCTGGGGCGTGCCGATCTGCGTGTTTGCCGATGAAGACGGCAATGTGCTGAAGGACGAGGCCGTCAACCAGCGCATTCTCGACGCTTTCGAGGCCGAGGGCGCGGATGCATGGTTTGCCGAAGGCGCGCGCGAGCGCTTCCTCGGCGAGCGCGCCAGCGAGCCCTGGAAGCAGGTGATGGACATTCTGGATGTGTGGTTCGATTCCGGTTCCACGCACACCTTCACCCTGGAAGACCGGCCGGACCTGAAATGGCCCGCCGATGTCTATCTGGAAGGGTCCGACCAGCATCGCGGCTGGTTCCACTCCTCGCTTCTGGAAAGCTGCGCGACGCGGGGCAGGGCGCCTTACGACACGGTCATCACCCATGGCTTCACCATGGCCGAGGACGGCCGCAAGATGTCGAAGTCGCTGGGCAACACCGTGGTGCCGCAGGACATCATGAACCAGTCGGGCGCAGACATTCTGCGTCTGTGGGTCGCCACGACCGATTACTGGGAAGACCAGCGCCTCGGCAAATCGGTCATCCAGACCAATGTCGACGCCTATCGCAAGCTCAGGAACACGACCCGCTGGATGCTGGGCACGCTCGCCCACGACACGGGCGAGGATGTGCCTTTCGCCGAGATGCCGGAGCTGGAGCGCCTGATGCTCCACCGCCTCGCCGAACTCGACGAGGTGGTGCGCAAGGGCTACGACAATTTCGACTTCAAGCGGATCATCCGCACCTTGCTCGACTTCATGGTCGTGGAACTGTCGGCGTTCTACTTCGACGTTCGCAAGGACGCGCTTTACTGCGATGCGCCGTCGAGCGTGCGCCGCAAGGCGTCGCTTCAGGTGGTCCGCACGCTGTTCGACTGCCTCGTCACCTGGCTTGCGCCGATGCTGCCCTTCACCATGGAAGAGGCATGGCTTGAGCGTCATCCCGATGCGCGCTCCGTTCATCTGGAGCAGTTCCCGGCGATTTCGCAGGATTGGCGCGACGATGCGCTGGCCGAGAAATGGCGCAAGATCCGCCAGGTGCGTCGTGTCGTGACGGGCGCGCTCGAGATCGAACGCAAGGAAAAGACCATCGGCTCCTCGCTGGAGGCCGCTCCGGTCGTCTATGTGAACGATGAGGGCCTGCAGCAGGCCATCGCCGATCGCGACATGGCCGATATCTGCATCACCAGCGGCATCGACGTGCGGCACGAAGCGCCGCCGGCCGATGCGTTCACGCTTGAAGATGTGCCGGGTGTCGGTGTTGTCTTCGCGCGGGCCGGTGGAGAGAAATGCGCGCGCTCCTGGCGCTACACGGACGATGTGGGCTCCGATCCCGCATTCCCGGAAGTGTCGGCGCGCGATGCGGCTGCGCTGCATGAACTGCAGGCGCTTGGCCGCCTTTAGGCGGGCAGGCGTTCGCGGATACGGGGGAAGCTTCGGCGCTGCCGATTGCTTCCCGCGGTCGCCTTCGCTACAAATGCCGCCGGGTAGGGACGCCACGTTGTCGCCGGATTCATGCGCGACACGCGGAAACTGAATACCCCGACGGTCTGGAACAATGGACGACAAGCAGATTGCCAAGCCCGAGCGGCGGCACTCTGGGAGAGAGGTGGCAGTGAAGAGAACGGAAACCACAACGTCACGGCCTTCCGTGCGCGCGGTTGCGGCTTCGGGCGCGCTGTGCCTTTCGGCTGTCCTTTTGTCCGGCTGCATGGGGTCTCCGACCTATGGCACCGACAAAACGGCCGACCAGCAGCTTATCGAGGATGTGACGGGTGTTCTCTCTCTTGGTCCGCGTGACAGGGAGAAGATCGAATACAAGCCGCGCGCCGGCATCGTGATGCCGTCCTCCACCGAGGTTCTGCCGCCGCCGCAGGAAAACGTGGCTTCGACATCGAACCCGGCATGGCCCGAATCGCCGGAAGAGCGGCTTGCCCGCATCCGCGCCGAAGCCACCGAGAACCAGGACAACCGCTTCTACAAGTCGCCCGTCGAGCGCGACATTGGCGTGAACGCGCGCAGCGATGACGGCTTCATCAATCCCGAAGTCGCCAAGAAGCAGCGCGAGGAATATTTCAAGCGCCGCGCCGCATCCGTCTCCGCACAGGGCACGCCGACGCAGCGCCGCTATCTGAGCGAGCCGCCGACAACCTATCGCCAGCCGGCAGACACCGCGCCGACAGGTGTGCTGGGTGACGATGAGGCCAAGAAGGCCCGCGAAGCCAAGAAGGCCGCACAGAAGGGCGGCGGCGGATTCGACCTGGGCCGTCTCTGGCCCTGGGGCGGCTGATCATCGCCGAATGATCATTGCCGAATGATCATCAATTGAGACACAGCGGGCCATGGCCCGCTGTTTTCGTCAGCAGGCTGGTTTCGTTCAACGCTGCTTCTTGAAGAAGCTCTTGAGCATTTTGGCCGCGTCTGCTTCACCGATGCCGGGATAGACATCCGGCGCGTGGTGGCAGGTGGGAAGCGTGTAGAAGCGCGCACCGCTGGTGACGGCACCGCCTTTCTCGTCGCTTGCGCCAAAATAGAGGCGGCGGATGCGGGCGAACGAGATTGCGCCGGCGCACATGGCGCAGGGTTCCAGCGTCACGTAAAGATCAGCGCCGGTCAGGCGCTCGGAACCGAGTTTTTCGCAGGCCTCGCGAATGGCGACGATTTCTGCATGGGCGGTGGGATCGTTGCATTCGCGGGTGCGGTTGCCGGCGCGGGCGATGATCGCACCGTCATGGACAATCACTGCGCCGACCGGCACTTCGCCGCGTTCGGCGGCAAGCCGCGCCTCTTCGAGGGCGGCATCCATGAAGCCGGTGTAGTTCGCTTTCGTCGGTCTGCTCAATCTTTTTGCTCGCAAGTGGCACTGCGACTTGATACCTAGCCGCCTCTATAGCATCGGGTTTGAAATCGGAATCGATTTTCGCGCCGTGCGATCTCTGATTTAATTTACTGGAGCGTTTCCGCCGCATAGTGCGCATTGCGGAGACCCAGGGCAAAAGGCCATCATGACGAACGACCGATCCAAAGACACGAACCGGCCCCAAGATACAAACCGGGAAGACAAACCGCAGAAATCCGCTCACCGGAAGGACGCGGCCCCGCAGGACGCTGACAGGGCCGGCACCGAGCGCATCGCCAAGCGGCTGGCGCGCGCGGGCGTTGCCTCGCGCCGCGACGCCGAGGCGATCATCGAGGCCGGTCGTGTTTCGGTGAACGGAAAGGTGCTGACGACGCCCGCATTCAATGTCGGGGATTCCGATCGCATCCTGCTGGATGGCGAGCCGCTGCCGGCAGTCGAGCGCACGCGTCTCTTCCTGTTCCACAAGCCGGGCGGTGTCGTTACGACCAACCGCGACCCCGAGGGCCGCAAGACCATTTTCGACACGCTGCCCGAAGGGCTCCCGCGTCTGATCACGGTCGGCCGTCTGGACATCAACACCGAGGGCCTTCTGGTTCTGACCAATGATGGTGGTCTGGCCCGCGCGCTGGAACTGCCCGAAACGGGCTGGCTGCGCCGCTACCGCGTGCGCGTTCACGGCAAGGTCGATGCGACGGCGCTTGAAGGCCTCAAGGACGGCATTACCGTTGATGGCGTGTTCTATGGCGCGATCGAGGCGTCGCTTGACCGCGAGCAGGGCAGCAATGCCTGGCTGACGCTGGGCCTGCGCGAAGGCAAAAACCGTGAGGTCAAGAACGTGCTTGGCGCGCTGGGCCTTGAGGTCACGCGCTTGATCCGCATTTCCTACGGTCCCTTCCAGCTTGGTGCGCTGGCCGAAGGCGAGGTGCAGGAAGTAAAGGGCCGCACCCTGCGCGAGCAGCTTGGCGAGCGTCTGGTCGAGAAGGCCGGTGCGAATTTCGATGCGCCCATCACGACCCCGTTCTCCAACAAGCCGGTGCGCGCAGGCTACAAGCAGCGCGAGGCCGAGGCCGAGGAGAAGCAGGCCGGTCGTGAACGCGATGGCGGCAAGATCTTCATCAAGAACCGCAAGCGCGACCGTGAAGACAAACGCGAAGCCGCCCGTGACCGTCTGCAGACGCGTCCGGCCCGCCGCGAGGAAGAGCGTGGACCGCGCCAGAACCGTGGCAGCCACGTCTGGATGGCGCCCGGCGCCCGGCCGCTGAGCAAGAAGAAACAGGCCGAGGCGGAAGCCGCCGGCGATCAGCCGATGAAGCGCGGGCCGAAGCCGGGCGGCGCAGAGCGCGGCGGCAAGCCATTCCGCCCGCGTGGCGACAAGCCTTACGGTCAGGGCCGCCCGGAGCGTGACGAGCGTTCGGGTGGCGGCGACAGGCCGCGTTTTGCCCGTGGCGGCAAACCGTCGGGCGAGGGACGTGGCGACCGTGAGGACAGGCCTTTCCGTCCGCGCGGCGACAAGCCTTACGGTCAGGGCCGTCCGGATCGTGACGAGCGTTCGGGTGGCAGCGACAGGCCGCGTTTTGCCCGTGGCGGCAAACCGTCGGGCGAGGGACGCGGCGACCGCGAGGACAGGCCTTTCCGTCCGCGCGGCGACAAGCCTTACGGACAGGGCCGTCCGGATCGTGACGAGCGTTCGGGTGGCAGCGACAGGCCGCGTTTTGCCCGTGGCGGCAAACCGTCGGGCGAGGGACGCGGCGACCGCGAGGACAGGCCTTTCCGCCCGCGTGGCGACAAGCCTTTCGGCAAGGGCCGTCCGGATCGTGACGAGCGCTCCGGCGGCAATGACAGGCCGCGCTTCTCGCGGGACGGAAAACCGTCCGGTGAAGGACGCGGGGACCGTCAGGACAGGCCTTTCCGCTCGCGCGATGACCGTCCAGCATCGGGTGACAAGCCGCGTTTCGCAAAGGGCGGCAAGCCCGGTGGGAAAAGCTTTGGAAAACCGGGCGGCAAGCCGGGAGCGGGAAAATCCTTTGGCAAACCCGGAGCAGGCAAGCCGGGTGGCGCGCCGCGCCCGGGCAAGGGGCGTCCTGCGGGCAAGAAGCCGGGTCGGGACAGCTAGGCCATGCGGATTGTGGGTGGAGAGTTTCGCGGCCGCAATCTGGTGACGCCCGCTTCGGACGCCATTCGGCCGACGACGGACCGCACACGGCAGGCGCTGTTCAACATTCTTGAGCACCGTTATGCGGACCGCATCGAGGATGCGCGTGTTCTCGACCTCTTCGCCGGCACGGGCGCGCTCGGGCTGGAAGCGCTTTCGCGGGGGGCGTCATTTGCCCTTTTCGTGGAAGAAGCGGCGGCGGCCCGCGCCCTGATCCGCACCAATGTCGAGAATCTTGGCCTTCAGGGCCGCAGCAAGATCTTTCGCCGTGATGCAACGCGTCTCGGCGAGGTGGGGACGATGCTGCCATTCGACCTCGTTCTGGCCGATCCGCCCTATGGCAAAGGCTTTGGAGAACAGGCGCTTGCAGCGGCCCGTTCAGGCGGTTGGCTGAAGCCCGAAGCGCTGATCATGGTCGAGGAAGCAGCGGGTTCTCCCTTCCAGCCGCCGGAGGGATTCCGCCTTATCGAGCGGCGTGAATATGGCACCTCCTGTGCGAGCTTTGTCGAGCTCGCCTGAGTTTCGTCACTTTTGCACCGATAGCTTTGCCCTGTTATGAGCTCGTGCCATTGTGCGCGGGCACACCAGAAACAAACAGGGCTTGTCCATGAAAAATCCCATCGCGGGTGTCGCGCGTCATGCGGCATTCGCAGTTATCGTTGCAGTTGCAGCGCCGTCCATAGCCATCGCGCAGGAAGCCAAGGACGACACTGCCGTTTCCAGTTTCACCTTAGAGAACGGCCTCGAAGTTGTCGTGATCCCGGATCACCGGGCACCTGTCGCCACCCATATGCTGTGGTACAAGGTTGGCAGCGCCGATGAGGATCCGGGAAAATCGGGCATCGCCCATTTCTTCGAACATCTGATGTTCAAGGGCACGAGCACCTATCCTTCGGGCGAGTTCTCCGACGCCATCGCTGCGGTCGGCGGCAATGAGAACGCCTTCACATCCTACGATTTCACGGCCTATTACCAGCAGGTCGCCCCCTCGGAACTGCCGGAAATGATGCAGTTTGAGGCGGATCGCATGCGCAATCTGGTGCTTTCGGAAGAAAACATCGAGACCGAGCGCAAGGTGGTTCTCGAAGAACGCCACCAGCGCGTCGACAATGTGCCGTCCTCCATCCTGTCGGAAGAGCTGAACGCCACGCTTTACCAGAACCACCCTTATGGAATTCCGGTGATCGGCTGGCAGCAGGAAATCGAGGGTCTGACCCATGACGACCTGAAGAGCTTCTACGACCGCTTCTACACGCCCAACAACGCCGTTCTGGTGGTCGCCGGCGATGTGGACCCAGAGAACGTGCGCGAGATGGCCGAGGAAACCTACGGCAAGATCGCGCGCGGGCCGGACCTTGCGCCGCGTGCGCGCCCCATGGAGCCGGTGCAGAAGACCGCACGCGAAGTGTCGCTGCGCGATCCGCGCGTGAGCGTGCCGAACCTTTCGATCAACTGGTTCGTGCCCTCCTACCGGACCGCCGAGAAGGGCGAGTTCGAGGCCGTTGCCATTCTCTCGGAAATCCTGGGCGAGGGGCTGCGCAGCCGTCTCTATCAGGAACTCGTGGTCAAGCAGGGTGTCGCGGCAAGCGCCGGCAGCTATCTGCAGGGCTCGGCCTATGACTATTCCGCGCTCGTTCTCTATGGCCAGCCGCGTGGCGACGCGGATCTGGCGACCGTCGAGAAGGCGATCATCGCGCAGATCGAGAAGATCAAGAACGAGGGTGTTACCCAGGAAGAACTCGACACGGCGCGCACCAAGATCCAGCGCGACCAGATCTTCCTGCGCGACAGCCAGGTGCGCAGCGCAAACCTGTTCGGCGCGGTGCTGACCACCGGCGGAACGGTCGAGGACGTTACGAGCCTGCCCGAGCGGCTTGATGCCGTGACGGTGGAAGACGTGAAGGCTGCGGCCGAGCGCTATCTGGACCTTGACCGTGCGGTCAAAGGCTATCTCCTTCCCGAAGGGGAAGAGCGTTCATGAGCCAGACATTGAATTTCATACCGGGTGCTTTCATGCGCAGTTTTTTCAAGGCCGGAACGCTGCTGGCCCTTATTCTCGTTGCCGGGCCTGTTCAGGCCGCGGTGAAAATCCAGGAGGTTTCCTCCGAAAAGGGCGTTGAGGCGTGGCTGGTCGAGGACCATTCGCTGCCGATCATCACCATGCAGTTCTCGTTCGACAGCGGTGCTGCGCAGGATCCGGACGGCAAGGCCGGTCTGGCGAACCTGATGACGGGCCTGTTCGATGAAGGTGCGGGCGACCTCGATTCCGACGCCTTCCAGACGAAGATGGAAGAACTCGGCGCGGAAATGTCGTTCAATGCGAGCTCCGACGCCATCTCCGGCCAGGTGCGGATGCTTTCGGAAAACAGCGATGAGGTGCTTGATCTCGTGCGTCTGGCGGTGACCAGCCCGCGTTTCGACATCGACCCGGTGGAGCGCATCCGCAGCCAGATCGCCGTTGGCATTCGCGCCGACGAGCGCAATCCGAGCAAGCAGGGCGGGGAAGCGCTGGCCAAGGCGCTTTATGGCGATCACCCCTATGCGCGTTCGACGGAAGGCACGCTGGAGACGCTTGCGAGCATCACGCCGGAAGACCTGAAGGCGTTCCACAAACGCGTCTTTGGCCGCTCCAACCTCACCATCGGCGTTGTCGGTGACATTGACGCCGAGCGTCTGGCCGCCGTGCTCGACACGGTGTTCGGCGCGCTCCCGGAAGAGGCGGAGCTGCAGGTCGTGGAAGACATCGAACCGAAGCTCGGTCAGGAAGTCCGCGTCGACTATCCCCTGCCGCAGACCACGCTGCGTCTCGTCTATCCCGGCATCGAGCGGGACGATCCGGAGTTCTTCTCCGCCTATCTGATGAACCAGATCCTCGGCGGCGGCGTGTTCTCTTCGCGTCTGTTCCAGGAAGTGCGCGAGAAGCGCGGTCTTGCCTATGGCGCATCGTCCTATCTGATGAGCCGCGACCACGCCCAGTCTCTGGCGATCCAGACGGCCACCAGCTCCGAGAAGGCGGATGAAACGCTTGCGGTGATGGAAGAGGTGATCGCGGGTCTGCGCGATGAAGGGCCGACGCAGGAAGAGCTCGACACAGCCAAGACCTATGTGATCGGTTCCTATGCGATCAACAATCTGGATTCCTCCACGGCGATTGCCCGCACGCTTGTCGGCCTGCAGGAGGATGATCTGGGTGTTGATTATATCGAGCGCCGTGCCGATCTTATCAACGCGGTAACACTGGATGACGTAAAGGAGGCGGCAACACGCCTCCTGACGCAGAAGCCAGCGCTTCTCGTGGTTGGACCGGCGAAGCAAGGCGGAGAGTAAGCGATGGAAACGGCGGTGACGAAAGGCAAGACAGGCGGCGAGGGAAGCGGCAGCGGGCCGACTTTCGCGCTGGCGCTCGGTGGTGGTGGCGCACGCGGCCTGTCGCATCTTCATGTTATCGAAACGCTCGATGAACTGGGGATCAAGCCGACCGTCATCGCCGGTTCCTCCATCGGAGCGCTGATGGGCGCGGGCTTTGCCGCCGGCATGCGCGGCACGGACATCCATGCCCATGCGCGCGCGATCCTCAGCAGCCGCACGGAAGTCGCCAGCCGCCTGTGGAAGGCGCGGCCCGGCAATTTCGCCGAGATGATGGAAGGCGGTTTCCGCGTTGGTCAGTTCAATGCCGAACGCATCATCCGCGCCTTCCTGCCGCCTGAGGTGCCGGAGACCTTCGAGGAGCTGGCAATCCCGCTCAAGGTTACCGCGACGGACTACTTTGGCCATTCTCTGGTCGTTCTGGATCAAGGTCCGCTGGTGGAGGCGCTGGCCGCTTCCGCCGCCATTCCCGCCGTCTTCCGCCCGATCGAGCGCAACAAGCGCACCCTGATCGATGGCGGCATCTACAATCCGGTTCCGTTCGACCTGATCGATGGCGAGGCCGATATTCTGATCGCCGTCGATGTGGTGGGCTCTCCGTCCGATACGGGCGGCAAGCCGCCGACCTCCATCGAGCTCATGTTCGGTGCGAGCCAGCTGATGATGATGTCGATCATCGCTATGAAGCTGGAACACGGGCGGCCCGACATTCTCATCCGTCCGCCGGTTTCGCGGTTCCGGGTGCTTGATTTCATGAAGGTCGAGGCCATTCTCGGTGAAACAGAGCGCATTCGGGATGAATTGAAGCGGGCGGTTGAGGCCGCCGTTGCGAATTTCGAGAAAGCGCGGGTTTAGCCGTGGCGCTGGCAGTCTTTGGCTGCGTGATCATGCGGTTGTGACGATCCGGCATGGATCCTCGGGTCAAGCCCGAGGATGACGATGGGGGACGGTGTCCAGTCCGGTTCGAATACGGTTGCGTACAAGCGTCAAAACACACTCGTCATCCCCGGGCTTGACCCGAGGATCCATGCCCGGGCATCCGGACAGCTCCGGCAATGCTCCCTGGCATCATGCGTGAAGGTAGACAGGGCCTCATCGCGGCCCTGTTCTTTTATGCGGACTGTTCGCTGTCGTGATCCAGACGCTGGCTTTCCCGCTTGGGCTTTACAAGCGGTTCCGGCGTGACCGGGCGCACCCGCATCTTGTCGTTGCCGGCATAGATGCCCTTGACTGCCTGGATCGCCAGGCGTTCTTCATCGCGTCGGCGCACATCCTCTACGATTTCACTGGCGATCTCTTCGCTTGTGCCGAGCGCCTGCAGCGTTTTGCCGCCGAAGATCAGCGCCGATTCCACCGTTTCGCGTAACTCGTACTCGACATCGCGCTCGCGCAGCGAGAGCGTGTGGGCACGGTCATAGGAGCGCACGAAGAGCCGCACATGCGGGAACTCCGCGCGGATCAGGTTGACGATGTGGTCGGTGGACGCCGCGCCATTGGTGCAGACGGCAACGATCTTTGCGTGGCGGATGCCGGAGGCTTCCAGCACTTCCTTGCGCCGTCCGTCGCCGAAATAGATGCGGAAGCCGAACCGCGCCGCCGCACGCACGCGGTCTGCCGAATGATCGATGATGGTTACGTCCGTGCCGCCCGAAAGAAGCACCTGCGAGACCATCTGCCCGAAACGGGAGAAGCCGATCATCATGACGCCAGCGCCTGCGCCTTCGAAATCCTCGTCCATCTCCTCGTCGGGTTCATTGTGCACCAGCATTTCGCCGATCCGCACCGAAAGCGGTGTCAGCGCCATGGACACGGTGACAATGGCGATGAGCAGCGAGGCCATGGCCTGGGGAAAGATGAAGGCGGAGGCAGCGGCCGTGAAAAGCACGAAGCCGAACTCGCCGCCCTGCGGCAGAAGGGCTGCCACGCGCAACGCATCATTGTGCTGACAACTGAATGCCCGGCTGATCACGTAAAGCACGACAGCCTTGACCAGCATCAGAATGGGCACCGCAATCAGGATTGTCAGCCAGTTGTCGATGACCATGCCGAGGTCGAGCGAAAGCCCGATGGCCATGAAGAAAAGGCCGAGCAGAATGCCGCGGAACGGCTCGATATTGGCTTCCAGCTCATGCCGGAAGGAGGATTCAGCCAGAAGCACGCCGGCGATGAACGCGCCAAGCGCCATGGAAAGGCCGGCCACCTCCATCAGGGCGGCGGCACCCAGCACCACGAGGAGAGCGGCCGCGATCATCACTTCCTTCGCGCCGGTGTTGGCGATCACGCGAAAGAGCGGGTTGAGCAGGTAGCGGCCGGCCAGAATTAGTCCGAGAACGCTTGCAAGCGCGATTGCGAACCGTTCGAGGCTGATGGCGTCCGCGCCTTCGGCGCCCGGCGAAAGCAGCGGGATGAGCGCCAGAAGCGGCGCAATGGCGAGATCCTGAAAGAGCAGGATGGAGAAGGCCGTCTGGCCATAGCGGCTGTTCAGTGAGCCCTGGGATTCCAGTGTCTGAACGGAAAAGGCCGTGGATGAGAGCGCCAGACCGAAGCCGATGACAAAGGCCGCGCCATAGGAAAGATCGGTCAGGAGCATTGCGATCATCGCCAGCACCACACCGGTGGCTGACACCTGGATCATGCCCATGCCGAAAATGCTTCGTCGCATTGCCCACAAGCGCGCGGGCTTAAGTTCCAGCCCGATGATGAAGAGCAGGAAGACGACGCCGAGCTCCGCCACATGCAGAAGCTCCCGCCCATCGGAGATCAGAAGGAGGACCGGGCCGATTGCAATGCCGGCTGCCAGATAACCGAGGATCGTGCCCAGACCTATGCGCGCGAACAAGGGCGCTGCGATCACGGCTCCACCCAGAAGAAGAAGGGGTTCGTAGTAGAGCGGTGTGGCAGCTTCGACGGCCATGGATACTCCGGATTCTGTTTGGAATTTCAGCTTACCATTGCACATATGGCCCGCGAACCATAAATGAAACAAATAGATATTCCCCTTTCGCCACGTTTTTCCATTCGGGATCGCAATGACAGACAAGAACGAAAAGCAGCAGCTGGCCGACCGCGTCGCTGCCCTTGTGGAGGCCGCCAGGAAGGCCGGTGCGGATGCATCGGATGCGGTGGTCATGCGCGCCCGTTCCAAGAGCGTTTCGGTGCGCCTGGGCAAGGTGGAAGGCACAGAGGCTTCCGAAAGCGATGACATGTCGCTGCGGGTTTTCGTTGGTAAGCGCGTGGCGAGTGTTTCGGCCCCCGCCAATGCCGATCCGGTTCCGCTTGCCGAGCGCGCGGTGGCCATGGCCAAGGCTTCGCCCGAAGATCCGTATCAGAGCCTTGCCGAGCCCGGCCGGCTGGCGCAGAACATCGCGGATCTGGACCTGTTCGATGCGACCGAGGTTTCTGCCGACCGCCTGAAGGAAGACGCGCTTGCCGCAGAGGCGGCCGCACTCGACATTGCCGGGGTTACCAATTCTTCCGGCAGCGGTGCGAGCGCCGGCGCTGGCGGCATGGTGCTTGCCACGTCCGACGGTTTCATCGGTCAGTATGAGGCGACGCGCTTTGCCCGCTCCGTCAGCGTTCTGGCGGGCGAGGGCACGGGCATGGAGCGCGACTATGATTACTCGTCGCGGCTTCACTTTCTGGATCTCGATGCGCCGGAGAAGATCGGTCGCAGTGCCGGTGAACGGGCGGTCAAGCGCCTCAACGCCCGCAAGGTCGATACGGGCCGCTTCCCGGTCGTTTTCGATCCGCGCGTGGCGCGCGGCATTGCCGGCCATCTGGCGTCTGCCATCAATGGCGCGTCGGTGGCGCGCAAGTCGAGCTTTCTGCGCGACATGATGGGCAAGACGGTTGCTGCTGCCGGCATCACCATCACCGACGATCCACTGCGCCGGCGCGGGCCTTCGTCGCGCCCCTTCGATGGCGAAGGCGTTGCCGGCGAAAAGCTGGTCATGGTGGAAGATGGCGTGTTGCGGCACTGGTTCCTTTCCACTGCGGTAGCGCGTCAGCTTGGTCTGGCCGACACCAATGGGCGCGGCGTTCGCAGTGCGTCATCCGTCAACCCGTCATCGACCAATCTGGCGCTGGAGCCGGGCGAGGAGACGCCGGAGGCGCTCATTGCGGGCATCAAGGCAGGGTTCTACGTGACGGAAGTGTTCGGCCAGGGCGTCAATCTCGTGACCGGTGAATACAGCCGGGGCGCTGCCGGGTTCTGGATCGAGAATGGCGAAATCACCTATCCGGTGTCGGAGGTCACGATTGCCTCCAATCTGAAGGACATGTTCCTGAACATGATCCCGGCCAATGACATTGACCGCAATTTCGGCACGGCCGCGCCGACGCTGCTTCTGGAAGGCATGACGCTTGCCGGAAAATAACAGCCCACAGGATCTTCTGAAGGACGACCTGGCGCTGGTCACCGAGGTGGCGCGCGAGGCGGGCGGCATTGCGCAGAAATATTTCCGACGCGATCCGGAAGTGTGGTGGAAGGGCGGCACGTCGCCGGTCAGCGAAGCGGATCTGGCGGTGGACCGGTTTTTGCGCGAACGCCTGATGACGGCGCGCCCGGACTATGGCTGGCTTTCGGAAGAAACGGCTGCTGTCGACCACGAACTGGCGCGCGAGCGGGTGTTCATCGTCGATCCCATCGACGGCACGCGCGCGTTCATCGACGGGCGACCCATCTGGTGCGTGAGCATCGGGATTGCGTTTCGCGGCAGAAGTGTCGTGGGTGTTCTGGAGTGCCCGGAGCTTTCCGAAACCTATCAGGGGCTTGAGGGCGGCGGTGCGTTTCGCAATGGGGAACGCATTGTGGTAAAACCGGCAGGCGATGCGTTTGTGATTGCTGGCCCCAAGCCCATGGTCAAGGCGCTGCCGGAAGAGGTCGGCCAGAAGACGACGCCCTATGGTTATGTGCCGTCGCTTGCCTATCGTATCGCCATGGTGGCGAGCGGCGCGCTGGACGCCACTTTCGTCAAACCCAATTCCCATGACTGGGATCTGGCGGGGGCGGATGTGATCCTGCGCGAGGCGGGTGGGGCGCTGCATGATGCCAATGGCAGATTACCGGTCTATGCCGGGGCTGATCCGCGCAAGGGTGCGCTGGCTGCCGGCAGTGGCGCGTTGCTGGAAACGATGACGGCCACGCTTCCCGAGTATCGCCCGTAAGCGTCTTCCCGTGAGAAGACGCAATGACATCCGTTGGATCGTCATGCGTTCATACGGGTGCGAGGAGTACATTGTTGGTGGAGCGTCGGAACAGCGGAAAAACCGGTGTCCAGTTTTCGGTCCGTTGCTCTAAACGGTTCCAAAATCCGAGGTTTTCCTCTACACGGGCGGTTAGCGATTTGCTTATTGCCACATTCGTCTGCAAATGGGCTTGGTCATGTCCGAGAAAAAAGAGAATTCCCAGCTTCTTCATCTGGTCTTTGGCGGCGAGTTGTCCTCGCTGACCGGAGTAACTTTCCGCGACCTCGATGATCTCGACGTCGTTGGAATCTATCCAGATTACAAATCTGCCGAAAAGGCCTGGCGCGCAAAAGCGCAGGAGACCGTTGATAACGCGCATATGCGCTATTTCATCGTTCACCTACACCGCCTGCTCGATCCCGCGTCGGAAACGACCAAGGGATAGCAAGGACCCACATATGGAAAACAAGGCGACTGCGCCTTCCCCTGCCGTAACCGCAAAGCGGAAGAAGACGGGACCGCGCCCTTTCAAGGAGCTGTGGCGCCGTATTCGCAAGCCGCTGGCGAAGTCGCGCTTTGTGAAACAGGCGCTGGCGACGCTGATGGCGGGCGCAATTCGCCTGATCGACCGCACCAATCCGCGTGTCAAAGGGTCTGACGACCTGCAGGCGGCGATTGATCAGCATTCGCCGGCCATTGCAGCGCTCTGGCACGGCCAGCACATTCTTGGTCCGGCGATCAATCCGCGCAAGCACAAGATCGTTGCGCTCTTTTCGCGCAGCGCCGATGCCGAGCTGAATGCGCTCGTTGCCGAGAAACTCGGTTTCGATACGGTGCGCGGCTCCGGCGGGCGCAAGGGCGAGCGCGATATCCGCAAGGGTGGCGCGAAGGCGCTGATCGCGCTGAAAAAGACGATCGACCGCGGCTGCAATGTTGCGATGATCGCCGACATTCCCCATGGCACGCCGCGCGAGGCGGGGCTTGGCATTGTCACGCTGGCGCGCATTTCCGGCCGGCCAATCGTGCCGGTCGCCATTGCCACGAGCCGCCGCAAGGTGCTTGAGCGCACATGGGACAAGACAACCATCAATCTGCCCTTCGGGCGCAGCGCGGTCATTCTGGGTGAGCCCATTTTTGTCGCCGCCGATGCGGATGCGGATGTGATGGAAGAGAAGCGTCGCGAGGTCACGGATTCGCTCAATGAAGCGACCCGCAAGGCCTACGCCCTGGTCGACGATAGATGACCATGAGTGAACGCTGGGCACGGACCATCCTTACGACCTATCGCTGGGCAGGCGCGGCGGTTTTTCCGCTGATTGGCGGCTATATCGTCTGGCGCGCCGGCAAGGGCAAGGAAGACCGGGTGCGCCGGCACGAGCGTTACGGCAAGGCCGGAAAGCCGCGCCCGGAAGGCCCGCTGATCTGGATGCATGCAGCCAGCGTTGGCGAGACGGCGGCCGTGATCGGCCTGATCGAGCATCTGCTTGGCTATGGCATCAATATCGTTCTGACCACCGGCACGGTGACCTCCGCCAAGGTGGCGGAAGAGCGGCTTGGCGGCAATGTGATCCACCAGTATGTGCCGCTTGATCTAAAGCCGGCTGTCAGCCGCTTTCTGAACCACTGGAAGCCGGATCTGGCCATCATGGCCGAGTCTGAAATCTGGCCGATGACGATCCTTGAACTGGGCGCGCGCCGCGTGCCGCAGGTTCTCGTCAACGGGCGCCTGTCGGATCGCTCTTTCGCGCGCTGGCAGAAGCGGCCCTATCTGGCCGAGGCGCTGTTCGAGAACCTGGCGCATGTGGTTGCCCAGTCGGAAGTTGACGGCGAGCGCTTCCGCACGCTGGGTGCGCGGCCCGTGACCGTTTCGGGCAATCTCAAGGTCGATACGCATGTTCCGCCGGTCGACCCGGAGGCGCTGGCGCTTCTGGAAGGGCAGATCGGCGAGCGCGAGACCTGGGCTGCCGTCTCCACCCATGAGGGCGAGGAGACCGTGGCGGCGGATGTTCATGAAAAGCTGAAGCCACGGCATGCCGACATTCTCAGCATCATCGTGCCGCGCCATCCCGAGCGCGCCGACGGGCTGGAAGAGGAATTCAAGGCGCGTGGCCTCAAGGTGGCGCGCCGCAGCCGCAATGATGCGGTGTCTGCCGATGTCGATATCCTGCTCGGCGACACGATTGGCGAGATGGGACTTTATCTGCGCCTGACCGAGATCGCCTTTGTGGGCCGGTCTCTGACGGGCGAGGGCGGGCAGAACCCGATTGAGCCTGCGCGTCTGGGCACGGCGGTTCTTTCTGGCTGCAATGTGCAGAATTTCCGCGACGCCTATCGCCGCCTGATCGATGCGGGCGGTGCGCGGCTGGTGCGCGATGGCGAGATGCTGGCGGGCGGGGTGAACTTCCTGCTCAACAATTATTCCGCACGGCGCACCATGATCAAGGCCGGGCGGGCTGCGGTTGACGACATGTCGGGCGCGCTGAACCGCACCCTGCAGGCGCTCGATCCCTATATTCATCCACTGATCGTCAAGAGTCGTCTTGAGGACGATGAGGGCCATGGCTAGAGCATCGGGCCGAAAAGTGGAAACCGGTTTTCGGTCATCCCGATGCTCCGTGAACAGTGTAGATCGTCCTTCGCGCGTGCGAATGGACGCGCGGCGGTCCAGCGAGGCGCCTCCGTTCTGGTGGGAACCGGCGGACTGGCGGGCCTGGAGCCTTGCCCCGTTCTCTGCGCTTTACGGTTTTGTGGCCGGCTACCGGATGGCGTCTGCCAAACGCGCGAAAGTGGATGTGCCGGTCCTGTGCGTGGGCAATTTCACCGTTGGCGGCGAGGGCAAGACGCCCGTTTCCATCGCGCTGGCGAAACAGGCGCGGAAGCTGGGGCGCAAGCCGGGCTTCCTGTCGCGCGGGCATGGCGGCTCCATGACCACGGCGCATCTGGTGGATGCGGAAAAGGATCTCTCGCGCCATGTGGGTGACGAGCCGCTGCTTCTGGCGCGGCATGCGCCGACCATGGTAGCGCCGGATCGCCTGACGGGCGCGCGCGAGCTGGTCGGCATCGGCTGCGATTTCATCATCATGGATGACGGTTTCCAGAGCGCGCGCATTCACATGGATTACGCGGTGATGGTGGTGGATGCGCGGCGCGGGCTGGGCAATGGCCATGTCATTCCAGGCGGCCCGCTGCGGGCGCGGCTGATCGACCAGCTGCGCTTTGCCGATGCGGTGCTGACCATGGGCGAGGGCACTGCGGCCGACCATGTGGTGCGCCAGACCTCGCGGGCGGGACGACCGGTGTTTCAGGCGCGGCTCAAGCCGCGTGGCATGCGCGCCATCAAGGGCGGGCGGTTTCTCGCCTTTGCGGGGATCGGCAACCCGAAGAAGTTCTTCGACAGCGTTGCCGAGGCCGGCGGTGCGGTGGTGGAGGGGAAGAGCTTTCCCGATCATCACCCCTATGATGATGACGACGCGCGCGATCTGATCGCAGCCGCCGGCAGGGACGGGCTTCAGCTCATCACGACGGAGAAGGATCTTGTGCGGCTGCGCGGCGGCAGCGGTGCGCTCGGCGAACTGGCCGAGGCAAGCCGGGTGCTTCAGGTGGAAGCGGTGTTTGAGGCAGCGGATATGCCGGTGACGATCATCGAAAACACGATCGAGAACTGGCGCGAACGCAGCCTCAAATAGGTCTGGAGCCGTTCATCGTTTCACCGAAACGCTGCACCGCTCCATCTCTCTGTTTTTTCGCAATCCCGGACGGAAAACCGGTTCCCGATTAACCGCGTTTGCGCAGTTCGGGATGCATTTCCAGTTCGCGGGCGAGCGAGGTATCGGCGCTCACATAGGCTTCCTGGCGCTCGACGCTCCAGTATTTCAGGTCATCGAGCTGGATCGGCTGTTCGGTGACGGCGCAGCGCACGAAAGCGCCGGGGGTCATGACCTGAAAGTCGCCATCCAGATAGCGAATGCGTGCCTCGCGCGCGCCGGGTCCTTCGAAACGGTTCATCGTCTGGTGCCTCTTGTCATCAACTCTGGGCCTTAACCTTCCTGCCGCGCCAAGTAAACCTGCTTGTCGCCGGCGGGGCCGCGTGAGGCCTCGGTCTGGTTCATCGGATTAACCCGAAAACCGGTACCCACTTTTCGGTCCGATGCTCTAACGCCTGCCGAACAGGCGCTCGATATCGGTCAGCTTCAACTCGATATAGGTCGGGCGGCCATGATTGCACGTGCCGGAGCCGGGCGTTGCCTCCATCTGCCGCAGAAGCGCGTTCATCTCCTCTGCGCGCAGCCGCCGTCCGGACCGCACGGAACCGTGGCAGGCCATGGTCGCGGCGATGTGGTCGATGCGCTCCTTCAACGTGTCGGCGGTGTCGTTCTCGGCGATCTCGTCGGCCAGGTCGCGCACGAGCTGCGGCACGTCGACCTTGCCCAGCATGGACGGGGTTTCGCGCACGGCAATGGCTCCGGGGCCGAAACGCTCCAGCCCCAGCCCGAAACGGGCGAGGAATTCGGCATGGGCGGCGACGCGGTCGGCGTCTTCTTCCGGCATGTCCACGATCTCAGGCAGAAGCAGCATCTGCGCGGGCAGGGCGCGCGAATGGAGCGCCTCCTTCAGGGCCTCGTAGACAAGGCGCTCATGGGCGGCGTGCTGGTCGACGATGACGAGAGAATCCTCCGTCTGCGCGACGATGTAGTTTTCATGCACCTGCGCGCGCGCGGCGCCCAGCGGGGAGCGCATCAATTCGGGTGCTGCCTCGACCTCGCCGGCGCGGGCATCGGCGCTCAGGCCGGCACCGACATCGAAAGCCGACTGGGCGGGCGCGGAAAAGCCGCCGGCGGCGGGCGCTGCGCCTGCAATGGAGGCGCTGCCCGTCATGTCCAGAGGGCGGGTGGGGGAGGTGTCGAGCCGCCAGTCCTGCGCGGGGCGCGGTGGCGGGGTGTAGCGATAATGTGCGCTGCCGCCGCCGGTCTCGACACCGCCGCCGGAAAGGCCGCCGGGCGCTGCGTGCTCCGGCTGGCGGAAGGCTGCCAGCATGGCGTCCGCTCCGGAGGTGGAGGCGCGCATGCCGCTGATCTCCAGCGCATGGCGGACCGCGCCGACGATGAGACCGCGCACAAGGCCCGGATCGCGGAACCGCACATCGGCCTTGGCCGGATGCACATTGACGTCGACCAGCGCCGGATCGAGCGAGATGAAGAGCGCGACGACCGCATGCCGGTCGCGCGGCAGCACGTCCATGTACGCGCCGCGAATGGCCCCGGTCAGGAGCTTGTCGCGCACCGGCCGCCCGTTCACGTAGAAATATTGCAGCATCGCGTTGCCGCGCGAAAATGACGGGATCGACACATGGCCCGACAGCGCGACGCCCTCGCGCTCGGCCTCGATGGGCAGCGTGTTCTCGGAGAAATCCTTGCCCATCACCTGCGCGATGCGGCGCAGCAGCCCCTCTCCATCGGCCGGCACGGCGGGCAGCTCCAGCGTGTTGCGGTCGGAGCCCGTCAGGGTGAAGCGCACCTCGGGAAAGGCGAGCGCCATGCGCTTCACCACCTCGGTGATGGCGGCGGTCTCGGCGCGCTCGCTCTTCATGAATTTCAGCCGGGCAGGCGTGGCGAAGAAGAGATCGCGCACCTCCACCGTGGTGCCGCGATTGGCCGCCACGGGCCGGACCGGCGACACGCGCCCGCCTTCCACGGCGATCTCGGCGGCGCTGTCGGCCCCTTCCGGGCGCGAGCGCAGGGAAAGCCGCGCCACCGAGCCGATGGAGGGCAGCGCCTCGCCGCGAAAACCGAGCGAGCGAATGTCGTGAATGTCGTCGGTGAGCTTCGACGTGCAATGGCGCGAGACGGCGAGCGGCAGCTCGTCATGCGCGATGCCGCCGCCATTGTCGGTGACGCGCAGCAGCGAAAGCCCGCCGCCGGCGGTCGCCACCTCAATGCGGGTGGAGCCGGCGTCGAGTGCGTTTTCCACCAGCTCCTTCACGACGCTCGCCGGCCGCTCGATCACCTCGCCTGCGGCGATCTGGTTGATCACGGTGTCGTTTAGCTGGCGAATGGTGTGGGAGGCTGCAGTCATGGGGGCGATTTTACGGGGATTCGGAGGTGGCGAGAAGAGACGCCGCACCGCTTTCCAGCACTTGTGTCGGGGCGGGGCGGGGCGAGGGAGCGCGTGGGCCGGAAAGGGCGGCCCCTGCGGCCCGCAGGGGAAGAAGATGTAAATTGTTAGAAGTGTAAACATAAATCGAGTGATCAGGTAAGTTTTGAGATATACGGCTTTACGTTGGGTCAACTTTAGAAAGCGACTGAATTATGTGCGTGAATTGTGACTCTGGAATTCTTAGCCGTCGTGGGCTGCTGACAGGCGGTCTGGCTCTTGCAATGGCTGCACCGCTTGCCGCGCGTGCATCCGCCGAAACCGGCGCGGCAGCGCCGGTCTCACCCGACGAGGCGTTGCAGCGCCTCATGGACGGCAATGCGCGCTATGTGGCCAACCAGCCCATCAACACCGATCATTCGGCGGGCCGCGCCAGCCGCGCGCAGGGGCAGCAGCCCTTCGCGGCCATCGTGAGCTGCGCGGATTCCCGTGTTGCGCCCGAGCTGATCTTCGATCAGGGGCCGGGAGAGCTTTTCGTCATTCGCGTGGCGGGCAATTTCATCAATGAGGACGGGCTGGCGAGCCTCGAATACGGGGCGGCCGTTCTCGGCATCAAGACGATCCTCGTGCTGGGGCACACGGCCTGCGGCGCGGTGGACGCCACGATCCAGGCGATTCAGGACAACACCCTGCCGCCCGGCCATCTGCCGAGCCTCGTGAACGCCATTCGCCCTGCGGTCTACGACGCCATGGCGGCAGAGCCGGAGGACCTGCTGGCGACCGCGACGGCGCGCAATGCGACGCTAAACGCGGAGAGGGCGCAGACGGCCGGCCCGATTCTCGGCGACCTCTATGCGGCCGGCAAGCTCAAGGCCGCTGCGGGCATTTATGACATTGCCACGGGGAAGGTGAACTTCCTTTAAAGGGAGCTTCCGCGACTGCCCTCCGCCTTCGTCATCCCCGGACTTGATCCGGGGATCCATTCCATGACCGTTGTGGCGGGTTTCGACCGACCGGCATGGATCCCCGGGGCAGGCCCGAGGATGACGAAGGAGTGGGGTAGCTTAATTTTCACCTGTACAGGTGAAGGACCATGCAGGCGAGTGAGAGGTGCCGAACTGCAGGGTGGCAAGCGCGGCATCGCCGTGCCTTTACCCTCATCCTGAGCTCGTCGAAGGGCGGGGGTAAAGGCATGCACCATGCGCTTCCCGCCGCTCTCCATGTCGCCCTCACCCTTCGACGAGCTCAGGATGAGGGCTGTGTGGGCTATTGCGCTTCCTGCCCTGCGTCACCCCGGGCTTGACCCGGGTTTCATTCCGCGACCGTTGTGACGAGTTTCAACCGACCGGCATGGATCCTCGGGTCAGGCCCGAGGATGACGAAGGAGTGTGGGGACGCATGATCAGTCCCGCCTTCATTTCATTTTAAACGCTTGCCGCCCGCCCCTCATCCTCACCTTCTCCCCGCTCGCGGGGAGAAGGGCGCGCAGGCGGTGGGGTCTAACCTGCACACTCGCTCCTTCGTCACCCCGGACTTGATCCGGGGATCCATTCCATGGCCGTTGCGGCGGGTTTCAACCGACCGGCATGGATCCCCGGGTCAGGCCCGGGGATGACGAAGGGGGACAGTTTCATTTTCACCTGCACGTGTGAAGGACCATGCAGGCGAGTGAGAGGTGTCGAATTGCAGGGTGGCAAGCGCGGCATCGCCGTGCCTTTACCCTCATCCTGAGCTCGTCGAAGGGCGGGGGTGAAGGCATGCACCATGCGCTCCCCGCCGCTCTCCATGTCGCCCTCGCCCTTCGACGAGCTCAGGATGAGGGCTGTGTGGGTTATTGCGCTTCCTGCCCTGCGTCACCCCGGACTTGATCCGGGGATCCATTCCATGGCCGTTGCGGCGGGTTTAGACCGACCGGCATGGATCCCCGGGGCAGGCCCGAGGATGACGAAGGCGCGGGGTGGGATGGGGCGTGAAACACCGCGCAGGCGGTTTGGCTTATTGGTGTGCCGTGTCTCATGGTGAATGTCTCCGTTCGAGCCCCCACCTCAATCCATCCCCTCCCGTCACCATCCTCTTCCAAAAAATCATTTTAAGCTTGAAGCAGTTTCGCATAGGATGCTGTATGCTCCAGTCAGGCGTCGAGAGAGCGCAACCGCATCAGGAAGGCACATATGAATATGGAAGCACCACAGGCCAAAGCCGCGTCGAAATCCTCGAAATCGAATTTCGTGTGGGACGACCCGTTCCTCATGGAAGACCAGCTCACCGATGAAGAGCGCATGATCCGCGATGCTGCGGCCGCCTTTGCCGCCGACAAGCTCGCGCCGCGCGTCGAGCACGCCTACATGAACGAGGAAACCGACGCCGCGATCTTCCGCGAAATGGGCGAGGCCGGCCTTCTGGGCGTGACGGTGCCGGAGGAGTATGGCGGCGTGGGCGCCGGCTATGTGTCCTACGGCCTGGTGGCGCGCGAGGTGGAGCGCATCGATTCCGGCTATCGCTCCATGATGAGCGTGCAGTCCTCGCTGGTGATGTACCCGATCCACGCCTATGGCTCGGAAGAGCAGAAGCAGAAATATCTGCCGAAGCTCGCGTCCGGCGAGTATATCGGCTGCTTCGGCCTGACCGAGCCGGATGCGGGTTCGGACCCGGGCGGCATGAAGACGCGCGCGGAGAAGATCGACGGCGGCTACCGCCTGACCGGCTCCAAGATGTGGATCTCCAATTCGCCGATCGCCGATGTGTTCGTGGTGTGGGCGAAGTCTGCCGCGCACGGCAACAAGATCCGCGGCTTTGTGCTTGAAAAGGGCATGAAGGGCCTTTCCGCGCCGAAGATCGGCGGCAAGCTTTCGCTGCGCGCATCGATCACCGGCGAGATCGTGATGGACGGCGTGGAAGTGGGCGAAGACGCGCTTCTGCCGAATGCCGAGGGGCTGAGCGGCCCGTTCGGCTGTCTGAACCGTGCGCGCTACGGCATCTCCTGGGGTGCGATGGGCGCGGCGGAAGACTGCTGGCACCGCGCGCGCCAGTATGGTCTCGACCGCAAGCAGTTCGACAAGCCGCTGGCGCAGACGCAGCTCTTCCAGAAGAAGCTCGCCGACATGCAGACCGAGATCGCGCTCGGCCTTCAGGCCAGCCTGCGCGTTGGCCGGCTGTTCGACGAGGGCCGGATGGCGCCGGAGATGATCTCCATCGTGAAGCGCAACAATTGCGGCAAGGCGCTCGACATTGCGCGGCAAGCCCGCGACATGCATGGCGGCAACGGCATCCAGATCGAGTACCATGTGATGCGCCACGCGCAGAACCTGGAGACGGTCAACACCTATGAGGGCACGCATGACGTTCACGCGCTGATCCTCGGCCGTGCGCAGACGGGCCTGCAGGCGTTTTTCTGATGCGATTGTGAGGGCAGGCGCGCGGCGGTGAGCGGAGCGCCCTGTCGGGAGAGTTTGAGAAGGGGCGGGCGCTTTGGGCGTCTGCCCTTTTTGTTGCGGGTGGTTTGGGAGGTTGGGGGAACCGGCGCAGCCCTCATCCTGAACTTGTCGAAGGGCGAAGGCGGCATGAAAGGGCTCCAGCGGCAAGCGCGGGTGCAAGCCTTCACCCCCGCCCTTCGACAAGCTCAGGATGAGGGTGAAGGCACGGGAACGCCGCGAGCGGGGAGAGGGTGAGGGGTGAGGGGTGAGGGGCGGACGTCGACACCTTTGTCGAGCTTCGCGGTCCGACGGAAAAGCAATGCAGAATTGTCCATGGTCGAAAGCGGCGTCACTCTGTAGTAGTGGAAGAGAAGCCAGTCCCTCCCACCCCAGAGCGAGGCATTCATGACCGCGTCTTTCCTCTCCCATCTACGCAAAGAACTCGATGGCCTGAAGGAGGCCGGGCTCTACAAGAGCGAGCGGGTCATTACCTCGATGCAGTCGGCCGAGATCGAGAGCGGCGGGCAGAGGGTGCTGAATTTCTGCGCCAACAATTATCTGGGCCTTGCCGACAATGAGGAGCTGCGCGAGGCGGCGAAGGCGGCGCTTGACCGCTATGGTTACGGCATGGCCTCGGTGCGCTTCATCTGCGGCACACAGGAAGAGCACAAAGAACTGGAAGCGAAGATTTCCGGCTTTCTGGGCTATGAGGACACGATCCTTTATTCCTCATGCTTTGACGCCAATGCGGGCCTGTTCGAGACGCTGCTCGGGCCGGAGGATGCGATCATTTCGGATGCGCTCAACCATGCGTCGATCATCGATGGCGTGCGGCTGTGCAAGGCGCAGCGCCATCGCTACGCCAACAACGACATGGGCGCGCTGGAGGAATGTCTGAAGCAAGCCGAGGGCGCGCGCTTCCGGCTGATCGCCACGGATGGCGTGTTTTCCATGGATGGCATCATCGCCAATCTGGGCGCGGTCTGCGATCTGGCGGAAAAATACGATGCGATGGTGATGGTGGATGACAGCCATGCGGTCGGTTTCGTGGGTGAGAACGGACGCGGCACGCCGGAGCATTGCGGCGTGGAAGGCCGGGTCGACATCATGACGGGCACGCTGGGCAAGGCGCTGGGCGGGGCCTCGGGCGGCTATACATGTGGCAAGGGTGAAGTGGTCGACTGGCTGCGCCAGCGCTCGCGGCCCTATCTGTTTTCGAACACGCTGGCCCCGGTGATCGCGGCGGCCTCGCTCAGGGTTTTCGACATGGTGGCGGGCGGGGCCGGCCTGCGCCAGAAGCTCTATGACAATGCGGCGCGCTTCCGCGCCGGCATGGAAAAGCAGGGGTTCACGCTTGCGGGTGCTGATCACCCGATCATCCCGGTGATGCTGGGCGATGCAGCACTTGCCGAGAAGATGGCGTCGCGGCTTCTGGAGGAGGGCATCTATGTGATCGGCTTCTCCTTCCCCGTGGTGCCGAAGGGGGCTGCCCGTATCCGCACGCAGATGTCTGCCGCGCACTCGAGCGCAGATATTGATCGCGCGGTGGAGGCGTTTGGAAAGATCGGGCGTGAGCTTGGGGTGATCGCTTAGAGCGTTTTAGCGCAATTCCGGACGGATAACCGGTTTCCGCTTTTCCTGGAATTGCTTGTCTTGAAGGTGGGCGCAGGCCCCTCATCCGCCTGCCGGCACCTTCTCCCCGCAGGCGGGGGGAAGGACGGCCACCCAAACACTCTGGAAGGATAGTCGACGATGTCCAACATGATGAAGGCGCTCGTTAAATCCAGACCCGAGGAGGGCCTTTGGATGGAGCGTGTTCCCGTGCCCGAGATCGGGCCGAACGACGTGCTCATCAAGGTGCGCAAGACGGCGATCTGCGGCACGGACGTGCATATCTGGAACTGGGACGAGTGGGCGCAGAACACCGTTCCGGTGCCGCTGGTGACGGGCCATGAATTCGTCGGCGAGGTGACGGAAGTTGGCTCGGCGGTGACGGAATACAAGCCCGGCCAGCGGGTTTCCGGCGAGGGGCACATCGTGTGCGGCCATTGTCGCAACTGCCGGGCGGGGCGTGGGCATCTGTGTCACAACACGCTGGGCGTGGGCGTTCACCGCGCGGGTGCGTTCGCCGAGTTCATCGCGCTGCCGCAGCACAATGTGGTGCCGATCCCCGACAACATTCCCGATGAGATCGCGGCGATTTTCGATCCGCTTGGCAATGCGGTGCACACCGCGCTTTCCTTCGACCTGGTGGGCGAGGACGTGCTGGTGACGGGCGCAGGCCCCATCGGCATCATGGGCGCATTGGTGGCGCAGGCCGTGGGCGCGCGCAAGGTGGTCATCACCGACATCAATCCGGGCCGGCTGGAGCTCGCCAGAAAGCTTGGCGTGCAGCACACGATGAACGCGGCGGAAGAAACGCTGCCGGAGGTGATGCGCCAGCTCGGCATGACGGAAGGCTTTGATGTGGGGCTTGAAATGTCGGGTGCGGCTCCCGCCTTCCGCGACATGATCGACGTGATGAACAATGGCGGCAAGATCGCCATTCTGGGCATTGCGCCGGCGGGTTTCGAGATCGACTGGAACAAGGTCATCTTCAAGATGCTGCACCTGAAGGGCATTTACGGGCGCGAGATGTTCGAGACCTGGTACAAGATGATCGCGCTGGTTCAGACGCGGCTCGACGTGCGCGACCTGATCACCCACCGCATTGCCGCAGACGATTTCCGCGAAGGCTTCGCCGCCATGCGTTCGGGCGAGGCCGGCAAGGTGGTGATGAGCTGGTAGCGCCGTTGCAGCAATTCCAGAAAAAGCGGGAACCGGTTCTCCGTCCGGAATTGCTCTAATCTTCCAGCGCGGCGCGCTCCAGGGCTTCAAGGCCGGTGAGAAGGGCTGCGCGCTCTTCCGGCTCCATGCGGGCGAGAAGCCGCGTCTCGAAGCCGTGCGCGACGGGCACCATGTCTTCATAGGCCTTCTGGCCCACCCTGCTGAGGGTCAGGCGCTCCACGCGGCGATCCTGCGCGTCGGGCTCGCGCAGGAGCCAGCGCCGCTCTTCCAGCGAGGCGACGGCGCGGCTCACCTTGGTCTTGTGCATGGAAGAATGCGCGCCGATATCGGTCGCGGTCATGGTGCCGAACTGGCCGAGCGTGGCGAGCGTGCGCCATTCGGGCCGCGTCAGGCCGAGGCGTGCGCGATAGGCCTGCGAGAATTTGCGGCTGATCGCATCGGTGAGACGCGTGAGCCGATAGGGCAGAAAAGCCTCCAGTGCGAGGATGGTGCGGTCGGTTGCGTTCCGGGGGAAGCCGGGCGGGGGAACGGACGTGGTCATGTGCGGCGGTTTCTCCTTATGTTTCCCTCTCGAGCGCCGTGCATTCATTCGGACGCAGAAAGGACGCTCTAACCTGTTGAACCCGCGCATCGTGTTTTCCGAATTTCGGGCCGATGCTCTGGTGCCGTTGATAGTTACATTCGCCATGGTTACGGTTGCAACCAATTCGTCGCTTCCCCGACTTCATGGAGGAATGAATGACCGTCCAGTACATGCCGGGCTTCGGCAATGACTTTGAAACGGAAAGCCTGCCCGGCGCGCTGCCGCAGGGGCAGAACTCGCCGCAGCAGCCCGCTTACGGGCTCTATGCAGAACAGCTTTCGGGCTCGCCCTTCACCGCGCCGCGCGGGACCAATGAGCGGTCCTGGCTCTATCGCATTCGCCCGAGCGTGAGGCACACCGGCCGCTTTACGGCGGTCAGCTTCGATGAGTGGAAGTCTGCGCCCAATGTGAACGATCACCAGCTTGCGCTCGGTCAGCTGCGCTGGGACCCGACGCCGATCCCGAACGAGAAGACCGATTTCCTGTCGGGCGTGCACACCATGACCACGGCGGGCGACGCGCAGGGGCAGGCCGGCATGGCGGCCCATGTCTACGCCTTCAACACGTCTATGGTGGATGACTATTTCTTCAACGCCGATGGCGAGTTGATGCTGGTGCCGCAGGAAGGCGGTCTGCGCATCAAGACCGAAATGGGCATCATCGAGATCCAGCCCGGCGAACTGGCGGTTCTGCCGCGGGGCATGGTTTTCCAGGTGGAGCTGATGGACGGGCCGGCGCGCGGCTATATGTGCGAGAATTACGGCGCGAAATTCACCCTGCCGGATCGCGGCCCCATCGGCGCGAACTGCCTGGCCAATCCGCGCGACTTCAAGACGCCGGTCGCCTGGTATGAGGAAAAGGAAACGCCCTGCCGGCTGTTCGTGAAATGGTGCGGCCAGTTTCATGTGACGGAGATCGGCCATTCGCCGCTCGACGTGGTGGCATGGCACGGCAATTACGCGCCTTACAAATACGACCTGTCCACCTTCTCGCCGGTGGGAGCGATCCTGTTCGATCATCCCGACCCGTCGATCTTCACGGTGCTGACCGCGCCGTCGGGTGAGGAGGGCACGGCCAATATCGATTTCGTGATCTTCCCGCCGCGCTGGATGGTGGCCGAACACACGTTCCGCCCGCCCTGGTATCACCGCAACATCATGAGCGAGTTCATGGGCCTGATCAAAGGCCAGTACGACGCCAAGGAAGAGGGTTTCGTGCCCGGCGGCTCATCGCTGCACAATATGATGCTGCCGCATGGGCCGGACACGTTCGGCTTCGAGAAGGCCAGCCATGGGGAACTGAAGCCGGTGAAACTGGAAGAGACCATGGCGTTCATGTTCGAAACCCGGTTCCCGCAGCACCTCACGCGCTATGCGGCCGAGACCGACACACTGCAGGAAGATTACATCGACTGCTGGAAGGACCTCAAGAAGCGCTTCAACGGAACGCCGGAGGGCGACTGGTCCTGATCGACCAGAGCGACCACAGGCGATATGATCGGCGTTGGTCCGGTGGACCTGCGCCGATTGCGCGTCTTCCCCAACGCATAAAGGACATTGCATGAAACTCGCTACGCTGAAGAACGGAACGCGCGACGGCAAGCTGGTCGTCGTCTCGCGCGACCTGACCCGTTGCACGGACGCTTCCTTTCTTGCGCCGACGCTGCAGGCAGCGCTCGATGACTGGTCCCGGATCGCGCCACATCTGGCAGCTCTTTCCGAAAGCCTGGATCACGGCTCGGTGCCGGCAGAGCGCTTCCATGAGCATGATGCGCTTTCGCCGCTGCCGCGCGCCTATCAGTGGGCGGACGGTTCGGCCTACGTCAATCACGTGGAGCTGGTGCGCAAGGCGCGCGGTGCGGAAATGCCCGCAAGCTTCTGGACCGATCCGCTGATGTATCAGGGCGGCTCCGACACGTTTCTGGCCCCGCGCGACCCGATCGTGATGGCGGATGAAGCCTATGGCATCGACATGGAAGGCGAGATCGCCGTGGTTGTCGATGACGTGCCGATGGGCGCGACGCCGGAAGAGGCGGCAGCGGCGATCCGGCTGGTGATGCTGGTGAACGACGTTTCGCTGCGGGGCCTGATCCCCGCCGAACTCGGCAAGGGGTTCGGCTTCTTCCAGTCGAAGCCGTCCTCGGCCTTCTCGCCGGTGGCGGTGACGCCGGAAGAGCTGGGCGATGCATGGAACGGCGGCAAGCTCTCGCTGCCGCTTTGCGTGGACTACAATGGCAAGCCGTTCGGCCGGGCCGATGCGGGCGTCGACATGACCTTCGATTTCCCGACGCTGGTGGCGCATGCGGCAAAGACGCGGCCGCTCGGAGCGGGTGCGATCATCGGTTCGGGCACGGTATCCAACAAGCTCGACGGCGGCCCCGGCAAGCCGGTTGACGCCGGTGGCGTGGGCTATTCCTGCATTGCCGAAATCCGCATGATCGAGACCATCAATGACGGCAAGCCGTCGACGCCCTTCATGCGCTTCGGCGACACGGTGCGCATCGAGATGAAGGATGGCGATGGCCATTCGATCTTCGGCGCGATCGAGCAGACGGTTCAGAAATACGAGAAAGGCGCGTAATGGCCAAGCAATTCGCATCCGCAGGCGACCTGACCGAAAAGAAGATCTCGTTTGACGAGATCGGCCGGGACCTCTGGGCCTTCACCGCCGAGGGCGATCCCAATTCGGGCATCATCATTGGCGACGAGTCGGTGATGGTGATCGAGGCGCAGGCAACGCCGCGCCTCGCCGAAAAGGTGATCGAGAAGGTGCGCTCCGTCACCGACAAGCCGATCAGCCATCTGGTGCTGACGCATTATCACGCGGTGCGCGTGCTTGGTGCATCGGCCTATCAGGCCCCGACCGTGATCATGAGCGACAAGGCGCGCTCGATGGTGGTGGAGCGTGGCAAGGAGGACTGGGATTCGGAATTCGTGCGGTTCCCGCGCCTGTTCCAGGGGCATGAATCGATCCCCGGCCTGACCTGGCCCACCACCACCTTCTCGCAGTCGATGACGGTGTATCTGGGCAAGCGCCGGGTGGATCTGATGTTCCTTGGTCGCGCTCACACGGCGGGCGACATCGTGGCGTTCGTGCCGGACGCCAATGTGATGTTCACCGGCGATATCGTGGAGTACCACTCGGCCTGCTATTGCGGTGACGGGCATTTCCACGACTGGCCGGCGACGCTGGAGGAAATCCGCGCTTTCGATCTGGACGCCATCGCACCGGGACGCGGTGACGCGCTGGTGGGGCAGGGCATGGTCAACGAAGCGCTCGACCTGACGGGCGATTTCGTGATGTCCACCTATCAGCCGGTGGCCCGTGTGGCGCAGGGCGGTGGCACGCTGAAGGAGGCGTGGGACGCCTGCCGCGCGGTGTGCGATCCGAAATTCTCCGACTATGCGATCTACGAGCATTGCCTGCCGTTCAACGTGGCGCGCGCCTATGACGAAGCGCTGGGCATCGATACGCCGCGCATCTGGACGGCAGAACGTGACCGCGAAATGTGGGACGCGCTGCAGGGATGACGTGATGAAGCGGGACGGCGCGACGTTTGGAGGACGCGCGCCACTCGCGATGTCGGCTTCCTTCTCCCCGCTTGCGGGGAGAAGGTCCCGGCAGGGGGATGAGGGGCTGGGGATGAGGGGCTGGCGGCGACCTGATTGAGACTGGTTTTGCCGCGCATCTGCTGATTGCCGATGGCGCTCGCCCCTCATCCTTACCTTCTCCCCGCTTGCGGGGAGAAGGGGGCGTCAGCGCTGGCGCTGTTTTTTCATGACCACCGACTTCATGACCGGAGTTGAGGGTCGTGCACTGGAAGAGGTTTGAGCCGCTTCTTTTTTGAGGAGAAGCGGCTGCAAGGGAGGGTGAAATCCAATGCCGCGTTACGAGTACAGTCCCTTTCCCTACGCGACGCCGCCTGAACTCGCCGAAGGGCATGTCGGGCAATATCCGGTCGCCATCATTGGCGCGGGGCCGGTGGGGCTTGCCGCCGCCATCGACCTTGCGCAGCGCGGTGTTCCCGTCGTCGTGCTCGATGACAATGATGTCGTGTCGGTGGGCAGCCGGGCGATCTGCTGGTCAAAACGCACGCTGGAGATTTTCGACCGGCTGGGCGTTGGCGAACGGATGGTCGAGAAGGGCGTGACCTGGAAGGTGGGGCGGCTGTTCCACCGCGACCGCGAGGTGTGGAACTTCGACCTTTTGCCGGAGGAAGGCCATAAGATGCCGGCCTTCATCAACCTGCAGCAATATTACGTCGAACAGTATCTGGTGGAGCGGGCGGCCGACTTTCCCGAGCTGATCGATTTGCGCTGGAAGAACCGTGTTGCCGGACTTGAGCAGAAGGGCAGCGATGTGCGCCTTCAGGTGGAAACGCCTGATGGCGCTTACGAGATGGACGCGGCCTGGGTGATCGCCTGTGATGGCGCGCGCTCGCCCGTGCGCGGCATGATGGGGCTCGATTTTGCGGGGCAGGTGTTCGAGGAGCGTTTCCTGATCGCCGATGTGGAGATGAAGGCGGACTTTCCCTCCGAGCGCTGGTTCTGGTTCGAGCCGCCATTCCACAAGGGGCAGTCGGCGCTGCTGCACAAGCAGCCGGACGATATTTACCGCATCGATCTGCAGCTTGGCCCGGACGCCGATCCGGACGAAGAGAAAAAGCCGGAGAATGTGATCCCGCGCATCGCCAAGGTGATCGGGCACTCGAAATTCGAGCTCGACTGGGTGTCGGTCTACACATTCCAGTGCCGCAGGCTGGAGCGCTTCGTGCATGATCGCGTGATCTTTGCCGGCGACAGCGCGCATATCGTGTCGCCCTTCGGCGCGCGGGGCGGCAATGGCGGCATTCAGGACATCGACAATCTGTGCTGGAAGCTGGCGCTGGTGGTGCAGGGCGAGGCTCCGGCCTCGCTGATCGAGACCTATGACGAGGAGCGCGTTCACGGGGCGGATGAGAACATCCTGAACTCGGCGCGTTCCACTTCGTTCATGACGCCGAAGAGCGCGATGGAGCGCATTTTCCGCGACAGCATTCTGGAGCTTTCGCAGGAGCATGATTTTGCGCGGCGACTGGTGAATTCGGGCCGGCTTTCAAAACCGTGCTCGCTGGCCGGCTGCACATTGCAGGCGGCGTGGGATGGCGAGAGCCCGCTTGCGCCGGGCGAAGCGATGGCCGATGCGCCGGTGCGCGTGGAAGGCAGGGCGTCCTGGCTGCTCGGCGAGGCGGGCGGCGGTTTCGTGCTTCTGGCGGTCGATTGCGATCCGCCCATCGGCCTGCCTGCGGGGCTGCATGTGGTGCAGGTGACGAAACCCGGCGCTTCGGCGGTGGACGGTGTGGAGCATGTCGAGGACAGCGCGGGGGCGGTTGTGGCACGCTATGGCGCGGGGCGGCTTTATCTGTTGCGGCCCGACCAGCATGTGGCGGCGGTGTTCAGGCAGCCCGACGCCCATGAGATCGCCGCCGCCATGACCCATGCGATGGGGAGGGAATGACGATGGACAGAACGGATATCGGCCGTGATCGGCTGGGGGCTGACGGCGATGATTTCTATGCGGCCCTGATGGCGGCGCATGAGGGGCTCAGCCTTGAGGAAAGCGCGCGGCTGAACGCGAAGCTGGTGCTGCTTCTGGCCAATCAGGTGGGCGATCTGGAAACGATCCGCAAGGTGCTGGCAGCCGCACGCGGCAGCGCCTGACAGGCGCATGAGAGAAGGGGCAGGCCGTTTCCCGGTCCTGCCCCTTTTCCGCTTCCTGCGGGCCGCAATCGGTGCAGCCTGCATCTGACGTAGCGCCTATTCGGCGGCGTCGACCTTGATGACGCCGCGGCGGATCTGGTCTTCCTCGATGCTCTCGAACAGGGCGCGGAAATTGCCCTCGCCGAAGCCTTCATCGCCCTTGCGCTGAATGAACTCGAAGAAGATCGGGCCGATGACGGTTTTGGAGAAGATCTGCAGCAGGATCTTGGTCATGCCGCCATTCACCACGCCTTCGCCATCGATCAGGATGCCGTGCGTCTTCATGCGCTCGATGGGCTCGTCATGGCCCTGCACGCGATCATGGCTGCGCTCGTAATAGGTCTCGGGCGGGCCGGGCATGAATTTCAGGCCGTTGTCGGCAAGCCTGTCGGTAGCATCATAGATGCCGTCGGTGCCGACTGCGATGTGCTGGATGCCTTCGCCCTTGTATTTCTTCAGATATTCGACGATCTGGCTCGTGTCGTCCTTGGACTCGTTGAGCGGGATGCGGATCTTGCCGCAGGGGCTGGTGATCGCGCGGGAAACGAGGCCGGTGATGCGGCCATCGATGTCGAAATAGTGGATCTGCGTGAAGCCGAAGAGCTCACGGTAGAAGTCCCACCACTTGTCCATGTTACCGCGATAGACATTGTGGGTGAGGTGATCGAGATAATAGAAGCCGACGCCTTCCGGGCGCGGGTTCTTCTCGCCCAGCCAGTCGAATTCGGCCTCATAGGCCGAGCCTTTGTCGCCATAGGCGTCGATGAAGTAGATCAGCGAGCCGCCAATGCCGACAATGGCCGGCACGTCGAGCGTCCTGTCGTCGGCTTCATAGGGCTCTGCGCCCTTGGAAACCGCATGATCGAAGGCTTGCTTCGCATCGACCACGCGCCAGGCCATGGACGGTGCACAGGGGCCATGCTCGTCGACGAAGCGCATGGCGTGGCTGCCGGGCTCGGCATTGACGATGTAGTTGATGTCGCCCTGACGCCAGACGGAGACCTTCTTCGTCTTGTGACGGGCCACTTCCGTGTAACCCATCTTGGTGAACAGATCGGCGAGTTTTTCCGGCTCCGAATGGGCGAATTCGACGAATTCAAAACCGTCCGTGCCGGCCGGGTTTTCCTTCGTGATTTCCGGGGGCGGTGCGTCGTGGGGGAACGGACCCATGGAATAACTCCTCCTGAATTGGGAAAATGCGCGCGTTTTTCAACGCATGGGGCATTTTAGGCGGAGTGGCCTGCAAGCGGCTTGCATTCTGGGGCGCATTTTGTGACAAGAGCGCGTGGATCGTGCATGTTGGAGGAGAATTGCATGGCTGAAGCGCGTATCGACGGATATGACCGCAAGATATTAGCCCTCTTGCAGGTCGATGCCCGGCTCACCAACAATGACTTATCGGAACGGGTAAACTTATCGCCCTCGCAATGCTCGCGCCGCCGGCAGCGACTGGAGGAAGAGGGCTATATTCGCGGCTATGCCGCGATGCTCGATCGTGACCGGCTGGGCTTTCCGCTGGTCAACATCATCACCGTAACACTCGCCACGCACAACCCCGACAATGCCCGCCGTTTCGGCGAATTGCTTGCGCGGTTGCCCGAAGTGCAGGAGGCGCACGCGCTGACCGGCGAGATGGACTACATATTGAAGGTCGTGACGCCCGACCTCAAATCGCTTTCCAATTTCGTCAATGGCGTGCTGTTGCCGCATGATTCGGTGCAGCATGTGAAAAGCGCCATTGTTCTGGAGACCCTGAAGGAAACCGGTGCGCTGCCGCTCTGAAAGTGCTTTGCGTTACGAATCTTGTGAGATTTTCCTCTTTATTGTTACATAATTTCCACTAAAGTCACGGCTGGACGGAGGGCGCGTTTCCAGAGGATACTTGGCGTGACGGCCACCCCGCGAAGAAAGGGAGTTCTTCGGGCGGAGACGCATCAGCCGTAAATGACGATACGAAGCGTTCGCTGGCGCTTTGACCATGCAATCGGGAGGAGAAGCATGAAATCATTTTCCGTGAGAAAATTAGCCCTGGCGGCTGCCGTGGCGGCAAGCGGGCTCGTGGGCGCTTCGGTGGCCTCGTTCGCGCAGGAGGTGACGCTGAGGCTGCACCAGTTCCTGCCGCCGCAGGCGAATGTGCCGAAACTGGTGCTCGACCCGTGGGCCGACAAGGTGGAGAAGGATTCGGGCGGGCGCATCAAGATCGAGCGTTATCCCGCCATGCAGCTCGGCGGCACGCCGCCGCAGCTTTACGATCAGGCGCGCGACGGCATCGTTGATATCGTCTGGACGCTGCCGGGCTCCACGCCGGGCCGCTTCCCCTCCACGGAAGTGTTCGAACTGCCCTTCATGATGACCAATGCCGAGGCGACCTCGCGCGCCTATTGGGATCTGTACGAAAAATACATGAAGGACACGGAATTCAAGGACACGCATGTGCTGGGTGTCTGGGTTCACGGTCCGGGCATGCTGCACTCCAAGGCGCCGATCGAGAAGCTCGACGATCTGAAGGGCATGAAGATCCGTGCCCCCACGCGCATCATCAACTCGCTTCTTGGCCAGCTGGGCGCGACGCCCGTGGGCATGCCGGTGCCGCAGATCACGGAATCGCTCTCCAAGGGCGTGATCGATGGCTGCGTCATTCCCTGGGAAGTGACGCCGGCGCTGAAGGTGCCCGAGCTCGTTTCCAACCACACGGAATTTGGCGGCGATCAGGCGCTCTATACGACGACCTTCGTTCTGGCGATGAACAAGGCGAAGTATGACAGCCTGCCCGACGACCTGAAAAAGGTGATCGACGACAATTCCGGTCAGGAATTTGCAGCCTTTGCCGGCAGCACGCAGGCAGGGGCCGATGGTCCGAGCCGCCAGATCGCGGTGGATCGCGGCAACAACATCATCCAGATCAGCGCCGAGGACACCGAAACCTGGAAGAAGGCCGCCGAGCCGGTCTATGCCCAGTGGGTTGAGGAAATGAAGGAGAAGGGCATCGACGGTCAGAAGCTGATCGATGAAGCCCGCGCCCTGATCGACCAGTACACCGGTCAGTAAGGTCCTGAGGCCATGAAACCGAGGCGGGCCCCTGCGGTCCGCCTCTTTTCTGAACGGTCTCGCCGCTTCGGCATGGGCGAGACGATCCGATCTTTCAACTTTGCATCGGTCCGGTGGGAACCGGCGGGCTCCGGCTCCGCAGGCGTTCGGGCGCTTGCGTGGGAAGAAGTGGCTGGCTAACGTCATCGGACCCTGCCGAAAAGGTACAAGGCTGAAAAGGTACAAGGCTGAAAAGGTACAAGGCTGAAAAGGTACAAGGCCGAAAAGGTGCAAGGCCGAAAAGGTGCAAGCCGAAAAGGTACAAGAATGAGTGGGAACGCCATGGGAAGGCACGCGGCACTGGACGTGCGACGGCACGTGGGACTGGACGTGCGACGGCACGGGAGACGGGAAGGCGCATGAGACTATCGAGCATCATTGTCTGGCTGGCCAGGACAATGGCCATTCTGGGCGGGATCGTTCTGGTGGCGGTGATCGTCATGACGGTCGCCAGCATTACCGGCCGCGCGCTGGTGCGCTTCGGGCTCGGCCCCGTGCCGGGCGATTTTGAACTGGTGCAGGCCGGCGTCGGCTTTGCCGTCTTTGCCTTTCTGCCCTGGTGCCAGCTCAATCGCGGTCATGCCACGGTGGACATTTTCACCGCTTTCCTGCCGGGCAGCGTGAACCATGTGATCGATCTGGTGACGGAGATCATCATGACGCTGGTTCTGGTGCTGATCGCCCGCCAGCTCTATTACGGCATGATCGACAAGCTGAGCTACAGCGAAACCACCTTCATTCTCCAGTTTCCCCTGTGGTGGCCCTATGCGGCCTGCCTGGTGGCGGCTGTCATCGCGGTGATCGTGTCGATCTACATGGTCTTCGTCCGCTATCGTGAATTCAGGGCCGGAACGCCGACGCCGGGGCTCGGGCAGGGGAGTGTCCATTGACCAATCTTGAAATCGGGCTCTGGTCCTTTCCGTTACTGCTTCTTCTGATCTTCCTGCGTCTGCCCATCGGTCTCGCCATGCTTCTGTGCGGGCTCGGCGGCAGCTGGATCGTGTTCGGCAATGTCACGCCGGTGCTCGCCAAGCTGAAGAACGAGACCTATTCGACCTTTTCCGGCTATTCGCTTTCCATCATTCCGCTGTTCCTGCTGATGGGGCAGTTTGCAACGCTGGGCGGCATGTCGCGGGCGCTGTTCAAGGCGGCTGAAACATGGATGGGCCACCGGCGCGGTGGTGTGGCCATGGCGGCGGTGGGCGCATGCGCCGGCTTTGGCGCGATCTGCGGCTCGTCGCTGGCGACGGCGGCGACGATGAGCCAGGTGGCGCTGCCGGAGCTGCGGCGCTACGGCTATTCGGGCGCGCTCGCCACGGGCACGCTGGCGGCCGGCGGCACGCTCGGCATTCTTATCCCGCCATCGGTGATCCTCGTCATCTATGCGATCCTGACCGAGCAGAACATCGCGAAACTGTTCGTTGCGGCCCTCGTGCCGGGTGTTCTGGCTGCTGTCGGGTACATGCTCGCCATCTCGATCTATGTGCGGCTCTGGCCCGACTCCGCTGGCACGCGCGAGCGTGCGCCCTATTCGGAGCGGATGCGGGCGCTTCTCGATGTATGGCCGGTGCTGATCGTGTTTCTGGCGGTTGTGGGCGGCATCTATCTGGGTGTCTTCACGCCGACGGAAGGCGCTGCGGTGGGGGCGGCGGGCACGGGCCTGATCGCGCTCATCAATGGCGGGCTGACACGCGAAACCTTCGTGGAATCAATCCTTGCGACGGCAACCGCCACGGCGATGATCTTCTTCATCGTTCTGGGGGCTGGGTTCTACAATTCGTTCCTGGCGCTGGCTCAGGTGCCGCAGCAGATGGCGGCGTTTGTGAGCGAGCAGGGCTACAGCCCCTGGATGGTGCTGACGCTGATCCTGCTGCTTTATCTCGTGTTCGGCTGCGTGATGGACTCGCTGTCCATGATCCTGCTGACCATTCCGATCTTCTTCCCGATCGTCACGGTTCTGGATTTCGGGCTGGGCGCGGAAGAATTCGCGATCTGGTTCGGCATTCTGGTGTTGATCGTCGTGGAGGTGGGGCTGATAACGCCGCCCGTGGGCATGAACCTGTTCGTGTTGAACTCCATGGCGAGAGACACGCCGATCTCGGCGACCTATCGCGGTGTTCTGCCCTTCGTGATGAGCGATATTCTGCGGGTGGCGCTCTTGACGCTGTTCCCGGCGATATCGCTGTTCATGTTGCGCTGGCTTTATTGAGGACACAAAAAAGCGGGGCCGGAAACGGGCCCCGCTTTTTTTAGCGATCAATCACGTCCGGGCGGCGCTTCTTAAAGACCGCGTTCCTTGATGATGCCGTAGAGATTTGCCGAGCGCGCGCCGCTGCGGCAATAGGCGAAAACCGGGCCGGGAAGCTCTTTCAGAGCCGCTGCCATGTCGGTCACGTCGTCCATTGTCATGGCGCCGGAAACCACCGGCACATGGCGGAAGGAGAGCCCCGCCTCTTCTGCAGCGCGGGCGATGCTCTCGACTGCGGGCTGGCCTGCTTCCTCGCCCTCGGGGCGGTTGCAGATGATGCTCTTGAAACCGGCTGCCTTCACGGTCGCGATGTCTTCCGCCGTGATCTGCGCGGCGACGGCGTACTCTTCTGAAATCTGACGAATGTCCATACTGTCTCGTTCCGCTGTTTCGTTTGGCGTCGAATATAGGGTGCGACCCCGCCTTATGCGAGGTCGGCAAAGCCTCCGCCGGTCAATGCAAGCTGGCGAAGCAGCGGTGCAGGCTCAAAGAGCGGGTTGCCGGTCTTCTGATGCCAGTGCTCCAGCCGTTCGACGATTGTCCTGATGCCGAAGCGCTCGGCCCAGAACATCGGGCCGCCCTTGGCGACCGGGAAGCCGTAGCCATTGACCCACACCACGTCGATGTCGGAGGCGCGGGCGGCAATGCGCTCCTCAAGGATCTTCGCACCCTCGTTGATCATCGGGTAAAGCGTGCGCTCGGTGATCTCGTCCGCGCTGATCTCGCGCCGTTCGACGCCGAGTTCCGCAGCCTTCTTCTCGATGAGTTCCTGAACGAAGGGATCAGGCTTCGGCGTGCGGGAGCCTTCCTCATAGAGATAGAAACCGCGTCCGGCCTTCTGGCCGAAATGGCCCGCTTCGCACAGCGTGTCGGCGATGGGGGCGGTGAGACCGAGCGACTGGCGGTGCTTCCAGCTGATGTCGAGGCCGGCAAGGTCGACCATCTGGAACGGCCCCATGGGCCAGCCGAAATCGGTGAACACGCGATCGACCTGCTCGGGCGTTGCGCCGGAGAGGAGAAGGTCTTCGTTCTGCTCGCGCCGGGCGGCAAGCATGCGGTTTCCGACGAAGCCATTGCACACGCCGACCACGACCGGAACCTTGCCGATTTTACGGGCAAGGGTCAGCGCGGTCTTGATGACTTCGGGCGCGGTCTCGTCGCCGCGCACGATCTCCAGAAGCTTCATGACGTGGGCGGGCGAGAAGAAGTGAAGGCCGACCACATCCTGCGGACGCTTCGTGGTGGCCGCGATCTCGTTGACGTCGAGATAGGAGGTGTTGGAGGCGAGGATCGCGCCGGGCTTCAGCACGCTGTCGAGCGCGGTGAAGACCTGACGCTTCACGCCCATGTCCTCGAACACGGCTTCGATGACGATGTCGCAGTCGGAAAGGTCTGCATAATCGGTGGTGCCGGAGATGCGCGCGATCCGCGCTTCCTTCTCTTCAGGCGCGATGGACCCGCGCTTGACCGACCCGGCATAGGTTTTCTCGACATGGGCGAGACCGCGCGCAATGGCGTCCTCGTTCATCTCCAGAATGGTGACGGGAATGCCGCCATTGGCCAGCGCCATGGCGATGCCCGCACCCATCGTGCCTGCACCGATGACGCCCGCGCGGGCGATCTTGCGCGCCTCGGTCTCGCGACCGACGCCGGGCACTTTGGTGGCTTCGCGGGTGGCGAAGAAGAGATGACGCTGGGCGGCGGATTCGGCGCTGTCGCGGCGCTCCAGAAAGAGTTCGCGCTCGCGGTCGAGTGCTGCGTCGAACTCCATGGTGATGGCGTTGCGGACGGCTTCGGCCGCCGTGTGCGGGGCGGTGAGGCCGCGCGCCTTCTTCGTGACCGCCTTGACCGCTTCGTCAAAGGCGGCGAGGTCGACGGCGAGCTTTTCGGCGCGTGCGCGGATGTGGGGGTGTGCGTTGCCGGAGGCCGCCTTCTCGCGGGCGAATGCGATGGCTTCTGCAACAAGGTCCGTTTCGGCCAGCCGGTCGACCGCACCAAGCCGCACCGCTTCGTCCATGCCGATGGGTTTGCCGGAGACGATCATCTTCAGCGCCGCTTCGGGGCCGACCAGGCGCGGCAGGCGCACCGTGCCGCCGGCGCCGGGGATGAGGCCCAGATTGACTTCGGGAAGGCCGATCATGGCGCTCTTTTCGGCCACCCGGTAGTGGCAGCCGAGCGCCAGTTCGAGACCGCCGCCAAGCGCGGTGCCGTGGATGGCGGCCACGGTGGGCTTGTCGATGCTTTCGAGCATGGCGATCAGGTCGGGAAGGCTCGGCTCCTTCGGCGGCTTGCCGAATTCGGAAATGTCGGCTCCGGCGATGAAGGTGCGGCCTGCGCAGGTGATGACGATGGCCTGAACGGCGTCATCGGCTTTTGCCTGCTGCAGCGCTTCGAAGAGCGGCGCGCGCAGCGCATGGCCGAGCGCGTTGACCGGGGGATTGTCCAGAGTGAGGACGGCGATGCCATCGTCCCGGGTGATCTTTACGGTGTCGCTCATTCAAAGTCCTCTCGTCATCTGAAGTGACCAGTTTGCCGTGCGGCGTGGGCAAATGCAGCGCGGCATATCGCCCGTTGGGAAATGTTCAGGCATCGGGCGCGGTGCTGCGCAGGAAGTCTGCAATGAGTGCGGCCGTTTTCTCGGGCTGCTCGATGCAGGGCAGATGACCGGCGTCTTTCACGATCTCGAACCGTGCGCCTTCGATGAGCCCGGCAAGCGTGCGCACCAGATCGGGCGGGGTCGAGCCATCATGATCGCCGACGATGCACAGGGTGGGCAGTTTCAGGGTGGCTGTCGATTCCGTCAGGTCGGCGTCGCGCAGGGCAAAGCCGGTGCCGGCATAACCGTCGACCGTGGTGCGGGTGAGCATCGCGGTGTAGCCGATGAAATCGGCGTTGTCCGGCGAGCGGAAGGCGGGCGTGAACCAGCGTTCGAGGATGCCGTCCGAGATGGCGGCAATGCCTTTCGTGTTCACCGCCTCGATGCGGTTGTTCCAGAGGTCGTCATTGCCGATTCTGTGGGCGGTGTCGCAGAGCACAAGGCGCGACACGCGATGCGGATGCCAGGTGGCGAGGCCCTGGGCGATCATGCCGCCGACCGAAAGGCCGATAATGGTGGCTCCGGAAATGTCCAGATGGTCGAGCAGGGCGGCCAGATCATCGACGTGATCGGCAAGCGCATAGGGCTGCGGCGTGGCCTCGGAAAGGCCATGGCCGCGCTTGTCATAGAGGACGATGCGGTAGTCGGCTTCAAGCCGCGCGACGACGCCATCCCAGATGCGGAAATCTGTTCCCAGCGAGTTGGAAAAGACCAGAACGGGCTTGCCGACCGTTCCCCTGACCTCGTGATGAATGACGACGCCGTTTACCCGCACAAAGCGCATATGCTCTCCTCCCATGGTTTGCCGTTAGGCGGCTTCTGTATGGGAGAAGGGCGCGGCGTCGTCAATGATCGGAAGATCGAAACGGCCTTGGGTTCTGATCCCAGAGCGTCGTGCGTCCATTCGGACGCACAAAGGACGCTCTAACCTGTTGAACCTACGCATCGTGCTTTCCGAAAATCGATTCCGATTTTCGGGCCGATGCGTTAGCCGGCCATCGTCATTTCGACGGGACCGTTCAGCGAGTTGGAAACGGTGCAGCGGGCCTTGGCGCGCTTGATGAGCTCTTCGCACTGCGCCTCGTCGGGCATGGTGTCGAGCGAGACGGTGGCGGCGTAGCTGCCGATACGGTCGGGCAGATCCTCGGCCTTCTTGCCGCTTACTTCCACGGAAACCGTGCCGACTTCGATCTTCATTTCCTGCGCGGCATGGTGGAAGGAGAGCGCAAGGCATGCGCCGAGCGCGGAGATCATGAAGTCCACCGGCGTTCCGGCCTCTTCGGTGGAGGGCGAGGTGATGGCGACATTCTGCTTCGGCGCGGTGTCGACATTGATGACCTTGCCAGGGCCGATGGCCGTGGTGAAGGGACCGTAGGTTTTCGCTTTGATGCGGATCGCCATGTTTAGAGACTCCAGAAAGGCAATTCAGACGCGCCACATGTAATGGCGCGTCTGTCCCGCGTCCACCGGAGATGAGGCGAAGCCTCAGCGGCCGATTGCCGGCGCGCCGAGCCCCCAGCTTTCGCGCAGGCCATCGGCCGTTGCGAGCGGCGTGCCGAGCGCGGTGAGGGATGCAGCGACACTGGAAACGAGGGCCGCATTGTCCGGCGCGATCCCGCCATCGGGGCGTTGCAGATTGTTCTCGAAGCCGACGCGGGCATGGCCGCCCAGAAGGCAGCCCGCAGTGACGCAGGCGGCCTCGCGCGGGCCGAAGGCGCAGAGCATGAAATGCGCGAAATCCGGCATGGTCCCGTCAAGGAAGGGCAGGAGATCGGCAGGATCGGAGCGCTGGCCTTCCGTGTAGCGGCCGAGCACGTAGAGAACCGGAATGTCGGGGAAGGGGATGAGGCCGTGCGCCATCATGCGCTTGAGCTGCAGCGCCTCTTCCGGGTGGTAGAGGATGATCTGCGGGGCGATGTTCTCGGCGCGCATGAAGGAGAGAAATTTTGAAAACTCCTCTTCGTGCGAGACGTCGGGCACCAGTTCGCGCAGGGCGAGCGATACCGCCTCCGGGCGCACCAGGCGCACCACATCCATCTGCTCGCGCACGCCATAGCGCCCCACGGCCTCGGTGGTGATCTGGATCACCAGACGGTCGCCGACAGCCTTCCTGATGGCGGCGATGGCGTCGCGATAGGCATCGGCATCAAGGATGTGACGGCCTTCTTCATCGCGCACATGGCAATGGATCATGGCGGCACCGGCTTCAAGGCAGGCGGCTGCGGTTTCGGCCAACTGGGCGGATGTCTGCGGCAGGGCCGGATGGTCCGCGCGGGTGCGGCGGCCACCATTGGGGGCGACGGCGATGGCGGCGCGATGGGCGTTTGCAGATGCGCTCACGGAATACTCCATTTGAAGCATTTAATATCAACTTGCAACACTTGTTGCATACGCTGAAGCGCCCGTCTAGGATGAGCCATCATGGATCGCGCCACACTTGCTGACCGCATTACGGAATCCTTTGAAGACCTGCCGGGCCAGCTTGGCGCGGCGGCGCGCTACATTCTCGACAATCCGGGCGATGTGGCGCTGCTTTCCATGCGCGAGCAGGCGCGGCGTGCGGGCGTTCAGCCCTGGACGATGACGCGGCTTGCGAAGCGTTTCGGCTTTGATGGCTACGACGAACTGCGCCAGCTTCACGGCGAGGCGCTGAAAGAACAGGCGCTCGGCTTTGCCGGCAAGGCGGGGGAGCAGGTTGCCAGGCAGAGGCAGGGCGGGAGTCATGCGCTGGCGCGCGATATCGCCGCGCAGACGGCGGCCCAGCTTGGCAATCTCGCTGACGCCGGCACGCTGGAAGCGCTGGCGCGCGCTGCGGCAACCCTGGCCGCAGCGCGCCGCATCTATTGCTTCGGGCTGCGCTCGAGCCACGCGGTGGCGGCGCATTTCACCTATTCGATGACCTTTCTCGGCGAGAAGGCGCATCTGCTCGACCATGTGAACGGGGCAGGGCTCGACAAGCTGCGCCACGCGACCGCCGAGGACGTGTTCTTCGTGACCACGGTTGCGCCCTACACACGGGCGACGGTGGAAGCGGCGGCCAGCGCACGGGCGCTGGGGCTGACCGTGGTTGCGCTGACGGACAGTGCCGTTTCACCGCTCGCCAGCCTTGCAGACCAGTGCGTGATCGTTTCGACGGAGAGCCCGTCCTTTCTGCACACGATGACGCCGGCCTTCGCGGCCGCCGAAATTCTGGCAGCGCTCGTTGCTGGCGAAGGAGGCGAGGAGGCGCTCGCGGAAATCGCAAAGACCGAAGCGCTGCTTTCCACCCTCAACACCCATTTGCTCGATCCCGCGCCGCGTGCGCATCGTTCTGGAAAACCCAAATGACACACATTCTGCATCGTCAGATCCATGCCTCACTGCCGGTCGCCAAAGGCGGCCGTGGCGTCGAACTCTTCGATGAGGCGGGCAATGCCTATATCGACGCATGTGGCGGCGCTGCCGTCTCGTGCCTCGGCCATGGTCACCCCGATGTGGTGGATGCGCTGAAAAAGCAGGCGGAGACGCTCGCCTATGCCCATACAAGCTTCTTCACCAACGAGCCGGCCGAACAGCTCGCGGATCGCCTGATTGCGGGTGCGCCCGAGGGCATCAGCCATGCCTATTTCGTGTCTGGCGGTTCGGAGGCCAACGAGGCGGCGCTGAAGATGGCGCGCCAGTATTTCGTGGAGAAGGGCGAGCCGCAGCGGCGCAGGATCATCGCCCGTAGGCAGAGCTATCACGGCAACACGCTGGGCACGCTGGCGACCGGCGGCAATGAGTGGCGGCGCGAACCGTTCAGGCCGCTCCTGATCGAAACGCACCACATCGACCCGTGCTACGCCTATCGCTACCAGGACGCCGGAGAGAGCGAAGAGGCTTATGGCCTTCGCGCGGCGCAGGCGCTGGAAGACAGGATCAACGCGCTGGGGCCGGACACGGTGATGGCGTTCGTCGCCGAGCCGGTGGTCGGGGCCACGGCGGGCGCCGTGCCGGCGGTGAGCGGCTATTTCAAACGCATCCGCGAGATCTGCGACCGTTATGGCGTCCTGCTCATTCTTGACGAGGTGATGTGCGGCATGGGACGCACGGGCACCATGCATGCCTGCGAGCAGGACGGGATTGCACCGGACATGCTGACCATCGCCAAGGGACTCGGCGGCGGCTATCAGCCCATCGGCGCGGTGCTTCTGGGGCAGCATATCTTCGACGCCTTTGCGGAAGGGTCGGGCCTGTTCCAGCATGGCCACACCTATATCTGCCACCCGATGGCGTGCGCCGCCGCGCTGGCCGTTCAGGACGTGATCGAGCGCGACGGGCTTCTCGCCAATGTGCGCGAGATGGGCGCGTATCTGCGCGAGCGCCTTGAAGCGCGTTTCGGCAACCACGCCCATGTGGGCGACATTCGCGGGCGGGGCCTGTTCCTCGGTCTCGAACTGGTGGCCGACCGCGGGACGAAGGAGCCGTTCGAACCGGCGCGCAAGGTCCATGCAGCGGTCAAAAAAGAAGCGATGAAACGCGGCCTGATGGTCTACCCGTCCGGCGGCACGATCGACGGAACGCGCGGCGACCACGTGTTGCTGGCTCCGCCCTTCATCATCGACAGGGCCGTCGCGGACACGATTGTCGAGCGGCTCGGAGAGGCGGTGGACGCGGCTACAGGGTAATTTTACGTAAACGGAGGAGGAAGAAATAATCCGCAGGAAAAACAGAAGTTTGTGTTTTGCGCGCTAATGGCGTTGACACAGATTTCAGTCATAGCAAATTGCAAATTGCGCGTCCGAGCCATTGACTCGCGACGGGGGGCGTTTAACGCTTCACGTCAGGTCTTTGCGGGCCGCGCTTTGCCGGGCATCTCGCACGCAATGCCCGGCTGCGGTTGTTCGGTCCGGACCGACCACAGCATCTTTCGACGTGCACGTATGCGTAAAGCATCATTTCATTAGGGAGACGCACTATGAAACCTCATCGCATTCTCGGTTTTGGCCTCGCGGCCGCGATGCTCGGCTCGCTGGCGACCGGGACGGCCAGCGCCCAGGAGCAGCGCTTCGTTTCCGTCGGCACTGGCGGCGTGACGGGCGTTTACTATCCGGTTGGTGGCGCGATCTGCCGCCTGATGAACCAGAACCGTCGCGAGACGGGCATTCGCTGCTCGGTCGAGTCGACCGGTGGTTCCGTCTTCAACGTCAACGCCATCAAGGGCGGCGACCTGGAATTCGGCGTCGTGCAGTCTGACGTTCAGTACAATGCCAACAAGGGCGAAGCCAATTTCGCCGACGGCGGCGCACACGACAAGCTGCGTTCGGTCTTCTCGCTGCATGCCGAGCCGCTGACCCTGGTGGCGCGCAAGGAAGCAGGCATTGCCTCCTTTGACGACCTCAAGGGCAAGCGCGTGAACATCGGCAATCCGGGTTCGGGCCAGCGCGCCCTCATGGACCTGCTGATCGCTGAAAAGGGCTGGACGAACTCGGACTTCGCCGTTGCTGCAGAGCTGGCCCCGGCCGAACAGAGCTCCGCACTGTGCGACAACAACATCGATGCGTTCGCCTACACGGTTGGTCACCCGGCCGGCGCCATTCAGGAAGCCACCACGACCTGTGACAGCGTGATCGTGGCTGTCGAGGGTGAGGCAGTCGACAAGCTCGTTGCCGACAACCCCTACTACTTCAAGGCGACGATCCCGGGCGGCATGTACCGCGGCACCGACAATGACGTGAACACCTTCGGTGTTGGCGCGACCGTCGTGACCTCGGCTGATGTTCCCGATGACGTTGTGGCTGCTTTCGTGGACGCCGTGTTCAAGGACTTCGACGCCTTCAAGGCGCTGCATCCGGCACTTGCCAACCTGACGCCTGAGAGCATGGTCAATCAGGGCAACTCCGCCCCGATGCATCCGGGCGCAGAAGCCTACTACAAGGAAAAAGGCTGGCTCAAATAAGCCGGTTTAAAAAAAGGGGCGCCCGCCATGCGGGCGCCCTTCTTTTCCCAATGAAGAAAACGCATCAAGAGGGGATGGCGCATGGCGACGAAACCTGAAACCGCTGGCAAGAATTCAGCGCCACTGAATGACGACGAACTTCAGGATCTTGTTGCGTCATCCGATACCGGTGCGCGCGATCCCGAAGGCACTGCCGGCTATATCATTGCCGGTGTTGCGCTTTGCTGGTCGCTTTTCCAGCTCTACATCGCGTCGCCCCTGCCTTTCACACTGACCAGCATGACCGGCCTGCCGCTGGTGTTAAACGATGCGCAGTCGCGCGCGATCCATCTGGCATTCGGCCTGTTTCTCGCATTCATGGCGTTTCCGGCGCTGGCTTCCAGCCCGCGAAACCGCATTCCCGTAAGCGACTGGGTGCTCGCCATCGTGGCGGCAAGCTGTGCGCTCTACATCTTCGTTTTCTACCGCGACCTCTCGCAGCGGCCCGGCCTCCCGATCACACAGGATCTGGTGGTGGCGGGCATCGGCATGGTGCTGTTGCTGGAAGCGACGCGCCGCGCGCTCGGGCCACCGCTCGCCGTGGTCGCCATTGTCTTCCTGCTCTACGTCTTCTTCGGCTCGTCAACCTTCGTGCCGGACATCATCCGCTGGGGCGGCGCTTCGTTCAGCCGCGCCATGGACCAGATGTGGCTCTCGCCGAACGGCGTGTTCGGCGTGGCGCTGGGCGTTTCGTCGGCCTTCGTGTTCCTGTTCGTGCTGTTCGGCTCGATGCTGGACCGGGCGGGCGCGGGCAATTTCTTCATCAAGCTCGCCTTTGCGCTGCTTGGCCATCTGCGTGGCGGACCGGCCAAGGCGGCGGTTCTGGCCTCGATGATGACCGGTCTGATTTCGGGTTCCTCCATCGCCAATGTGGTGACGACGGGCACCTTCACCATTCCGCTCATGAAGCGCGTCGGCTTCTCGCCGGAAAAGGCGGGCTCCGTCGAGGTGGCGAGTTCGGTCAACGGACAGATCATGCCGCCCGTCATGGGCGCGGCCGCGTTCCTGATGGTCGAATATGTCGGCATTCCCTATTTGCAGGTGATCAAGCACGCGTTCCTGCCGGCCGTGGTCTCCTATATTGCGCTGCTCTATCTGGTGCATCTGGAAGCCGTGAAGAAAGACATGCCGGTGCTTGAGAAGCGCCAGTCGCACCCGGCCCTGGTGGCCCTGATGCGCTCGGGCATCGTCATTTCGTCCATCGTCATTCTGATTGGCGTGATCTACTACGCGATCAACTTCATCAAGTTCATGCTGCCGAACCTCTCGGCGCCGGTGCTGATGGCAGCCCTGCTGATCGCCTATGTGGCGCTCATCTGGTATGCGGCCAAATCGCCGGATCTGGAGATGGACGACCCGAATGCGCCGGTGGTGGAACTGCCGCTGCCGGGCGAGGTTATCCGCACCGGTCTGCATTACCTTCTGCCGCTTTTCGTGCTCGTCTGGTCGCTGATGGTCGAGCGCAAGTCGCCCGGTCTCTCGGCCTTCTATGCGGTGCTGCTGCTGATCGTCATCATCGTCACGCAGAAACCGTTGAAGGCGCTGTTCCGTGGTCTGCAAAGCGCAGACCAGCGGGCGGCCTTCAAGGAAGGTTTCGACGATCTGGTGGTCGGCCTCATCCTCGGCGCGCGCAACATGATCGGCATCGCCTGCGCCACGGCGGCAGCCGGCGTCATCGTCGGCACGGTCACGCTGACGGGCATCGGTCAGGTGATGGCCGAGTTCGTCGAGTTCCTGTCGGGCGGCAACATCCTGCTGATCCTCGTCTTCACGGCGCTGATCAGTCTGGTGCTGGGCATGGGCCTGCCGACCACGGCGAACTACATCGTGGTCTCCTCGCTGATGGCTCCGGTGATCGTGGAGCTGGGCGCCGCCAATGGCGTTCTGATCCCGCTCATCGCCGCGCACATGTTCGTGTTCTACTTCGGCATCATGGCGGATGTGACGCCACCGGTGGGGCTAGCTTCCTTTGCGGCTGCGGCCGTTTCGGGCGGCGATCCGATCAAGACCGGCTTCACGGCGTTCTTCTATTCGCTGCGCACGGTGCTGCTGCCCTTCATCTTCGTGTTCAACACCGATCTGCTTCTGATCGATGTGAGCTGGGCGGGCGCGATCTGGGTGACCATTCAGGCGACCGTCGCCATGTTGATCTTTGCGGCTGCGACGCAGGGCTTCTTCATGGCGCGCAACAGGCTTTGGGAGTCGGCGGCGCTGTTGCTCGTCACCTTCATGCTGCTGCGTCCGGGTTTCTTCCTGGATCTGGTTCAGCCGCCCTATATCGAAACCGAACCGACGAAGATCTTCGAGGCGGTTGCCGAGGAGCCCGATGATGCGGAAATCCGCTTCACGATCCGCGGGCCGAACTTCGACAATCCCGACGAGATCGACGAGCGCACCATGGCGTTCAATCTGGGGGCTGCGGGCGAGCCGGGTGAAGCCCGCTTCGAGGCAGCGACCGGGCTGGTTGCACAGATCGACGGGGAGCGGGTGCTTCTGGAAGAGCCGTTCGACATGAACAGCCTCGCCGGCAAGACGCTTGCGAGCCTCGATTTCTATGCCGACGAGCCGGTTCAGATCACTTCAGTCGAGGTGAGCGACGAAGGGCGCATGCCGCGCGAGATCTTCTATCTTCCGGCCGCTCTTCTGCTGGCGCTGGTCATGTTCCTGCAGCGCCGCCGCGGGGGCACGCTGACCGGCAATCCGAAAGCCGGTGCGCCGCGTTCGGCAGAAGCCTGAAAGGATTAGGATCCATGTATAAGGACATTCTCGTTTCCATCGATCTGGGGCATGCCGAGGGGGAGGTGCGCACGCTGGAAACAGCGGTCGATTACGCCCGCACCTTCGGTAGCCGCCTGCATGTGATGACGGTCGTGCCCGATTACGGCATGTCCATCGTCGGCGGCTTCTTTCCCAAGGGGCATGAGCATGACGCGATCCAGCACGCCAATGAGGCGCTGCATGAGTTCACGAAGAAATATGTGCCCGACGAAATCAAGCATCGGCACATTGTCGGCCATGGATCGATCTATCGCGAGATCCTGCGCTATGCGGGTGAAGTGAAGGCGGATCTGATTGTGCTGTCGGCTTCGCGCCCAAGCCCGGAGGATTACCTCATCGGGCCGAATGCCGCGCGCGTTGTGCGGCACGCATCCATTTCCGTTCTGGTGGTGCGCTAGCGTTTTTTGCGCAATTGCCGAGCCGGTAATCGAACTCAAAAAAACGGCCGTGCTTCCTGAGGGAGCGCGGCCGTTTTTTGTGTCTGCCTGTCTTGCAGGGATCAGCGTTTCTTCCCGTCTTTCGCGTTGTTCGGCGGATCGTCCGGGCTGTCGTCATCATCGAACAGGATGCGTTCCGCTGCTCCGTCGAGGTCTTCGTACTGGCCGCTCTTGAGCGACCAGAGGAAGGCGGCAAGGCCGACTGCGCCAAGGAAGAGGGCAATCGGAATGAGAATGACGAGATTGGTCATGCCGCAGCCTCGGCTAGGGGCGCGTTGTGGCCCTGTGTCGGGGCCTTGGCTTCCGTCGGTCCGACAAGACGCCTGTCGGTGCGCAGGCGCAGCGCATTGCCGATGACGATCAGCGACGACAGCGACATGGCGACCGCCGCCACGAGTGGCGTGACATAGCCAAGCACGGCGATCGGAACGGCCAGCAGGTTGTAGATGATGGCCAGGCCGAAATTCTGGCGGATCAGGCGGCCGGCGCGGCGCGATACGTCGCGGGCGAGCGGCACGGCCAGCATGTTGTCGCGCAGGAACACGAAATCGGCGGCGTTGCGGCCAATGTCGGCTGCCGTGGCCGGAGCCATGGAGACGTGTGCCGCGGCAAGTGCCGGCGCATCGTTCAGCCCGTCGCCAACCATCAGAACCTTGCGGCCTTCGGCTGCGAGCGCGCGCATCCGGTCAAGCTTCTCACCGGGCAGGACGCCCGCCTGAAAACGCTCGACGCCGAGTTTCTCGGCAATGTCGCGGACCTGTTCTTCGCTGTCGCCGGAGATGATCTCGATGCTGACGCCATTCTTCTGGAGGAAGGCGACGGCCTTCTTCGCGTCGGGCCGCAGCCGGTCTTCGAAACGGAAGGCGGCCAGCTCTTCGCCATTGCGCGAAAGGACGGTGCCGCCGGCGTCATTCTCATGCGCATCTTCGCGGCCAAGCGACCAGCCCGCGCGGCCAAGTCGCCAGACGGTGTCGCCGGAGCGCGCCTCGATGCCAAGGCCCGGCACCTCCTCGACACTGTCGAAGGCGGTGGTTGCGCGGGCCGAACCCGCAGCGCGCAGAATGGCGCGGGAGAAGGGGTGGCGCGAGTGGGAGGCCACGGAGGCGGCGATGGCGAGAACCTGCGGGTCGATGTCTGCCAGATTGCGCAATTCGGGAATACCGAGCGTGAGTGTGCCGGTCTTGTCGAACACGGCGGTGTCGATCTGGGCGAAGCGCTCCATGGCCGCGCCGTCCTTCACCATGATGCCGTTTTCAAACAGCCGGCGGGCGGCGACGACCTGAACGATCGGCACGGCAAGGCCAAGCGCACAGGGGCAGGTGATGATGAGAACGGCAATGGCGATGGTGATTGCGCGATGCCAGTCGCCGCTGGCCGCCATCCAGCCCAGAAAGGTGATGAAGGCGGTGGCGTGGACCACCGGCGAGTACAGTGCAGAGGCGCGGTCTGCCAGCCGGCGATAATGCGCGCGGCCACCTTCGGCCGCCTCCATGAGGCGCATCATTTCGGCAAGGAAGGAGGTGTCGGCGGTGGCGGTCGATTCCATCACCAGCGGCTGGGTGAGGTTGAGCATGCCGGCGCGCACATCCGAGCCGGGCTTGACCGGCTGGGGCGCGCTTTCGCCGGTGGCCATGGAGCAATCCAGCTCCGAAGCGCCGGTCATGACCACGCCGTCGACGGGAATGCGTTCACCAGCGGCGACGACCAGCTTCATGCCGGGTGTGACTTCCTGCAGCGGAAGATAATCGCGACCGCCATCCTCGGCGACGACCAGCGCGCCGCGTGGAGCAAGGCGGGCAAGCCCCTTCACGGCGGTGCGGGCGCGTTCGCGCATCACGTGGTCGAGCGTGCGTCCGATCAGAAGGAAGAAGAGGAGCGAGACCGAGGCATCGAAATAGGCGTGCTGGCCGCTGTTGATGGTCTCGTAGATGCTGAGCCCGTAGGCAAGCGATACGCCGAGCGCGATGGGCACATCCATGTTCATGCGCCCGTGGCGCAGCGCGTTCCAGGCGGAGCTGTAGAAGATGCCGCCGGCAAAGACGAGCGCGGGCAGGGCGATCAGCGCGGAGAGCCAGTGAAAGAGATCGCGCGTGCTGTCTTCCGCGCCGGACCAGACCGACACGGACAGAAGCATGATGTTGCTGGCGGCAAAGCCGGAGATCGCCACGGCGCGGATCAGCTGCGACAGGACGGGGTCCTTGCCGGATTCGACGCTGTCGAACAGGTGGGCGGCGTAGCCCAGCCTGTTCAGCGTATCGATGATGGGCGGCAGTTCGCCATCGCGCCATTTCACGCTGACGCGCTTGGTGGAGAGATTGACGCGCGCGCCGACAACGCCGTCAAGCTTGCCGAGCGCGCTCTCGATTGTCTGAATGCAAGCACCGCAATGGACGCCGGGCACGGAAAGATCCGTTTGCTTCACGCCTTCGCCGACGGTGCGGCTGGCGAGAAGGATTTCTTCCGAACGCGGCCCGGCATCGCGGGCCTGTTCCGCTTCCAGCGCCATTTCGGTGCCGGGGGCGCAACAGCTCATCTCAGTGCTCCGTCCTTGATGACGATGCGACGCACGTCGCGATAGGGATGGTCGAGACCGGCTTCGGCGGTGATGCTGACGACCCAGGTGCCGTCACCGGGACCATGGTCGACGCCGAAAGCGCCATCGGGGCGGCGCTCAAGCTCGAGCGTCGTGTCTTCGTCCGCCGTCACGGGACGGTGCATGATCAGCTTGACGCCGTCGAGCGGGATCAGGCTGCCGCTGGCATCGGTCAGGCGATAGGTGATCGCGCCGTCCTCAACGATGAGGTCGCCGTTCCAGCCGAGTGCGGCCTGCGCGCGGCCCTCTGCTGCACGCTCGTTGAAGGTCTGGCTCGCCACATAGCTGTTCTTGACGATAAGGCCGGTCCAGCTCGAATTGGCGTAGAAGGCCATGGTCAGGTTCACCGCGATGATGACGCCGAAGAAAGCGATCATGATGGCGAGCATGTGCCACCCGGTGAAGACTTTCTGCTTTTGTGCGCTGCTCATCGTGAGGCCTCCGGAATGTTGAAGCTGGCCCGGTAAACGTCGCTCTCGAAGCTGGCCTTGTCTTCAACAACAAAGCTGAACCTTTCGCCGGCCTCGTCGAGACGGTCCGCAGGCAGGGTGACGAAAATGCGCACTTCACGCAAGCGATCCGGCTCCACGGGCACGGAGGCCGAGCGGCCTTCCGCCTGATCGAGGCCGACCACGTTCATTGTAGCACCCGGCAGGCCGTCGAGCGACAGCACGATTACACGCGGTTCCGGGATCATGTTCAGGAGCTTGACCGTGTAGCCGTTGCGCACGGAGCCGTCGGACAGAAGCACATATTGCGGATTGCGGTCGTGCAGAACGTTCACTTCCAGCCGGTCACGGGTCAGGAGGGCGTAGAGCATGGCGAGACCGACCAGCGACCACGCGCCGAAATAGACGAAGGTGCGCGGGCGGAAAATCTTCTTCCAGCGGAAATGCGCGACCTTGTCGGTCAGGCGACCGTTTTCGTTGCGCACGCGGTCGGGGTTGATCGCGTCGGCGCCGCCGGCGGTGGCGAGCGCCATGTTGGCATTGTAGTCGGAAAGGGTCGCATAGGAGATGAGACCACGGTCGCGACCCAGCTTGTCCATCACGCCGTCGCAGGCGTCGATGCACAGCGCGCAGGTGATGCACTCGAGCTGCTGGCCGTCGCGAATGTCGATGCCCATCGGGCAGACCGCCACACAGGCGTTACAGTCGACGCAGTCGCCAACGGTCTGACCGGCTGCCGCAGCCTTCTTCGCATGGCGGGTGCGGGGTTCGCCGCGCCAGTCATTGTAGGTGACGGTCAGCGAGTTTTCGTCGAGCATGGCCGCCTGAATGCGCGGCCACGGGCACATATAGGTGCAGACCTGTTCGCGCATCAGGCCGCCGAACACATAGGTGGTGGCGGTCAGAACGGCGATGGTGATGTAGGCGACGGGGGCCGCCTTACCGGTCACGAGGTCGATGAGCAGGGCCGGGGCGTCGGCGAAGTAGAACACCCAGGCACCGCCTGTCGCCACCGCGATCAGAAGCCATATCAGGTGCTTGGAAAAGCGCTTGCCGAGCTTGTTGACCGACATGGGCGCGCCATCAAGCTTGATGCGCGCATTGCGGTCGCCCTCAATGGCGCGCTCCACCACGAGGAAGAGGTCGACCCAGACCGTCTGCGGGCAGGTGTAGCCGCACCATGCGCGTCCCACCGTGGAGGTGATCAGGAAGAGCCCGATGCCAGCCATGACGAGCAGGCCCGCGACATAGAAGAATTCCTGCGGCCAGATCTCAATGAAGAAGAAGTAGAAGCGCCTATTGGCCAGATCCACGAGCACGGCCTGATCGGGTGCGTAGGGGCCGCGATCCCAGCGAATCCAGGGCGTCAGGTAATAGATGCCCAGCGTGACCAGCATGATCAGCCACTTGAACCGCCGGAACTGCCCGGAGGCGCGCTTGGGGAAAATCTTCTTGCGCGCGGCGTAAAGCGATTGCCGCTTGCCGGCGGAGTTTACAGCTTCGGCATCAAGTCGTTCGACGTCGTTGCTGGCTGCATTGTTCGTAACAAGGGTCATTCGGCGGCTCGCAGACTGCTCGGTATTGAAATTTCTAGTCTCTCAGGGTGCACCAGTGCATTGATCCCGATCAAAGCCCTTTTTGCGCGCAGGGAAAGTCGACGTTACGTCGCTGCGACAAAAAACCCGGCCAGATGGCCGGGTTTTTGCTTTCCGTATGGCGCTGCGGCTACTGGCCGCCACCAAGGGAGTAGACGTAGACGGACAGTTGCTTGACCGTCGGATCGCCAAGGCGGGCCTGCCAGGCTGGCATGACGCCGTGCTTCGGCTGACGCACCTGCGCGGCGATTTCCCGCTCGCTGGAACCGTAGAGCCAGATCGCATCGGCCAGGTTCGGCGCACCGAAGGTGATGTCGCCCTGGCCATTGTCGCCGTGGCAGGAAGCGCAGTTGTCGGCGAAGACCTGTGCACCGGCCTCGGCCAGCGCCGGGTCGGACGGCGTTCCGGTGAAGGACACCACATGGGCGGCCACCTGACGGATCTCGTCAGCGCTCAGGATGTCGCCGAAGGCCGGCATTTCGCCGAAGCGGGTGTCATCGTCGCCAGCAAAGCGCACGCCGTGCGCGATGGTCTGGTGGATCGATTCGATGTCTCCGCCCCAAAGCCAGTCATCGTCATTGAGGTTCGGATAACCGGCAGAACCCTGCGCGCCCGAGCCATGGCACTGCGAGCAGTTGACCTTGAACGCGGCGTCGCCTGCTGCGGTCGCAAAGCGGCGCAGCGTCTCGTCGGCGAGAATCTCTTCAAGCGACTTGTCGGCGATGGCCTGACGCAGATCGGCCTGCTGTGCAGAGACCACGTCCATGGTGGTGGAGAACTCGCTGCGGCTGGAATAGCCCAGAACGCCCTGGGTGGCGGAGCTGACCAGCGGCCATGCCGGGTAGGCGACGGTGTAGCCGATCGCCCACACGATGGTGGCGTAAAAGGTCCAGACCCACCAGCGGGGCATGGGGTTGTCGAGTTCCTTGATGCCGTCCCACTCATGGCCGGTGGTCGAGACGCCGGAAACCTCGTCGATATCTTTCTTCTCACTCATCTCAATCGTCCTTAAGCGGGATGCGTGCGGCTTCTTCGGCGCTCTTCTTGCTTCCGGGACGGAAGGCGAAGATGACCACGCCGATGAAGAAGACGGTCATGGCCAGTAGGCCCCAGCTATCTGCGAACTGTCGGAGCGCTGTATAGGCTTCCATGATTTATCCTCCTCACCGATATCCGGCCGTTTCGTCGTAGGTTGAGAAATCAACCAGCGTGCCGAGCATCTGCAGATAGGCGATCAGCGCATCCATCTCCGTCAGCGCGTTGGGGTTTCCGTCGAAGTCACCCAGAACGGCCTTGGGATAGCGTTCTTCGAGCCCGGACGTATCCGCATTCGGATCAGCCTGGGCGCGAATGTCCGCATTGGCGTTGAGCACCATTTCTTCCGTGTAGGGCACACCCACGCGCTGATTGGCGATGAGCTCGGTCGAGAAATCGTTGATCTCGAGCGGGGTGTCCTTGAGGAAGGCGTAGCTCGGCATGATCGATTCCGGCACCACGGAGCGCGGCTCGATCAGATGGTCGACGTGCCACTCGTTGGAGTAGCGGCCACCCACACGGGCCAGATCCGGGCCCGTGCGCTTCGATCCCCACTGGAAGGAGTGATCGTACATCGATTCCGCCGCCAGGCTGTAATGGCCGTAACGCTCCACCTCGTCGCGGAACGGACGGATCATCTGGCTGTGACAGGTGTAGCACCCTTCACGGACATAGATGTTGCGTCCGGCCAGCTCCAGCGGCGAGTAAGGGCGCATGCCCTCCACCTTCTCGATCGTGTTCTCAAGATAGAAGAGAGGCACGATCTCGACGATGCCGCCGACGGTAACCACGAGGAACGATCCCACCAGGAGCAGTGTGGCGTTCTTTTCGATGATCTTGTGTTTGTCCAGCAATGCCATCGTGTGGGCTCCTTAACCGGCGTTTTGAATGGTGGCTGCGGGCTGTACGACAGTGCCGCCGATCGGCTCTTCCTCGCGCTGGTGGCCGAGGATGGTCATGGCCAGGTTGTAGGCCATGACGATGCCACCGAGCAGGAAGAGCACGCCGCCAAGTGCGCGCAGCACGTAGTAGGGGTGCATTGCAGCCACGGTTTCGGCGAAGGAGTAGACCAGGAAGCCCTGAGAGTCGTACTCGCGCCACATCAGACCCTGCTGGATGCCGGAGACCCACATCACGGCCGCATAGACCACGATGCCGAGGGTGGCGAGCCAGAAGTGCCAGGTGACGAGCCGCAGCGAGTAGAGACGCTCGCGGTGCCACAGCTTCGGAACCAGATAGTAGAGTGCGCCGAAGGTGATCATGCCGACCCAGCCGAGCGCACCGGAATGCACGTGACCGATGGTCCAGTCAGTGTAGTGCGACAGCGAGTTGACGGCCTTGATGGACATCAGCGGACCTTCGAAGGTGGACATGCCGTAGAAGGCAACGGCCAGAACCATCATGCGGATGATCGGGTCGGTGCGCAGCTTGTCCCATGCGCCCGAAAGCGTCATCAGACCGTTGATCATGCCACCCCAGGACGGCATCCACAGCATGATCGAGAAGACCATGCCCAGCGTCTGCGCCCAGTCGGGCAGGGCGGTGTAGTGCAGGTGGTGCGGACCGGCCCAGATGTACAGGAAGATCAGCGCCCAGAAGTGAATGATCGACAGACGGTAGGAGTAAACCGGACGGTCGGCCTGCTTCGGAATGAAGTAGTACATCATGCCGAGGAAGCCGGCGGTCAGGAAGAAGCCCACCGCGTTGTGGCCGTACCACCACTGGGTCAGTGCGTCCTGAACACCAGCAAAGAGCGAGTAGCTCTTGGAACCGAAGGGCGAAACGGGAACAGCAAGGTTGTTCACGATGTGCAGCATCGCGATGGTCACGATGAAGGACAGGTAGAACCAGTTGGCCACATAGATATGTGGCTCCTTGCGCCTCATGATCGTGCCGAAGAAGACGATGAAATACGCCACCCAGACAATGGTGAGGAACAGGTCCACATACCATTCCGGCTCGGCGTATTCACGGCTCTGGGTGATGCCCAGAAGATAGCCGGTTGCCGCCATGACGATGAAGAGCTGATAGCCCCAGAACACGAACCAGGCCAGGTTGCCGCCAAAGAGGCGCGCCCGGCTCGTACGCTGCACCACGTAGAACGAGGTGGCGATCAGCGCGTTGCCGCCGAAGGCGAAGATAACGGCCGAGGTGTGCAGCGGCCGGGTGCGGCCGAAGTTGAACCACGGTTCGATGTTCAAATCCGGGTAGGCAAGCTGGAGCGCCACGATGACGCCAACCAGAAAGCCGACAACGCCCCAGAATGTCGTTGCGATGACGCCGTACCGTATCGGACCGTCCATATAGCCGTCGGTGTCGGCCTTGAGCGGTATCGATGCCGCGCCCTCGGGCGCAAAGCTGGTGTTGCGCATCAACACGATCGCCGATCCCAGCAGGACAAAGAACAGAACCCACATATGGGCCTGAAAAGCTGAATCCTGCGCCAGACCCGCAGCGGCCAGAGCTGCAAAAGCAGCCAGGCCGACCAATACGATCTCGGTGCCAAATCTCATTGCTGTTTCCCCAATCCAGAAAAGCTCGCGGGAATCCGTTCCCCGATTCCCACATTCAACGCATCTCTTAACGGGAACCGAACTGCCTTGATCTGCGTCAAAGCTGCGCGCCCCCAGCCATGAAAAACAGTTTCCGTTCATTATGAGGGATGGTCAACATGCAGCGCGCAGGCGAACAGATCACCGGGACAGTGCCGGCAACCCGTTATTCAGAAGCGGTTCCGCGCTATACGAGCTATCCGACGGCCCCGCATTTCCATGCAGGAATCGGCGCAGAAACCTTCCGTGGATGGCTGCAACAGACGGGCAGCAGCGACGACGTGTCGCTCTATGTACACATCCCTTTTTGTGATCGGCTGTGCTGGTTCTGCGCCTGCCACACGAAAATGACCCGCCGTTACGAGCCGGTCGCGGCGTTTCTGGACGCGCTCCTTAGTGAAATAAAGACTGTGGGAAACGTGCTGGATGGCAATGGGCGCATCCGCGCGCTCCATTTCGGCGGCGGCTCGCCCACCATGCTCCGGCCCGAAGACGTGCTGCGGCTGGGCGCGGCGCTGAAAGACGCCTTCAACTTCGCCGATGATGCGGAGATCAGTGTCGAACTCGATCCCAACGATATGGACGATGCGCGGTTCGACGCGTTTGCGGCCATCGGCATGACGCGCGCCAGCCTTGGCGTGCAGGATTTCGACCCGAAGGTGCAGACGGCCATCAATCGCGAGCAGACCTTTGAACAGACCAGGGGCGTTGTGGATGGCGTTCGCGCGCGCGGCGTGCATTCGGTCAATCTGGACCTGCTCTACGGCCTGCCGCACCAGACGCTTGAAAGCGTGGCCGATACGATCAGGCAGGCGCTGACGCTTTCGCCGGATCGCATCGCGCTTTTCGGCTATGCGCATGTGCCCTGGTTCAAGAAGCACCAGACGATGATCGACGAGGCGTTTCTTCCGGGGCCGGAAGAGCGCTTTGCGCAGCAGCAGGAAACGGCGCGCATCATCCGCGAGGCCGGATATGAGGTGATCGGGCTCGATCATTTCGCAAAGCCGGATGATCCGCTGGCGGTGGCTGCGCGGGAAGGGCGGCTGTTCCGCAATTTTCAGGGCTATACGGAAGATGCCTGCCGGACGCTGATCGGGCTCGGGCCTTCATCGGTGTCGCGCCTGCCGCAGGGCTATGCGCAGAACACGCCGGCGACTGCGAATTACGAGCGCATCGTCAGCGAAGGCGGTCTGGCCACGGCGCGGGGCATCGCGCTCAGCGACGAGGATCAGGCGCGGGCCTGGGTGATCGAGCGGCTCATGTGCGACTTCGCCTTTTCGGGCGAAGAGGCGATCCGGCTATTCGGCGAATGCGGGCGGCGGATCGTGAGCGAGGCGCGTCAGGCGGATGAAGAGGCCGGACTGGTGGAAGATGGCGGCACCTTCAGCCTGCGCGACGAGGCGCGGCCGCTGGTGCGTTCGACGGCTGCGCTGTTCGACCAGTATCTGAAGCGTGGCGGCGCGCGCCACTCTGCTGCCGTGTGACCGACGCGCGGCTTGTTGCGTCAGCGCAATGAACCGTGGCCCGAAGGCCTCTATCCTGCGTGTCGAAGCCATCGAGCTGAATGCCTGAGTGGAGGATGTTTCGGTCTGGAGGAGGCGACGATGCGACAGACGCATTTGCGTGCCGGGATGACGCTTGAGGAGATCATGGCGCACTGGCCGGACACGGTCGCGGTGATGCTGCGCCATCACATGCTGTGCGTGGGGTGCCCGATCACTGCGTTTCATTCGGTGAGCGACGCCTGCCAGGAACATGGCATCGACGAAAAGGCGTTCACGCGTGAGCTGGAACTGGCAATCACGGAGGGCTGACGGGTCCTGACCCTAGCTCTCCTTGCGGGCCTCGGCTTTCAGGAGCAGGCGGTGCGGGCTGATCACCACGACACGCTTGCGGCCACCGCGAACGATGCCGTCCTTCTCCCATGCCTGAAGGACGCGGCTGACCGTGTGCAGCGTCGCGCCGGTCATCTCCGCGATGTCCTGCCGGGTGATCGGAAAATCGATCTCCACCCCTTCGGCGGTCTTGCGTCCGGTCTGCTTGACGAGGCGCAGGAGAGCATGGGCCACCCGTTGCTCGACCTGCTCGGTCGACATTTCGACAACGCGCGTGTGCGCGTCCTGCAGACGGCCGCCGACGGTCTTGTAGGTGTTCGCGCCAAGCGAGGGGAAGCGTGCGGTCAGTTCGTCCCATTTCGCGTTGGGCCAGGCGAGCGCCACGCATTCTGCTGCGGCGACTGCGGACGCCGGATAGGTGCTGCGGCCAAGGGCGGCTGCGATGCCGAACAGTTCGCCGACGCTGATATAGCGCACGATCACCTGTTGCCCCTCGGGCGTTGAGCGAACCACGCGAATGTGGCCATCGAGCAGGACGTAAAACGATTCCGCTTCATCGCCCTGGGCGAAGACTGTCGCGCCTTCGGAAAAGCGCAGGGGCTGGGCATAGCCCAGAAGCGTCTCCAGCTCCCGGCGCTCCAGCCCCGAAAAGCTCGGCAGATCGGCAATCAGCGAAGGGTCGAGGCCCGGCATTTGCAACTCCGCGTTCAAAATCGCGCTTTTTTTAGACCGTCTTTGCGCTAGCGCAAATTCTCGCGGCGCGAAAGCCGCTAGAAAAACACTCAGAGAGCCACCCAAAAGGATATCCAACGGCTCTTCATGAGATGCTGCTGCGACAACCAGCGGCGGTGCGCACCGGCCAGTCCGGTAGCGTCGACGCAGCAGCCGGCCGGACGGAATGGGGGAAGCATCCGTCCGGCCCTACCTTTTCAGGAGTTGGCGATGGCTGTACCGAGATTGCGGGCCTATGAGGGGCCGGCGGTGTTGTCCTATGGGTTTCGACCCTTCTTCCTTCTGGGTGCAGCCTATTCGGGCCTCTCCATTCTCGCCTGGTTGCCCATCTATATGGGGCTTCTTGAAACGCGCAGCCTTTTCCTGCCGGTCGACTGGCATGTGCACGAGATGCTGTTCGGCTTTCTGGCGGCTGTCGTCGCCGGCTTTCTGCTCACGGCCATTCCCAACTGGACCGGGCGGCTGCCCGTGCAGGGAACGCCGCTCGCGGTTCTGGTCGCGCTGTGGATCGCGGGGCGGGTGGCCATCTATTATTCCGCATCGCTTGGATGGTGGGAGGCCGCCATCATCGACAATGCGTTTCTCGTGGCGCTGACGCTGGCGGCTGTGCGCGAAATCGTTGCCGGCCGCAACTGGCGCAATCTCAAGGTGCTGATGCCGCTCGCGGTTCTTCTGCTCGCCAACATCCTGTTTCATGTCGAGGTGCAGACGGCCGGGATCTCCGATGTGAGCCGCCGGCTTGGCCTTGGCGCGGCCATTGTCCTGATCATGATCATCGGCGGGCGCATCATTCCGAGCTTCACCCGCAACTGGCTGGTGCGCGAAAATCCCGGGCGTCTGCCCGTGCCGTTCGGGCAATATGACGTCGCGTCGCTCGTCGTTTCAACGGCGGCGCTTACCCTGTGGGTGTTTCTGCCCGAGGCGCTGCTGACGGGCGTTCTGCTTGCAATCGCCGCAGTCTCGCAGGCCGTGCGCCTGACGCGCTGGGCCGGTGAGCGCACCGTGCGGGACGCGCTGGTGCTCATGCTGCACATCGCCTATGCCTTCGTGCCCTTCGGTCTCGGGCTGCTGGCGCTCTCGGCGCTGTTGCCCGAGAGCGTGCCGCAGGCCGCCGGGTTTCATGCGCTCGGCGGCGGCGCCATTGGCGCGATGACGCTGGCGGTCATGATGCGCGCGACGCTGGGGCACACCGGGCGCATGCTGAAGGCCGGACTGGCGGGAGGCGTGATCTTCGGTGCTGTCTGCGTGGCCGCAATCGTGCGCGTCTGGGCTGCTTTCGAGCCGGGACTGGCCTGGGTTCACATTTCCGGAACGGCCTGGATGATCGCGTTTCTCGGGTTTGCGCTGCTCTACAGCCCGGCGCTGCTCAGGGCGAGGCGTTCGTCCTGAGGCTCTTCCTCAAGGCGTGTCATTTTATCGAAGAGAACTGCGTTCGGGCAGAAGGACGGCGGCTGGCGTTTTGTTTCTCCGGCAGTTGCCGCCAGCCAGCCCTGACAGGAATCGGCATTGCGGCAGCGGGCGCAGGTGCGAACGGCCGAGGCGAGCGTCAGGCCAAGGCGATCGGCAGCGAGCCGCTGCAAATCCACATCGCAGCGGTCCATCATCTTGCCCATCAATTTGGCATGCGTTTCAATTTTCTGGGACAAGCGTTTCATTTCCGACTCCAAACATTAATCGGAGACTATCACCCGTTACGATACAGTGCGCTTTGCGCTGGATCAAACAGTTGGCAATTGTGCCATGGCCGAGGCTTGCAGTGACACGCACGTGCGGAAATAATGCGCACCACAAACGAACCCGTTGCGGAAGGGGCAATCTTGGGTCACGATTTCGATATTGCTGAACCGGCGCGCCGCACCGGGGTGCCGGGCTATGTCGTTGCCATGGGCGGCAGTCTGATCCTTCTGGCCGCCCGCCTGTGGATGGGGCCGGCGTTCAGCGGCATCTGGATCATCTTCCTTGCATCGCTCACGGCGCTTTACGCCGCGATCCTTGGCGGGCGTGTTGCCGGAATTGTCGCAGTGGCGCTGGTTGCCGGAGCCGTGGCGCTGGTCGGCGTCGTGGACACGCTGCCGCTCTCGCTTCCCGTGTTTGCCGCGCTCATCGCCTTTCTTATCCTTATCGCCCATGTGGGCGCTGCCTATTTCAACGCCGAAGATGCGGGAAAGCTGGTGCGCCAGCAGCTTGCGGCGCGCGACGCGCATCTGAACTCCATTCTCGACACGGTTCCAGACGCCACCGTGGTCATCGACCACAAGGGAACGATGGTGTCGTTCAACCGCGCTGCAGTGCGCCAGTTCGGCTATACGGAAGACGAGGCGCGCGGCAACAATGTGAAGATGCTGATGCCCGAGCCCTATCGCGGGCAGCATGACGGCTATATCGAGCGCTACAAGACCACGGGTGAACGCCGCATCATCGGCATCGACCGCGTGGTCGTCGGTCAGCGCAAGGATGGCTCCACCTTTCCCATGAAGCTCGCTGTTGGCGAGATGAAGAGTGGCGGGCGCACCTTCTTCACCGGTTTCATCCGTGACCTGACCGAGCGTGCGGAAACCGAAGCGCAGATGGAAGAGGTGCAGGCGGAACTGGCGCGTCTTGCCCGCCTCAACGAGCTGGGGGAAATGGCCTCGACCCTGGCGCATGAACTCAATCAGCCGCTTTCGGCCGTCTCCAACTATGTGCAGGGCTGCAAGCGGCTCCTGAACGATCTGGATGACCCCGTGGCCGAGCGCATGCGCGATGCGCTGGAAGAGACGGCGCGGCAGTCGCTTCATGCCGGACAGATCATCCGTCATCTGCGTGAATTCGTCTCGCGTGGTGAGAGCGAGAAGCACCCGGAAGACCTGCAAAAACTGGTCGAGGAGGCCGCCGCACTCGCCCTGATGGGCTCACGCGAGCTCGGCGTGCACACCGTCTTCGAGTTCGAAGCCGGGCTTGGCAGGGTTTTCGTGGACCGGGTGCAGATACAGCAGATCTTGATCAATCTCATGCGCAATGCCATGGAGGCGATGCGCGAGAGTGACGGTCGCGAGCTCAAGGTGACCGTGGCTTTCAACGAGGAAGGCGATGCCATAGACATTGACGTGTCCGATACGGGAACGGGAGTTCCCGAGGAGATCGCCGAGAACCTTTTCAAGCCGTTTGTCTCATCCAAGAGGGGCGGCATGGGCGTGGGGCTTGCGATCTCAAAGCGGATTGCCGAGGCCCATGGCGGCATGTTGAAACTGATCGTGAGTTCGGGCGAGGGGACGACATTCCGTTTCACGCTGCCCGCAATGGAAGAGCAGGAATTGCAGAATGCCTGATGATGTGGTGATCCATATCGTTGATGATGAAGAGCCGGTGCGCAAATCGCTGGCTTTTCTGCTCACCATGTCCGGGCATGTGGCGCGGGTGCATGAATCGGCAACGGCCTTTCTCAAGGTTGCGCCCGGGCTGCAGAGTGCCTGCCTGATCACCGATCTGAGAATGCCAGACATGAGCGGCGTCGAGCTTCTGCAGCGGCTGAACGAGCACGGCGCCATGCTGCCGGCCATCGTCATCACCGGCCATGGCGACGTGCCGATGGCGGTCGAGGCGATGAAGGCGGGCGCGCTGGACTTCATCGAAAAGCCGTTCTCCGACGACACGCTCATGGAGGCGCTTTCCCGCGCGATCTGCGAACTCGACAAGCGGCCGCCCGCCGCCGCCGATGCGGCGCTGGTGCGGGGACGGGTGGAGCAGCTTTCGGAGCGCGAACAGCAGGTGATGCGCCGGATCGTGGCGGGCATGCCCAACAAGACGATCGCCTTTGAACTCGATATTTCCCCGCGCACGGTCGAGGTTCACCGGGCCAATGTGATGTCCAAGATGCAGGCCAGAAACCTGCCGGAACTGGTTCGCATGGTCCTGCAGGCCGGTGATCCGGTCGACTGATTTCGCCTTTCACTGGGCGTTTTGATCCAACGCAAAGCACGATGGCGACCGACGGCAGAGATTGTACACTGCCGCGGTGACTGATTTGCGTTGCCCGGCAGTGAGGAGATGCCGGGATGTGCATGCAATGATTCTCGTGGTGGCGCCCGATTCAGCCTTTCGATTGTCACTGCGATTCATGCTTGAATCGGAGGGGTACGACGTTGTCGTGCCGCGCAATCTGGAAGAGGTTGAACGGCTGCGCCGCACGGCTGCCTGCACGATTGTGGATCATGAAGTCCTTGCCGACATGAAGGTGCCGCTTGAACGGCTGCTTGGCGGGGCCGGGCCACTCGTTCTTCTGGCCGATACGCTGGATGAGATGCCGCAGGCCGGGCACATAAGAACCATAGAAAAACCGCTCCTTGGGAGCGCCGTCGTCAACGCGGTTCACGACCTTCTGGAGCAGGCCCGGCATCGCGATCTGAGAGGCGCTACGTAGAATCCCGTAGGGACAAAACCGAATTTCGCGCGTGCGGGCATTGCGGCAGTAATGGAGCATCCAAACGACGGAGGCACCCATGTTTGCACAGGCCGCAACCGCACACGCACCGACAGCTCCTTTCCGGGGGCATCAGCGTCTTGCCGAGGCGCGCCCGGCGCCTGCGTCGTTTTCTCCCGACCAGCCGCACCAGATTGCCTTCTTCGAGGCCAATGAAGAGGTCTATGCGCAGGGCGAGCGCGCCAATGCGCTCTATCAGGTCGAGTTCGGTGCGGTTCGCCTCTATCGCCTCCTGTCGGACGGTCGCCGTCAGATCAGCGCCTTCCATGTGGCGGGCGAAGTGTTCGGTTTCGAAGCCGACGGCCATCATCATTTCTTTGCTGAAGCCGTTGGCCCGGCTGGCATTCGCGTGTTCCGTCAGCCTGCCAATGAAGGCAACTGGCGCCAGACGCTGGACGCCGCTCTGGGTGCGCTCGTTCGTGCGCAGGAGCATCTTCTGGTGATTGGCCGGCAGAACGCCGCCGAACGCGTCGCCGCCTTCCTTCTCGACATGATGGAGCGTCAGGACAATGCCCGCGAGGTGCAGCTTCCCATGTCACGCACCGATATTGGCGATTATCTGGGCCTGACCATCGAAACGGTTTCGCGCACTTTCTCGAAGTTCAAGAGCAAGGGCCTCGTCCGCCTGGCCAACACGCGCACGGTGGAAGTGGTCGACGAAGCCGCCCTCAGGGCCATGTGCGCCTGAGGCGGCGGGGCCTGGAATTCTGGAAACCCAATTCTGATTAGTTATGCGGGGGCTGCAAAAAGTTCACTGCGCTTTAGGCAAAAAGCTGCGCGCCTTTCGACGCGCAGCTTTTGCATTTTCTCTTCAAGTCTCACCAGTTGAACAAACTTGCAGCTGGCTCCGTTTCGTTCGAAACGACGAGGCAGAAGCCCGGCAATTACGGGGTAATTGCCGAGATGATGTGTTCCTGCGTGTCCCGCTCCAGATAGGGGTGCATGGGCAGGCTGAGCACGCGCTTTGCTACGTCTTCACTCACTTTCAGGCCAGCCGGGTCCTGCGGGAACGCGCTATATGCCGTCTGCTGGTGCAGAGGCAGCGGGTAGTAGACCGCGGTGGGGACACCCGCTTCCTTTGCACGCGCCTGCAGCGGAGCCCGGTCAGCCTCGGACGCCAGAAGCAATGTGTACTGGGCCCAGACGCTGACGAGGCCTTCCGGAACGACCGGAACCGCGTAGTGTGCGGACAGGGCTTCATTATAGGTCTTCGCTACCACCTGACGCTTCTCGATCTCTTCTGCGTAGAGAGCAAGCTTCTCAATCAGGATGGCTGCCTGAATGGTGTCCAGACGGCTGTTCAAGCCGATGCGCTCATTGTCGTATTTGTGCGATCCCTTGCCGTGGACGCGGTACGACTCGATCAGGGATGCGACTTCATCATTGTCGGTGAAGACTGCGCCGCCGTCTCCGTAACATCCGAGCGGTTTTGCCGGGAAGAAGGACGTGGTGGTGACGTCGGCGATCGAACCGGTCATCCGGCCCTTGTACATGCCGCCGAAACCCTGCGCGCTGTCGCCGATGACGTACATGTCGTTTTCGCGGGCAATCGCCATGATTGCATCGTAATCGGCGGGAAGGCCAAACAGATCGACGGGGATCACGCAGGCTGGCCTGAGACCTTCGGAGCGCGCGTGGAGGATTGCACGCTTCAGGCTTTCAGGGTCCATGTTGAAGGTGTCGGGAAGACAGTCGACGAACACCGGCGTCGCGTTAACATAGGGCACCACCTCAGCGGTCGCAGCAAATGTGAAAGACGGCACGAACACAGCATCGTTGGGGCCAATCTTCAGCGCCATAAGGGCAAGCTGAAGGGCGTCCGTTCCGTTGGCACAGGAAAGGCAGTGTTTTGCGCCGGAGAACTGGGCCAGCTGGCTCTCAAGTTCTTTTACCTGAGGGCCCATGATGTAGGCACCTTCATCCAGAACGCGCGCGATAGCGCTTTCGAGGCGTGTACGAATCCGGGCCTGCTGTGCCGGAAGATCGATAAATGCTATGGACATGCTCTGTGAGGTCTCCAAAAGCGGGGTTTTACGTCTGCCCACCGCAGCGACGCTGGGTGAAGGCGCGTGGTTCGGATGCGTGCGTGTTTAGACCGCGAATATGACACCAGCAAGCGCGCGTTCGCGGTAGCACTGACTTATTTGCAGAGATCGACTAACGAGAGGGAAAGACGGCTGATCCATTGATTCCCGAAGTGTTGCCCCACAAACCTTCAGGAAAGGCGAAGAAGATGCCGGTATCAGTGGATGGTTGCGCGGAAGAGGTCGGTTTCCTGGCATGAAACTCTGGTACTTGAATCACTATGCAGGCGGCCCCGGTATTGGAAAGTTCATGCGCGCCTTTCATCTGGCAAAGGCGTGGGCCGAAGAAGGGCACGAGACAACCGTTTTCGTGGCCGCATATCATCACCAGTTGGAAACGCCAGAGCCTCTTCCTTCAGACAAGAGAGTTGATGGGGTTAGATATGTGGGTCTGCGGGCGCGGCGCTACAGTGGGAATGGTGTAGGCCGCGTTCTGAATATGGCGGACTATTGTGTCTCGGCCTTCCGCCTTCGAGCACGGTCCGACCTGGCTGCGCCGGATGTTGTGATCGTATCATCACCTCATCCCTTCGCAATCTTTCCTGGTTGGTGGCTGGCGCGCCGTTACAAGGCGAAGCTGGTTTTCGAGATCCGGGATCTCTGGCCGCTCTCCGTCGTTGAAATCAACGGAACAAGCCCTTGGCACCCCTTCGTTCTGTTGTGTGGCGTGACAGAGCGTTTCGCCTACAGGGTCTCGGACCTTGTGGGGACGTTGCTGGCGGGCGCGCGCGAACATGTGAAGCAGGTGGTTCGAAAACCACCGCCCTGTGTTTACGTGCCGAATGGAGCCAACCCCGGAGCCGGCGAGGCGAAAGCGCCGTCCAGTGTTTCAGGTGTGGCTGCGCGTGCGCAGTTGGAAACCTGGCGGAAGGAGGGGCGTCTCATCCTGATTCATCCCGGCGCGCAGGGCATTCCAAACGCGCTAGACCGTCTGCTGAATGCGGTATCCGTCTTGAATGGGGATGGAAATGCCGGGAAAATTGGCGTTCTGCTTGTCGGTGAGGGCGGGGCCACAGAGGCGCTCAAGCGACAGTCCGATGATCTGCAGCTGAGCAACGTCGCATTCTTCCCGACGGTGCCGTATCACGAGGCCATGTGGCTGATACAGAATTCCGACGTCGGGTATGCAGGCGCACGGAACATTCCGGGCGTTTATCGATACGGGATCAGCTTCAACAAGATCATGGATTTCATGCAGGCAGGCCTGCCGATAATCCTGCCTTTGAAAGCCTCTCATGACCCGGTGTCGGAAGCAGGATGCGGGATTGTAACGGGGAGCGACCAACCGTCCGATATCGCCCGTTCCATCATGTCGCTTGAGACTGCGACCGCAGAAGAACGGGCGGAGATCGGACAGCGAGGCCGTGCCTATGCCGCCGAGGTGCATGACTATGGCCGGATCGCCCGGAACTACCTTGAAGCAATCCAGGGCGCCGACAGGAGCACGCGGTAGTCTGAGCTGGTTTGCTCAGGGGGCCATGATGAGGTTGCCCTCATCGTTGACCATGTAGCGCTCACCCGTTCTCGGGCAGGTCAGCGTATCGTCGAGAATTTCTCCCGAGCGCGAAACCCAACCGATACGGCGCGCCGGCACACCGGCAACAAGCGCATGTGGCTGAACGGATTTCGTGACAACGGCTCCTGCCGCCACAAGGCAGTATTCGCCCAGCTCGTTGCCACAGACGATGGTGGCATTTGCGCCGATGGTTGCGCCACGCTTTACGATTGTTGCGCGAAATTCATCTTTTCGCTCAACCGATGCGCGCGGATTGATCACGTTCGTGAAGACGCAGGACGGACCACAAAAAACATCGTCCTCGAGATGGATGCCCTTGTAGAGCGAGACGTTGTTCTGGATCTTGCAATTGTCGCCGACCGAGACGTCGGGTCCGATCATCACATTCTGGCCGATTGAGCAGGATTCCCCGATACGGGTTCCTGAGAGAATGTGGCTGAAATGCCAGATCTTGGTTCCTTCGCCGAGCGAAACGCCGTCGTCGACATAGGAGCTTTCATGTACAAATGCTTCCTTGCTCATTGCTCTGAACCTACAAACTTCTGGTGTGCCAGGTTTTCCTGAAGTGCTGCTTCGGCCTTTGCCAGAACCCGCAGCACACGCAGTCCTTCTTCGCCATCCGTGGTTGGAGTGGCGTTGTTTGCGATGCAGTCCGCGAAGTGCTGACACTCGTTCTTCAGCGGTTCGGCGCGATCGACCTGCACATATTCGACCTCGGCTTTTTCCGGAACAGGCACTGACCCGCTCCTGTCAAAACCGTGCCGGTAGAGCCTGAGTTTTTCTTCCCAAACCGGATGACTGTCTTCGAACACGAGCATGGCTTTTTCGCCGATGACGGTCAGGCGCTGTTCCTTGAACGGATGCATCCAGCAGGTCTGCACATGTGCGCTTCCACCGCCGGGAAAGTGCATCTGTGCCGTCACCATATCGGCGACGCCCTCGGTGAATGACACATTGCCCTGTGCCGATACATGAGATGGTTCTTCATCGAAAAGGCCAAGAAGCATCGAGAGATCGTGTGGCGCAAAGGACCAGAGCACATTCTCTTCCGTACGGAATTTGCCCAGAGACATGCGGTTGGAATAGGCGTAGAGCACGCGACCGAGTTCGCCTTTCTCCACCATTTCGCGCAGCTTCACATAGATCGGATGGTACTGCAGAAGGTGCCCGACCATCAGGATGCGCTCTTTCTCTTCAGCCAGAGCGCAGAGTTTCTCCGCATCAGCCGTTTTAAGAGCGAGCGGCTTTTCCACGAATACGTGTTTGCCAGCCTTCAGCGCCGCAGCGGCATGGGCAAAATGCATCTCCGCAGGCGAGGCGATGGAAACCCCGTCGATGTCCGGTGCGGCAAGAACCTCATCCAGTGAAGCGGCCGTCACGCCAAGCGCCTCGGCAGCCTTCTCCGCTGCTGCGGGATTGGGGTCTACCACGGCCTTGAGGTGGCCAAGTTCGGCCAGGTTGCGGGCAATGTTCTTGCCCCAGTAACCGTAGCCTACGTGGGCGATCGATGGCATGAAATCTCCTGTAAGTCCTGAGTGAAAAGGCCGTTGCCATTTGTAAAAAAAAGCGCGGCGTGATTGCGCTGCTATGATTGGAAGCTATAGCTCAACAACCCATCCTGTGCAGCCCGGTTTACGCGCACCCATTGAGGGTTTCGTAGAGACCGAGCAGCTTTTTCTCTTCCCTTTTCCAATTGTAGAGTTCTTCCACGGCCTTGCGGCCGTTGGCGCCAAGGCGGCGTGCCTCATCCGGGGCGCCTGCCAGTCTGTCGATGGCGCCGGCGATCTGATCGGGGGAAAGCGGGTCGACGCAAATCCCGCAATCGTTCGCATCCATGATCTCGCGCCAAAGAGGGAAATTCGATGCAATGACCGGTATCCCAGCGGCCATATATTCAAACATCTTGACCGGCAATGAGCGCTGGTAGCTTGGCGTGGGGTGCAGCGTGACGAGACCTGCAAGAGATCTGGCCAGCAGGCTCTCGATTTCGCAGCGATCGAGAAAGCCCAACAGGTTGACGCGCTCCCATCCCGGGAGCCCGGCCGCTTCGGAGCGAATGTCGTCGGGGAAATGTCCCGCGATGTTCAGGACCGCTGCGGATCCTGTCAGCTCGAAGGCTCGGACAATTTCGATGGTGCCACGGGTTCTGCTGATGCTGCCGACATAGGAGATCGCGGCATTCTGTGCTGCATCACCGTCCGGCCCCCTGAATTCTTCGATGATCGGGAAATTGTTGACGTCTACGGCCTCTATCCCCGCATTCTTCAGTTTTCCGGCGATGTGCGGGGTCGCCGCGATCACGCCATTCATTCTGCGACACAGAAGCTCGAGTGTGACACGCGTCGCCGCCGCGAGCGGCTTGCGCAAACTGCTGTTTATGTAGGGCTTGTCGAGGATCTGGTCAGGAAGGTCCTCGTGAGCGTCGTAGACGACCTTGCCTCTGCGCCGGAGTCCGAGAGAGAAGGGCAGCAGCTCAGGGTCATGCAGGTGGTAGACATCGCAGTCGAGTTCTGAAGCGCGTCTGATGACCTGTCGGGCGGAACCGAGAACACGGCTGACACGGCCGGAAGACGCGCCGACATCGTGGATGCGAATGTCGCCATGGACTTCTGGTCCCAACCCATCGGCCACGACCAGCGATACATCATGGCCGTGGGCTGCCAAGCTCTTGCATTGTTTCCAGAAGATACGCGTATCACGGCGCGGGTGGACAGACGTAAGATGTGCGATTTTCATCGTTTGGTCTCTGCCGGCCCGATGAACGAGCCGGCTTTCCGGTTTGCCCGCCCGTGATCCGACCTGATCAGGCCTTGACCACGCTGTCGTGACTGCCTCGATATTTGCCCCTTGTGTCGACGATAACAGGAGCGTGCTTCAGAATCATCTCGTAATCGAATTCCGAATGGTCGGTCAGCAGGACGACACAGTCATAGGATGCCAGCGTTTCGGGAGAAAGCTCCACCGAAGAGAGGTCGAAGTGGTGCTCGCGCATCTTCGGGAATGTCGGAGCATGCGGGTCAGAGTAGTCCACGAGCGCTCCCTTGTCGCGCAGCAGCTCCATGACCATGATGGACGGGGATTCACGCACATCATCAACGTCTTTCTTATAGGCAATGCCAAGCGCCAGAATGCGTGCGCCGTTGAGTGCCTTCTGCCGGTCGTTCAGCGTGTTTGCGACCTTTCCGACGACCCAGGCGGGCATGTTGCGGTTGGTGTCGCCTGCAAGCTCGATGAAATGCGTGTTGAGACCAAATTCACGCGCTTTCCAGGTCAGATAGAAAGGGTCAATCGGGATGCAGTGGCCGCCGAGGCCCGGGCCGGGATAGTAGGGCGTAAAGCCGAACGGCTTCGTGGCCGCCGCATCGATGACTTCATAGATGTCGATGGACATTCTGTCGGCGATGGTCTTCATCTCGTTGACCAGACCGATGTTCACGGCGCGGTGAATGTTCTCCAGCAGCTTCACTAGCTCTGCGGCCTGCGTCGAGGTTACCGGTACAACGCGATCAACTGCATGTCCGTAAAGCTCAAGTCCCACTTCCATACACTGCGGCGTCGTGCCGCCCACAACCTTGGGAATGGTGCGTGTCGTGAAGTTCGGGTTGCCGGGATCTTCGCGCTCGGGCGAGTAGACAAGGTAAATGTCTGTGCCGACCTGGAAGTCGCGTTTTGTCAGGTACGGCTTCAGAACCTCTTCCGTAGTTCCGGGCCACGTTGTGCTTTCAAGCGAAATGACCTGCCCGCTGCGGATATAAGGAGCGATTGTCTCCATCGTCCCGGTGATGAACGAGAGATCGGGCTCGCGATGTTTGCTGAGCGGAGTGGGGACACAGATGATGATCGCGTCGGCCTCGCCAATGCGCGAGAAATCTGTCGTGGCCTCGAACTTGTTCGCCACCATCTGCGTAATGTCGCTGGAAGCGATGTGCTCGATCGGACTCTTGCCAGCGTTCAGCGTTGAGACACGTTCCTGATCGATGTCGAAGCCGAGTACCCCGAAGCCAATTTCGCTGAAGCGTACTGCGAGTGGAATGCCGACATATCCCAGTCCGATGATGCCGATGCGTGCGGACTTGGATCGCAGTTTTTCAAGGAGGTTCATAGGTATTTCCCTGATGGGTGAATCGTCGCGGACGGTTTAACTTTAGATTGCAACGCGTTTCAAGAGGTGGGGGTGATGTGAAAAGGAGTGAAGGTCGTGAAACAGGCGTTCCCTGTTTCAGTCCGGAAGGAGCTCTTTGTCACGCGGAGAAGTAACAGTCTATTGTGTCGAAGCTGTGTTGCGATGTGAATTGCGCTCCGTGATTGGGCTTTTTAGGAGCGCAAATCAAGGGGGCGATCGGATAAGAAATTGCCGGGATCAATCTTGGGTTGTTTTTTCAGGAGGGGAGGTTGTTGCCTCGCGTGAAATTGTCTTGATGTGGCAGCTTAAGAGCTGCGTAGGTGAAACACCCACATCTCTTCATGAAGCTGCGCTTTTCTGCTGTGCGATCAAACTGCAGGTTGATGTGCCAAGGGGCATCTGGTTGCGAGTTGTGAAGACTCTTGCTAGGCATCCGCCAGCATGCCCCACCTTTTGGAAGAGGTTGACGTGAGGGCGTGGGGGAGCGCAGCGCCTCGGTCCAGTGGCCTGAAATGAGGAAGAAACGCGTGAGCAACGGCCCCGTTAAAGAGTTTCTGGTTTTCGGAAATGCGAAGTCAGTTCACACTTTCAATATAATTTTCTCACTGCATCTGAATGGGATTCAGTGCTCCCTTGTCAGTCTTGACGGGTGTGGGTGTGAAGACCTGTCCCGGCGTTATGGGGAAATCAATACAAGAATAATCGCTCCTGAAACCGTGTTCGAGCGCTCTCTGGGGGCGCTCTTCGCGAAGGCAGAGCGCATGCGGGGAGGCTATTCCAGGTACATTGCGATATCTGCCGCCGTTTATGGGCAGTTTGTTGCGGACATCGATGCGCCCATGGAGCGGAAGGCCCTTGTCTGCCTTGGGACCGAAATTCTGTTCCATGTGGGCAGGGATGCGGACATGGCGCGTTCCATATCCAAATTCGGCAGCGTGATTTGCCCATCCGTCTATCTTGCTGAGAAGGCAAAGCTCTTCAAGGCGGACAGCGCCAGAATTTATGTTCGGAACCTCGGAATTGCAGATATCTGGTTTGAACCAGCCCGTGTGAGCAAGTCGGTTGTCCGATTTGAGAAGTATTTCGTCACCGCAAAATATTTCAAATGGATCTACGGTTTCGAGACCATCATTGAATTTGTCGACGAGTACAAGGACGAGCTCAGGCGGCTTGATGTCGGTTTTGTCTTTGTAGGCGAGGGCGACGGGTACAGGTCAAAACTGGAGGGGCTGATACGAGACAGGGGGGTATCAGACCGGTTTCAGTTCCTGGATTTTGCCACTCATGCAGAGTTGGCGTCGCTTTTGGATGGCTCCCTCGGGGGGCTTTATCTCTCCGAATATGAGAGCTATGGCGTTACGTTGCTGGAGTGTTTCGCGCGCGGGAAACCTGCCGTCTACTGGGGTATTCCAGGCTACCGCGACGTGACGGATGGTTATCGCTACGGGCATGCCTGCCCTTATGGCGATTTTTCAGATCTGTGGACCTCCATCCGCAGCTGCATTGGAAATGCAGCGAAAGACGAACAGCTTTTGGCCTGGGCAAACACATTCGCATGGTCTCAGAGGTCGGCAAGCTATGTGGAGGCCCTGAAGGGAGAAGCAGCGGATGAGGCGGATACAATCCGCACGGCTCCGGTCTTTGTCTCTAAGGCAAATATCCTTCATCTCCTTGAAGGCCGGAGAGACATCAAAGGGGCTCGTCAGAAACGCACGCTGGAAATCTACCGGGAGCTCGATATCAAGACGAGCATTCTGCCGGTTTTCAATATTGGAGATTCAGCGGCTTCCATCCTGAAGGAGATAAAATCCAAGGATGGCGTGTTCGCGTATGTAGAGCATGGATCGAATTATACGTCTTTTGATGAGGAGGTTGATAATAAAATCAAGGAAATGGAAATTCCTGTTGTGAATTTCCTTTCAGATTATCATTCTCTTACTTCTTTGTATTATCTTTCTGTGAATAAAAATATACGTAGATATGCATCCTCACGTATTCAGACGCAAAAGCGCATCAAGTTAGCGAAAGAAAACCCTATGCTCACGCTCGCGCTGCCGACGATGAGCGTCGCGAAGATGGCCGGAATTGAACCTTCCAGCTGTATTCTGCTGCCGCCGGGATTTGAGGATGCGGCTCTGAATTATCGAGATGAACAGAATGAGCCTGCCAACTGCCAGGCTGTTCTGGTTTATACGGGCGGTCTTGGTCCCTTCTACGACCTCACGCGGCAATTGCTCTGGTCTCTGGAAGGCGGTGTTGAACAGGTTTTCTATATAAGAAGAAAAGAGTTTGATGGTATGATGCCTGCTTTCAAAGAAGCAGTGCGTCAGAGCGGTGCTTCAATTGAGTTCGACAAGAATTTTGATCATGAATTTCAGCCAGATGGCAGGATTTTCTTTGGAAGCATATTGATGGAGCCCATACCTTATATCAAGAGCGCCTTTCCTGTGAAAATCATGTCCTACGTCACGAAACGCATGCCTGTGGTGGCTTTCAAGGATACGGAGATAGGAGAGATCGTGGAGCAGAATGATCTTGGATTCACGATATCCGAGGAGCAAAGCCTATCCGAAGAGATGGACAGGTACCTGTCCACGTTCTCGCGGCAGACGTTTTTGTCGAAGGCGCGAACCTATATCGAGAACAATACGTGGGCCAAAAGAGTTGAAACAATCTGTCATGCGGCTTGTTAAGTTTGCCAGCGCTTCTTTCCTGAGCCTGAAAGGGGCATATTCAGGCACAACGATCGGGGTGCTTTGGCAACCGATATCGGTCAGCTTTGTCGTGCTGTTCCTGTTTCTCGTGTTCAGTTCATCTGAAGGCAAGGCAACGGACTATCTGCTTTACCTGTGCGCGGGCTATTGGATATGGCAATGGTTCTCGATGCTTCTGGGCGATGGTGCCGATCAATTCAGGACCCAGAGGGTGCATCTGGAGCGTCCGTCCTGGTCGCTTGTCGACTTCTTCGTATGGTGTACCGTCGACCGTCTCACACGCCATTTCATAGCGACCTTCTTTCTAAGCCTTGTCCTGGTTATCGTTGGCGGTCTTCCCGCAATCGGCTTCATGCTGCTCTCCTATCTCCTGATTCTGGTTGTGGATGTGCTGGTTTCCTTCCTTCTCAGCAGCGTCACGCTGGTGTTCAAAGACTTCCGCTTTGCCCTTGGTCTGATGAACCGCGTCCTGTTTTTCGTTACGCCCATCTTCTGGGGCTACAATGCGAACCCGACACCAGGTTCGTTCAGGGCGATTGCGACAGAGTGGAGCCCCATTGCGAACTTCATAACCGGTTTCCGCTATGCCCTCGGCGTCACCTCCCTCTCGCCAAGCTGGCTCGTGATCTCTGGCTGGCTTGTTTTTCTTTGCGTAGCCGTATGCTGCATTCTGATGTTGGCTCCTCGTGACTGGAGGAATTACCAATGAGTGACGATCCGATTGTCGAACTGAAGGGCGTTTCCGTCGAGTACAAGCGGCCGATGGTGTTCGGGCGCAAGGAGCGTGCGAGCGCCAAGTATGCGCTGAAAGACCTGACCCTCTCGTTTCGTCGTGGACAGAGGATTGGCCTCGTAGGTCCCAATGGGGCAGGGAAGACCACGTTTCTGAAATTGATGAGCGGGGTTATGACCCCGTCTCGAGGGGAATTCACGATCAAGCGATCTGTGGCCTCGGTCCTGGACATCGCCGGAGGTATGGTTCAGGGGCTTACCGGTCGCGAGAATGCGCGGTTGAAATATTATCTGTCAAAAGCGGATCTGTCGTGGCGGGATTTCGAAAAGCATGTCGAGGAAGTCTCCGCCCTTGAGGGGAAACTGGACGAACCCGTTGCCTCCTATTCGTCTGGCATGAAGGCACGGCTGGATCGGAGCATGCTTCGGCTCACGCGTGGGTCGATCTATGTTTTCGATGAATGGGTGGCAGTTCTGGATGCTGACTTCGAGCGGCGAAGTTCTGGCGGTATCAAGGCTGTCGCGGATCTTGTTGTGGTTGCATCGCACAGCGAGAAGGTCCTTCGCAGCTGGTGCGACGAGCTGATATGGCTTGAAGGTGGAGAGGTTGTAGAGAGCGGTGGAATCGATGACGTGCTCCCCAGATACCAAAAAGAGATTAATCAGCGAGCTAAGGCAGCAAATCGAAGATAACAGGCAGAACTACAACAAGTATGATTGGGTCTGCACTGTCAGTGATTACAAGCTCGTTCGCTTCTATGTGATCGCCTACGATGCGGTGCGGGATCGTATCCGTGCGCGGTTCATTGCGTCCAAAGGGCCTCTCAAAAAGTTTGTAAGAAGAATACCCGGTGCGAAGAGCGCTTACGGGTTGCTGAAGCGGGTGCTTCGCTGAGCAGCAGCAACTGCCAGTCCAGGGCTATGGGCTTCCACGAAACCTTACCGTCTCCGGTCGCGCGTGAGGAAACTGCACGGGGCGCGTGCGCCCCGTAGCTGTTCCATGAGCCCGTTCAGGGGGGGGCGAAAACACTTCCTCAAATCTCATGAACGCGGGGTGGGGTGTCGCAGACTTTTTGTGCCAGGTCGATCACGTGGCGGTGGTGGGTCAGGTAGATGGCCTGGCCGCGGCGGCCGATCTGTTCCATCACCCGGCAGGCGGCGCTGGTGCGGTTTTCGTCGAATGTCTCGAAAATGTCGTCGCAGAAGAAGGGCAGGCGGGTGCCCTGCGCGATCAGCTGCTCGTGTGCGGCGGCGCGCAGCGCCAGATAAAGCTGGAAACGCGTGCCCTTGGAAAGCTCAGCCACCCGCTTGGCCGTGCCGTCGCGAGCGACTGCCAGAAGCGTTTCGTCATTGCCTTCGGGCTGTGTCGTCAGGCGTTCATAAGCGCCCTGCGTCAGCGTTGAGAAGCAGCTTTCGGTGGCGGCCATCATGCCGCTGCGATGGGTGTCCCGGTAGCGGCGGATCGCCTCGTCGGCCAGCCGGTAGCCCAGCGAAAGCTCCAGATGATCGCGGGCAGCCTCTTCCAACTCCAATTCAAGCGTGGCCTTGCGCTCCGTCATGGCGGCAATGTCGGCGTCGCCGGTCACGCGAAGCAGCGCCTGCTCTGCCGTCACGCGCTTCTCGGTCGTTGCGGTCAACTGGCGTTCGGCCTCCGTAGCGTCAGCTTTCAGGCTTTCCGCCTCGGCTTCAAGGGCGGCAGCTGTGACGCCTTGCAGCATATCGCGGGCGCACTTCATGCTTTCCAGGCCCAGTTCGGAGAGAACCGTGCGTTCAAGCCTGGCCTTTTCCTGTCGCTCGGCGATGACTTGTTGGGCCTGTGTCGCGGTGCGGCGCAGGGCGTCGAGCGTGTCGACCGGCGCGTCTTCGGGGAAAATCCGCCCCATCACTTCGACCTCGCGGTCTATGTCTTTCAGCCGCTTCTCTTTCTCCGTCAGCCGGGTGCTGGCCCGGTCGAGATTTGCGCTCAGCTCCGCCGCGCGTGTTTCCGCAGCGCGTGCCGCTTCGGAGCGTTCACGCAGCAGCGAGAATGTTGCAGCTGCGGTTTCGGCCACGGGAAGATCGTGGGTGGCGGCGAGCGCCGTGACCCTGCTTTCGAAAAGCGCCTGATCGGCCTCCATCGTCGCGACGCGCTGCGCGGCATCGGCGCGTTTTTCTTCGCCGTCGCGCAGAGCCCGCAGCGGATCGAGTGTCGCCAGAAGGCTCTCCTCATTTACGGCTGAACCCAGAAGATCGCGCACCAGATCGCGCCAGAAAGCTTTGGCCTGTGTGGCCTTTTCCCTTGCAGCTTCCTGCCTTTTCGTTCTGCGGCGCAGCTCTTCGTCAATCGTGCGGCGCGCTTCATGAGCCTGTGCTGCAGCGGCAATCGCCTCGCTTTCCGCCTCGGCCAGAGTGCGGGCCGCGGCAAGAGCGCTGTCCAGATCCGGGTTCTCGAGGTTCACATAGGGCAGGAGCGCATCAAGCAGATGCTCCGCCCGCGCCAGCGTCGGGCGATGGGTCTCGCGCAGGCTCGCAGTTCTGGCCGAAGTCTCTGCCGCCACCTCATGGCGCTTCACCCAGTCGAGCCATTCGGCAGGCGACAGCGAGCGCGGAAGGCCGGCGGATGCGGCCGCATCGTTCACGGTGCTTTCAAGCGCTGCCTGTTTTTCGCGAAGCGCTGTCAGTCGCGCCTCTGCCTGATCGGCGCGCGCCTGCGCTTCAGCACAGGCCTGTTCGATCTGGCGCAGCTGCCCGAGATCGCGCGCCTGCAGGACGCGCGACTGCATCGCCGCATCAAGCGCGTGAAGCGCATGTTCGAAGGTCTGTGCGGTCCCCTCGTTTAATTCCGTGCGGTGCTTTTGCCAAAGCCGGTCCCGCTCGGTCCTGAGGGTGTTGGCCTCGCCATCTGAAACAAGGCTTGTGTCGGAGGCGAGCTGGGCGGCCTGCGCGCGGCGGGCGGCCAGATCCTCGCGATGCTGGGAAAGTGCCACTTCGGCCTGGGCGATCTGCCGCGTAAGTTCCGCGTGGGTCTCGGCCCAGTCCTGCGCCTTCAGGAGGCTTGTCGGGCAGTCCGGAAGCGTCTCGAAACGGACAGCGCCGACCGTGAGGCATTCGCGCGCAAGGCGCTCGTCAGCGGCCGCCGCATCAATCGCCTGCTCGGCCCGTGCGATAAGGGGAACAAGGCGCTCCACATCATGGCGGGCGAGTATCTCGCCGATCCCGCACGCGGCCGGGATCTTCGCTGCCGCCGTTTCATGTGCCGTTTCCGCCTGCTCGAAACGCGCCGCCAGATCCTCGATCTCCCGGCTTTCGGCCAAAAGCGTCTGCTCGGCGCCGCGCAATTCATCGCGTGCGCGTTCAAGGCTGGCGATCTGGGCGGGCGTCAGCACAAGGCTGCGCGGATCGGTGGTCTCGTCAGCGCCAAGGTCTCTGGCTGCGCGAAGCATGGCGCTCTCGGCTTCAGAGACATTTGCGCGCCGGCGTTCAAGATCAAGCCCCGCGGTCACGTCACGCGCGCGCAGATCGTCCAGTGCGTCCAGCGTCTCGGTGAGGGCCGCCAGTTCCGGTGCGCGGCTCAGACCATCGCGCGCCGCGCTCGCCTCTTCGATCTCCATGGTCAGGCGCTCGATGTCCGCCCGTGTCCGGCTTTCCTCGGCAAGCAGTGTGACCAGACTTTCCGGTTCGAAATCCAGCCTTTCGGGGAAGGATGCGAAGGGCGCGATGCGGGCTGCGAGCGCCTCGATTTCGACCAGCATGGGCAGGGCGCGGCGTCTGGCGGCAATCCGGGCCGCATTCTCAAGCAGCCCATCACGCGCGGTTCTGGCTTCGCTTTCCGCCTTGCGCGCATCGGCCAGCTCTTTCTTGAGGCTGCGCCATGCGCTTGCTGAAACGTCGCGCTCGCGAATGTCCTTTTCAAGTTGCGCCAGCTCACGCTTGAGAATGGCGATGCGCGTCTTGCTGGCCCTTTTGCGCCAGATTTCGTCCGCTTCTTCACGCACCTTGTCCAGAACGGTGCTCAGATCCGCCACGCCGGCGGCTGCGGAGAAGAGAAGCCGCCCGATATCGCCGCGCGCCTGCGCGATTTCTTCGCCGCCGCGCTCGATGGTTTCGTCGTCAAGGCACAGAAGGTGGCGGTAATCCTCTTCGGAAAGACCGGCCAGAAGGGCCGATATGGCGGTCTCGGGCAGGGGGGCGCCTGCCTCATCCACCAGCGCGCCGCTGCGCGTGGGAAGGCGGGTGAACCAGCGCAGGTCGCCGTCGATTTCCAGCTGCCCGGACACCTGCAGATTGCTGCGCTGGTGTTTGAAGGCGTAGCCCTCGCGGTTCGGGAAGCCATAGAAGAGGCGCAGCGCCGCCTCCATCGTGGTCGTCTTGCCCGCCTCGTTGGGCCCGTAGATGATGTGGAAATCGGGTTTCTCTCCGGCTTCGCCGAAGTCGAACTGACGGCCCGTGAAATGGCCGAAACGGTCCATGGAGAGTTTGCGCAGACGCATCAGTTTTCAGCACCTTTCAGGCGCGCCAAAACACGCTCGCTTCCGGCTTCGGCAAGGCTTTGGGTGAGCCTTTCCGCTGCGGCCTCATCGGGCACGAGCCGCGCGCGAATGGCCGGCGGCAGATCCATCAGAACCTCATCGATTTCGGTCTGGGCCGCGCTCGCAAAGCCCTGTTCCGCCTGGATTGCGGCGATCGTTGCGGCCAGCTCGTCGGTGGCGCTAAGCGCGCCGTCGTGCTGTGCCGGCGCGTCGAGGCTGAAGTCCAGCTTCTCGATCCAGAGGCGGTCGGTCTCCCGCGCCAGTTCGCTGATCTGCTCGCCCCAGTAATCGCGGTCGCGCAGGAAATGCCAGTGACGTTCCGGCGCGCCCTGCAGGGTGAGGCGCAGAACGCCGGCATCTGCCGTCAGCTCACCGGCGGTCGTGCGCAGGTGATCGCGCAGGAGCGTGCGCAACGCCTCGTCGCTCTGCGCCGCCGTGATGTCGAGCGCGGAATTGGTGAACTCCAGCGCCGATGTGGGGATTTCGTCGACGCGAATGCCACCGTCGTTGATGCTCAGAAGCGTCGCCGATTTCGGGCCTGCTTCTCCGATGTCACGCCCCTGCGGGATGCCGGGCATGACCACCCATGGCGCCTGCGAATGGACCTGTCTCTTGTGGACATGGCCGAGCGCCCAGTAATCGAAGCCCATCCCTGACAATTCACTGACAGTGCAGGGGGCGTAGGTGTCATGCCCCGCCGCCCCGGCAAGAGATGTGTGCAGCATGGCGATGTTCACCGCACCGGCCACGGGGGCCGAAAAGCGCGGCAGGAGGCTGTCGGGCGCGTGTCTATCTGCAAAGCTGACGCCGTGCACCCAGACATTTTCCGCAAGCTGCACCTTTCCGCCCCGTGCGTCGAAGACATGCACATGATCGGGCAGGTCGAGCGTACCGGTTATGGGGTTTTCGGCATCATGGTTGCCCTTGATGTAGAAGACCCGGGCACCCGCCGCGCGCAGGCGATCGAGCTGTCCGGTGAGGAAGGCGGCGGTGCGCGCACTGCGCTCCTTGCCATCGAAGAGATCGCCCGAGATCAGCAGCGCCGAAACCTCTTCCGAGAGCGCGGTGTCGATGATCCGCGAAAAGGCGGCGCGGCTGGCGGTTTCCACCTTTTCACGCAGCGCCACATCGCGCAGGGCGAGCGATTTGAGCGGGGAGTCGAGGTGAATGTCGGCGGTGTGCAGAATTTTGATCAATGCGTTTCCTCTGGACATGAACATGTCACCGGCAATCGCCAATCTCAAGCATGTCCCGGCGTCGGTCGTTCAGGTTTTCGGGGAAAACGACGTTCTGTGGCTCAACCCTTTGGTTGCGAAGGGAGATGCGGCGCTGAAGCAGCGTCCCTCGTATAGGTGAAATCTCATATAAAAATCACATTGTGAGAATTGTAATTCAAAAAAGGTCAAAAAACTTTGACAGGTATCGCATGGTGATGTTACGAAAATTGCGCCATCGCCAAGATGTGTTTTTTGGGAGGAATTCATGAAACTGCTTAAAGCCGCCGCTCTTTCCGTTTCGGTTGCCGCACTCAGCGCGGGCGCCGTGTCCGCCGCAGAGATCAAGTTCAGCTACCCCGTCGCCCAGGACAGCACGATGGGGCAGACCGTCACGAAGTTTGCAGAGCTTGTGGAGGAGAAGACCGGCGGGGCCGTCACGGTGCGCCAGTTCCCGCAGGCCCAGATCGGTAACGAGATCCAGTCGATCTCCTCGGCGCAGGGCGGCATCGTCGAAATGGCGGTGACCACGACTGCAGGCCTGGCCGCCATGGTGCCGGAATTCAACGTCTTCCAGCTTCCCTTCATGTTCGGCAGCTACGAGCAGCTGGACAAGGTTTCCCGCAGCCCGGTGTCGCAGAAAATTCTGGACAAGATGGAGCCGAACAACCTCGTCGGTCTGTGCTTCTGGGATTACGGCTTCCGCAACATCACCAACAACAAGCGTCCCGTGACCAGCCTCGACGATGTGCAGGGGCTGCGCATCCGCACGATCCAGAACAAGGTCTATATCGACGCGCTTTCAGCCATGGGCATGAACCCGACGCCGCTGCCTTTCCCGGAGACGTTTACGGCTCTGGAGACCGGCGCGATCGACGGCAATGAGATCGCCAACGATGTCACCCGCTCGACATCTTTCTATGAGGTTCAGGACTACCTGACCGAGACCCAGCACTTCACCACCATCTCGGTTGTCTATGCCAGCAAGAAGTTCTGGGATGGTCTGGATGCGTCCCAGCAGGATGCGGTCCGCGCCGCCTGTGCGGAGAGCTCCGACTACAATCGTGAGATCATCAACGCCTCGAGCGGCGAAACGCTCGAATTCCTGAAGGAGAAGGGCATGCAGATCGACACGATCTCGGCCGAGAACCTTCAGGCCTTCCGCGATGCCGTCAAGCCGGTGGTCGAGGAAGTGAGCGCACAGCTCGATCAGGAGATCGTGACGGAGTTCATGGCCGAGATCGAAGCTTCGAAGAGCGCCAACTGAGTTTGGTTGTCCTGCCGCGTGGTTCGGCCGCGCGGCAGGATGGGCAGCCTTGTGCTGCGTTTTTCGTGCGTGGGAGAAGTCATTGCTTTTGAAAGACAAGATTGCGCTGGTCACGGGCGCTGGCAACCCTGAAGGCATCGGGTTTTCCGTTGCGCAGACCTTTGTGGCCGAGGGTGCATCCGTCGTGGTCGTGGACCGTGACGAGCGAGCCGTCGAACAGGCCGTAAAGGCGCTCGGCGAACGGGCTGTCGGTGTTGCGGCAGACCTGCGTGACGAGGCAGCCTGCCGGCATGTTTTCGACGTGACGCGTGAGCGTTTCGCTCGCCTCGATGTTCTGGTGAACAATGCCGGGATCACCCAGCCGCGCAAATTCACCGAAATCACCGCTGCCGATTACGACGCCATCATGGACATCAATCTGCGCGGCACGGTGATGATGACCCAGGGCGCGCTGGGAATGATGGAAAGCGGCGCATCGATCATCTGCATCGCATCCATTGCCGGCCAGCGTGGCGGCGGCCTGATGGGCGGCGCTCACTATGCTGCCTCCAAGGGTGCCGTGCTGTCGCTTGTGAAGTCGGTCGCGCGCGAAATCTCTCCGAACGGCATTCGTATCAATGCGGTGAACCCCGGCGTCATCATGTCGAGCATGACGCGTGATTTCTATGATGATGTGCAGACGGCGCGGGTTCTGCCGCAGATCCCGATCGGTCGCTTTGGAGCGCCGCAGGATGTGGCGAACACCTGCCTTTTCCTCGCATCCGACCTGTCGTCCTACATGACCGGCTCTGCCGTCGATGTGAATGGCGGCATGCACATGAACTGAGGCGGCGATTGCCGTCTCACCGACTTCAACATCAATCCAACAGGAGATTGTGATGAGTGGACCCGTTGTCCCCGTCGTTACCCGCGCCAATGAGCTGAGCGACAAGACCGGCCAGTCCGGCGATTGCGTTCGCCGCTCGGGGGTCAGCCCGCAGCACACGCCGGCAACGAAGATCTGGTTTGGCCAGGTTTCCAACGAACCGGGCTTTCGCTCGCCGCCGCATCATCATGGCGAAGCAGAGACGGGCGGCTACGTTCTCTCCGGCCACGGCCGCATCTATTTCGGCGAAGGCTACCGCGACTATGTGGACATGATGCCCGGCGACTTCGTGTTCGTGCCGCCGCACATGCCGCATGTGGAAGTGAACATGAGCACGACCGAGGAGCTGGTCTGGCTGACCTGCCGGACGCCGGACAATATCGTGGTCAACCTGCCAGACGTTCCCGACAGCGATCTGGAAGGCTATCGTCGTCCCGCATAAGCGACCAAGCGCAGCGCCCCCGGAAAGAGGGGCGCGCGTGACATTCATGATCCTGGAGGGGGAGGACCAATGTCCAAGGTGATCGAAGCCTATTTCAGACTGCTGAAAATACTGATTGTGGTTTGCCTTGCGGGCATGGTTCTGCTGGTTTTCGGCAATGTGGTGCTGCGCTACGCCTTCAACTCGGGCATTACGGAGTCCGAGGAGTTCTCGCGCTGGCTCTTCGTCTGGATGGTGTTTCTGGGGGCGATTGTCGTTCTCCGGGAAAATGGCCATCTGGGGCTGGAATTCGTGGTCAACAGCCTGCCGCGCCCACTCCGCAGGATCTGCCTCGGCCTTGCCCATGTGCTGATGATCTTTGCCACATGGCTGATCATCTCCGGCAGCTACACGCAGTTTCTTCTCAACATGCACACCTATGCGCCGGCGACCGGATTGCCGATCTCGTTCCTGGTGGGCGTCGGGCTGATCTTTGGCGTGTCGACCGGCGCCATTCTGGTCTGGCGGCTCTATCTGATCGTTGTCGGCAGGCTCGACCGCGTCGTGACCTTCGATGAAGAGCTGCAGGCTCTCCAGCAGAGCGGGGTGAAGTGAGATGACGCTTGGTGTCTTTCTCGTCAGCCTGCTCGGCAGCATGGCGATCGGCATGCCCATCGCCTATGCGCTGATCATGACCGGTATCGCGCTGATGTGGTATCTGGGTTTCTTCGACGCCCAGGTGATCGCGCAGAACCTTTTGAACGGCGCGGACAGCTTTCCGCTCATGGCGGTTCCCTTCTTCATGCTCGCCGGCGAAGTGATGAATGCGGGCGGCCTGTCGCGCCGGATCGTCAATCTCTCGGTTGCAGCCGTTGGCCATGTGCGCGGCGGGCTTGGTTATGTGGCAATCCTCGCGGCCCTGATCCTTGCAAGTCTCTCTGGTTCGGCTGCGGCCGACGCCGCAGCGCTTGCGGCCATCCTCGTGCCGATGATGGTGAAGGCGGGGCACGATCAGGGGCGCTCGGCGGGGCTTATCGCATCGGCGGGCATTTCCGCCCTCGTCATTCCGCCGTCCATTGGCTTCATTCTGATCGGCGTGGTGGGCAATATCTCGATCACGCGCATCTTCATCGCCGGCATCGTGCCCGGCCTCGTCATGGCGCTTGCGCTGACGGCCACCTGGTTCCTGGTGTCGCGGCGTGAAGAGACGGTGACGCGTGAACGCGTGCCATTCTCGGTTGTCATGAAAGAAGCGTGGTCGGGCATCTGGGCGCTGATGCTGCCCGTGATCATTCTCGTCGGTCTGCGCTTTGGCGTCTTCACGCCGACCGAGGCCGGTGTGATCGCTGCCGTCTACGCGCTGTTTGTCTCGATGGTGATCTATCGGGAACTGAGCGTCGCCCAGCTCTTCGACGTGTTTCTTGGCGCGGCCAAGACCACCTCCATGGTCATGTTCCTCGTGGCTGCCGCTCTGGTTTCCAGCTGGATGATCACGATTGCCGGCCTGACCGCGCAGATTTCGGCGCTGGTTGCGCCCTTTGCCGACAATCCCATTCTTCTGATGGCGGCAGTGGTGGGGCTGGTCGTGGTGATTGGCTGTGCAATGGACATGGTGCCGATCATCCTGATCCTCGTCCCGGTCCTGATGCCAACCATCAAGGCGGCAGGGATCGATCCGGTCTATTTTGCAGTGATCTTCATGATCGCGGCGGCCGTCGGTCTTTTGACCCCGCCGGTCGGCAGCGTGCTCAACGTCGTGGCCGGCGTGGCCCGGATACCGCTCGCACGGGTCATTCAGGGCGTGGGGCCGTTTATCCTGGCGCAGATTGCCGTGCTTGTTCTGCTTATCCTGTTCCCCGATATCGTTATGGTACCGGCGAACTTCATTTCTGGAAATTAGGGACACGTCATGGCTCCGTTGGAAGACGAAACCGAAGGCAAGATGAACAGCCTCGACAAGATGCTGTCCGTTCTGAACGGGTTCAACGAAGACAATCTGATGATCGATGTCGCCCAGGCGGCGGAACTGTCGGGTTCGTCCCGTGCAAGCGCCTATCGGTATCTGCAGGCGCTGACGCGGTCGGGCCTGCTGACGCCCGCGAGCGGCGGCAGCTATGTGATCGGTTCGCGTGTGATCGAGCTGGAAATGCTGAAGCGGGAGAACGATCCGCTCCTGCGCGCGGCGCGCTATCTGATCCGCTACTATGCCGATTGCATGGGCATGAACATCATGCTGTGCAGCTATTATGGCGACAAGGTGCTCTGCGCGGACAATGCATGGCCCGACCACAGCATCCCGGAGATCTACAAGCCCGGCCGTTCCATGCCGATTTTCAAGGGTGCGATGGCGAAGGTCATTCTGGCCAATCTCTCGCCTTCGCAGCTGAAGAGCATCCATTCGTGGAACGCCGAGCGCATTCGCGAAAGTGGCCTCGGCGAAACGCTGGAAGCGTTCCTCGCGCGCATGGCGGAAATCCGCAGTGCAGGCGTGACGATCACCCAGGGCGAGGTGGTCGACGGTCTCGTCGGAATAGCCGCGCCGATCCGCGACGGTGAGGAGCGCGTTCTGGGAAGCGTCGTCTTCGTCCTGTCCATCGAACACTTCAACAGTCTCGAGCGTGATGCGCTGGCACAGGAGATCCGCCACATCGCGTCTGAAATCGAGCACGGCATTCTGCGCGCCAGCAAATTTGCCGCCACCGCACCCATCGCGGCAGCGCGTCCGCGCCGCGTTCCCGTTTATCGGGGCTGAGTTCGTCGATCAGCGTGATCGCCGACGAAATGCCCGATCCATCCAAGCCCGACCCGTTCAAGGAGGAGAAACACAGATGAAGTTGCTGCGCTATGGGCCGAAAGGGCAGGAAAAGCCCGGTCTGGTTGATGCGGAGGGTCAGATCCGTGACCTGTCGCACCATGTTCCCGACATTGCCGGCGATGCTCTTTCTCCCGCAGGGCTCGCGGCGATTGCTGCGCTGGATATCGCTTCCCTTCCGCCTGTTGAAGGCTCGCCACGGATTGGCCCCTGCGTCGGTCGGGTCGGCAAGTTTCTCTGCATCGGACTGAACTTCGCCGACCACGCGCGCGAGACGGGCAAGGAGCCTCCGAGCGAACCCGTTGTCTTTGCCAAGGCCGTCTCCGCGATCTGCGGACCCAATGATGATGTCGAAATTCCGCGTGGCTCGGACCGCACCGACTGGGAAGTCGAGATGGGCGTGGTGATCGGCTCGCGGGCGAAATACATCTCCGAAGCCGAGGCGATGGATCATGTCGCCGGCTTCTGTCTCATCAATGACCTGTCCGAGCGCCGTTTCCAGTCGGAGCGAGGCGGGCAGTGGACGAAGGGCAAGAGCCACGACACGTTTGGCCCGATTGGCCCCTGGCTTGTGACGCGGGACGAGATTGCCGATGTGCAGGATCTCGGCATGTGGCTGGATGTCGATGGCGAGCGGCGGCAGACCGGCAACACCAGCACTATGATTTTCGGTGTGGCGGAACTCATCAGCTATCTCTCCCAGTTCATGACCCTGGAGCCGGGCGATGTCATCTCGTCGGGCACGCCGCCCGGCGTCGGCCTTGGCATGAAGCCGCCAACCTTCCTGAGGGAAGGGCAGGTCGTGCGGCTTGGCATTTCCGGTCTCGGTGAGCAGCGTCAGACGATGGTGCAGGCGTGAGCACGGCTGCCGAATGGCGGGCGCAGATGACGGATCTCTCCGGCAAGGCGGCAATCGTCACCGGGGGCGCGCGCGGTCAGGGGGAGGCGGAAGCGCGCCTTCTGGCCGAGTGCGGCGCGCAGGTCATGATCTGCGATGTGCTTGTGGATGAAGGAACGGCGCTGGCGGCGGAGCTCGGCGAGCGCGCGTGCTTTCGTCAGCTGGACGTGACCGATGCGGAAGCCTGGGGAAATACGGTCGCGGCGATGCGCGACTGGGCTGGCAGGCTCGATATCCTCGTCAACAATGCGGGGATCATCAATCGCACGCTGATCGCGTCGACGGAGCCCGAAGCCTGGCGCAGGCTTCTCGATGTGAACCTGACGGGCGCCTTTCTGGGCATCCGCGCCGCAGCTCCCCTGATGGTAGAGGGCGGCGGCGGCAGCATCATCAACATCTCCTCCAATTCCGCATTCTCCGGCCATGCGGATCCGGCCTACACGGCCAGCAAATGGGGGCTTCGCGGCCTGACACGGTCGGCGGCGAACGAGTTTTCCGCAGATGGCATTCGCGTGAATGCGGTTTGCCCCGGCCTGATCGTGACGGGACTGAACCGCGAGTCACCGCATCTGCGCCCGATGATCGACCTGACCCCTGCCGGGCGCTCCGGTGAGGCGGAGGAGGTTGCGCAGCTCGTGCTCTATCTCGCTTCGGACGCCTCGCGGTTCGTGACAGGCGAGGATTTCCTGATCGATGGCGGCTTCGTCGCCGGCGCGGCCTATCGGCGGGTCGGCGTTGATACGGGAATTTTGCGGGGGTAGGGCGCGGGAGCGGCGTCTGCCGTGAGAGCTGCCGGGGGGCGAATAGTGCTTCCCTCCGGCCCCTTTGTCTTGGGCGTCAGTCCAGCCCTGGGCAGCCTTTCGATCAGCGGGTCACTTGGCCCATTGGGCGAGAGTTTGCGCCAATGGAACCAGGCTTTCAATCCCTATCAGCGGCAACGTAAAAACGCTGCGGCGCTGCAATGGAAACTCCCCTTGTATCGGCCTCACTGCCTTCCAGCGATGCGCAGGCGTGCTTCCCCATTCCGGCCTCCAGACAGGTCACCATCGACATTCATCGCCAGATGGCCAAGACCATCATGCCAGCGTATGGAGTTTACCGCAGGCTGAGGCTTTCTATCTTGCTAGCCCAGTTTTGTTATCTAAATCCGGAACGCCAAAATCTCTCGCGGCACGCTGTAATGCGGTCGCAAGTTCGATGGGATCTTCCCAGATGGTTTTAGGGTCTGTAAAATATTGAACGAAACCATCCGTAATATTTCATTTGCCACAATGTTACAGATTTTTTCTACTGAATATAAAGTTAGAGATAATAAATATATCTTATTTTTGATTACATTTTCAATTGTGAATTTAAAATTCTAGACAAGGGTATTCTGTATTTTTTGAAAGCCTGATACATAGTGATGAATTAGGTTTCTCGAATTTATATAATTAAAATTGTAATATAAATAATTTAATTGATTTATATTATTTATAATAATTGGATTTTCTATCATGCATACAGCGCGTCGGCTCTGGGTGTGGGCAGAATATTGCCGTGCTTATGTCTGTGTAGTCCTGATCCAAAACGCGCCCTGTTCTCGGATGGTGCCGTCTAACTCCAATCGAAACATGCGTTTCGCAGTGGCGGTCATCGGCTTGCTCTTGCTGTCTGGTGTGTCCGCTCGGGCGGAGCAGATAGGCGAAAATAATACGCAGATCCTGCCGCCTGTACATGCTGAGCGTTTCGATGATTGGGAGATTGTATGCGCGAGGTCATCCGCACAGGTGAATGTGGTGCGGGAGGTGGATGCGACGGGTGCGAGCGCCTGCCGGCTTCAGCAGGCCCAGGCGATTAATGGAGGTCGGGATGTTGCATTTCTGTTCAACATCGTCCTGCAGAAAAGTGAGCCGATTGCGATCGTGTCCGCGCCGCTGAACGTTTACCTTCCGGGCGGCGTCGAGTTGACGATTGATCGGGGGAAGGCCCAGCGCGCAGCATTCGAAACCTGTAATATCAGCGGATGTCACGCCGGGTTCGCCCTCAATGAGGCGCTTCTGGTTTCCTTGAAGAGAGGTGCGAAGCTCGTCGCTTCTCTGCAGGATGGACGCTCGAAAAAAATACCGGTTACCGTGTCGCTTAAGGGGATCACGGCAGGCTTGAAGCGTCTTGACGAACTCAGCCAGGGCGGCCGCTCAGACGACAGGGCGGGTGCGCAATGATGTCGGGCTGGTCATTGGGAATGCAGATTGGCTCGAGCGCGCGACTTTTCTCTCTAGCTCTTGGACTGTGGTCTGCGTCTGGAACGCCGGCCGATGGATATCCGGGCGCATATGCCGACTGTCCTGGGGTGGTTGTATCGACCAAGACCGGAGAAACACTGACATTTGACGTCCTGGCAGAGCGGGTGCGGGACGCCGGAGTTGTTCTGTTCGGCGAAGTGCATGGCGTGCCGGAGCATGCGCGAGCGTCAGCTTGCCTGCTGTCCATGCTGGCAGAAGGCGGCCGGCCTGCGGGTCTGGTGGTGGAGATTCTTTCTGTAGACGATCAGCCGGTGGTTGATCGTTATCGTAGGGAAAATCCGGAAAATGCTGCCGGGCTTGGAGTGGTACTACAATGGTGGAAGCGCGGCTGGCCGGCGTTCGAGCATTGGCTTGCCCTCTTTGACAGGGCGTTCTCATTGAGGATCGATATCAAAGGGGGGGACGCCGGTGAGGGAAGCGTGTCCTCGCCCGAGCCTTGGCTGGGAGGGCATCTGACCGCAGTCCGTGCTTCCTGGGCGAGCGCGATGAAACGCGCGCATTGCGAACTTATCGACAGCAAGGAAGCGGCCCGGCTCGGCGAGCAGCAGATCATGCGAGACCTGTCCATGGCTGAGCGGGCGATCGCACTACATACGCGTTTGGCAGCCCGATCAAAGACCGATCCTGCCGTTCTTGTCCACGCCGGCCGTGGCCACGTCCGTAAGGACAGATCGCTGTTCCACGCATTGATGCAGCAGGCTGATGCGAAACCCGGAAAGATTGTTGTTATTGGCGCGTTTTCTGCCGTGGATGCCAAGGCAATGCGGGAGACGGATGAGTTTGATTTTGTGTGGGTCGCCGGCGGTCCTTCTGTAATGCAAGTCAACTGCCCGTTCGGTATTGGCCGCAAGGCAGAGCGGGCAGCGGAGCAGTCGCGATGAGCCCCCTTGTATCAGGTCGACCAAAACTGTGCGTGGCGCTCTTTGCTGGTGTTGCCTTGGTTGCGCCAATGCCGGATGCGGTGGCGCAGGTTGTTCCCGATGGGGGTACGGCAACGAGTGTTTCCACTGATGCGGCGGGCGTTTCAACTGTCTCGATCGCGCCATCCAGCCCGTCAGGGATCAGCCACAACACCTATACAGAATTCTCGGTTCCGGCAGCCGGTGTTAACCTCGACAATCGCAGCGCCATTGCCCGCACGATCCTCAACGAAGTGACGTCTTCGAGGATCTCCAATCTGAACGGCGCACTGGAGGTGCTTGGCGTTCCCGCTCACGTCATTCTGGCCAATCCGAACGGCATCGTTGTCGATGGAGGCGTGTTCATCAATACAGGCGGGGTGGCGCTTTCGACCGGCAGCGTATCCATCACGACCCATAAAGCGCCGGGCGTCAGCATGGACAATGTCGTTCTGGAAACGGCTTCCGGACGCATCGATGTCACGGGAGCAGGGCTGTCAGGTGCAATGGCGAGCCTCCAATTGCTTGCCGGCGAGATCAGGATAGACGGCCCCGTAGAGAGCAGGTCCGAAAGTGCGCGATCAGAGATACTGCTGCATGCCGGAAGCAGCCGTGTTGAATACGACAGTGCTGTGCTTGCGAACGCGGACCTCGAAAGCTGGGGTGAGTTGAGCGTCGTTCCCGCCACGGCGGCGAACAGCAGGGCGATCGAAATCACCGAGCGAGGATCACTGAAGGCCAACACAGTACGCATCCTGGCAACCGACAACGGTGCGGGTGTCACTCATGCAGGTTCCGGACTGGCCGCCAGCGGTGATTTTGTCATCGACGCAAGTGGCAAGGTTGCCATTGCCTCAAATATCAAGGCAGCGCGTCATGTCACCATCAAGGGGGCTGAAATAGAGGCGCGTTCGAATGTGCGCAAATCTCAGGTCACGGTGGAGGCAGTAAGCGGTGCGCTCACTCTTGTGGCGGCGTCTGGCGACATAGCGAATACCGGTGTTTTGATGTCGGGTGCGACACGGGATGCAGATAATGTTCTGTCGAAAGGCGGGGTCACTCTCGAAGCGGCCGGAGATATCCGCCTTTTGAGCGAACATGCCGATCAGCTCGCCATCGTTTTCGCCTCGGCTGAAAACCTCGACGTCCATGCGAGCGGTTCCATCACGAACAACACCGGCAGGCTGTTGGCGAACGGTAAAACGCGGATCGATGCGGGAGGCGATATCACGAACACGATTGATATCGTCGAGGGAGCATCACCCGCGGGCGAGTGGACTTACAGAGAAGATGTCGGAAAGCGGATCTGGTATTCGCTCTGGCAAAAGCGTCTGGTCACTACATACGCGTCCCTTGACTATGGCCATGAGCGGATCGCGGGTCAGCAGGCCTACATCGTCGGCTCCGACGTAACGCTCACAGCCACGGGAAATGTCGTCAATATCGGTGGTTCCATCAATGCGAATGGCGACGCAGCCGGGTTTGGCGGGAGCATCAGCATCGAGGCTGTCGCGATCGAAAATCGTTCGCTTGCTACCGGTTCCCTGTCCTTCATCCAGACGTGCGGGCTTTCCTGCATCGGCTCCGGCCGCTCGGACATCGCTCTGCTTGGCGGTGCAATCAACGGCCATTCAGACGTCGTTCTAAAAGCCAGGGATGCGATCTCCAACGCCGGGCAGGTCACGTCTTACGGTGATCTGCATCTTCAGGCACCTGAAGTGACGATTGAAGGGACACGGGTCGCGAGCATCTATCGGCGGTCGCCCGGTCTTTACAATTTCTGGGGCGGCTCCAGCATCTGGATGGGAGAGCTGGATGTCGGGGGTGTTATGACCGCGCCGCTCGGTTCCATTGCCATTGAAGCCTTCAAACCCGTCATTGTTGATGCCGGCGTCCTGGAAGCGCGCAATGGCGTCACGGTCCCGGGCGGGGTCGCACTTGTGCGAGCACCGCTCACCGGGCTTACGACCGCAAAGCGTCCCGTCGGGCACTTCAGCCAATTGGTGGGAGAGTAGGATGTGGGGCCACCTCTGCCTTCTCCCAAGGCCATCCATCATTTGCCGCGCTGCGCTGGCGGGACTGTCCATCGCGGGCACGCTGGCGGCCGGAACAGCCGAGGCGACAGGTCATTCGCTTCGGGACGAAGAACCTGCACCTCTGATGATCCCAACGGCGGATGATAACTCTCGTAGCGAGGATGCCCCCTGCTTTGCCGTTGATGCAATTCGGATTGAGGGGCAACATGATCTCGTCGATCAGGCTGCTTTGGAGGCTGCTGCGCGTCCCTTTGCCAGTTCCTGCCAGGGTAACGAGAGTGTCGGAGCGCTTTTGAAGGCGTTAAGCGCGGTCTACGTCGACAGAGGATACGTTACGACGCAGGCCTTCCTCCCCGAGCAGGATATTGCAAAGAGCCAGAAATTGGTGGTGCGTGTCGTTGCTGGCCGCATCGACAAGATTATCTACAGGGAGGAGCGCAAACCGTATCGTGGGCCGTTCCCCCGAATGACGTCGCTGGGAGCTGAGCTTGTCGGCTCTCATTCACTAAACGAGTTCACCGAACGCATGGCCGCCTGGTGGGATGGCCTCGACGATGATCTGGACGCGCTGACTCTGCTGCCGGCATCGGTACGCATTGCTCTTGCTCGAACGACCAAGGCAGATGACGTCGTCCATGTCGATCAACTACAGGACACGCTGGACAGCCTTAACCGGGTGCCCTCCAGCAAGGCCAAGGCGGACCTGACACCGGGCGGACGCCCGGCGACTTCGCATGTTCAAATCACCAACCGTATTGAGGACGCGTTCCGACTTTACGCTGGTTACGATACGGAATCGATCGAAGGTGTCGACAAGCTGCGCTTCGGGGTGACCGTACAGAAGGACAATCTTGTTGGCATCAACGACAGTTGGGGCCTGACACTCAAGTCGGGCATCGACACAAATGAGCTTGCCGGAGACGTTTCCGTCCCCTTGGGCCGCGCAACACTGCGTGCGCGGGGAGACTGGTCGGAGAACACTGCTGATCTTGGCCCGCTCTCCGAGCTGTTCACCGCGACATGGAACGTTGGTCTGGGCGCGGATTACATCGTCCACGCCTCGCGCAAACAGCGCCTTGCCGCCGACATGACGTTTACGCATCGTGAGCAGAACCGCTACATCAACGGTATCGGGCTGACGGATCAACGGGTCTCGGCTCTCCAGGCTGGTCTCACCTACAGCCGCTTTTTCGAGCATGGGGCCCTGTCCGCACGCATCGCCTCAACCGTGGGCGTTCCGACCTTCCATGCCCGCATTGATCCCGACGACCTCGGTCGACAAACCCCGCACAGCCAGTTCGCCAAGCTGGAGGGCTCGTTTTCGGGTTCCTACGTCATGCCGGGAAAGGCTTCCTTTTCGTCTTCTTTGTCGGGGCAGTGGTCTGCCGATCCTCTTTATTCCGATGATCAATTGACGATTGGCTCGCGCGCATCGGTGCGGGGTTTCTCCAATGGCAGCCTCAAGGCGGATAGCGGGTTGATATGGCGCAATGAGGTGGCCTTTGCCCTGCCAATCTCGCTGACTGGGTCAAGCGGTGAAAATGCCGACAATGCGCAAACGGTTGACCCGGTGTCGGCGGTCCTGTCGCACATCAATCCATACACGTTTCTCGATGCTGGCTTTGGTCATGACATTGCCAACGACGCCAATGGATACCGGATCGGTGCCGGCATAGGCGTCCGCTATGGCGGGCCATCGCTTTCATTCGACGCAGGTTATGCGCTTCGCCTCCTCAGCGAGCCGGGAAGCCGGCAGGAAGGAGATGCGCCCGGGGAACTGTTCGTAACACTACGCATGAAAGTATTTTGATGATGAGAAACGCCTTCTGGAAAACGCTACGCGCGGCGCTATGCACTTTGTTCCTCGGCTCTGCATCGACGATCGTCGCACAGGCGAACGAACTGACCGACGGAAAGGAACTGCTCGCAAGTAAGGACTATTCCGCAGCAGCCAGGAAGTTCGCTGCAGGATTTGACAACGGAGACAGCGAGGCCGGCTTCCATCTGGCGCGCATGATCGAGCTTGGCGTGGGATTTGAGGTCGACCTCGAAAAAGCGCGCGCTCTTTACATCGTCTTGGCCGACCAAGGCTCCGCAGCGGCGATGAACAGGCTCGGCCTGATGTATCTTCGCGCCGAGAGCGTACGGCAGGATTATGCAGCGGGGGCGGAACTCGTTTGCAAGGCGGCTGATCAAGGCAATGCGGAAGGCGCTTTTAACTGCGCCGGCCTTGCACTTGAAGGGACAGGGCGCGAACGGGATCCCAAAGCCGCTTATGACTATTTTGCGAAAGCCGAGGCTGCCGGACATGTCGGAGCGCTCAATATGCTGGCAGCGCTGATCCGCTCGGGGACAGGAACCGCAGCCGACCCGAAGCGGGCGCTCAAGCTCTTCGAGCGTGGCGCATCGTTTGGTAACCCCGTTTCGCTGTTCAATCTCGGTGAGATGTTGGAGCGTGGCGAAGGCGCTGCGCCAGACCCGGTGCGCGCCCACCTTTATTACAATCTTGCCAGCGAGCGCGGACATCCCGCCGCGCGTGATGCGCTCATGCGAGTCACCGGGGCGATGAAGCCGGCGCAAATTGCTGATGCGCAGTCGCGGGCGAGGAACTGGAAGCCGGTGACCCGTCCAGGTGCGCAGTAGGGGCTAGGCAGGCCTTTCCAGATTAAATCCATGGGACAGACAATATGCAGAACGGCTCAGCGCTGCGGACGGCCGTAGTCCGCGCCACGCGAACGCGCTTGCTCACAAGATCAATATCTTCGGCGACAGCGGCGGGCGTTCTGTTCTCGACGCTCGCGACGTCGTTCACACCGGCCTTTGCGCAGACAATTACGGACCCGACAGCGCCAATCGAATTCCAGCCGCGCGTGACGTCCTCGGGAAACGGAACGCCGACAGTCGATATCGTGAAACCCGGTCAGGGCGGGATCAGCCACAACAAGTTCCGTGAATACAACATCGATACACGCGGATTGATCCTCAACAATTCAGGTGCGGGCGGGACATCCGTACTGGGCGGCGCGGTGGCAGCCAATCCCAATCTCACAGGAGGGCGATCCGCGCGGATCATTCTCAACGAAGTGACGGGCACGAACCGCTCGTTGCTGAACGGGATGACAGAGGTTTTCGGAACGAAAGCGGATGTCATTGTAGCCAATCCGAACGGAGTGGGCTGTATTGGCTGCGGTTTCATCAACACCGGTAATGTCACGCTTTCATCCGGGGTTCCAGATGTGGATGCGAATGCCGGAACGATCTCATGGCAGACCCGATCAGGTGATGTGACAATTGCGGGTGGTGGTGTCAGTGCTCCTGCCGACCAGCCGCTTGGCGATGTGAACCTCGTTGGCCGAACGGTGTTGATCGACGGCGTGGTGAAGGCGCGTGAGACGCTGCGCATTATCGCCGGTGCAACACGTTACGATGACGCCACGGGTCAGATCTCCGCTCTCTCTGGTGTCGGCCCCGTGTCAGGAGCCGACGCCATCGTATCCACATCGGCGGGTACGATTTCGGCTGGTTCCATCATGGCGCTGTCGAGTGATGTCGATATGGGCGTGGTGCTTTCGGGCAATCTGCAGGCTACAGGCTCTTCCAGCGTGGCGGGGGATGTGTCGGTTGCCTCGCAAGGCGCGTTGAAGATCGTCTCCGCACAGGCAACAGGTGGCATCGCTTTGACGGCAGCCCGCCGCCTTTCGATCAACCGTGACCTTGCAGCAAGTGGAAATATTGCGATTGCGGCCGAGGACGCCTCACTGCTTGCATCCTCCGGGGTGTCGACCGGTGAAGAACTCTCGATCATAACCGTTCGCGACCTTCAGTCGGCTGCTATGCTCAAGGCAGGTGGCGCACTGACGGCGAAGGCAGGAGGTGACGCGCGTTTCAGCGGTCTGGCCGCTTCCAGTGAGGCCGTGGGTCTTGAGGCATCCGGTCTCCTCTCTGTTGCCGACGCCACGCTTCAGTCGCCGCAAATCCGGCTTGCTGGACGAACCGCCGATCTCGTCAATTCCTGGCTGATTGCGCCGTTGAAGGCGGAGATTGTCGGCACGGATGTGGCGCTCGGATCGAACGTGCTGTTCGATACCACTACTCTCAACGCTGCCGCCTCCGACACACTTACAATTGGCACAACGGTCAGCGATCTCGATTACCGGCAGCTCGATCTGGCTTTCAAGAATCTTGTCGTCAGCGGAGGTGGGGCGATCGACCGGGCGGATATCGATGTCGTCACCAACGGCTCCGTCATCAACAACGGCATTCTGCGTGGGCGCGACAGTCTGGCCGTCAACGCGGATAATCTCACCAATACGGCGACGGGGGTCATTGCGGGAGGCTCCGGGATGAGGCTGGATCTCAATGGAGATCTTAGCAATCTCGGCAAGATCATATCCGCCGGAACGCTGCGGTTGATTGCGGCGGACCTTGTTGCAAACAGTGGTCTCATACAATCCGACGGTCAGTTCGAACTAAAGGCCGATGTGCTTGAAAACACCGGCGCCAACACGAAGATCGCGTCGGGCGGTGGACTCAATATCGAAGCGAGCGCACGCCTCGATAACGTGCTTGGCCGTATTCTGGCGCTTGGACCATCGATACTGCGGACATCCGGGACGCTGACCAACACCTCCGGCGTGATCGAGACAACGGGCGACCTGCACATCAGTGCGACGGATTTGGTCAACGGCGCGCTTGCCGGAACCGATTGCGGGAGGCTCCGGGATGAGGCTGGATCTCAATGGAGATCTTAGCAATCTCGGCAAGATCATATCCGCCGGAACGCTGCGGTTGATTGCGGCGGACCTTGTTGCAAACAGTGGTCTCATACAATCCGAAGGTCAGTTCGAACTAAAGGCCGATGTACTTGAAAACACCGGCGCCAACACGAAGATCGTGTCGGGCGGTGGACTCAATATCGAAGCAAGCGCACGCTTGGATAACGTGCTTGGCCGTATTCAGGCGCTTGGACCATTGATACTGCGCACATCCGGGACGCTGACCAACACCTCCGGCGCGATCGAGACAACGGGCGACCTGCACATCAGTGCGACGGATTTGGTCAACAGTGCGCTTGCCGGAACCGATGGCGGAACGCAGGATGTCAATGAACTCGGTGATTTGAACATTCTCTACGCCACCGAGCGAACAAGTGGGCCAGCCCGATACTGGGGCACCATGCGCGCCGCCCGCGATGAATATTCCGGGACCATCCAGCTGAACCTTCCCGGAATGGTGCGTGCTGGCGGGAACATGCGCATTGAGGGCCGCAGCCTTGAGAATCTGGATGGGCGTATCCTTGCGGCTGGCGATCTGTCCATCAAGATGGATCGTACGCTCAATGATGCGCTTACCTACAAGGTCGATCATTATCGGCATGAATGGGGCGGCGGCCGCCGCTTCATGGATAACGGCAGCGGCGCGTTTCACGCTCCCGTAGGGGGCCACCCTGACTGGCTGGTGAGTCCGTACAGCGCAGACGTGTTCAAGAGTGCGGGGCTCGACGCTCTCGCGAGGGGCGGCCAGCGCATGGTCGTCATATCCAGCGGCAAATCTCCTGTCACGGTTACCTATGCAGGCAAAGGGAAATACCAGGCGGGTGTCATTTCCAGCGGCCAGATCGAGATTATCGAAAATGCGGATATCGCGAGCCTCCTCGATCTCGAGGCGCTCGGCGTTGATCCGGACAATGTTCCAAGCGTGATCATGATCGGCAATCGCCGTGTCGATATCAACAGCGCACCCTACGGCAATCACAGGAAGACGCTTGTCGGAAAATCGACAGTCTCGGTGGGGTCGTTGATCAAGTCGGGCGGTGACCTTCTGCTGAAGATTGACACGACGACGAACCGCAGCACGCTGGCCGGCAATCTTGTCGCGATCGAAGGGGGCAGGCTGAATAACGGTGCTGGCGGCGACTTCGTGCTCGATGACGTGTACGTTCCGGTCCTCGATTTTGGCCCCATCGACGCTCTGCCTTCCTGGAGCCCAGATCCGAGCGATTTCGGTCGGCTTGAGGCCTATACAGGTTCGCTTGAGGCCGCCAGTCTGCTGCGCGACGCGAACATTGCAGGTTCGGGGATTCGCTTCTTTGCTGATCCCGTGGCGGAGGCGGCGGCTTTTGCGGATGCAATGCGACGGGCTTCCGGTCGTTCCATGACCCTCGACGGTCTTGGCGATGAGGAAGCGCGACAGCAGCTTTACAAAAATGCCCAGGCGTTCGCCGACGCGACGGGTTCGCGCTACGGCGTGGGGCTGACAGAAGCGCAACGCGCTACACTCACCGAACCGCTTGTCTGGCACGAGACCCGTATCGTCGATGGCGCCAGCGTCCTTGTTCCGGTTCTTTATCTTCCCCCTGCAGACGATTTGTTGCGCGGCGGACGTGGAGCCGGGCTTGTTGCCGGAAACGAGCTCGTCATCAAACTCGATGGGCGTCTGACCAACAAGGGGGCGATTGTCGCGAAGGATCTTGCCGCGGTCACCGTGCGCGACCTCCTCAATGAGCGGGTGGCTGACCACGGCACGCAGTTCCGCGCCGACGGGGCCTCGTCAGGCGCCTTCGGCCGGGGCGACACTGGCCTCATCTCGGCCGGCAGGCTGTTGATGACGACGGATGGTGATCTGATCAACCGGGGCGGAGCCATCTCGACGGCGGGTGCGATGGATCTGCGCATCGGGGGGAACCTTGTCAATGAGACCATGAAGGTCAAGCGCGCCGTCGACTTCATGGACGGCTGCATCGGCAAGGCCTGTGGCACGACGCGAACCGACTGGAATGTCGCACAGATCGCTTCCGGTGCGGATCTCACTGTCATCGTGGGCGGTGACCTGACCAATCGTGGCGGCTCGATCGGCGCCGTCAACGACATGCTTCTGGCTGCTGCCGGCGAGGTCACTTTCGAGACCCTGCAGGACACTTACCTTCTGAAGGACTACCGGCAGCGTGGCTTCCTGTCAGGCCTCAAGGTGGTCGAGCATGCCATCACCACGCAGGAAGCGGCTGCTGAAACACTCCTTGGCGATATGAAGATCCTCGCCGGTTATTCGCTGTGCGACGGCGGTGATCTCTGCCGCAGGGAGGGCGCGGCAGCGTCCGACGCGATCTTCAACGGTGCGATGGTCTCGGCCTATGGCGCTCTCGCTGTCAAGGCGAGTGGCGACATCGACATGGGCACGGTCTCGGCCGAAGTGGTCAACAGCTACAGGGCGTGGGGCTTCCAGGGCCTCGGCTGGGGCAGCGTCAAGCGGGGCTGGAACGAAATCGACACGCGCGGCACGCGTCTTTCGGGCGATGACATCACGCTGTCAGCCGGCGGGGCCATCGACGGCGTCGGCGTGAAGATCGCTGCGGCCTCCGACCTGATGCTGCTGGCGGACGAGGACATCCGCCTGTCTGCAGCGCAGGATGCGCGCTGGTTCACGGAGAAGGGCTTCTATATAGGCCTGTCGTTTCCCGGCTCCGGTGCGGTTGACGCGGCGTTGAACCGTGGCTCGACTGACGATGTCTTGACCGGTCTTGCAGATCTCAACCCGTTGACCCAGTCACTGGCCAGGCTTGCCCATGCCGACAGTGGTCTGGCGGCCGGACTGGCGGCGGTCAACACCGTGACGGGTGGCGCGTCGGTGTTCGGCGGGGCGATCAGGGATGGTTACACGAAGTTTGGCATCAATGGTGGCTCAGCGGGGCTTACAGATGGCTTGACCAGGGGCGTTGACCCCCTCGGCAAGTTCCGCGGGACCGATGGCGGCATCACGCCCGGCTCTGTGCTCTCGACGGTCGGGCTCACCATTTCTTCTTGGAAGAAGGAGCAGGGCTGGTCGGAAAGCATGGCTTCGGAACTCGTGGCTGGTGGCGATGTGGTCATGCGGGCCGGCCTCGACGCTGTTCTCGACCAGGGGACGAAGCTGATCGCGGGCGGGGATGTCACGGTCGAAGCCGAGCGCGATATCCTGATGGCGGCGCTGGTCGATTATGCGAGGGACAAGTCCTCCTCCTTTGGCATGTCGCTGTCACCGGGTTCGCTCGGCGTAAATGTCGGCAAGTCGAAAGGTTATGACGAAGTTCTGACCAATGCGGGGGTCGCAGCGGGCGGCGATGTCCGGCTGACCTCGGGGCGGGACACAACCATTGCCGGGGGCAATGTTTCCGGCAAGACTGTGTCCCTTGATGTCAATCGCAACCTGGCGGTTCTCTCGCCCCAGGCTCAAGGGTGGCGCGACGGCTTTTCCTTTGGTCTGAGCGTCGGGCTCAATCCCTCCGCATTTTCGATTTCCGGCTCGAAGGAGGACGGCGCGAAAAGCTGGTCGTCCGGGTCCTCCGTCATTGCACGCGACAGCCTGGATGTGGTCGTCAGGGAGGATACCCTTCTCCAGGGTACGCTGCTTCAGGCGACGGACGGCGACATTCTGCTTGAGACCGGGACGCTCACAGTCTCCGACAATCATGACATGGACCGTTACGGCAATGTCGGCGGCACCGTCGGGTTTAAGGGCGGCGCGGTCGATACGGTCGGCTTCTCCTACGAGAAGAAGGACAGGCAGGGCGAGACGCGCACGACGCTTGATGCTGCGGGCATGCTCGGCGTCACCATTCGCGATGCCGACAGGGCCGTGGCCGAACAGCTGATCGCATCCGTGAACCGGGATGCGGCCAGCTGGCAGGAGGTCACAAGGGATGCGCACACAAAACTCTCCGGCGATCTCAATGTCCGAGACCTTGCCGCCTTCAGCAAGAACGCCAAGGCGATCGCGGACTATGTGCGGGCGGTGAATGCCATTGTCCCGGACACGATTGCCGCGCAGGGCCCGGAGAGTGTCGATTACTTCCGCCGACTTCTGGCCAGTGGCTTTACCACCGATCAGGCGGGAGAGGCGCTGCGATCTCCGGAAGTGCAGTCTCTGGTGTCGATGCAGCAGAACTGGAACGGCGCCGTCGATTTCTACGGCTCGCCGGCCAGTGTGCCTCTGGCAGTGCGGGTTGCAGTTGCGCAGGGCGTCAACATCGACTTCTCACAGGGGGAGCCGGCAATCCGGATTGATTGCGGCCCCTACGGTTCGGGTTGCTACTTTCAGGTGATGTGGAATGGCTCGGTTGATACGGCAGGTGGCGAGCAAGCCGCAATAGATCTCGTCGCCAAGGCGGAGGAAGACATCCGCAGGCTGCAGCCGGAATATGCAGCGGCGCTTGAACTAATAATCTTCGGGGAGCCAACGTTCGAGAACGGTACACGTTACAAGGCCATCGTGGCGGAGTTGGAGCAGGCCTATTTTTCATACCTCCTGTGTGCTGACGATGTCGGGGCGACTGAGTTGTCCATCTTGGTCGAACAACAGATCAAAGATTACGATCTTGGTGAGGCGAACCGGCTTGTCGATCGTGCGCGCGAGAGGGTGGCCAGGGTCGATATCAGGTATGGCGGCGTCGAGACGGCTGATGGGATCTTCAATTTTGGCTCCCCCGCCGGTTCAGTCGCGAAAGGTGTTGGAAAATTTGTTGTCGTCAAAGGCGTAAAGGGGCTTCGCACCGTCGCTGGATGGGGCGTTTGGAAGGAGGTCGCTGACTATCTCAAAGCCAAGGGGGGGGCGCTTTGGAGTAGCGTTGGTAACCTGGTCGGAAGGACGGGTAAAAATACAGCAACGGTAGGCGGCAAGACCTGCGTCTATAGCTGTGTTGTCGATGGAACTACCCGCTATGTCGGAATCACGGATGATGTGGCCTGGCGGGGTGCGGAGCACTTGCGCACCAAGGGCATTGAAATTGAGCAAATCGCGGGCCTTGATAATTTGTCACGCGCGGAGGCGAGGGCGGTTGAGCAGACTCTGATCAATTATTATGGACTGGGCAAAGACGGTGGCACATTGCTCAACAAGCTCAATTCCATTTCCGCAACCAAAAATCCTACGGCTTATGAACAATCGCTAATTCGAGGAAAAGAATTGCTCGATAGCGTTGATTATCGGTGGAGTAATTGATGATGTTGAAGCGTAAAACCGTGCAAATTGGAGACGTATTCCAGGTTTTGACCTCCGAAGGGGTTTGTTACGGTTTAGTCACACACACACATCCCAAGTGGAAATTTGTTGTCGCGATCTTCCGGGAGTTTTTCACTGAGCCGCCAATAGACTTCTCGACCGTCGTTTCAAAAGAGCCCCAATTCATTTCAACCTTCCTGGTTCAGGATGCTGTGAAACAAGGTTTGGTAAATTTGGTTGCAAACGTGCCGATTCCATCTCACCTGAGTGCATTTCCCACCTTTAGATCGACGAATAATCTCAAAGGTGATGACACAATGTGGTTTTTCTGGTCAGGGGATAAACAGTGGAAGGTGCAGCGCCCCCTGACCGAAGAGGAGAAAAAGTATCCTAAGGGCCCTTTACTTCCAAGTGCCCCCCTTTTGGTTGAGAGAATTGAGAAAGACTACCGAGTCGAGCGCGACTACATCTAGTGGGGGTCGCCGACAGGCTTGACGTATTTTTGAAATCGTTGCGTTTGATGTTTGCCTTTTCTGCGAAGAAACTCCCTCCGTCCGCCCGCGCTGCGGCGATGACCATCCCAGCAGCGCGGGTGCGAGTGACGTTGCCCCCAAGTTTTATCCAGTTTGACGGAGACTCTGGCGGTGGGTTTGGCCGATATGGCCGGGGCTATTGACGGGGTCTGACGCGGAGCTCGCGAGCGAGCGGAGCGGCAGATCCCGTTTC